>JAJEFK010000061.1 GCA_022820505.1 Acidimicrobiia bacterium | reverse complement strand
GCGATGAAGACCTGCGCGGCCGCGCCCACGGCGCCCATGCGCACCAGGCGCCGCCAGTCCTGGGCCAGTGCAGGCCGTGACGCCGCCGGCGGGGGCTCGGCACTCGCGCCGGCTGCTCCGGTCTGCGGGGGCAGGGTGGCGGTCATGTGCGGTCCTCAGCAGGGAGGCGCTCGCCGAATATCCCGGCGGGACGCAGCAACAGAACACCGATCAGCACCGCGAAGGCGATCGCGTCGCGCAGCTGCGACACGCCGCTGACCCCCAGCGGCTCCAGGATCAGCAGCGGCCCCACCGACTCGGCCACGCCGATAGACAGCCCTCCGGCCATGGCCCCGCCGAGATGGCCGATGCCCCCCACCACCGCCGCGCTGAACGCCTTGATGCCCGGCAGGAAGCCAGTGGTGTGGATGACGCTGCGGAACAGGATCCCCCAGAGGATCCCCGCCATGCCGGCGAAGGCGCCGCCCACGGCGAACACCCGCACGATGGTGCGGTTCACGTCGATGCCCATGAGCGACGCGATCTCCGCGTCCTCTGCCACCGCCCGCATCGCCTTGCCGGTCTTGGTGCGGTCGACGTAGTACCACAGTGCCGCCATCGACAGCGCAGCCACCACGATCACCAGGATCTTGGCGCCCTCGATCTGCAGGAAGGTGTGCTTGGCCTTCACCCAGTCCGGCACGTTGGGGTACGACTTGCTGGCCGGCCCCAGCAGCACCACCGACGCGTTCTGCAGGAAGAACGACACGCCGATGGAGGTGATCAGCGGGATCAGCCGGGGCGCCCCCCGCAGCGGCCGGTAGGCGACCCGCTCCATGACCACCGCCGTGAGCGACGACACGATGATCGACACCACCACGATGAACACCAGCGAGCCGATGAAGTTCGACTCCCACAGGCCGGCGTCGGCCAGCTTGTTGGACGTGATCATGCCGGTCATGGCGCCCACCATGAACACCTCGCCGTGGGCGAAGTTGATGAACCCCAGCACGCCATAGACCATCGAGTAGCCGAGCGCGATCAGCCCGTACATGGACCCCTGGGCGATGCCTGAGATCACCAGCCCGCGGAACTGCGCCCCGGTGAGGCCGGTGGCGTCGGGGTTGGCCCAGCGGGCGAACGGGTTGTCGGGGTTGATCTCCTGGGCGATGAAGGCCGTGAAGCCGACGGCCAGGACGATCAGCACCGCCACCCGGATGACGGTGAGGAACCAGTCGACCCGGGTGCGGGGCCGTAGCAGCCGGGCGCGGGGCCGGGGGCGGGGCGCCCCGCTGGGGGGCGCCCCTTCATCCATCACTGGATTGACCCTAGAAGGCCGTGACCGACCGACCTAGGACCCGACCCCTGTGCTCACGGAACGAAGGAGAACACGACGTTGTCCATGCTGGCCACCGCGTTCTCCTCGCCGCCGATGTTCTGGACCACGGTGATGCGGGCAGCGCCGCAGTCGCCGAAGTCGTCGCAGTTGATGGTGCCGATCAGGCCGCTGAAGCCCTCGATGCTGTTGAGGTAGTCACGGATGCCCTGACGGTCGACGTTCAGGTTGCCGTCGGCGTCGACGTATGACGCGGCTGCGATGGCGTCGAGCAGCATCGTGGTGGCGTCGTAGCCGTGGGCCCAGAACGGGGCAGCAGGCGCCTCGCCCCAGCGCTCCTCGTAGGCGGCCAGGAAGTCCTGTGCCGTCTTGCCGGTGCTCTGGTTCACGTTCTCGCCGAAACGAGAATCGGGGCCCGAGAAGTACATGCCGGCGGTCTGCGGCAGCGCCAGGTAGTTGGTGTTCAGCAGGCCGTCTGCCGCGAGCAGCACGGTGTTCTCCAGGCCCGACACTCCCGGTGCCTGATCGGCCACGAAGTCGCCGGCGGGCTGGAAGATCGGGAAGAACAGCGCTTCGGGGCCGCCTGCTGCGATCTCGGTGAGCACCGGCACCATGTCGGTGTCTTCCTTGTTGACCGCCGAGAACCCGGTGATCGTGCCGCCTTCGGCCTCGAAGGCGTCGGCGAAGGCCTGTGCGAGGCCCTGGGTGTACGGGTCGCCGTCGTGGATCGCTGCGGCGGTGGTGAACCCGAGCTCGCCGAAGACGAACTTGGCCACTGCGGCACCCTGGAAGAGGTCGTTGTGCGCCGTGCGGTAGTAGCCGACGTTGTAGTTCTCACCGGGCGTGCCCGCCAGGTCTGACGTGAGCGCAGGCGACGTGTTGCCGCCTGAGATCATGACCATGCCGGCGTCGGTGATGAGCGGTGCTGCGGCCACCGCTGCACCCGAGCAGGAAGTGCCGATCACGCCGAGCACGTCTTCGTCGGCCACGACGATCTGGGCGGCTGCCTGGCCGCCGTCGTTGGAGCACAGGTCGTCGAGCGTGGTGCCCAGGTCGACGTCGAAGCCGTGAATCTGGCCGTAGTCCTCGATCGCGAGGATGACCGCACGTTCGAGCGGCAGGCCGAAGAAGGCGACGTCACCGGTGATGGCGTTGAGCGAGCGGATCTGGACAGCCCCGCCTGCTTCCACCGTGACCGCGCCGAGCGAGCCGTCGCCGAGATGGTCCATCATCTCGTCGCCGGGTTCATCAGGCGCTTCGGTTGCCGCCGGCGCGGTCGTCGTGTCGGTGGCCTCGCCGTCGCCGTCGTCGCCGCATGCCGCGGCGAGCAGCGACAGCGCGAAGAGCGCCGCCAACAGCGTGAGCAGTTTCTTGTTCATACGCACAGTCCTCCCTGAATTCGCCCGACGAGTCCTCGCGAAAACACCTCGTGCGCCTGTCGCTCACGGCCGCAGCCACCTGAATCGTGCACGAGCGTCAGCATGGTTCGCCAAGCTGTATGCGTCTGGCTCACACCCTAGATCACGTCTGTCATGGGAAGGTACCTAGTTGAGCGCACCAGTCGAACGAGTTTGGAGCGCCGGCAAAGTGTCGCCCGAGGCGCTGTTCGCCGTGGGCGCCGTGTCGCAATATCTGGGCGCTGCCACGGCGTTCGAGCTGTTCGACGAGCTGGGGCCGGGCACGGTCGCCCTGCTGCGGGTGGCCGGCGCCGGAGCGGTGCTGGTGCTGCTGCGCCGGTCGTGGCGGCGGCGCTGGTCACGCATCGAATTGGCGTGGACGGCGGCGTTCGGAGCGGCGCTGGCGTCGATGAACCTGTTCTTCTACCTGGCAATCGAGCGAGTGCCGCTGGGCAACTCGGTGGCGATCGAGTTCATCGGGCCGATTGCCGTGGCGGCGTTCGGCACCCGGACGCTGCGGTCGGGCGGGGCGCTGGCGCTGGCCGTCGGCGGGGTGGCGGCATTGGCGGGGTTTGCGCCGCCCGAGGCCCAGCTCGGGGCGCTGTTCTCGCTGATCGCCGGTGCGCTGTGGGCGGGCTACATCGTGCTGGGGCACCGCGTGGCCCGAGCCGGGATGGCGGTGGACGGGCTCGGCGTGGGCATGCTCATCGGCGCCCTGGTGATCAGCCCGGTGGGCATCGTCGATGGCGCCGGTGCCGCCGGCGGGCTCAGCGCCGCTGCGGCAGCGCCGCTGCTGCTGCTGGGCGGCGCAGCGGCGGGCGTGCTGTCGAACGTCATCCCCTATGGCATCGACCAGCTCGTGATGCAGCGGCTGGCGCGGGCAAGATTCGCCCTGCTGCAGGCACTGCTGCCGGCGACAGCCACGCTGATCGGACTGGTCTGGCTGTCACAGGTGCCCAGCGTGCGTGAGGCGATCGGCATTGTGGCCGTGATCGCAGCCATAGTGATCAACCGCGAGTCCGACCCGGCACCCACCGACGTCGTCCCCTGAGCGGCCGGTGCCTGCGCTCCGTCGCTAGAAGAGCGGGTCGCGCCACGTGGTCGCAGCCGCCAGCGCGCCGACGAACCCTGCCGCGGCGAGGAGCGCCAGCAATCCCCAGACCACGACCGGCGGCCGCCGCATCCGAGTGTCGATGGGCTCGTTCGACAGCCGCTCCGCCAGCGTCGGCGGGTGACGGCGCCGGCTGGTGTCGCCGATTGCAAAGCCCGCCAGCACACCGGCCGCCAGTCCCCCGAGGTGCCCTCCGATCGAGATGTCGGGAACCAGCAACGAGAAGACCACGTTGATGATGATCAGGGTGCCCAGCCCGTCTCGCCACGGGTTGCCGCCGCGCAGGTATTCCACGACAAAAGCCGCACCCATCACGCCATACACCGCGCCCGACGCTCCAACCACGAACGCCGAGGGCAGCAGCACAATGGCTCCCGAGGCGCTCACCGCGTACGCGGCGGGCAGCGTCAGCAGTGCCCCAGCCGAGCCGCCGAGCAGCGACGCTACGTAGACGCCGGCCTGCAGCGCCGGCCCGATCAGGTGCTCGAGCCGTCGCCCCAGCAAGTACAGCACCAGCATGTTGAACGCCAGGTGCCGCAGGTCGGCGTGCAGGAACGTGCCGGTGACAATGCGCCACCATTCGCCCTGCTCGGCGATGAAGGCGGCGGCGGTGCCGTAGTCGCCGAGCACCGAATTGCTCAGGGAACGGCGGGTGAGCGACAGCACCTGCACCAAGTCGTGCGTCAGCAGGAAGACCACCACCGAGACGGCGCCGAACGCGATGGTCGCCAGCGGCTGCCCGCCGCGCCGAATGCCAAGCCCGCGCACGGCCCTGAACCCTACGAGTTGCGTACGTACCGCCCGCAGCAGCTCCCCGCCCGGGTCCACCGATGCAAACGCATGCAGTCCGAAGTAGTTTCGAACTACCCGGTGAACGCGCGAGCATGTGCAATCGGAGCAACGCTCCGTTCTTCGGTGTGGCTTTCCACATATCCGACAGCGACGTCTCAGAAGGCTTGGTGCTATGTCGAGACTGCAGGACGTGATGGCGCAGTTGCAGCTCGCCGGCACGGCGCAGAATCGCAAGGTGTACGCGCGCCATGGCGCCGCCGAGCCGATGTTCGGCGTCAGCTACAAAGACCTCGGCCGCATCGCGAAGCCGCTCACGACCGATCATGCGCTCGCTGCAGAATTGTGGGATTCAGGCAATCACGACGCACGCGTGCTGGCGCTGCGCGTCGCCGATGCGGCGGCGATGACCAAGACCCGTGCCCGCCGATGGCTGCGTGATGTCGACAACTACATCCTCGCCGAGGCGTTGGGCGGGAAGCTCGCCGAGTCTCCGCACGCACGCGATCTCAGCAACGAGTGGCGGGATTCGCCCGCCGAGTGGCCGGCGTCGGTGGGCTGGTTCATCGTGGCCTGCACCGCCGAGCAGGCCGACGTGTGGTCGGCCAGCGAACTGCGCGGCCTAGTGGCGCAGATCGATGAGGAGATCGCCGAGCGGCCGAACCGGGTGCGCCACGAGATGAATGGCGTGCTCATCGCGATCGGGCTGCGAGACGAGAGCCTGCGGCGCTCGGTGCTCGAGCTCGACGCCCGCATCGGGCCCATCGAGGTCGATCACGGCGAAACGGGCTGCAAGACACCTGCGATCGCGCCCTACATCGACCGCACGCTGGCACACCGAGAGCAGATGGCAGCACGCCGAGCCGCCAAGGCCGCAGCCAAGGCGGCTGCGAACTCCGGCGCTTAGCCCCCGTCTCCCCCGCCGTCCTCGCCCTCGCCTCCCCCGTCTCCGTCGAGGAGCCGGCGAGCCACCACCCGGGCGCCATCGAGATCGTCGACGAAGTTCTCCACGGGAACGCTGCGCAGCACGTTCAGCTCCCGGACGCTTGTCGCCCGCGACTCCTCGAGCCCCATCACGATGCACTTGGCGCCCGAATCCAACGCCACGTCGATGAGCTGGCCCATCATGAACGCGGCGCTGTCGTCCATGTGCCGCGTCTCGCTGAAGTCGAAGATCACCACCTCGTGCTCTTCGACATCGTGGTTGATCGAGTTGAACAGCCGGACCGACGACGACGCCGTATAGGAACCGCGCAGCGACAGCAGCCCGGTGCGCGCCGCGAACGGATCGGGACCGTCGAGGTCGAGGCTGGCCAGGCTGATGCCGCCGGGCTCGTCGCCCTCGTCGTCGCCGCTGCCCGGGGGGTACAGGAACGTCATGTCCAGCAACGGGGTCGATACCACGCCCTCGTCGAGTTCGAGGCGCTCGAACTGCCGGGCACCGGTCATCGCTGCGGCAATCAGGCCCGCCCCCACAGCCACCACCAGATCCGACACGATCGACAACGTCAGCGTGAGCGCCATCACGCCGTACTGGTCGAGGCGGGTGCGACGCACCCGGGCGATGTACTCCCAGTCGACGATGTCGAAGCCGATCTTGATGAGAATGCCGGCGAGCACTGCGTGCGGGATCACTTCGGCCAGCCGGCCCAGCCCGAGCACCAGCGCACCCAGCACCACTGCGCAGAGCACCCCCGACACCCGCGTGCGGCCACCCGCCTTCACATTTGCCACGGTGGCCGAGGTGGCCCCCGCGCCGGGCACCGCACCGATGAACGCCACCAGCACGTTCGCCGCCCCCACGCCGAGCAGCTCACGATTGGGGTGATGCTGATCGCGGGTCATCGAATCAGCCACCATCGCAGTGAGCAGGCTGTTGACCGAGCCGAGCAGCGCGAGCGTGACCGCAGGCGCTATGGCCCCGCCGATGTCTCCCCAGCTGAACGACGGCATCCGCACTTCGGGCAGCCCTGAGGGAACATCGCCGATGACCGCCACGTCGCTGATCCACAGCGCGCTGAGCACCGTGCACACGAGCAGCGCCGCGACCGACGGCGGCAACGCCTGGCGCAGGCGGCGCGGCCAGAGCAGGCACACGGCGATGCTGAGCACACCGAGCGCGAGAGCGCCGATGTCGACGTTGCCCACCGCATCGGGCAGTGCTCGTATGGATGCCGACACCCCGCCGAGCGCAACCTCGTGCCCCAGCAACGGGATCAGCTGCACCACGATGATGATCAGGCCGACGGCGGAGGTGAACCCCGACACCACGGGGTAGGGCGTGTACGACACATAGCTGCCGAGACGCAGCGCGCCCAGCAGCACCTGCACCATCCCGGCGAGCACCACGATCGCCAGGGCTTTTTCGATATCGCCGCCGGCGTAGTCGATCACCACCACCGACATGGCCACCGACAGCGGCGCGGTGGGCCCCGAGATCTGCGTGCGCGTGCCGCCGAAGATCGCTGCCAGCAACCCCACGGCGACGGCGCCATAGAGGCCGGCGATGGCGCCGAGACCCGACGCCACGCCGAACGCCAGCGAGAGCGGCAGCATCACCACAGCCGCGGTGAGACCTCCGAAGACGTCGCCGCGCAGCTGTTCTGCGCTGTAGCTCAGCGTCGGCGCTTTCAGCGTTGGCATCTCAACGCCGATTCAAGCCGACGGATCGGCTACTGGCCGAGGAAGGTGTTGAGCGCCGCGAGCACGGTTGCCTTGTCGGGATCCACGAACACGTGGGTGGCACCCGAGCTGTATATGGAGTCGCCGATGCGTACCAGTACGCCGTAGCGGTTGACCGGCAGCCCCTGGAAGGTGGCCGTGTAGTCGGTGCCGAACGACTCGTCGCCCAGGCCGGGGTCTTCGCCTTCGCTGAACGCACCTACCGCACCGGTGGACGGCTCGGGGAACTCGCCGCAGGCGATGACCTCCACTATGTAGTTGTTGAAGGCCTGCGAAGCCACGTCGGGCGATTCGAACCGGGAGATGGAGACGTCGAGGAACGGCCCCGTGAGCGGATCGGCCGCCCAGACCGCTTCGGAGTACGCCACCGGCACGATCCCGCCGTAGGCCGGGGTGCCGGGACAGGTCTCGGCCCGCGGGATGTTGGTGGCGGTCTGCAGGGTGTCGAAGCCCTCCGGTGTCTGGCCTTCCAGCAGGGCGCCTTCCACGGCAGGCGGCAGCGCGGCGGCTTCCGGTGCGTCAGCTTCGGTGGTGGTGGGCGGGGGCGCCTCAGTGGTGGGTGGCGGCGCCTCAGTGGTCGGCGGGGGCGCCTCGGTAGTGGGCGGGGGCGGCGGGGCTTCGGTGGTGGTGGGCGGGAGCGCTTCAGTGGTGGCAACCGTGGTCGGCGCGGCGGTGGTAGGCGCGGCTGCCTCGGTGGCGGGCGGCGGATCGTCATCGCCGCCGCACGCAGCGGCCGCGAGAGCAAGCACAACGAACAGAGCAGAGATGCGTCGCATAGGGGCAGACTACGGGCTGCAGCGATGTGATGAGAGGTACACAGTGAAATTCGGAATGACCCTGGCCAACACGGGTCCGCAGGTAGAGGGCGAGACAGCCATCGCGTATGCGCAGGAAGCCGAGCGGGCGGGTTTCGAGTCGCTCTGGACGGTCGAGCATGTGGTGGTGCCAGAGGGCTACCAGACGCCCTACCCGTATGCAGAAGACGGCAAGATGCCCGGCAAGCGCGACGACATCGACATTCCCGACCCGCTGATGTGGATGGCCTTCGTGGCGTCGGTGACCTCCGAGATCAAGCTGGGCACCGGGGTGCTGATCGTGCCGCAGCGCAACTTCGCCGTGACGGCGAAGGCAGTTGCCACGCTCGATCGCCTTTCGCGCGGTCGCGTGCTGCTGGGCGTGGGCGCCGGCTGGCTGGAGGAGGAGTTCGACGCGCTGGGCGTGCCGTTCGCCGACCGCGGCGACATCACCGATGAGCATCTGCACGCCTACCGAGCGCTCTGGCAGCAGGACGTCTGCTCATTCGACGGCGAGCACGTCTCGTTCGACCGTGTGTACTGCCGCCCCCAGCCGTCGGGCCATATCCCGATCATCGTGGGGGGCGACAGCAAGCGCGCCGCTCGCCGAGCCGGCGAGCACGGCGACGGGTTCTTCCCCGTCTCGGGCGACCTCGACGAGATGGCGATGCTCTTCAACCATGCGAAGCGCTGCGCGGAGAAGGCGGGGCGCGACCCCGACAAGCTCGACTTCACCACAATCGGCGCGGCAACCCCGGAGTGGGTGGAGAAGTACGCAGCGATCGGCATCACCCGGCTCATCACCAATCCGATGTCGCGTTCCAAGTTCGATGACTTCAGCCGGGACATCATCACCGCCTACGCCGACGCATAGGAGCCGAATGCTCGACTCGCTCTTCGAGTACATCGAGGCGTCGCCGTCGCCGTTTCATGCGGCTGCGGCAGCGGTAGACCGGCTGGCAGCGGCCGGCTTTGTGGAGACTGGCCGCAGCGAGTCATGGAGCGAACTCGACGTTGCACAGGGCTTCGCTGTGCGCGATGGCGGCACCGTGGTTGCCGTGCGGGCCGGCGCTGCGGTCGACCCGGAGCAGCTGCGCTTCAGCGTGATCGGCGCGCACACCGACAGCCCCAACCTGCGTGTGCGCCCCCAGCCCGACACTGGCACGCTGGGCTATCGCCAGCTCGGCGTGGAGGTGTACGGCGGCGTGCTGCTGAACTCGTGGCTCGACCGCGACCTCGGCCTGTCAGGCCGCGTGGAGGTGCAGCGCGGGAGCGGCAACGGGGCCAGCGATGCCCCAGCGGCCGGGTCCCGAACGGTGCTGTGGCGCTGCGACCGGGCGCTGCTGCGCGTCCCGCAGCTCGCGATTCATCTCGACCGCGAGGTGAACGACGGGCTCAAGCTCGACCGTCAGCAGCACATGGCCCCGGTGTGGGGGCTCGGCGAGCCGAGCGCTGCGGGATTCCGTGAGTTTCTGGCAGACGAGCTCGAGGTCGAGCCTCAGGCCGTGCTGGCGTGGGACGTCATGGCACACGACCTCACTCCGCCGGCCCGAATCGGGCGCGACGCGGAGATGTACGCCGCTGCCCGCATCGACAACCTGGCGTCGTGCCATGCGGCCATCGAGGCGCTGGCGGGCTTGGACTCGCTTCCCGATGACACAGCCGCGGTCGTGGTGCTGTTCGACCACGAGGAGATCGGCAGCGACTCCGCCACCGGAGCCGGCAGCCCGATCCTGGCCGACGCCCTCGAGCGCATTGCCGCCGCGCTGGGCGCCAGCCGTGAGCAGTACCTGCGGGCGGTGGCCCGCTCGCTGTGCGTCTCGGCCGACGGGGCCCATGCGGTGCATCCGAACTATCCCGAACGCCACGAGCCCCGGCACCTGCCGCTGCTGAACGGCGGCCCGGTGATCAAGACGAACGTCAACGTGCGCTATGCCACCGATGCGCACACGCATGCACGCTTCGTGGCCGCGTGCGACGCCGCCAGGGTGCCCCACCAGGTCTATTCCCACCGCGGCGACCTGCCGTGCGGCTCCACGATCGGGCCGATCACGGCTTCCCGGCTGGGCATGAGCGTGGTCGACGTGGGCTCGCCGCAGCTGTCGATGCACGCTGCACGTGAACTCGGCGGCGGCGATGATCCCGCCATGCTCACGGCCGCACTCGGCGCCTTCCTCGCAGGCCCCTAGAGGCCAAGGATGGCGTTGAGTGCGTGCATCACCGCAGCGACGTCCGGTTCGGTGAACAGGGCCGCAAGGCCCGAGCCATACAGCGTGTCGCCAATACGCACCACGGCGCTGTAGCGGTTGACCGGGAAGCCGGCCACGTTGCCCGCGTAGTCGACACCGAATGACTCGTCGCCCAGGTCGGGATCTGCTCCAGGACTGAACGATCCCAGCGCTGTCGTGCCTGGGTCCACGAACTCGCCGCAGGCAATGAGCTCCGCTTCGAAGTCGGCAAGGGCCACCGAGGCCGCCTCGGGTGATTCGAAGCGGGCGATCCAGGCGTCGAGGAACGGTCCCGTCGTGGCGTCTTGGACCCAGACGGATCCCGAATAGGCCGTCGGCTCAGCACCGCCGAACGCGGGCGTGCCGGGGCAGGTTTCCGCAATGGGCGTCGTGGTCTCGCTGAAGAGATTGTCGATGCCCTCGGGCGCTGACCCTTCGAGCAGCGTGCCGGCGAAGGCGGCGGGGGTCTGCGCGGCAGCTTCGATCTCTGCCAGATCCGGATCGACGTAGTCACAGCCATGCGGCTCGGCAACGCCGTTGAGCCGATCCGCCACCCAGCCGAGCGTGTCTTCCATGGACGTGAACGTGGTGTCGACATGTCCCCCGTTGGGATATACCTCAAGCGTCACCTGGGTGCCCTGCGAGCAGTACACACCGTGCAGGTCACGGACCAGTTCAGGCAGTACGACGGCGTCGGCCCAGCCCTGCACGAACAGCACCGGCACATCGGCGATCGGCGCTCCGCCGGCCTGATTGGCAGCGAGCACCTCGGCCAGCGGGCCGACCGGCTTGATGCCGTCCCAGCCGTCGGGGTTACGCATCGCGCTGTCGTCGAGCCCGAAGAAGGCCTCGAACACGGCGCCGAGGCAGGCTTCCTCGACGATTCCCATCTGGTCGATGGCCTCGGCAGAGAAATAGTCCCCAAGGTCGAGGTCGTCATAGGCAGCCGCCATCGCGAAAGCCGCCATGACGGCGAAGCCCTGCGCCGTGGTGCCGACGGTGTCCATCAAACCGCTCATGTCAGCAGCAGGCGCAGCGGCGACGACCCCGGCGAGATCCAGCTCGGGTGCGTATGACGCCGCGAGCTGCCCGGCCCACAAGGCGGCGTGACCGCCTTGCGACAAGCCCCAGACGACGTAGCGGTCGCTGGCGTCCAGCTCCGTCTGGCGCACGGCCCGCACGATGTCAAGGGTGCTTCGGCCTTCGCTGGGACCCACCAAGTACGGATGGACGCCCGGCGTGCCGAGGCCCTCGTAGTCGGTGGCCGCGACAATGTGGCCTGCGGCGGCGATTGCCATCGGAATCTCAGAACCGACCGGATGTGTCGCCGATGGTGCGCAGACATCCGCCACGCCCGTCGTTCCGTGGGCCCACGAGACGATTGGCGAGTTGGCGGGCACGTCGGGCGGCGCGAAGACCAGCCCGCTCACCTCCACCAGGTCGCCCCGCACGCCGGTGGACAGGTACGTGATGCGCCATCCGTTCAATTCGCCGGCATCGACCGGCTCTGCCGACACCAAGTCGCCTGCGGCCGGCTCGGCGGGCGGCGCCCCGGTCGTTGCCGGAGCAGGTGCCTCGGTTGTTGCCGGCTCCGAAGTAGTGGCGACGGCCGCAGCCGTTGTGGCGGTTGCAGTCTCGCTGATGGTTGTCGTGGTGACGGCTGCCGTGGCGGTGGCGTCCGGAGGTGAGTCCGTTGCGCTGTCACTGCATGCGGCAGCGATGAGTGCAAGCGCCAGCAGCGGCCCGATGAGGCGTTTCATCTTCGAACCCTACGGCTTGGTCCGTTGTCCTCCGGACACGCTGCGCAGCAGGTGTGTCGGGCGATTCTGGCGTGGCTGAGTGAAACCTCAGCCGTGGTGCAGGTGGTTGTCGAGGTGTGAGCAGTCGTTGAATCTGCGCAGCACCCAGTCGCCGTCGCACCGAACTACTTGGGTGACCGAGCAGTTGTCGGAGCCGCCGAAGGAGAACGGTGTGGACTCGGTGATGTGCGCCAGCACGGCGCCGATCACCCCGCCGTGAACGCATGCCGCCACGAGCTGATCCGGATGTGCGTCGGCGATGCGCCCGAGCGCCGCCATGCACCGGCCGATGAGCTGCTCATTCGACTCGGCGCCGGGGATGACATCCCAGCGCCGCTCGATGTGCAGGCGCTCGTACAGCGGGTGGTTGTCGGCGGCGAACTGGCGGATGCGTCCCCCGTCCCACTCGCCCAGGGCCACCTCGCGCAGATCGTGCTCGATCGTCGGGGTCATGCCCAGCCGCTCGGCGAGTGGCGCGAACGTCTGCTGGGTGCGCTGCAGCGACGACACGTACATCGCATCGATCGGCTCGTGCGCCAGCCGGTCGGCCATCGCCGCAGCCTGCTCGTGCCCTTTCGGTGCCAACGCCGGGTCGCCCTGGTCGCCGAGCATCGGGAAGGGCTCACCGGGGATGAACGCCTGCGATGCGCCGTGGCGCACCAGCAGCACCTCGGTGGCGCCGGGCGGGCGGATCCACCGCTCTTGCTCGAACTGGCGGACTTCGGTATCGGATGGCGCGAGGTCGTAGTCGTCGTAGACCTCACCGCCGGCATCCGGTGCTTCTGTGCGTGTCACGCCGGCAAGTTAACGCCTGCTCGGCCGCTTCTCGCTGCTACTCGATCTGGTAGGCAGCCTCGCCGTGGTCGCTCACGTCGATGCCGGCCATCTCGACCTCGGCCGAGACCCGGATGCCCATGGTCGCCTTGATCACGCTGGCGATGATCCACGTGGCGGCGAACGAGTACACGGTGACCACGGCAATCGACAGCACCTGGTTCCACAGCAGCACGCCGCCGCCGAAGAACACGCCGTCGATGAAGTCGCCCCCGGGCACCGCTGATGCGTCGGCGAAGAAGCCCAGCAGCACGCCGCCGACGGCGCCGCCCACCCAGTGGATGCCGACCACGTCGAGGCTGTCGTCGAAGCCCACCCGGAACTTGGCCTCGATGGCGAAGAAGCAGATCACGCCAGCGATCGCGCCGAACGCCAGCGAGTGCATCGAGCCCACGAAGCCCGCCGCCGGCGTGATGGCCACCAGCGCCGCCACGACGCCCGACGCGATGCCGATGGTGGACACCCGCTGATGCCGTGCGTACTCGGCGAACGCCCAGCCCACCATGCCGGCCGCCGCAGCGATGAACGTGTTCACGAACGCCTGCGCCGCTGCACCGTCGGCCGCCAGGGCCGACCCGGCATTGAAGCCGAACCAGCCGAACCACAGGATGCCCGCACCCAGCATCACGAACGGCACGTTGTGCGGAACTGGCCGGTTGTCGGGCCAGCCGGAGCGACGGCCGACCACCAGTGCCAGCGCCATGGCGGCGGCGCCGGCGTTCACGTGGATGGCGGTGCCGCCCGCAAAGTCGTGGGCGGGCAGGTTGAAGATCCAGCCGTCAGCGCCGTACACCCAGTACACGACCGGCGCGTACACCAGCAGCGACCACAGCGGCACGAACACCATCCAGGCCGAGAACTTCATGCGGTCGGCGACGGCGCCCGAGATGAGCGCCGGAGTGATGGCCGCGAACGTCATCAGGAAGGCGAACGTGGCCAGGCTCTCGGCGTCGTGGATGCCGGCCATGCCCATCAGCGAAAAATCGCCGATGATCGGCAGGCCGCTTTCGCCCGCTGCGAGGCTGTAGCCGACCAGCACCCAGATCACCGGCACGATGCCCAGGCACCACATGTTCATGTTGAGCATGTTCAGCGCGTTCTTGGCGCGCACCATGCCGCCGTAGAACAGCGCAAGCCCCGGCACCATGAACAGCACCAAGGCCGCTGAGGTCAGTATCCAGGCAATGTTGCCTGACATTTCGCCTTCCATGGCTTCTCTCCTCGTCGCGCGCGGGCGCGCTAGCGGGCAATACGGCGGCTGATTCGCACATCATTGCAGGCCAGCCGCTTATGACCGTGTTTCATGCTGTGTCGAGCGCGGCGCCGAGATCGTTGAGCAGGTCCGAGACGGTCTCGAGGCCCACCGACAGCCGCACGAGGTCGTCGGGTACCTCCAGCGCCGAACCCGCGGCCGATGCGTGGGTCATCGCTCCGGGATGCTCGATCAGCGATTCGACTGCGCCCAGCGATTCCGCCAGCGTGAAAACCTTGGTGGATGCCGCAACCTGCTCGGCAGCGGTCCGGCCGCCGTGCAGCCGGAACGACACCATGCCGCCGAAGCCGCTCATCTGGCGGCAGGCGATGTCGTGCCCGAGGTGTTCGGGAAGACCGGGGTACAGCACCGAACGCACGGCCGGGTGCGCGTCGAGCAGCTCGACGATCGCCTGCGCGCTGGCGCCGTGGCGGTCCATGCGCACGCCGAGGGTCTTGACGCCCCGCAGCGTCAAGTAGCAGTCGAACGGGCTGGGAACGGCGCCCACCGCGTTCTGCGTGTACACGAGGTGGTCGGCCAGCTCGTCGTCGTTGGTGGCCACGAAGCCGCCCACCACGTCGCTGTGGCCGCCGAGGTACTTGGTGGCCGAGTGCACCACCGCATCGGCGCCGAGCGCCAACGGCTGCTGAAGGTAGGGCGTTGCAAACGTGTTGTCCACCACCACGATGCCACCCAGCTCGTGGGTGACGGCGCAGATGGCTTCGATGTCGAACACCGTGAGCAGCGGGTTGGTAGGCGTCTCCAGCCACACCATGCGGGTGCTCGGCGTCCAGGCGTCGCGGATCTTGTCGGGGGCGGTGAGATCGACCGCAGCGAGCCCCACGCCGACATTGCCGAACACCCGGTCGATGAGCCGGAACGTGCCGCCGTAGGCGTCATCGCCGAGCAGCAGGCTGTCGCCCGGGCGCAGCACCCGCAGCAGCGCATCCGACGCCGCCAGCCCGCTGGCGAATGCGAACCCGTGCCGGGCGCCTTCCAGCGACGCCACGCAGACCTGGTAGGCGTGACGGGTCGGGTTTCCCGTGCGGCCGTACTCGTAGCCATGGCGGGGATGGCCGACGGCTTCCTGGGCGAAGGTGGTCGCCAGCGAGATCGGCGTGACCACCGCACCCGTGTAGGCGTCGTGGGGCTGGCCCGCCCGGATCGCCCGCGTCTCGAAGCCGAACTCGTCGGGGTCCTCGAACCCCGACACCTGCGGATCACCCCCCAGCATCAGCTGCCTCCGATAGCGTCCGCGCCGAGCGTCGCGACGGGCCTGCCCCGGTCATAGACCACGACCGCCTCGGGTCCCGCGAGCAGGTCGGCTCGGGCCAGCAGCTCGGCGATTCGGTCGATTGGTTCTCCGATGCCGACCGCAGGCAGAGGCGGTTCGATCGCCGCAGACACCGTTGCGCCGCCATCCACCGCCAGCAGCCCGTCTTGGGCCACCGAGCCCACCACCTGAGCAGCGGCCAGTGGCATCTCGCCCGTGCACACCGGAACGGCACGCAATCCCGCCCGATCCATGCATCGCCGCGCAGCGGCCACAGTGTCGTCGGGCCGTACGAACACGAACTCGCCGTGGACGAGGCTGCTCACCGTTTCGGGCCCGGGCACCTGCGGCAGGAACCCCATCTGTGCCATCCACTCGTCGTCGAACACCCGACTGAGGTAGCCACGGCCCGAGTCAGGAATGAGCGTGACCACTAACGACTCCTCCGAGCGGCCGGCGGCATCGAGTTCCGCGGCAACAGCGAATGCGCCCGTCACAGCCGTACCGCCAGAACCGCCGATCAGCAGGCCCTCGCGCTGGGCAACCCGACGTGCCATCGCGAACGACTCGGCATCGGTCACGGGGATTCCACGGTCGACGACGCCGGGATCGTAGGTGGACGGCCAGAAGTCCTCGCCGATGCCTTCCACCAAGTAGGGCCGCCCGTCTCCGCCGACGTACACCGACTCCGGCGGGTCGGCGATCACGACCTGTATATCGGGATCTTGTTCCTTGAGGTAGCGACCTACGCCGGTGACGGTGCCACCTGTACCTGCACCCGCCACGAAGTGGGTGATACGGCCCTCAGTCTGTGCCCAGATCTCTGGTCCGGTCGTTTCGTAGTGCGCTTGGGGGTTTCTCGGGTTGCCGTACTGGTTCGGCGAGTAGGCGCCCGGCGTCTCGCTCCTCAGTCGCTCCGCGGTCGAGTAGTACGAGCGTGGATCGTCGGGTGCAACCGCCACCGGACAGACCACCACTTCTGCGCCGTAGGCCCGCAGCAGCGCCACCTTCTCGGGCGCCACCTTGTCGGTGCATACGAAGATGCACCGGTAGCCGCGCTGCGCAGCAACCACGGCGAGGCCCACGCCGGTGTTCCCCGAAGTTGGCTCCACGATGACGCCGCCCGGCTGCAGCAAGCCGTCAGCCTCGGCGGCGTCGATCATCGCCACTGCGGCGCGGTCCTTCACCGAGCCGCCGGGGTTGGTGGTCTCCAGCTTGGCAACGACCGGCGTTGCGGTGTGAGGCTCGACCTTCCTCAGCCGAACCATCGGCGTGCGACCCACAAGGTCCAGCACCGACGGCGCGATGTCCAAGCCCTTCAGGGCCTCGGGCATCGGCGACGGCTCCCGATTGGCGTCACTCACGGCGTCACAGCCTAGGAAGCAGCGGCTCACGCTGCCCCGAACGCAGCGCTGTCGAATCAGTTCAGCCGGTTGGCAGCCATGAAGGGGGGTCAGGCGTTGAGTTCGGCGGCGCGGGCCCGGAACAGCTCGACGTTGTTCTCTTTGATCTCCTCGTAGCCGCGGACCATGTCCGGAAGCTGGGCGATCTCGACCGCCCGGGCATAGGCGGCTTCGTCGCCTGCACCCAGCGTGTCGAGTGCCCGCTCGATCATGCCGCGGTACTCGTCGATCAGCTCCCGCTCCATCTTGCGATGGGCGGTCTTGCCGAAGAGGTCCAGTGCTCCGCCGCGCAGGCCCTTCATCCGCGCCAGCAGGGCGAACGCCATGTCGCCTGACCGGCCGAGGCCGATCTTCTTCTCGACACCCATGCGCCGCATGATCGGCGGGTGCAGCTTGTAGGTGACATCGGTCTTGTCGCCAAACTGGTCGCGCACGGCCTGCTGGAACGCCCCCGAACGGTGCAGCCGGGCCACCTCGTACTCGTCCTTGTAGGCCATCAGCTTGTAGAGGTACGTGGCCACGGCCTCGCTGAGCGCCGTCTCGCTGCCCGCCGCAGCCTCGGCCTCACGCACCTTGGCAATGAAGCTGGCGTACGCCGCTGCGTACGCGTGATTCTGGTAGGCCACCAGGTCGGGCACCCGGATGCGCAGCAGCCGTGCCAGCTCCTCGGACTGGCTGGGCACGGTGTCGATGAGGTCCTGCTCACGGCCTGACGGTCCGACCTCGCGCTTCACCTTGCCGACCCGCTCCACCTCGAGCGTTCCGAGGAAGTCGGGGTCGAGCACAATCTTGCGGCCGATGCGGAACGCCTGGGTATTCATCTCCACCGCAACACCGTTCAGCTCGATGGCCCGCTCAATCGCCGAAGCGCTGATCGGCACCACGCCCGCCTGATAGGCAGCGCCCACCACCAGCACGTTGGCCGGCATGTGCGAGCGGAACAGGCTGTCTGACAGCGTGCCCGCATCGAAATAGACGTTGCGCTCGGGACTGGTCGACTCGTCGATGACCCGCTGGAAGGCGGTCCACTCCGGGAACTCGGCGGAGGTGTCACGCACCATCGAAGTGGTGGGCACTTTCGACGACGACACGACGGCAACGGTCTTGCCGGCCAGCGCTTTGTCGAGGTTGGCCGGATTGGTGCCGGTGAGCAAGTCGAACACGATGTAGGCGTCGGCCTCGCCGAGCCCGACCTTGTTGGCCTCGTCGCCGCCGTCGTGATCCGCCGCCGAGGCGTCGTCGCCGTTGGCGCCCATTTTCCGGACCTTGAGGTTCGACAGCACCGGGCCGCCCTTCTGGGCGAGACCGGTCTGGTCGAGGCCGTTGGCCGTTTTTCCGTCAAGCAAGGCGGCCGTCGCCAGCATCTGGTTCACCGTGACCACGCCTGTGCCGCCGATGCCCATCATCAAGATGTTGCCCTCGTCGATCCGGTCGGGCTCGGGCAGGTCGTCGCCAATGTGCTCGATCGCCACCGTGGCCTTGGTGGGGATCTTCCCCGCCGGCACCACCTCGATGAACGCCGGGCAGTCGCCGTCGAGGCAGGTGAAGTCCTTGTTGCACGACGACTGGTGAATCTGCGTCTTGCGGCCGAACTCGGTCTCGATGGGCTGCACGCTCAGGCAGCTCGACTTCTCGCCGCAGTCGCCGCAGCCCTCGCAGACCGCCTCGTTGATGAACACCCGCGTGTTGGGCTCAGCCACCTTGCCGCGCTTGCGGTCGCGCCGCAGCTCGGCTGCGCATGCCTGGTCATAGATCAGCACCGTGCAGCCCTCGATGTCACGCAGCAGGCGCTGTGCTTCGTCCATGCGGTCGCGGTGCCAGACGTCGGTGCCTGGGGCGAACTCTGCATCGGCGGGGTACTTACCAGGGTCGTCGGTGACCACCATCACCTTGGCCACGCCTTCGGCGAGCACCGATCGCGTGAGCTCCGGCACGGCCATGCCGCCGTCGATGTCCTGACCGCCCGTCATGGCGACCGCACCGTTGTAGAGGATCTTGTAGGTGACGTTGGTGCCGGCGGCCACAGCCTGGCGCAGCGCCAGCGAACCGGAGTGGTGGTAGGTGCCGTCGCCGATGTTCTGGAACCGGTGCTCCATCGTCACGAACGGCGCCGCGCCGACCCACTGGCAACCCTCGCCGCCCATCTGGGTGGTGCCGCGCACGTTGCGAGTGGGCGTCATGGCCGCCATGCCGTGGCAGCCGATGCCGCCGCCGGCC
Organism: Acidimicrobiia bacterium; assembly: GCA_022820505.1. Classification (GTDB taxonomy): domain Bacteria; phylum Actinomycetota; class Acidimicrobiia; order Acidimicrobiales; family Poriferisodalaceae; genus Poriferisodalis. Next base: position 91,495 of record JAJEFK010000061.1, on the reverse strand, counting down.
TCGGAGCCCTCGGGCACCCAGGTCGAGCGGTTGTGGGGGCAGCCCGAGCAGAACCCCGGCGTGCGGCCGGCGGCCTTCTCGCCCTTGGAGGTGGTGACTGCGAGCGGGATCGTGATGCGCTCGGGCACCGCCGGCCCGATGCCTTCGGGACCGAGCCGGTCCACCAGGAACGGCCGGATCTTGCGCGCGATGAGATCGGCGTCCATCTCGCCGTGGCCCGGGAACCAGAAGCCGCCCTGCTGGTCGCGCTTGCCGAGCACGACGGGCGCGCCGGCCACGCCGTAGAGGTTCTCCTTCATGAGCGTCTCGATGATCGAGCGCTTCTCTTCCACAGCGACGATCACGTCGAGCCCGTCGGCGAACTCGCGCAAGCTGGTGGGCTCGAGCGGCCACACCACGGCCGGCTTCCAGATGCGGACGCCGCGGCGCTCCAGCTCGATGTCGTCGAGGCCCATGCGGTCGAGCGCCTCGCGCAGGTCGTAGTAGGTCTTGCCTGCGGCGACGAGGCCGATCCGGGCGTCGCGGGTGGGAACGGTCTGGCGGTTCAGCTTGTTGGCCGCCACGAACTCGTCGACCGCGACCATGCGGCCCTCGTGGATCTCGAGCTCCATGCGCACCGCGTTCGGGCCGAACAGGGCGTCCTGCTGGGTGTGCGCCCAGGGCTTGCCCTCCCACTCGAACTGGGGACGGGCGACCGACACACGGCCGGGGCCGACCTGCACGGTTGCGTAGCCGTCGGCCACGTTGGTGACGATCTTGAGCGCCGACCAGAAGCCGCTATAGCGGGACAGCTCGTAGCCCCAGCGCCCGTAGTCGATGACTTCCTGGACCGAGCCGGGATACAGGATCGGCGTCTGGAAATGGATCAGCACCGGCTCGGACTCCGACGCCAGGGTCGAGGACTTCGATGCAGGGTCGTCGCCCGCGACGAGCAGCACGCCACCCTTGGGATCGACACCGCAGACGTTCGCGTGCTTGATCGCATCGCCGGAGCGGTCGACCCCCGGGGCCTTGCCGTACCACATGCCCAGCACGCCGTCGAAGCGGCCCTCGAAGTTGCGGTTCGAGAGCTGGCTGCCCCACACGATCGTGGCGCCCAGATCCTCGTTGAGGCCGGGCTCGAAGATGATGTTGTTCTGCTCGAGCTCGGAGGCATTGGTCGTCATGAGCGAGTCGATGCCACCCAGCGGCGACCCGCGATAACCCGACACCATGGCTGCGTTGTTCAGCCCGTCGCGGCGGTCTGCCCGGAGCTGATCCAGCAGCACGCGCAGCAGCGCCTGCACACCCGACATGGCCACATCGCCCTCGACGCGGTCGAATCGATCCTCGAGCTTGAAGTCGGCGAGTGCCATCGAATCCCCCTCATGCGCCGCGGCGGCGGGTGTAGCGGCCATCTGCGAGGCTACCCGTCAGCCCGAATTGCCGCCGGTGAAGCGAGCACGCACAGATTGGTCGGCTGGAGGGCGCGGCGCGACGCCGCGGTTCAGCGCTTGGGCAGCAGACCGGGACGCGGCAGCGTGAATGCCAGGCCCAGTGCGCAGGCGTTGGCGATCGCCGCCATCGAGAACGTCCAGCCATAGCCCCCCGTTGCATTCAGCAGCAGCTGCGCCACGTACGGCCCGATCGCGGCACACGACCCTGCAGTCGCGAAGAAGCGGCCGACGATCGCACCGGCATGGGTACGGCCGAAGTAGTCGGCGACCAGCGCCGGGAAGACCGCCACGCTCCCGCCGTAGGAGAGCCCGAACGCGATTGCCGAGGCGTACAGCAGCACCAGATTGTCGGCCACGGCTATGCCGACGAACGACAGCGTTTCGATTGCCAGGGCCAGAGCCACGGCTCGACGGCGGTCGATGCGGTCCGACAATGGACCGGTCACAATGCGCCCCACGAGGCCGCCGACGCCGACCGAGCTGATGACTCCTGACGCCCACTGCAGGGAGAAGCCAAGGCTGCGGGCGTACTGGACGCCGTGTGCGAACGGCACGAACACTACGACGAACGTCAAGGCGAACATCCCGAAGATGCGCCAGAACACCGAGGTGCGCCACGCTGCGGAGGCCGTCCACGCCGTACGGGGATTCTCGGCGTCGGGGGTGCTGCTGCGGGTGGCTTCCACCACGAATCCCGCCGGCCGCGACACGACCCGCGAACGGGCGAGCGGGCGGTCAGCGGGATCCGGCGTGCGACCGTCGGGATACTGGCCGATCGACTCGGGATCGCGCACGAACAGCATGGCGGTGGCCGCCATGAATACGCCGCCCACAACGGCCATCACGGCGATCGCCGTGCGCCAGCCGAACTGGGAGACGAGCCACGCAGCGATCGGCGGTGCCACGATCCCGCCGGCGCTGCCGCCCGAGCCCACGATGCCCGTCGCCAAGCCGCGCCGAGCGGTGAACCAGCGCACGACGGTGGCATTCGCGGGCACCCACGACGACGACATGCCGAGCGGCGCGATCACCGCCAGCCCGATGAAGACCAGCACCAAGCTCGGCGCCGACGACAGCACCACGTAGCCGACAGCCAGCAGCAGGGCGCCTACGGCGATGACCTGACGGGGACCGATCCGGTCAGTGAGCTGCCCGCTCCACACGCTGATGGCGCTGTAGCTGAGGATGTACAGCGAGTACGCGAGCTGCAGCCAGTTGGTCGACCAGCCGGTGTCTGCGCTGATGGCGCCCTCGAAGGTGCCGTAGCTGAATTGCAGGCCGTACACGATGAACAGCACCCAGAAGCCGGCCCACGCCACGCGCCAGCCATGGAAGGGCCGACCGATCAGCACGAGTCAGCCGCCGGATGAACGGCTCTGCACGCTCCGCCGGTTGTGCGGCAGCCGCGCATCACGCATGCTGCACTGCCAGACGGCGGTCCGACGGGCATCGTCACGGGGGAAGGCTCTGGATTGACGCGCGGGCCGCAGCAGCCGGCTGCGGTCATCTCGCTACATGTCGCCAGGGGTGATGTAGAACCAGATCGGGTGCTTCTCACCGGCGTCGGCCATGGCTTGGCGGGCATCGACGATGGCACGCCCTGCCTCGGTCGAGGTGAAGAACCAGCGAGCACCTGCCCATGCGGCGGGAGCGTGCTCGGCCAGCGCCAGCGCAGCGGTCTCGTAGTAGCCGCGGATGTCCTGAGCCACCCGTGCGGGGATGCCCGGAATGCCAGCTTCCTTCCACGGCGTGCCCTCGGCGATCTTGGTGAAGGCCAGCACGGCGGCGCCGATGTCGTCGGCGGCCACGGTCCGGCCGGCGCCGGTGCGGTTCCCGAGCTTGGCCACCGCCCGGTCGTAGGCCGGGCGCAGGCCGTTGGCCTCGTCGACTGCAGGATGCAGGCTGGGGTCGTGGCGAGGCGGCAGCTCACACGACATGGTGGCGGTGCCGTCGTCGATGATCGTCTCGGCGAACTTCTCCACGACAGGCTCGGACGAGTCGAGCAGCCCGAAGGCGTGGGCCAGCACCCGGTGCTGGAATGCCGGGTCGTTGGGCTTGCCGAGCGGGCGTCCCAACGGGAATTCGCACCAAAGCCCGCGCGGCGGGGCTGTTCCCTGGATGTGGGCGCCGATCGAGCCCAGCGCCAGCGTCGCGATCCCGGCTTCCTCGAAGACATGAGCCAGCGCACTCACGGTGCGCGTACACAGCGGTCAGACGGGCGTGAACAAGACCACGTCCACCTCGTGGTCACGCAGGAACTTCGCACCCGCCGGCCCGGAGTCCATCCGCACGGCGGACAGGTCGAACTGGTTGCCGGCATAGGACAGGTGGATGTCGGAGACACTGCCGATGGTGCCGTCGGCGGCGAGTTCGTCGAGTCGGTCGATGGGGAACACGGTGTTGAGGTCGAGCGCTATGCCCGTGGCATCGAAGTTGGGGCTCCAGTGGCCGCACATGTAGTCGCGCCGGCCGCCGTCGAGCACCCGGTAGCCGGTGTCCATCGGCGAGAAGTCGTCCTGGTCGGGGTGGTGCAGCGATGCCGAGGTCACGATGGCGACCTTGGCTTCGGCCAGGGGTGGGGGCGTGGTGAATGCGGTTGACTCGAAGTCCGGCAGTTCGAGACCGCCCGTCAGCGCCTTGATGTCGGAATCAGCCATGGCAGCAACGCTACGACTTGCCGCGCTGCCTTGCTCGGCGCAGGGGGCTAAGCGGATTCCTCGACATCGAGGGAACGTTGGCGGAGGCGGCGCATGCCTCTGAGCCAGCGGTCTGGGTCGGAGGCTTTGCGCTCGACGTAGGTCTGGGCCTCAGGGTGGGACAGGATCAGGAACCGCTCCTCGGCCATCGCCTCGGTGATGACCTGCGCCACGAACTCCGGCTCGACGATGCCGTCGGTGCCGCCATCGGCGAGTCGCTGCGGGGCCATGGCGGTGTTCACGCCCTGCGGGCACAGCACCGAGACCCGGATGCCGTCGTCGCCGTGCAGGATCGCCTCCATCTCGGCCAGCTTGATGCAGGCTGCCTTGGTGACCGAGTAGGGCGCCGAGCCCATGGCCGCCAGCAGTCCGGCGGCGCTGGCGGTGTGCACGAGATAGCCCTCGCCCCGGGCAAGCATGGAGGGCAGCACGGCGCGGGCTGCGTACACGTGGCTCATCACATGCAGCTCCCATTGGGACTGCCATGCGTCGTTGGAGGCATCCACGCCGCCGTCGGCGCCAGCGCCGGCGTTGGAGAAGAAGACGTCGATCGGGCCGTGCGCGTCAAGCGTGCGTTCGACCAGATCGGCAACGGCCGCTTCGTCGGTGACATCGAGCCCGACGCCCTCGCAGCCGATCTCGTCCGCGACCGCCTGGGCAGTCTCGGCGTTGTAGTCGGCGACGACGATGTGGCGAGCACCCTCGGCCATCCAGTGCCGGGCCGTAGCCCCGCCGATGCCGCCTCCCCCACCCGTGATGATCGCAACCCGATCACGCAGTTCCATGATGGCTTCCCTTCTGCCTTCGTGACCTAGGCCGTTTCGGCTGCGTCACTGGCGCCGACCTGAGGCTCGGCAGTGCCGATGCCGCCGACCTGCTCACCTTCGTCGATGGCCTTGATCCGGGCCGCGTACGCGGTCTCGGCGAGGCCCTCGGCGCCGAGGAACCGGCCGGGGCTGGCGCCGTCGATGTGGCCCATGATCCCCCGGTAGAGGCTGAACCCGCACAGCGCCGCCAGCTCGTCGGGCATGTCGCGGACGTCTTCGGGAGCGAGGCTGTAGTACTGGTTCTGCTGCTGGCGCATCCAGCCCCGGCAGTACTGCACGCTGATGCCCAGGCGCCAGTCGTCGGTGGAGGTGTTCGCGCCGCCGCAGTGCCAGGTGCCGCCGTTGACGATCAGCACCGAGCCGGCAGGCATCTCGGCAGCGATGTACTCCGGCTTCTCACCCGGCTGGGGCTCGTGGTCGTAGCGGTGCGAGCCGGGAACGAGACGGGTGGCACCGTTCTCGTCGGTGAAGTCGGTGAACGCCCAGATAGTGGTGACCATGAACGGCGCGCGGGGCCGCGGCACATCGATCTGATCGACGAGGCCGTCGTCGGAGTGCAGGCCCTGGTGCACCTCGCCGGGGCCGATGTGCATGCACGTGGTGCCCGACAGGATCGCCCCGGGCTCCATCAGGTGCTGCGGGAACGGCAGCACGTTGCGGTGGATCGGCAGCTTCCAGAACGACCGGTCCTTGTGAAGCAGGTTGTACATGCGCTTGGTGGCGAACCCCTCGATGCGGTTGCCCTTCGGCTGCACGTTCAGCTCGTCCTCGACCCGGGCGACGGTCTCGCGGATCTCGGTAACCAGCTCGGGTTCGATGGCGCCTTCGACGATGCAGTAGCCGTTCTCGTCGACTTCGTCGAGATAGCGCTGGAGTTCGGTTTCGTTCGCTGTGAGGTCCACGGTGCCGCTCATGGCCCCAGTCTCGCAGGACGGGAGCGCTCAGGCCTCTTCGACTCCCGCGAAGGACAGATCGCAACCCTCACGCACTTCGCTGGCCCGGCCGAGGAAGTGGCTGTCCTCGACGTTCCAGGTGTGCTCGTCGCCGTGGCGCACCCGCAGGTAGCCCGCACCGTGGGTCCAGTAGATGCGCCCGCCTGCCAGCGTGACGTCGTGGGCCAGGGCGATGTCGACCCGCCGGGGCACGCGCCGCCATCCTCCGGCGGCCTCAAGATCGTGGCGGGAGATCATGAGCACGCCGCCCGAGACGCCCACGAAGGGGATGTAACGCTCCGAGAACTTCTGGCGGTTCTGATCTCGCACGGTGGTGTTCAGCCGCTCCAGGTACACGTATTCGGCGGACTTGCCGATCAGCTCCGCTCGGGAGTACTCGTGGGCGAGCGCGAGATCCCAGATGTGCTCGGCGCCGTAGTAGTCGTCGTCGTCCATCTTGGTGACGAGCGATCCGCCGGCTGCCTCTGCGGCAGCTCGCAGCACCCCTCCCAGGTTCTCCGTGCTGTCGACTCGGACGATCCGGAGAGGGTGGCCGAGGTCGCCAGCCAGCGCTTCGATTTCGGCATCGCTGTCGAAGCCATCGCCGTGCAGGGCGAGCACGAGCTCGAGACGGGGGTAGGTCTGGCGGGCGGCGGTCGTGATGACATCGGCGACACGGTCGGGCCGCCGGGTCGGCGCCAGAATGGACACCTCGGGCGGCTGGGCGCTGACGCCCGTGGCCGAGAGGATCTGGCGGGCCCGACTGCGCAGCGAGTGGTCGCGCAGCGCGCAGCGCCGCATCTCGATGCTGAGCTGCTCGCGGCGGTGAGCATCGGCACCGGCGACATCGTCCGACGCCATCAGGTCGTGCAGCGCCGGCCCGAGCATCACTGCGAGCTGCGGATCGGGCGCGTCGATGTGCACGACAACGCCGGCGCCTGCCAACGCCGCCAGCGCTCCTGCGCGCTGTACCGCGTCTCGGTGGTCGGCGGCGCTGTCGGTGAGATGGTGCGGGGCGCGCAGGTCGGTGAGCAGCTCGCCTCCGAGGTAGAGGCTGAAGATCGAGCCCCGTGCCAACGACAGCAGCGACCGCACCGACGCCGGTTCCGGCTCGGACCCGGCCGACCAGCCGATCGGGTTGACCGCCTCGGGATTGAAGGCCTGCACCCTGGCCAGCGGGGCCATGTCCGCCAGTACGGCGACCGCCGGCCGCCGCTCGCCCGGAGCGCCTCGAAGCGCTGCTTCGCCGGACTTGGCCGAATCGGCCACCACGACGTCGACGTGATGATCGCCGTCGTCGCCGACGTGGGTTGCCACCCTCGTGGAGGCAGCGAAGACCGCCGATGCCTCGCGGCCGGCGGCCACGATCTCGGCTCCGAGCGGGTAGCGGGCGAGGCGCTGCACATAGCGCTGGCTGCGCGGCTGGAGACCCAGCCAGATGCGCAGGCGCTTCTTCACCCGGCGCGGCCATTGCTTGCGGGCCCGCCGCAGCGCCCACATCAGGCTGCGGAACTTCCAGCGGAGGTTCTTGACCCGCCACCACACCGCACGGGCCACGGTTGCGATGAGGCGGGCCACATCCGCGGGCCGCCTGATGCGTCGCACCGCGAAAAACAACGTCCCCAGATGCCGGCGCACGCGGGCCCACATCCGCAGGAATCGTTTGGCCGGCCCATGCAGCTTGCGGGCGAGCCATCCCTGGGGCTTGGCCTCCTGGGTGACCTGCAGACTGTCCACGTCCAGCTCGACAACAGCCCCGAACTCGGCCACGGTCCGCCCTGATCGGCGGGCACGGTGGACCGCCCAGCCGCGGGTGATGCCCACCCGGTGACCTGAGGCCAGATCAGATTCGCCCGCCGCGGCGGTACCGAGCTGGTTCTGGAGCCGGTCGAGCATTCGTGGCCGGATATCCGCGCCGGCGGGAACCCGCACGTGGAATGCCGCTGCGGGATGCGCGAGCGCCGCACCTCCAGGTTCGCCCACGCTGACCCGCGGGTCGGGATCGAGCTGACGGCGGAGCCGTTCGAATGGCTCGCCCGGTCGCTCGTCCACCCACACCACGAGGTCGTGGAGGTTGCTGGCCAGCACTTGCTCGACTGTGTCGAGCACCTCAGGTTCGTCGACGTGCCCCGGCTGCACGGTCACCACGATCTGCGGCACGGTGTAGGAGCGGCCGGGGGGCGAGGTGCGCAATCGCCGGTCCGGAATGAGATGCGACAGTTTGTCGCGCTGCTGGGCCAGGCTGACCGACTCGTCCTCGCTGAGCACTGCGCCTTCGCCCTGGTGCCAGCACAGCGCCGAACGCTCGGGCACGAGCACCGCTCCCAGCGCGTACGCACGCCAGCCGAACTCGATGTCCTCCGAACCCCATTGGGTGAAGGACTCGTCGAACGTTCCTGCGGTCTCGAAGAACGACTTCGACACAGCAAAGTTGCCGCCAGTCACCGTTCGGAAGACGTCATCGGCGTCGGAGGCCAGATCGTCGGTGGCCTCCATGCGGCGCTCGATCCACTCGGGGCGCTGGATCGGCCGTCCCTCGAAGAGATCAGCGAGTGTCCCAGGACGGTCACGCACTTCGGACGCTCCGATGCCGTCCACATCGACGTGGTGGCGGAACCCCAGCGTGAGCAGATCGCTGGCTGCGTGGTGCCAGCGGGCGTGCGCGGCCAGCCAGTCGGCCTCGGGGACCATGTCGCAGTCCAGGAAGACCAGCACATCGCCTTGGGCCGCGCGGGCGCCGTTGTTGCGAGCGCGGGCCAAACCGAACCCGAGGTCTTCCTGATGGACCACTCGAAGGCTCAGCCGGCTCGGCCCCGTTCCATTGAACGCCGCCAGATCGAGCCCAGCGAGGTCGAGGGGCGGATCCGAGCCGTCGTCCACCACGACGACTTCGAAGAGATCCGCGGGGTAGGTCTGTCGCTCGAGTCCCGCCAGCGTCAGCGAAAGCGCCTGCGGAGCCTCGTAGTACGGCACCACAACCGTCACCGGCAGCAGTGGCTCGAACACGTCCAGCGGGGCCACACCCAGCGAGCGCCAGTCATTGCCCCGCACATCGGCGGGCGGCGGCGTGGGACGGTGTGCAGGCGGTGTGAACACGGGCGGTCCGTTGCGGTCAGACATCCGTTGCCGGACATCACTCGGCCGCGTGAGTATGCCCCCGGTGAGGGTCCCCACCCTGCAACGGGTCCCATCGGCCCAACCCCGGGGGCTTCGTAGGATGACCAGCGTGAGCACTGAGGCCGCCGACGGCTCCAGTTCGGCCGATGCACCAATCCGGCCGCTCATCGACCTGACATCGAGGCCGACGGCTCGGACGTACCTGCGGGAAGCGTGGCGCAGACGCGAGTTCGCCATCGTGGTGCCGGCGCAGGACCTGCGGGCCCAGAACATGGACACCACGCTGGGCCAGCTCTGGCACCTGGTGAATCCGGCCCTGCTGGTCGGGGTCTATTTCCTGGTGTTCGGCGTCATCATCGACACCCGGCGCGGGGTCGACAACTTCCTGGGATTCCTCATCGTCGGCGTGGTGCTGTTCCATCTCACCCAGCGGGTCACCTTGGAGGCGTCCACCTCGATCACGCAGAACATGGGCCTGATCCGCTCCATCCAGTTCCCGCGCATCCTGCTGCCCGCAGCGTCGGTGAACGGCCAGACCGCTGCGTTCGTGCCCGCGCTGGCGCTGGCAATCCTGGCGGTGCTGGCGACCGGTGAGCTGCCGACGCTTCGCTGGCTGGTGCTGCCGGCGGTGCTGATGGCGCAGTTCGCCTTCAATTTCGGCACTGCGCTGCTCGTGGCCCGCATCGGCACCACCCTGCCCGACCTGCGCCAGATCCTGCCGCACCTGTTCCGGCTGCTGTTCTACGGCTCGGGCGTGATCTTCAGCGTCGACGCGTTCGTGCAGAGCACGGCGTGGCGGCGTGCGTTCGCGCTCAACCCGCTCTACGACGTCATCACGTGCGCGCGCTGGTGCCTGCTGGGCGAACCCGTGGACCCCTGGGTGGTGGCCGGTCTCGTGATGTGGTGCATCGTGATGCCCGCGATCGGATTCTGGGTATTCCACCGGTCCGAGCAGAGGCTCGGCGCGTGAGCGACTCCGCCGTCACGGTCGAGGTGCGAGACGCCCACGTCAGCTACCGGGTGTTCGAGGAGCCTGCGATGGGCCTCAAGCAGGGCTTCGCCCGGGGCCGGATGCGTCGCCAGTACCGCATGATCCCCGCCGTGCAGGGCGTGACGCTGGATCTGTTCGAGCGCGAGACGCTGGGGCTGATCGGGCCGAACGGTGCGGGCAAGTCGACGCTGCTCGCCGCGATGACCGGGTTGCTGCCGCTGCGCTCGGGCAGCATCCGGGGACGGTCGCGGCCGTCACTGCTGGGGGTGTCGTCGGTGCTGCGACCGGCGCTGTCGGGGCGGCGCAACATCCTGATCGGCGGGCTGGCGCTGGGCTTCACCCGTGCCGAAGTGGAGCGCCGGATGGACGAGATCATCGACTTCGCCGGGCTGCGTGCCGACATCGATCGGCCGATGCGCACGTACTCCTCGGGCATGCGCGCCCGGCTGCGCTTCGCCATCGCCACGGCTCGCATACCCGAGATCCTGCTGATCGACGAGGCGCTGACGGTGGGCGACGAGGAGTTCCGCCGGCTGGCGGCCGAGCGCATCGACGACGTGCGCTCGGCGTCGGGCTCGGTGGTGCTGGTCACCCACAACATGAACGAGATCCGGCGCTTCTGCGACCGGGTGGTCTGGCTGGACGAGGGCCGCATCCGGGCCGTCGGCGACCCTGCCGAGATCGTCGACAGCTATCTCGCAGCCCCGGGCCCCAACTCCCGCTGACCGGGCGGGATGGCTCGCAGCCAGTGGTGCGAGACTGACCCCGTGGCGGCAGAAGCGGGGGCAGACGGTCAAGGCCGGCGCATCATCCTGAACGCGTTCACGATGAACTGCGTGGGCCACATCCAGCAGGGGCTGTGGGTGCGCGACGACACCCGCCAGCGGGAATACACGTCGCTCGAGCCATGGCTGGAGCTGGCCCGGATCTGCGAGGCCGGATGCTTCGACGCCATCTTCCTCGCAGACGTGATCGGGCTGTACGACACCTACCGGGGCAGCGCCGACACCTCGCTGCGCGAGGCGATACAGGTGCCCGTGAACGACCCGATGCTGCTGATCCCGGCCATGGCCACGGTCACCGAGCACCTGGGGTTCGCCTTCACCAGCAACGTGCTGCAGGCGCACCCGTTCACCTTCTCCCGCCAGATCTCCACGCTCGACCACCTCACGGGCGGGCGGGTGGCCTGGAACGTCGTCACCTCGTACCTGCAGAACGGCGCGCAGAGCCTCGGCTACCCGCGGCTGCCCAAGCACGACACGCGCTACGAGCGAGCCGAGGACTACCTGGACGTCTGCTACAAGCTCTGGGAGGGCAGCTGGTCTGACGATGCCGTGGTGGCCGACACCGAGCGCGGCGTCTACACCGACCCTGACCGGGTGCGGCCGATCGACCACGAGGGCCCGTACTACTCGGTGGCCGGGCCTCATCTGGCCGAACCGTCGCCGCAGCGCACGCCGGTGATCTACCAGGCGGGCTCGTCGGATCGTGGGCGCGATTTCGCGGCCAAACACGCCGAATGCGTGTTTGTCGTGGCGGCCTCGCGGGGCTTGACACGCATTGCCGAGGACATCCGGCGCCGGGTGAGTGCGGTCGGTCGCCACCCCGATGACGTGAAGGTCATCGCCGGCCTGTCCCCCATCGTGGGCGGCACGGAGGCCGAGGCGAAAGCCAAGCACGCCGACTATCTCGAGACGCTCTCGCTGGAGGCAGGTCTGGCACACCTGAGCGGAAACCTCAACATCGATCTGAGCCACATCGACCCCGACCAGCCGCTCGAGACGCTGAACACCGAGGGTGTGCGCGGCCCGGTGAAGTCGCTGCTGGATTCGGCGCGGCCGGGCACCCGCACCTTCGGCGACCTCATCAAGCTGAACATGGCCGGGCAATTCTTGGTGGGGTCGCCCGAGCAGATCGCCGACGGCATGCAGCGCCGGCTGGACCAGGGCGTGGACGGCTTCAACCTGGTGTATGCCACCACCCCCGGCACGTTCGTGGACTTCATCGAGGGTGTCGTGCCGGTGCTGCGCGAGCGAGGCCTCGTGCAGCGGGAGTACCGGCCGGGAACGCTGCGCGAGAAGCTGTTCGGCCGCAGACGCCTGCCCGAAGCGCATTACGCCAGCGGCTTCCGCCAGCAGCAGGTGTAGCTGATCGGCGCAGCGCGCGACTGGCTCAGCCCCGCGGCGATGGGCGTGACGGTCCGCGCAAGGTCACACCGCCATCGACAACCAGCGTGTGGCCGGTGATGTAGCGGGCCTCGTCGGTACACAGGAACCTGACGGCCGCGCCGATGTCCCAGCCGTTGCCCTCGATCTTCAGCACGCTGGCCCGTCGGCGGGCCTCGGCGAGCTCGTCGGGCATCTCGTCGCCGCCGACCAGCGGTGTGCGCACAGGGCCTGGCGCCACGCAGTTGACGCGCACGCCGTCGATGCCGTGATCGACGGCCATGGCGGCGGTAAGCGCCATGATCGCCCCCTTGGAGGTCGAGTAGGCCGTCATGCCGCGGGGCCGCAGCGCCGAGATGGACGAGATGTTGACCACCGCTCCCCCGGGCGAGTGCTGGATCATGGCCGGGATCGCCGAGCGCGAGGCCAACACCATCGAGGTCAGGTTCACGTCCATCACCCGCTGCCACGCATCGACTTCGCTCGTCACCACCGTGCCGTCGCTGCCGATGCCGACGTTGTTCACCAGGATGTCCAGCCGGCCCCAGCGCCCCAGCGCCGCCTGGGTCATGGCCTGGCAGTCGGCTTCGACGGTCACATCGGCGCCGATGGCAACGGCGCTGCCTCCCTCGGCGCTGATCATGCCGACGGTCGCCTCGGCGAGCTCGGGCTTGCGGTCTACCGCCAGCACGTGCGCGCCGGCCTCGGCCAGCAAGATGGCCGCAGCGCGGCCGTTGCCGATCCCGTCGCCGCGAGCCCCCGCGCCGGTGACGATCGCCACGCGGCCTTCCAGATCAGCACTCGCTCGTGTCGCAGTCATCAGCCGACGCTCCGTTGCATCGAGTGCTCAGCAGTCGTCGTTGCGGCGCAGGGTGCTTCGGTCGTCCAGCGGACTCCATGCGTCGGCGTAGTCACTCTGCAGCTCAGGCAGGCCAGCGGCCCATGCCGTGGGGATCCACGCGTAGCGCGACTCGAACATGAACGCCAGCATGTCGGCCATCCGCCGGGGTTCGAGCTCGGCGGTGGTTCCGGCGTCGTAGGCCTCGATGTCGGGGCCGTGCGGCAGGAAGGCGTTGTGGATGCTGACACCGCCCGGCTCGAATCCGCCTTCGGGCTTGGCGTCGTAGGTGCCCTCGATGAGCCCCATCAGCTCGCTCATCACGTTGGAGTGGTACCAGGGCGGGCGGAAGGTGTGCTCCTGCACGGCCCAGCGCTCGCGGAACAGCACGAAGTCGACGTTGGCCATGCCTGCTGTGTCAGATGGGGAGGTCAGCAGCGTCCAGATCGACGGTGCCGGGTGGTCGAACAGCAGCGGGCCCAGCGGGCAGTAGTTGCGCAGGTCGTACTTGTAGGGGGCGAAGTTGCCGTGCCAGGCCACGACGTCGAGCGGCGAATGCGGCAGATGCGTCTCGAGCAGGCGACCGTCGTGCTTGAAGACCAGCCGCGTGGGTTGATCGTCGCGCTCGTAGCCCGCGACCGGATAGAGAAAGTCCCTCGGCATGGCGAGCGCGTCCACCCCGATCAACCCAGGGTCGGGCAGCCGGAAAGGCGCCCCGTAGTTCTCGCACACGTACCCGCGGGCCGACTCTTCCATGAGTTCGACACGGAACTTGACGCCACGCGGAACGGTCGCCATCTCGGCGGGCCCCACTGTGAGCGTGCCGAGTTCGGTGACGAGCCGCAGCGTGCCGAGCTGGGGCAGGATCAGCATCTCGCCGTCGGCATTCGCGAACACTTCGCCGTCCATCGAGCGGTTGGCGACGTACAGGTGCGTGGCGGCACCGCATTGGGTGTGGGCATCGCCGTTCGCGGCCAGCGTGCAGAGTCCTTCCAGCCACGTACAGGACTCGGCGGGAATGCCGACCGGGCTCCAGCGAAGCTGGGCGACCGGCGGCGAGCCCTCGCGGCAGGGCGACGTGCGGACGTTGCCCGGATCAACGTCGCTCAGCCCGCTGATGTGACGCACCGACGGGCGGATCCGGTACATCCAGGTGCGCAGCGCATCGGCCCTGGGCGCCGTGAAAGCGCTGCCGGTCAGCTGCTCGGTGTAGAGATCGTGGGCGACACGCTGGGGGCTGTTCTGGCCGATCGGCAGCACACCGGGCTCGGCCTCGGTGACGTGCTCATTGCCGAAGCCGCTCTGGTATTCGACGCCGAAGTCATCCCCCATGGCCGTCAGCCTAGGTCGCGCCGATGGACCCCTATCGAAGTTCAGGATGTGGGGGCTCGGGGGCGGCGCGACCCTGCTGGCGCATGATCAGCGCCAGCACGGTCGCGCCGACAGCGAACACGGCGAATCCCGACCAAACCAGGTTGAAGCTGCCCGTCCACTCGGCGATATAGCCGGTGGCCAAGCCTCCGATGCTGAGCCCGGACATGAAGCCGAGCATCACAATGCCCGACGCCCGGCCCGCCAACGCGACGGGAATGCCGGTGATGATGGCCAGCATCGCTACGGCATTCCACGACATCATCGTGAATCCGGCCAGCAGCGACATCACCCACATCAAACTGCTGTGGACAGTTGCCGCGCCGAGCAGGAGCGCCATCGCCACCACGGTGAACGCGGACTGGATGGCCAACGCGCTCGCAGGATGCACCCGCCGCTCGGTGAGACGGGCCCACCAGATGCGCGACCCCACCGCAGTCACGCCCGCTAGGGCGCTGGCCCATCCGGCCCAGAAGTTGGTCCAGCCCAGCGACTCCTCGGCGAAGAGGATCTGGAAGCGGCCGACGCCGCCCACGACACTGCCCATGAGCAGCGAGAACCACGTGATCGTGATGATGAATCGGCGCTCCGCCGGCTCCATCCGCATCACTCTGGGCTGCGCGGGCGCAACGGCGAATACCGCACCCGGCGGTGCCTCGTAGGCGAATGCCGGCTCGCTGTCGGACTTGGTGTCGGGCCGCAGCCACAGCGCGATGCCCAGTGCGCACACCAGTGTCACCACGCCGTAGATGCCCGTCGCCCAGCGCCAGCCGTACACGGTGGCCAGCGTCGGCAGGGTGGCTCCCGACAGGAACGTGCCGAACATGACGCCGGACTGCTTCAGGCCAGTGATGGTGCCGCGACGGCCCTCCGGGACACGCTCGGCAATGAGCTTGTTGGTGGCCGGATTGCACCAGCCTTGACCGAGGCCCGAGAACGCCGCTGCCGCCATGAGCAGCCACACGTTGGGTGCGAAGGCCATGCCGAACAGGCCCACCCCGGCAGTGCCGATCGTGAGCACCGTCGACACTTTTGGCCCGATCTGATCGGTGATGCGGCCCGAAAGCGGCGCGAAGAGTGCTGCGACGACCGTGTTGGCGGTGAGGGCGACGCTGAACGCGCCGGTGGTGATGCCGAGATCGCCGATGAGGTCGACCGCCACCACCGCCGGCGCCATGATCGGGAACGGCCCGAGCACCATCGTCGCGACCAGCACGAAGTTCAGGCCGAATCGCTGCATCGAATTGTCACCGGTCGCAACGACCTCGTCAGGCGCGCCTGTCGTCGCGCTCGGGGCGTCGCCCGTACGCATCGCAGCGAACCCTATGGCCGCATCCCCGCCACCGTGCAACCGACGCGCTCTAGCGTGCCAGCGTGAATTCTCCCCAGGTGCTGGTGCCCGCTGACGACTACCTGCGACTGGCCGATCGGCTCTCGGCACTCGATCACGACATCACGCCGCTGCTGTGGAGCCCTGACGGCGTGACGCTCGCCGACGGCTCGGTTATCGCCGATGCCAGCGGCGTGCCGGCCGGTGACGCCGACTACGCGCCGGTCGCAGCCTGGGTCTCGATCGGACTGCTCTTCGGCGGCAACCTCGCACCCTTCGTCGACGCGGCGCTCGCCCCGGGAACACTGCGCTGGACGCAGGCCTGCTTGGCGGGAACCGATGCAGCACCGTTCCAGCAGCTTCTGACTGCAGGTGTTCAGCTGAGCCGCAGCGACGCTCCCAACGACGCCACCGCCGAGCACACCATGTCGCTGGTGCTGAGCACCTTTCATGACTGGGCAGGACGGATCGACCGGCGCCGAGCCGGCGACTGGCTGCAGGTTCCCTGGCGGGAGGTGCGCGGCAGCCGGTGGCTCATCGTCGGCTTCGGCTCCATCGGCCGCAAGGTGGCCACGCTGGCCAGTGCATTCGGCGCAGCAGTGGTGGGCGCCCGCCGCAGCGTGGCCGACGACGCAGACCTCGCGGCCGCCCACGCCATGGTGACGATGGAGGCCATCGCGGATGAGCTGCCGCTCGCCGATGTGGTGGTGCTGACGTGCCCGCTCACCGACGAGACCCGCGGGCTCGTCGACGCCGAGTTCCTGTCGGCTCTGCGTGACGACGTGGTGCTGGTGAACGTGGCCCGCGGTCCCGTCATCGACACCGACGCACTCCTGGCCTGGCTGGACGGCGACCGTGCGGCGACCGCGGTGCTCGACGTGTTCGACATCGAGCCGCTGCCGGGTGACAGCCCGCTGTGGCAGCACCCCAAGGTGGTGATGACCACCCACATCGGCGGTGCCGGCAGCGGGATGGCAGCTCGCAACGACGACCTGTTCGTCGCCCAACTCGACACGTTCCTCGCAGGCCGGGTGCCGCGCCTGCTCGCGGAGGGCTGAGACGTGGAGGCCGGATGATGGAGCCCGCGACATGAAGCCAGTGACATGAAGACAGAGACGCTGCTGCCGCTGGGCAAGCTCGACCCCGGACTGCGCGCGCCCGATGTGCCGCTGGATGTGGCGAGCATCGGCGAGGCCGCTGCGCAGGTCGAAGCGCTGGGCTACGACGCCCTGGTGGTGGAAGAAACCAAGGACGACCCGTACCAGCTGCTCGCCATGGCTGCAGTGGCAACCACCACGCTCGGACTCGGCACCTCGGTGGCGATGGCGTTTCCGCGGTCGCCGACCGTCACCGCGCTGTCGGCATGGACGCTGCAGAAGGCATCGGCAGGACGGTCGATCCTGGGGCTGGGCTCCCAGGTGCGCGGCCACATCCGCCGCCGCTACGGCATGGAGTGGTCAGCGCCGGGGCCATGGATGCGCGACTACGTCGGCGCGGTGCGCGCGGTATGGCAGTGCTGGCAACACCGCATGCCGCTCGAGTATGAGAGCGATCACTACAACCTGAACCTCATGGTGCCGCTGTTCGACCCCGGCCCGATCGACCACCCCGGTGTCCCGGTGCACATTGCTGCGATCAACCCGAACATGTGCGGCGTCGCCGGCGAGGTTGCCGACGGTGTACGGCTGCACCCGGTGTGCTCGCCTCGCTACATCACCGAGGTGATGGCGCCAGCAGTCGCCCGCGGCGCCGAACGGGCCGGGCGCGACGCCAACGAAGTGGAATGGTGCATGAAGCCCCTCGTCGCCACGGCGCCCGACGATGCAACCCTGGCCGGCGTGGCCCGCACGGTGCGGGAGCGCGTGGGCTTCTACCTGTCGACGCCCGCCTACCGGGCAGCCTTCGATGTGCACGACTGGACGGACGAGGCGGAACGAGCGGCGGTCCTCTCCAAGGCTCAGCGTTGGGACGAGATCTCGGCGATCGTGTCCGACGACATGCTGCACACCATCGCCACCGTCGGCACGTACGACCAGATCGGCGGGCTGCTGGCGGAGCGATACCGGCCCTTGATCGACCGCATCGAGTTCTCGATTCCCGTCAACACACCCGACGACGGCGAGCAGCTCACCGGCATCCTCAGGGAGCTGCAGGCCGCCAGCCGTCACTGAGCGATCCCGGCTGGTTCGCCGACGGCAGCGGCACCCATGTCCGTCGAGGTCTAGGGTCTCGCCGTCGCTCGCGCGCAGGTATGGCGCGAGGCCGACCGCATTTGACACAAGGGGACAGCAGATGGGTGTTCTGGACGGACGGGTTGCGATCATCACCGGCGGCGCACGAGGGCAGGGCGCAATTGAGGGCCAGCTCTTTGCCGACGAGGGGGCGACGGTCGTGCTCACCGATGTGCTCGACGAAGAAGGCGAGCGCACCGCGGGCGAGCTGGGGTGCGATTACCTGCATCACGACGTGGCCGATGAGGCAGCGTGGGACTCAGTGGTGGCTGATGTGGTCGCTCGCCATGGCCGCATCGACGTGCTGGTGAACAACGCCGGCATTTTCCAGGGCGCCGGCCTGATGAAGACCTCCACTGCCGACTTCGACCTCATGCTGGCGATCAATGCCCGCGGTGTGTTCCTCGGCATGCAGAAGGTAGGCGCCGCGATGGCCGAGGCCGAGTCGGGTTCGATCGTCAACATCAGCTCGGTGGCAGGGCTGATGGGCACTGCTGGGTCATTCGCCTACAGCGCCAGCAAATGGGCGGTGCGCGGCATGACCAAGTCGGCCGCCAAGGAGCTGGGCCGGCGCAACGTGCGGGTGAACTCAGTGCACCCGGGATACATCGACACCGAGATGCTGGCGCAGACCAACGTGTTCACCGAGGACAGCGATCGCACACGCCGGGTGCTGCGCGCGGTGCCGCTGGGGCGCATCGCCGAACCCGCCGAAGTCGGCCGGGTCGTCCTGTTCCTCGCCTCCGACGCCAGCAGCTACTGCACCGGCCAAGAATTCACGGTGGATGGGGGCATGTTCGGCTGAGCTTGCTCGGCCGAACCATCGGACACAGCGGCTGAGCTTGCTCGGCCGAACCATCGGACACAGCGGCTGAGCTTGCTCGGCCGAACCATCGGACACAGCGGCTGAGCTCGCAACATGATCCGAGGCGTTCGGATTCGTAGGTAGCCGCTAGGGCCTGAACTACTGTGGCCCGCGGGTGCATTGCACGCGGTGAGGGCTGACATGAACTACGACATCGGGAACCTCCGTGCCGATCTTCGAGCCGGGATCGTCTCGTCGATTGTCGTGCTGCCCCTGGCCCTGGCGTTCGGGGTGGTATCGGGCTTGGGCCCGATCGCAGGCCTGTGGGGTGCGGTCGCCGTTGGATTGCTCGCTGCAATCGCGGGCGGCACGCGAGTGCAGATCTCCGCTGCAACGGCTCCTGTGGCGCTTGCAGTGTCATTCGTCCTCGTCAGGTACGCCGACTCGGCTACCGAAGCGCTCGCCATCATCTTCATCGCGGGGATCATCCAGGTGCTCTTCGGGCTGCTGCGGATCGGCAGCCTGTTCCAGTACACACCCCACTCGGTGACGTCGGGCTTCGTCAGCGGTGTCGGGGTCATGGTGGTGCTGCTGCAGGTGCTGCCGTTCTTCGGCGCCGACCCCCTCCTGGGCAACCCGATCGATTCGATCCGTCACTGGGACGACGCCGCCCGCGACATGGACTTCCATGCGTTCGGCGTGGCGGTTGCCACCTTCGTGATCTGCGCCGGATGGCCGAAGCGGTGGCGCAAGTACGTGCCGGCGGCGGCCGGCGCCTTGGTATGCGGAACCATCCTCGGCGCATGGATCTTCGAGGGAGCGCCGCGAATCGCAGACGTGATCGAGGCACCGTCGTTCTGGGCTATGGAGATGCCGGGTGCTGGCTTCTGGGGAGCCGTCGGGGCCGCCATGACCATCGCTCTCATCGGCTCGCTGAGCAGCCTGCTGAGCGCCTCGGCCGCCGATTCGCTGACCGGGCACCAGCACGATCCGAACCGAGAGCTCCTCGGCGTGGGACTCGGCAATGCCATCGCCGCGATGTTCGGCGGTCTGCCGGGCGCGGGCGCGCCCGGCGCCACTCAGTCCAATATCCGGGCCGGAGCACAGACTCGTGTCTCAGGCGTCGTCTCCGCGGTGGCGGCGCTCGTGCTGATCATCGTGCTCTCGGGCCTCATCGACAGCATTCCCTATGGCGTGCTGGCCGGCATCTTGCTGTGGCTCGGGCTCAGCCTCATCGACTGGAGATTGATCACGCACTTGTACCGGGTGCAGCCGGAACACGTGCTGGTGATGCTGCTGACCCTGGGTCTGACCGTGTTCGTCGACCTGCTGGTGGCCATCGCCGCGGGCATCGTCGCCGCTGCCCTTGCAGCCAGCCGTCGCTTCGAGCGTCTGGAGCTCGACAGCGTGCTGTCGGTGCCGATGCTCGACGCCGTGTTCTTCGCCGACAGCGACCGGGTCGACGTCAGCCAATTCGATGCGTTCTCCGCACGAGTCGGCATGGTCAAGATGCGCGGCAGCTTCACCGTCGCCTCCTCGAACCGGCTGCGGATCGCCATCAGCAAGGACATCCAGGAGCACGAGGTGGTGATCCTGGACTTCACCGAGACCAGCTACATGGACGACAGCGCTGCGCTCGTGGTGGAGCAGCTCATCGACGCCGCGATGGAGCACGACACAGAGTGCATCGTCATCGGGGTCGACAGCCTGCCGGAGGGCAGCCTGCAGTCGCTGGATGTGCTGCATCGGGTGCCCGGCGACCACTTCGTCGCCGGCTTCGACGACGCTCGGGTGATTGCCGCGCGACTGCTCGAGATCAACATGGAGTCCAGCTCGCAGTCCTGAGCGACCTCGCCCAGTCCGCTCGGGCCACAGCTTCGCCGTTCGGCTCAGGCCATCGGCCGAGATTCACGACGCCTCAGCCGGCCGCGACGGCTGCTCAGTACAGCTCGGGCACGAAGGTCTGGTCTGACATCGGCGGCCGCACGTACCCGCCTGCCGATTCGCGCTCAGGCAGCTCGACGTGCTCCCACGGCACGGCCTCGTAGGGAATCTGCGACAGCAGGTGAGCGATGCAGTTCAGCCGCGCGGCCCGCTTGTCGTCGGCATCGACGACGTACCACGGTGCCTGCTTGATGTCGGTGTGGGCAAACAGCGTGTCCTTGGCGCGTGAGAAATCCACCCAGCGGGCACGGGCCTCAAGATCCATCGGGGAGAGCTTCCAACGCCGGGCCGGGTCGGCGATCCGGCTCCGAAAGCGACGCTCCTGCTCCTCGTCGCTGACCGAGAACCAGTACTTGATGAGGATGATCCCCGAGCGGACCAGCATCCGTTCGAACTCGGGGCATGACCGCAGGAACTCCTCGTACTCCTCTTCGGTGCAGAAGCCCATGACCGGCTCGACGAGGCCGCGGTTGTACCAGCTGCGGTCGAAGATCACCATCTCGCCCGCCGCCGGCAGCTCCTCGACGTAACGCTGGAACCACCATTGGGTCTTCTCGCGGTCGCTGGGTGTGCCGAGCGCGACGACCCGCACCACGCGGTGGTTCAGCCGCTCCATGATGCGCTTGATCGTGCTGCCCTTGCCGGCCGCGTCGCGGCCTTCGAAGATGACGACCACCTTCAGCCCGTTGTGACGGATCCAGCGCTGCAGGCGGGCGAGTTCCTGCTGCAAGAGCTTGAGCTCGCGCTCGTAGGCACGGCGGGACAGGCGGCTGGGTCGCTTCGGTGGGAGCTCAGGGAATTCCTCGAACTCGGATGCAGCCGCGTCCGTCTCGGTTTCCGACGCCATGTGTTCGGACAGTATCCGAGCCCACTGTGGGGCGAAGACCCGAAGGCCCGGCAGCACGAAGACCCGAACGGCTCCCAGGGCGAGCACCCGAGGGCCCGGCAGGGCGTGAAGCCGAGGCAGAACGGCCGCGACCGCGGGCGCAACCGCTCAGTCGGTGCCGAATGCGACTGCGCCCTTCCGGTCGAGCACCGTGGCGTACAGCATGCCGAAGATCACCACGACGGCACCTGCTGCCACCAACAGTGTCGGGTACTCGCTCAGGAACACCGCCGCCCACACGATGCCGGCCACGGTCTCCACCGGAGCGAACAGGGCGACTTCGCTGGCGGGCGCGTACCTGGGCGCATTGCTGTAGGAGAGGCGGCCGAGCGGATTGCAGACCAGGCCCATGGCCAGGATGGCTGCCCAGGCAGGGGCGTCGAGCCCGCCCGGATCGGCGACGAACGCAGTGGGGATCACCACAAGCAACGCAGCCAGGGCAAGTCCCATGAGACGGCTCATGTCGCGATGGCGGCGCCAGATGACGGTGCTGGCGGCGAAGCAGATCACGGCGATGAGAGCGAGGAAGTCGCCCCAGAGGTTGGGCGAACCGATTGACGTCGACACCACCATGCCGATGCCCACCACGGTGAGCGCTATGCCCGCGCCGACCCGAGGTGACGTCCGCTCTCGCAGGGTCACCCACGCGAACGCCGCGGCCAGCACCGGCGCGGACGCCACGATCGCCACCACGTTGGGCACCTCGGTGTGGGTGATGGCCGAGATGAACGTGAGCTGGCTGATCGCGCCCAGCACGCCGATGGCCAGCAGCGGCCACCTATCGGCCCGCAGCGACGCCCACGAGACCGCTGCCTGGCGCAGGGCCATGGCGCCGTAGAGCAACAGCGACAGCACGCCCACGATGAAGGCGATGTCGAGCGCATCGGCGCCAGAGACACGAACCCACAGCGAATCGGTGGACACCAGCAGCATGCCGAGCGCTGCGAGGCCCCAGCCGAGGCGACGGCTGCCGGTTCGGACCATCACCAGCGTGACGCGTCCGCATCTGGTGCGCCCGCCGACCCGGTTGCGATCCGTCGATGCACGAGCCTGGCGGCGGCCAGATCGGACAGCGCGAAGCCGACCGACTTGAACAGGGTGATCTCGCTGTCGGAGGTGCGGCCCGGGTGGCGCAGGGCGGCGAGCGACGCCAGGTCGGCAGCGATGTCGCCGGCGGAGATCACCCCGGCGTCGAGCGGCTGTGCCAGGTCACCCGCCCCGAGCGCGCCGTCGAGCGTGTCGACGAACAGCGTCGCCCGCCTGACGGCCTCGTCGTCGGCCTCTCGCATGTCGGCCCGGAATGCCCCCACTAGATCGATGTGCGTGCCCGGCCGCACGAGGGCACCCCGCAACAGGGGGCTGGTGGCACCCGTGGCGCAGGAGATGACGTCAGCTCGCCCGACGGCCTCGTCGAGCGAATCGGCCGGCTGTGCCGGCAGACCATGCTCGACGAGCTGCTGCGCTGTTGCGGCGGCGCGCTGCGGGCTTCGACCCCAGACCTCGACGGCGTCGAAATCGCGGACTGCGGCATGGGCGAGCGCCAGGTTCGGCGCCAACTTGCCGGTGCCCGCCACGAGCAGGCGACGGGCGTCTGGGCGGGCCAGACGGTCGGCGGCGAGAGCGGAGACCGCCGCGGTGCGTCGCAGCGTGAGCTCATCGCCGTCGAGCACGGCGCTGAGCTGGCCGGTCTGGCCGTCGAACAGCAGGTAGCCGGCGCTGATGGTGGGCAGATCGGTGCCGGCGTTGGACGGGTAGTAGGTCACCGCCTTTACCCCGAGCACCTCGCAGTCGACCCAGGCGGGCATGACCAGCAGCGAACCTGTGCCGCCGTCGGGCAAGCCGACATCATGGATTTCTCGTTGCGGCACCGAGGCGTTGCGGTCGATCAGCAGGCGTTCGATTGCCTCCATCAGCTCGTTCCACGGCGTGGACTGTCGCACCGCCGCCGCGTCGAGCGTCAACATCAGCCGGCGGCTGCGGCCGGGCCGCCCCAAGCGGCGCGCGGCAACTGTTTTTCCTTGTCGACGAACGGCAGCGTGTCGACCGTCGCCGTGTGCCGCGTGCCGTCATGGTCGTGCAGGTGAACGGTCTTGGCGAGCCAGTCGTCGCCGGGGAGCGATCGGTCGAAGCGCACGTAGCCGACGCCGGTATCGAGCGTGGGCGACCAGGTGCCGATGGTCACGTGCCCGACGTGGCGATCTTCATAGCCCACCGCCATGCCGGGCTCGGGCATTGCCGTGGGGCAGATCAAGCCGAACAGCAGCTGGCTGCGGTCGGCTCGCTCCAGCGCTGCCTTGCCGATGAACCCCTCCTTGTCGAGCCGGACGAATTGGCCGAGGCCAGCGCCGAAGGGCGTCAGGTCTGATTCGATGTCGCTGCCGTTGTCCAGGATTCCAGCCTCGATGCGTCGGATCCCCATGGACGACCCGGTGCTGAATTCCATGCCGAAGCGCTCGCCGCAGGCGAACAGGCCGTCCCACAATGCGTC
Organism: Acidimicrobiia bacterium; assembly: GCA_022820505.1. Taxonomy (GTDB): domain Bacteria; phylum Actinomycetota; class Acidimicrobiia; order Acidimicrobiales; family Poriferisodalaceae; genus Poriferisodalis. The sequence continues at coordinate 67,438 of JAJEFK010000061.1, read as the reverse complement.
GTGGTCGGTCGGCTCAGGCCCGCTGCTGCAGTAGATCTCGATGCCGGCCTCGCCCGTCCAGCCGGTTCGTGACACCCACAGTGTTTGACCGCACACCTCGAAGAAGCCGGCGCGGAAGTAGCGAAAATCGGCTGGCAGCCCGCCGCGGATCGCCGCATCGGCCACATCGAGCGACGTGGGTCCCTGGATCTGCAACACCCGCGAGCGCGGGTCGAAGACCTGCACATCGAGCCCGATGGCGTGCGCCTTCAGCCAGCTCAGGAACTCGCCGTTGGCGATGACGTACCAGAAGCGGTCCTCGGCGAGGCGCATCAGCACGCCATCCATCAGGATCGCGCCGTCGTCGTTGCACGCGAGCCCGTACCGGCACCGGCCGATGCCGAGATCGGCGACCCTGCACGCCAGGACGCGCTCGAGCAGCCGCGCGGCGTCGGGACCTTCGATTGCCAGTGGCATCTCAGGTACGTCGTACAGCAGAACGCCCTGGCGCAGCTTCCAGTAGGCGGCAATGGGGTTCTCGTCGAAGCTCGACTTCATCGGGTACAGCCGGTTGCAGTACACCGCGTGGACGGTCTCGGGGGTGGTGTAGCGGTGCGCGAACGGTGATCTGCTGATCCGGTACGGCGCCAGCGAGACGGTGTCGAACGACTCGACGTAGTAGTGCCGGCTCGCCTTCACGTCAGATCCTCCAATCGAGCACCGAGACTTCGAGGGGAGCGGTAGACGCCATGGCTGACGGTGCCGCCGGCGACATGCAGTTCCCACACCGACGCCTTCTTGCAGCGTGTGGGGTTCACGTCGATGTCACGGTAAGACAGGCGCCAGAGCACCTCGGGTATGACATCGCCGTGGCTGCACAGCACGCTGTCGCCCGCCTCGCCGCACAGGCGCTCCACCAACGCTTCGGTTCGCCAGCCGTCGGCGCCCTCGGCCAGCTCGGCCGAGATCTCGATGTCCATGCCGAGTTTTGCCGCAAGCGGCTCGATCGTCTGGACGCAGCGAACGCTGGGACTCGACAGCACTCGCAGGATCGGTGCCGAGGCGAGTGCTGCTGCGATCGCCTCCGCCTGGGCGTGGCCCATCGGGTCCAGCGGTCGCGCGCTGTCGTCGCCGCGCCAGGCACGCCGGTCGCCTGCGGAAGCGTGACGCACGAGGTACAGCACGCCGGAAACGCTAGAGCCGCGCAGAGGTGTCTGGCGTCGCTTCGCGACTACGGGTGTTCCTGCGCAGTGTGCGACGATGAGCGCGAGTCGAACAGGGGTGAACGATGAGCGACACATCCCAGCATCCGGCGCCCAGCACTGCAGCGCCGGAGCTGCCCGCCAGCGAGTTCGCCTGGCACCGGCTCATAGGCGTCGACGAACTCGACGTGGGCCGTGTCACGACGGTCACGGTCGAGCGTGAGAGCTTGTGCGTCACTCGAACGGAGTCGGGCTTCGGGTGTCTCGCGAACGCATGCCCCCACCAGGGCGGTCCCTTGGGCGAGGGCAGCATCGAGGGGGGCTGGCTGCGCTGCCCGTGGCACGGCTACGACTATTCGCCACGTGACGGCACACCGCCGCCGCCGTTCGACGATGCACCGGCTGCATACCGCACCGAGATCAGGTCCGACGGCGTGTACGTCGCTATGCCGATCGCCCCCAGCCGATCCCGCACCGTGTCTGACCAGCTCGTCGAGACGATGACGGCGTGGGGCGTGGCGTGGGTGTTCGGCATGGTCGGGCACTCGAACTTGGGATTCGCAGACGCGCTGCGCGAGGCCGAGGCCGATGGCACGCTGCGATTCATCGGGGTACGGCACGAAGGTGCCGCCTCGTTTGCCGCCACCGCCTACGGAAAGCTGACGGGAGGCCTTGCAGCGTGTTTCGCTATCGCCGGACCCGGCAGCACCAACCTGCTCACGGGGCTGTACGACGCAAAGATGGACCGTGCGCCGGTGCTCGCGCTGTCGGGCCAAGTGCCGTCGAGCGTCCGGGGCCGGGGCGCCTTCCAGGACACCGACCTCTCCGCGGCCTTCGCCGACGTATCCCGCTACTCGGCGACGGTCCAAGCAGGCTCCGACGCAGCCGAGCTGATGAACCTGGCCTGCAAGACCGCCTTGGTGGAGCGCGACGTGGCGCACCTCGTGCTGCCGGATGAAGTGCAGGTGTTGCCGGCGGCTGCGCCCGAGCGACCGGCCGGCTCGCCGCAGGGCCGCACCGGTGACCGCGGCGTGTCGCCTGCCGCCGGTGCGCTTGATGCGGCGGCAGAGGTGCTGTCGGGTTCGAAGCGGCCGATGATCGTGGTGGGCCACGGTGCCCGCAGCGGCATCGACGACATCGTGGCGCTAGCCGAGGCCATCGATGCGCCGGTGGCCACGACCTTCAAGGGCAAGGGACTGATTGCCGACCAGCACCCGCTGGCCTGTGGCGTGCTCGGCCGCTCGGGCACCCCGATCGCGAGCTGGTTCATGAACGAGGCCGACGCGCTGGTGACCTTCGGCGTGTCATTCGCCAACCACACCGGCATCGCGTCGTACAAGCCGATCGTGCAGGTGGATTTCGACCCGATGGCGCTGGGCAGGTTCCATGCGGTGACCGTGCCCATGCTGGCCGATGTAGGTGTGGCAGCCCGGGCGCTGGCCGTGGCGCTCGCAGGCAGGGCCGGCAGCCCTTCGGCCACCGCCGAGGTGGCGGCGCGCTGGGACATCTGGCGGCCCGAGAAGCAGCGTCGGCAGGTCGACGACCGCGGCAGCGGCGTGAACTCTGCGGTCGTGTTCGAGGCCCTGAGTCGCCTCGTGCCGGCTGATGCCGTCATGCCGGTGGATGTCGGCAACCATGCCTATTCCTTTGGCCGCTACTTCGAGCCGTGCGGCCAGACCGTGCTGATGTCGGGGTACCTGGGGTCGATCGGCTTCGCGTTCCCGGCGGCAATGGGCTGCTGGGCGGCGACCCAGCGCGCACCTGGCTCTCAATGGGCCGGCCGTCCGGTGGTCTCGGTGTCGGGTGACGGCGGCTTCGGCCAGTACGCCATGGAGCTGACCACGGCCGTCAAGTACGGGATGGACATCACCCACGTGCTGCTCAACAACGGCGAGCTGGGCAAGATCTCCAAGGAGCAGCGAGCAGCCGAGTTCGACGTGTGGCAGACCTCGCTGCACAACCCGGGCTTCGCCGAGTTCGCAGAGCTATGCGGAGCGATGGGCCGCGAAGTGACGGCGGCAGACGATCTGGACGACGCGCTCAGCGAGGCCTTGGCACACCCGGGTCCCGCGTTGGTGGAAGTGCTGACCGATCCGCTGCTCGTCTGAGGGATCGACTCGTTTCTCTGCGCAACACCGCCGCCTGCATCGGCATTTCTGCGCACAGATCGAGATCGCCGCATTTTCGGTGCAGCGAGACCGCCGCCAGCGGCTTCGTTGCACAGAAAACGACAGCGCTAGCGTCTCGCAGCGATGACCGAGCACACAGCGGCGGAATCTGAAACGACGAGCATCGGGCTCGACGACGCGTACGCCGTCGACGGTCCCGAGGACAACCGCAAGCTGTATGCCTCGTGGGCGGAGACCTACGAATCGGTATTTCTGGCCGAGAACAACTACGAGTACCACCAGCACGTGGCGGCTGCGTTCGTCCGCGGTGAGGATGCACTCGACCGACTCGATGGGCCGGTGCTCGATGTCGGCTGCGGGACGGGCGTCGTCGGTGCCGAGCTGGCACGGCTGGGTGTGCCGATGATCGACGGCATCGACATCTCGCCGGAGATGCTGGCCAAGGCCGCCGCCAAGACCCACGAAGGGCGCTCGACCTACCGGCAGCTCTTCGAGGCTGATCTCACCAGCCGGCTCGATCTTGACAGCGACACGTACGCCGGCATCGTGAGCGCGGGAGCGTTCACCCACGGTCACCTCGGCCCCGAGTCCGTCACCGAGTTGTTGCGGGTGGCGCGACCCGGTGCCCCCTGCAGCCTGGGCATCAACTCGGCCCACTTCGACGAGGTCGGTTTCGGCGACTGGCTGGGCCGACGCCAATCAGCCGGACGGATCAGCGGGCTCGACTTCCAACTGCGTCCGATCTACGGCGGCGCCGACCCCGACGATCCCGACCGCTGGACACGCATCGCCACCTTCACCGTGACGTGAGCCAGACTGCCCAGCGGCGATGCGCCTGACGCGAGCGGGCCGGCGGAGAGGGAACCGGCCCGCTTCGGATGCTGCTCGGCGGCAGCGGGGGGTTATGCAGCGGCGTCGGACTAGGCGTGCCGACCCAAGTGCCTCGCACCGTCGAATCCGCCGCGGTGCAACCCGCGCCGGCCGCGGCGGTCTTCGTCATCATTGGGACGTTCGGGCCGTTCGCCGTTCACGAGGTCGGTGATCCGCTCGGTCACCGCATCGACGTCTACCTCGCGATCGTGCTCGGCTGCCTTGTCGGTGATCGCGGTCACGAGCGCATCGATCACGTCGGCGACTGCAACGCCCTGCTCAGCAGCGATGTCGGCCAACGTCGAGCCGCCCTTCAACTGCTCCGGAAGGGATTCGGCATCGATGCCGAGCACTTCGGTGAGCGTGTCGCCCATGCCGAACCATGTGCCGCCCCGACCGAACCGCCCGAGCTTGCCGCCGCGGTGGGTGCCGTCGGGGTCGCAGGTGCCTTCGGAGTTGTCTTCGTCGGCGTCGTCGGTAGTGGCGTCATCAGCCTGCTGCTGGTCGGCGTTGCCGTTGTCGTTCTGGGTCTGCGCGCTCGCGCTGCCGGCACTGAACGCAAGAACCGCAGTCGCTGCCAGCAGCAGTGCAGCCAGCAGCGCCAACAATCGGCTGCGCCCTGACTTGCACCTCGGTGCGTCGGTGGGCTCGTCGGTTTCGCCGGATTCGGTCATATCGCCGGTCCTTTCGCCGGGGTGTGTGCAACGACCCAGACGATGGCGAATGAACCTGAAGGGTCCCTGAAACCAACCTGAGAGCGGGATGAGATTGTGATCACCGCGCAGCCGCCGGCGCGCAGCAGCCCTGTTCGGCGCTCGTCAGCCGGCCTCGGAGTGGGTGACCGGCTCCTCGCCCATCCACTCGCGCAGGGTGTTCTTCAGCTTGGTTTGCTGGATAAACAGGTCGTGCTCGGGCCCTGCCGGATCGGCCGACTGGGGAGCCTTGAGGTAGAACGACAGCCACTCTTGCACGCCGCCCTGGCCGGCACGCTGGGCAAGATCCAAGAACAACGCCAGGTCGAGCACGATTGGTGCCGCCAGGATCGAGTCGCGGCATAGGAAGTCGATCTTGATCTGCATCGGGTAGCCGAGCCAGCCGAAGATGTCGATGTTGTCCCAGCCCTCTTTGTTGTCGCCGCGGGGCGGGTAGTAGTTGATCCGGACTACGTGGTCGATCTCGCTGTAGAGCTCGGGATAGGTCTCTGGCTGCAGGATCGTGCCGAGCACGCCCAGCTTGGACGTCTCCTTGGTCTTGAAGTTCTCAGGGTCGTCCAGCACCTCGCCGTCGCGATTGCCCAGGATGTTGGTGGAGTACCAGCCGCGAAGGCCCAGCATCCGCGCCTTCAGGCCGGGTGCCACGAGCGTCTTCATCAGCGTCTGGCCGGTCTTGAAGTCCTTGCCCGCAATGGGCACGCCGCGGCGCACAGCCAGCTCGGTCATGGCCGGTATGTCGACGGACAGGTTCGGCGCGCCGTTGGCGAAGGGCACGTCGCTCATCAGCGCTGCGTATGCGTAGATCTGGCTGGGCGAGATGTTGTCATCGTCGGCTGCCAAGCCGGCTTCGAACGCCTCGACACTCGCGTGCACCCCTGTCGGCTCCTGGTACGCCTCGGTGGAGCCGCACCACACCATCACCAGCCGCTCGCACTCGTTCTCGGCCCGGAAACGCTCGATGTCATCCATCAACGCCTGGGCAGCTTCGAGCTTGCCCATCGGGGGCTTGGTACGGGTGCCTTCGAGCCGGCTCACCCAGCGGCTGTCGAACACGGCGTCCATCGCGACGATGCCCTCCAGCTCGCGGGAGATCACACCGAGGTCACGGTCTTCCAGCACGCCCGCGGTGCGGGCGCCTTCGAGCGCATTGGGCGTGATCGGATCCCAGCCGCCGAACACCAGGTCGTCGAGTGAGGCCAACGGCACGAAGTCGCGGATGAGCGGGTTGCGGCCCTCCGCCCGGCCGCCGAGCCGGATGTGGGCCAACTGACTGACCGACCCGATCGGTTCTGCCAGCCCGGCACGCGCCGCGAGCACTCCGGCGATGAACGTGGTGGCCACAGCTCCCATGCCAGGCGTGAGCACGCCCAGCTTCCCGGTCGCAGGCGCGATCTGAGGCGTCGTCATGCCGCGAACCCTATGGGGCGGAGGCACTCATGCAGCCGCCCGCGGCAAGTGCGAACCATGGCAGGACTCAGTGTCAGGCGGCGAGCGGTGCGGAAGGCGTGAATTCGGCGTCGAGGCGCTTCACGCCGTGGATGAACGACGCGCGGAGCAGGTCGGGTTCGCCTGCGGCGACGATGTCGGGCAGCCGCTCGAACAGCTCGCGATACATCGAGGTGATCTGGCGACGCGCCAAGTGGGCACCCAGGCAGAAGTGCGGACCGGGGCCGCCGAAGCCGTACTGCGGGTTGGGATCGCGCAGCACGTCAAAGCGAAACGGGTCGTCGAACACTGCCGGATCGCGGTTTGCGGCGATGTAGAACATCGCCACCTTGTCGCCTTCCAGCATCTGACGCCCACCGCATTCGATGTCGCGGGTCACGCTGCGGCGCATATAGCCCACCGGGCTGGCGAGACGGACGATCTCCTCCACCGCGGTAGGCGCCACCTTCTCGAAGTCTGATGCCCAGATGGCGCGCTGGTCGGGATTGTCGGTGAGGAACTTCAGCGCCCAAGCGGTGGAGTTGCGGGTGGTCTCGTTGCCCGCCACCACCAGCAGCACGAAGAAGCTGGCCAGGTCGGACTCGCTCAGGCGGTCGTCTTCGAGTTCCGCGTTCACGATGACGCTGGTGAGGTCGCTGCCGTCGCCGCCCTTCTTCGCAGCGGCCACTTCCTTCATCAATTCGGCGAGCTCGGCGCCGGCATTCAACAGCGCAGTGGCGAGGTCGCCGTCGGGCGGCTGGAAGTCGGGATCGGAGATGCCCAAGATGATGTTCGTTCGGTCGAACACGAACTTGTATTCCGAACGAGGTATGCCCATGAGGTCGCACACGATGCGCAGCGGCAGAGCGGCTGCTACGTCGTATACGAACTCGCAGGTGCCTTGCTCGCAGATGGAGTTCACGATCTCGCGTGCACCGTCACGGATGCCGGCGTCGAGCTGTTCGAGCATCTTGGGCGTGAAGCCCTTGGAGACGATGCGTCGCAGCCGTGCGTGACGGGGATCGTCCATGGCGATCATGGAGCTGAAGAACTCGGTGAACTCGGGCGGGTTGTCGCCGAGCGTGATGCCTCGCGCCGAACTGAACACGTCTGCGTTGCGCGAGACGGCCGCGACATCAGCATGCCGGGTGACGCACCAGTAGCCGGGGCTGGGCGTCACCCATTCGGAGAAGTAGGGCTCCTCAAACCAGTCCAGCGGCGCCTCTGCGTGGTAACGGGCAATCACCGCGTCGATCTCATCGGCCGGCTGCGTCCAGAACCAGGGTTCCATGAGGTTCGGCAGCGTCGTGTTCCACTCGCGCATGGCAGCACGGTAGCGCCGCACTGCTGCGCGGTGGTTCCCGCACGATTGCATTCCATCGCGTGCGGACGTATATTCTTTGGCTAATGACATATCTCAGAACTAAAATTGTCTGATCTCGAGGTGCTTGGGTGCAGACAGCGCCCGTCAACGGCAGTTTGAATGGGGGTGCAGGTCCAGCGAAACGCCGAAATCGGCCGTATTCGGCGCATTCGGAGCCGCACTTCACGCCTCAGAGGCGTCTCAGCGGCGTTCTGCGGGCCGCTCGGTCCGGCGACGATCCCATGCTCGGTAGCCCGGCGCAGCCGCACCGCTGCGGCGTCACGGCCAGCGGCCCAACGGCACAGAGGCTCTCGTCGCCGAAGAGCGGCTCGGCCGAGATCCGCTCGCCCGCAACAGGATTCCCGCCCGACGGCAGCCGGCATCAGCGGCGGCGCCGCACCGGGCGGGGCCGCTGCCACAGCGCATCGAGGCGCGCAGCGCGGCGGGCGCTCATCGCCGAAAGCCCCGCGGTCCCATGGTCCCGCGGTCACGCGCCGCAATCGCAGCCGCCGCGAAATGGCCCGCCCACGGATCGCCCAACAACCCCTCGATCTGGCTCACCCCGGCGAGACTAGATACCGGCCCGCCGCAACGCCGGGCAGCGCCGAACGTCAGCCCGACGAAACCCCGGCGGCAGCCCGCTCCCGCTCGACAGACGCAGGCCGCGGGTACCCGCGCAGCGGCTTGGTATTCGGGGAGCGCCGCGGCTGCCAGTCGGCCAGCAGCCGCCAAGCAATCCACGCGCCGCCCGGTTTGAGGGCCGCCTGGTGCGCTTCCTCGGCCGTGGTCTTGCCGTCGCCGTCGTAGTCGCCGTCGGTCGTGGGATCGGTCGAGCGGCGCACCGGATAGGCACCGTTGGGATTGCGCCGAATGGCGTTCAGCGCCGCCCAGAACGCCGTGAACTCGACAACCACCGTCGCTCTCGCCGCTGCTCAGAGCAGCTCGGCGGCAAGCGTCGATTTCCCTGCTCCAGGCGGCCCGACGATCAGCAGGTTCGGCATTCCCGCACGCTACCGATGGCACCGCGCGCCAGCAGCCGGCCGTCAGCCCGACGAAACCCCCGCGGCAGCGCCTTCGCCCGGCCCTGCTTTGCGACCATCATTTCGGCGCAGCCATGCCAGCGTGGCTATGCCTGTTGCGACGTAGCCCAAGAACAGGATCAGCAGCGCCCATGCGATGCCGGCCGTTGACAAGACGACCAAGTGAACAAACACCGCTGCCGATCCGACCAGCACCCACTTGCGAAACTGTCGTGCTCCATCAGAAAACGTGTCTGACAACCCAACTTCCTTGCGCGGTCGTTTTGCGGAGCATCGGCGCCCGCTCGGGGTTGTCAGTGCGTCAAACCGGCTCGGTCGGGCGCTCATAGTTTCAGGGTAGTTGGTGGTGTTCACCGTCGTTCCCGCTCTCAGCGTCGGCTAGGTGGTGGGCTGGGCCGGGGGGCAGTCGAACCATGCCCACCAGTCGGCCCATTGCTGGGGCGTGGTGTTGCTGGGGCCGATCTTGTACGGGTTCGTCGGAGCCGAGTTGCGGTCGCAGATGCCCGGCGTCGGCTCAGGGTCCTCGTCCTCCGCTTCGGAACCGTCGCCGCCAGTGCCGGTGCCATCGCCCGAGCCGCCATCGTCGCCGTCTTCGGAGTCGGAGCCGTCGTTGTCGTTACGGTCCCTGGCGTTGTCGATGTTCTTCTTGTCGCTCGAGTCGCCCTCGGAGCTGTACTCGTCGACGACCTTCTTCAATAACCCGTCAACCGTTTGATACAGGTAGTACCCGTCGCAGGCGATCACCAATAGTGACCCGGTGATTGGCAGCACAAATGTCGTCGCAACCGCCGTGCCGCAAAAAATCAGCGATTCGGCCCATCCCGGCAGCTTGATCCCTTCACGTCCGCACTTCGGGCCAGTGCAGTTCGGGTCGATCTTGCGACAGCCGCCGTGGCCGTCCGGTTCCCAATTTGCGCGATGGCATTCGTAGTGCTCTATTTCGCCGTCGCTACCTCCGTCGCCATCTTCGACCGGATGCACCTCGACTTCGACCACGCCCGGCTCGATCCACTTCAGCTTGACTTCGGGCAAATCGTCGATGTCAATGGTGCCGTCGTCGTCGGGGTGAGTCGTGCTGCTGTCGGTGCTGGTGGTCGTGCCGCCGCCCTTGCCGTTCTTGTTCGGCTCGGTGCAGTTCGGCGGCGTGCCCGTCTGCCCGGCGGGGCACACATCGCCGCCCGAGCCGCCGCCGGAGTCATCGCCGCCATCGGAGTCATCGCCACCGCCGGAGCCATCGCCACCCGAGCCGCCTCCATCGTCGGAGCCGCCGTCGGAGCCGCCGGAGTCATCGCCGCCGCCGCTGTCGTCGTCTTTGTCGGCGTTGGGGTCGTGGTTCTCGTTGGTGGACGGGGCCGGGTAGCAGTTCGGGTAGGTGCCGAGCATCCCCTCGCCGCATGTCAGATTTTGCTGAACGGGCGTGTGGTAGTGGTTGTAGCTCGTCTCGTTCCAGCACTGATTTCCCGCGAACGGGTCATAGGCGCAGCGCCGCACGGTGACGCCGTGAGCGCCGGCGGGCGCTGCCGCGATGACAGTGAGCGTGGACGCGGCGACAAGCAGCGCCGCCAGCGCCGCGAGCATGCGTCTGGCGGCGGGCTGTGTTGTCCGCTGCGGGGGCGTGCGGCGGGTTCGGGCAGGTGCCGTGCCGGCCGCTGGGAGGGGACCCATGCAGCTGTCTCCGCCTTCGCGGCCGGCACGACTCGGATCTGTATGGCTATATGTCAATAGCCGTGGTAACGTCCAGAGACGATGGAACCAACAGCCCGCCGCCTGTCCCCCGACGCCCTCGAAGCCGTGACAGCAGACTTGGCGCCACAAACGCGTCGCGCCTATGTGGGACGACTGCGCGCCGTGGTGGCTGAGCTGGACGGCGCTGATCTGACCGACACCACGCTCAGCGACGTGCTGACAGCCATGGCAGCCCGAGGGCTGTCACCCTCGACGCTCACACTGACCGTCACAGCGGTGCGGTGCGCAGCGAATCGCCTCGGCGAACCCGACCCGGTCGGCCCGCAGTGCGACAGGACGCTTCGGGTCCATCGTCGTGCCACCGGACCTCCGCGTCAAGCTGCCGGGATCGACTGGGCAGCAGCCGATCGCGCAGCCGACGCAGCCGCCGCACGCGGCGACGCCATTGGGCTGCGCGACGCTGCTGTCATCGCAGTGATGAGCGACGCTCTGCTGCGTATCGGCGAAGCTGCAGCGCTCGACGTCGCCGATATTGGCCGGGCTGAAGACGGCTCCGGCGATGTCACCGTGCGGCACTCCAAGACCGATCAGGAGAATAACGGCGCGTCGCTGTTCGTACGCCGCGCCACCATGACTCGCGTCAACGCATGGCTCGGCACGGCAGCCATCGACGACGGGCCGCTGTTCCGACGGATCCGCAAGGGCGGTGACGTCACCCCAGAACGGCTCAGCGCACGCACCATAGGCATGATCGTCAAGGCCGCAGCCGCGGCCATCGGCATCGAGGACGCATCAGGCCATTCGCTGCGCGTCGGCGCTGCCCAATCACTCGTCCGTGCCGGAGCGCAACTGCCCGAAGCAATGCTCGCAGGCCGCTGGAGCACCCCGGCAATGCTCAGCCGCTACGCCAAAGCCGAACTCGCACAGCACGGCGCCGTCTCACGACTCCGACCCGACAGCCACGCTCAGCGCTGAGAGACCTCGCGCCAGACGTTGTCGAGACCGGTGTCGCACCGTCAGATCGTGGATCCGTACACGTCAGCTTGCATGCCTCATCGAGTGCCGCGAGATTTCCATGCTCGCTGTGAATGAATATCATTCACGACAAGGGCTGACCAGCTCGGCCGATCTACTGCTCATGGGGCGTGTCTCGGAGTCGCTGGCCGGGCGGGCCAGCTATCTGTCATTGCGGCCCATGACCCGTCGCGAGCAGCTCGGCCTGGGACGATGCGGCATCTGGGAGGAGCTGCTGGCGGCATCTGAAAGCGAGTGGGCCGAACTGGTGGCAGCAGTGTCCTTGCCGCCCGTGGCAACGAGTGCTCTGAGCCGACGATCCCACGCCGTCCTGACACCGGTGTGCCGGCGCGGTCGAGCGGCCATGCACCCCAACGCTGCGTCGTCTGGCACGATGTACCGCCGTGGCACCGGACGATGCACCAGATAGCTATTCGGCATACTCGGCTCGGTGCGATGCTGAGCTGGACTACATCGTTCATGGGGCCGGGGCGATCGGCTGCGTGCTGGCTGCTCGACTGACCCGAGCGGGTCGCCGGGTGGCGCTTATCGCACGCGGGGAGCACCTCGACGCACTGCAGCAACACGGCCTGCACATCTCGGGGCGCACTGAGGGCCGGTTCAGGCTGCCTGCTGTGCGCACTGCGCACGAGCTGGAACTCGACGCGAACAGCGTGGTGCTGCTGACGATGAAGACCCAGCACACCTTCGAGGCGATCGAGCAGCATCGTGAGCTGTACGCCGATGTGCCGCTGTTCTGCTTCCAGAACAGCGTCACCAACGAGGAATGGCTGACCGAGCGGGGTTTTCGGACCTATGGCGTGATGGTTCGCATCGGCGCCCGCATCGACGAGCCCGGCGTGGTGACCCATACCGGTGCGCGCCGGGCCGACATCGGCTGCTGGCCCGCGGGATCCGATGACCTCTGCGCACGCGTGGTCGACGATCTGATTGCCGCTGAGATGCGCGCATCGCTCGTTGAGCGGGTAGTGGATCTCAAGTGGGGCAAGCTCGTGATGAATCTGACGAATGCCTTCTCGGCGCTCGTCGATCTGCCCGTGCAGGAATGGTTCTGCGCTGAGGGGAACCGCTTCTTCATGGCCGACATCCAGCAAGAAGCGGCCGACGTGCTCGACGCTGCGGGGATCTCACCGGTCATGGACGACGGCAGCGATCTTCACTCTTGGATCGCCCGGTTGCGCAATCCGGGTCAGCGCGAACCACGGGATGTCTCTGACCCATCGCTCTATAGCTACCCGTCGACCTGGCAGGACTTGCACTTCCGCCGCCCGACCGTCGAGGTCGAGCACTTCAACGGCCGGATCTGCGAACTCGGCGAGCGCCACGGCATCCCCACGCCGCTCAACCGGACGCTGACCGAGCGGTGCTGCGACGCCGCCACCCGCCGGCTCGGACCAGGCACCGAGACCGCCGCCTCGCTGCGCGACGCCGCCAAGCACCGTTGACGCCTCCTGCCGAAATTCGTTCGAGAATTCGAGGGGAGGCGGCATATGTTCGCGAGAGGGCCAGCCCCCCGAGTGACGCCATTTGCGGTACGTCTGCCAAGCTCGGGGTGGCTGGCCTCTGAATCCAAGACTACTCGTGGCTCGGCGTGAATCGAAAACGAATTGCGGTGCCGCGATCACCGGGCTCGCGACGAACCACCGGGGTGCCCGGGGCGGGATTCGAACCCGCACGCTCCCGTGGGAGCCGAGGGGTTTAAGCCCTCTGCGTCTGCCAGTTCCGCCACCCGGGCCAGCCAGCACGGCCATCGCAGCCGCGGCAACCATCATGCTCGCTCCCCCGGCCGGAGGCGACGCACTGAATGTCCAGACGGCCGATCTACGCGGCTTCGTCCAAGCCGTACAGCTCTTCGAACGTGTCTGGCTTTCGCTGGCGGCTCTCGGATGCAACGGTGCAGGGCCCCACTGTGCCGACGGCAGGAGCTGAGGCGTCGTGGCTGCCCTCGACCTCGCGCCACAGCCCGTCTCGCACCACACCCGCTGCCGACGCATCCAACCGGTTGCACACCACGATTCCTTCGATGACGTCGGCAACGACCACTGCGAAGGGGCGGCCGCGGACGCGAACCGCAACCACGCAATCGCCGTTGCGGCTGCGCTGGAGGGAGCGGTCGAGCTGATCCGATCGCGGCGGGCTCTGGAAGCTGGGCACCTTGAGGCCCATCTCGCGTGCAGCGGCGGCCAGGGCGCGCGCTGTCAGCGCGAAGCGGCCTGACGGGTCGGCACCCGAATCGCCGAGAACTCCGGCATCTGCCGCCGATGAACTGAGGGCTCGGTGCAAGCGCCCGCGAGTCGGCGAGGCATCGACCAGCCGGAGCGCTGCAGGAGGATGAGTACGAGGTGTTGCTGGCATGTGCCCATCATCACTGAGAGGTGTTACATCAAAAGGCGGGTGCCGCAGCGGGTGCGGGGACGGCAACAATGAGCACACATGGCTGAGACCGCTCCGGGACTGCTTCCTGCGCAGCAGGCTGCGCTGCATGCGATCCGCACGCCGGCAGAGCACCGTCCCACGTACCCGGCCGGCTTTGCCAACGAGCTGCGCAACGACGCGGAAGCAGCGCTGACCGAGTTGGTCGATGCGGCTCGCGGCATCGACAGCCGTGGCCTGTGGATTTCCAAGCGAGACCTCGCCGGCGTGTTCGGCTGCGAAGCGCGACACCTCGCCGATGCCGTCACTCCGTTCGAATGGTCGGTGCCGACGGCGCGCGGCACCGTGCTGCACAAGGCGGTCGAGCTGTCGACCCATCGGCGGTTCGTACCCGAAGACGCCGTCGATGCCGCACTCGAACGGCTCGTCGCCGACGACGACAGCCTCGGCAGCTTCCTGGCCCGCGCATCGGACGGCGAGCGCGCCGATCTGACCGCCAACTGCGTTGCGCTGCTCTCACGCTTCGGCGAGACGTTCCCGCCGATGCAGCGTGCCTGGCGGCCCGCCGCCGAGGTCCGTGCCCGCGCACGGCTGTGCGACGGTGCGTTCGTGCTCAACGGCAAGTACGACCTCACGCTCGGATCACCTGCGCCGCTGGGCGGACCCGACGGCCTTCAACGTGCCGGCAAGGTCATCATCGACCTCAAGACCGGATCGCGCATACCGACCGACCCCGAAGACCTGCGGTTCTACGCCCTCGTCGAGACGCTGTCGGTGGGTGTGCCGCCGCTGGGCATCGGCTCGTTCTACGTAGCCGAGGGCCGCATAGAGCACGAGGCAGTGACTGCCGATGTGCTCGACAGCGCGCTGCGTCGAACCGTCGACGGCATCGGCCGACTCATCACGTTGAGGACGGCAAGAGGCGAGCCGCGGCGCGTGCCCGGACCGCCGTGCCGTTGGTGCCCGATCTCGGCCGACTGCGAGCCGGGTCAGGCCTGGCTGTCGGACCCCGACGACTGAGCCGGGCTGCCGCCGCGGTTGCCGCCAGGTTGGCCGGCTGCTTCCACCTGCCCGTCGGTGGGCATCGGAGAGCGGCCCAGCCGGGCCGCCCGCAGCTGCGCCGCCATCTCTTCCCGGCGCACCTGCCACTCCTCCAGCGTCAGGCCGAAACGCTGGTGGTCTTCCCACACGCCGGCGATCTGGATGTACCCCTGCGCGATGCCCTCCGAGCGCAGCCCCAGCTTGGACACCACCCGCAGGCTGGCGGCGTTGCGCGGCATGATCGACACCTGCACCCGGTGCAAGCCGGCCTGGTCGAAGGCGAACCCGAACACCGCCAGCAGCCCTTCGGCGACCAGCCCCTTGCCGGCCAGCCGCTCGTCGATCCAGTAGCCCACGTGGGCGCTCTGGAATGCCCCGCGTGCCACATGGGAGACGTTGATCTCGCCGCAGAACCAGCCCTCGTGCCAGAGGCCGAAGTCGAACGCCGTGCCCAGAGTGCGCTCGCGTTCACGGACGCGGCAGCGATTGGCGAACGCCTGCGGATCGCGCGACGGATCGGGCGCGCTCGCGGGCGGGCGAGGCTCCCACTTTGCCAGCCAGTCGCGGCACCGTTCCCGGACTTCGTTCCACTGGGCGAAGTCTGACGACACGAGCGGGCGAAGCTCGAGCCGCTCGGTGCGCAGTCGACTCACGCTGCGCACAGTACCGGCGCGCCGTCGGCGCTCACCGAGCGGCATCGGTGCCTTCGCGTAGCTCGGCCGCTGGGCTTGCCTGCGCCTCACGCAGTTCGGCCGCTGGGCTTGCCTGCGCCTCACGCAGTTCGGCCGCTGGGCTTGCCTGCGCCTCACGCAGTTCGGCCGCTATGCCGTCGAGGAGATCGCGCTCGCGCACGATGCACTCGTCGATGTTCCAATGGCGCATGACCGCAACCAGGATGCAGCAGCCGCCCACGATCACTGACGCCCGATCGACGTGCAAGCCCGGATTGTGGATGCGGTCGGCCAGCGGCTCGGTAGCCAACGTGCGGAAGACATCCTCGGCTGCGGCCCTGGTAAGCACGAACCCGTCAATGACCTCGGGCTCGTAGGGATCGAGGCCGATCTCGACCGCGGCCACAGTCGTGACCGTCCCGGCGACACCCACGAGCCGTGCCGCCGCGGCACCCCGCCCGATGACGGGATGATCACGGTCGATGTCGTCGAGGTGCAGGCGCGCGACCGAGATAGCTGAGCTCAATTCCTCGGGCCGGGGAGGATCCGATGCCAGGAACCTCTCCGTCCACCGCACCGAACCCATGTCGACGGAGACTGCCGCATCCGGTCGGCCGCCAGCCGATGGCGTGCCGTAGGCGAACTCCGTCGATCCCCCGCCGATGTCGAGCACCAGCGCCGCGGGCCCGGCCGCCGGAGCTGGGGTTGTGGGCGCGCCGGGATCGGACGGTGTGCCGCGGCCGGCAACTTCGGCCAAGCCGGTGGTGGCCCCTGCAAATCCATACGCGGCCTCGGTGTCGCCATCCAGCAGCTCGACGTCGGTGCCGAGCGCATCGCTCGCCCTCTGCAGGAATTCCGCTCCGTTTGCGGCATCTCGCGCAGCACTGGTCGCGACGGCCCGCACCGCGGTCGCCTGGCGGTCTTCGATGATCTGGCGGTATTCCCCCAGCACGTCGACGACACGGCCGATGGCATCGTCTCGCAGTCGACCTCCGGCGTCGACGCCCCTACCGAGCCCGGTGATGCGCAGCAGCCGCTGTCCGAGCCCCGTGCCGTCGTCGATGAGCAGGCGCGTGGTGTTCGTGCCGCAGTCCACGACCGCAACCGGATCCGCCCCTGGTTCACTAAGCATAAGAGGCCGCCACGGATGCCGATTCAGCGGGCGCAGATTCGGTCGCAGCGCCTTCGATGGCCGATGACACGCCGATGTCGCCGAGCCGTGCCATTACCCATTCGCCGACGGGGTCATCGCCGCCCGCCAGCCGGTACGCCAGGTGCGCGTGCAGGCACTTCACGCCTCGCGCCGTCCCCCCGATGCCGCCCGTCGGGCGCGGTCCGCGGTGATCGGGGGGCACCAGCGCATCTCGTTCGGAGGCGTAACGATCATGCGCCGCGGCCAGCGCCTCGGGATCGACAGCCGCCTCAGCCGCCCGGACCCCGCCGGCTCCCTCAAGCTGGGACACTCGTCGGCGCAGATCGACGTCTACCAGCCAGTAGCGGGTGGGCATCGGGCGCCCGTCATCGAGCAGCGGGGCATTGGCGATGACCACCGGCCGCCCGTCGTCGTGCGCAACAGCCATGTCGAAGGCGCACTGGGGCGCTCGGCCGAGCAAGGCGGCCACTGCTTCGGCTTGGGCGGGCGTCGGGGGTGCGCCGAGGGCGCAACGGACAAGCAACGCCCGAGGCCAGCCGCGACAGCGAGCCCTCAGCCTTGGCGGCGCTTGCGCCTGCGGCGGCGGTTGAAGAGGAAGAACACCACCACCGCGAGCGGCGCCAAGATGCGCTTGAGCATGGGACGGCCCGCCGTCCCGAGCAGGTCGACCGGCTCGGGCTCAGCCATCTCGATCTTGCGCGGCCCGTCCGCCGCCGGCGAGGGAGCGCTCGACTCGGCGCCGGACTGGTTGGCCTCGGAGCCGGCGTCGGACGACCCGTCTGCAGGGGCATCAGCAGCAGCCGCGCCGCCCTGGTCGCCGACCTCGGACAGCTTCTGTTCGAGCGAGTCCACGAACTGTCCGATGAGCTTCTCGGTGACGTCGGCCATCACGCCGCGACCGAACTGGGCCACCTTGCCGGTGACCTTCAGGTCGATAGCGATCGCCACGAGCGTTCCCTCGCCATCGGGACTCATCTGCGCCGTCACCTCGGCGGCTGCGTTGCCCGCGCCGCGAGAGTCGCGCCCCGAGGCTTCGAGCACGATGCGGCGGTTGGCCTCGTCGAGCTCGACGAACTTTGCGGTGCCCTTGTACTGCGCCGTGATCGGGCCGACCTTGACCTTGACGCCGCCCTTAAACTCGTCGCCGTCGACCTCGGTGAGCTGCGCTCCGGGCATGCACGGCGCGATGAACTCGACATCGGTCAGGGTGCTCCACGCCTGCTCGACGGGTATGCCGACACGCAGCTCGCTCTTCAGCTCCATCGGTTCAGGTCCTCCACGGTGTCGATGTCGTCGGGTTTTCCGTCGCAGGCTACCGGCGCCACGATTTCAGGCATCCGGCGCATGAGCGCCCGGGCGCCTTCGTCGCCGCCGACTGGCAGCAGCGGCCAGACCTCGCGTGCCAGCCGCACCGGGTTCCCCCGCCGGCCGCCGTAGGTGCCGACGGCGATGGGCGCCGCGCAGTCGGCGACGGTCTGCCACGCCGCCGGCGTCACGAACGGCTGGTCGGCGAGCCCCACCACGATCGCGTCGTGACCCTGCTGGGCCGCCCACGCCGCAGCGCAGCGAACCGACGACGCAATCCCTGATTCCCAGCGATCATTCTCGATCACGGCGATCTCGCCGCTCGCTTCGGCCAGCACTCCCGACAGCTCCAGCGCCCCGACCACCACGGCCGTCGCATCCAACGACGCCTCCTGCAACGAATCGAGCGCATGGGTGACCACGCTGCGCCCCTCGATGGTGGCCAGCAGCTTGTGCTGCGGGCCTGCGAACCGGGTGCCAGCCCCCGCTGCCAGCAGCACTCCCGCCGTGGACACTGGCCGCCGTTCCTCAACCGATGAGACCGCCTAGTACGAGCGGGGCAGGCCGAGCACCTTCGACGACACGAAGTTCATGACCATCTCCTGGCTGACCGGCGCGATCTTCATCAGCCGCGCCTCGCGCCAGTAGCGCTCCACGTCGTATTCCTTGGCGTAGCCGAAGCCGCCGTGGGTCTGCATGGCCCGGTCGGCGCACTCGAACGCCGCCTCCGACGCCAGGTACTTGGCCAGGTTGGCTTGCTCGCCGCAGCTCAGGCCGTTGTCGTAGCGCCACGACGCGTCGCGCACCACCAATTCGGCTGCGTGCAGGCGGGCATGGCTGTCGGCCAGGGGGAAGGCGATGCCCTGGTTCTGGCCGATCGGGCGGCCGAAGATCACCCGGCTCTTCGCATACTCGGCGGCGCGTCGCAGCGCGACCCGGCCGATCCCCAGCGCCTCAGCCGAGATCAGGATCCGCTCGGGATTGAGGCCGTCGAGGATGTAGCGGAAACCCTCGCCCTCCTCGCCGACGCGACGGTCCACCGGCACGCGCAGCCCGTCATAACGGACCTCGCACGAGACCACGGCGTTGCGGCCCACCTTGGGGATCGGGGTGATGTCGACTGCTGGGTCCTGCAGGTCGACCAGCAGCAGGGTCATGCCCTGGGTCGGGCCGTCGCACAGCTCTTTGGGCGTGGTCCGCACCAGCAGCAGGCACACGTCGCAGAACGGTGCCTTGGTGGTCCACACCTTGGCACCGGTGATCACGTACTCGTCTCCGTCACGCTCGGCCCGGGTGCGGATCGACGTGGTGTCGGTGCCGGCGTCGGGCTCGGTGACGCCGAAGGCGGCGTGGATGGAGCCGTCGGCGACACCCGGCAGGATCTCCTTGGCCAGTGCTTCCGAGCCATACTTGCGGACCGGCTCCATGCCGAAGATCGACAGGTGCAGGGCTGAGCAGCCGTTCATGGCGGCCCCGCTGGCAGCTACCTCCTCCAGCACGATCGATGCCTCGGTGATGCCTTGGCCGCCACCGCCGTACTCCTCCGGAATGGCGATGCCGACCCAGCCGCCCTCGGCCATCGCGTTGTAGAAGTCCCAGGGGAACTCGTGCTTCTCGTCGCGCTCGCGCCAGTACTCGTCGGGGAAGTCTGCACAGACGCGCCGCACGCCCTCGCGGATCGCCTCGTGGTCCTCGTTTTGGGTGAAGTCCATCGCGCTGACGCTACCGGGCGGCTGCCGCCGGGTTCAGTGGATGCGACCTTCGCCATCCCTCAGGCGGGGAGCTTGGCGGCCGGTGTGCGAGGCGATGATCTCTGCGACGATCGATACCGCCGTCTCCTCGGGTGTGCGACCGCCGATGTCGAGGCCAATGGGGGCCATGACGCGCTCAAGATCTTCATCGGTGACTCCGGCCTCGCGGAGACGCTCGGTTCGCTTCTCATGGGTGGTGCGGGAACCCATCGCGCCGAGATAGCCGACCCGGGTGGGCAGCGCGCCCACGATGGCGGGCACGTCGAACTTGTGGTCGTGGGTGAGCACGCAGACGGCATCGCGGGGTCCCAGGTCGTCACCGATGCGGTCGAGCAGGCGATTAGGCCAGTCCACCACCACCTCGTCGGCCATGGGGAAGCGGCGCTTCGTAGCGAAGACCTCCCGGGCATCGCACACGGTGACCCGGTAGCCGAGCAGCTTGGCCTGCGAGGCGAGCGCCCGGGTGAAGTCGACAGCGCCGAAGATCACCATGTGCGGGCGCCGGGCGTGGCACTCCACGAACACGCTGAGATCCATCTGGCGGGCTTCGCCGTGCTGGCCGTAGTGGCGCACCTCGCTGATGCCCGCATCCAGCATGCCGAGGGCATCGCGTGCAACCACCCGGTCGAGATCGGGGTCGCCCAGCGTGCCGAGGGCCGCCTCGCCAGGCTGGACGAGCAGTTTCGCGCCGGCGTCAGGGCCGTCAATGATCGTGGCCAGCGCGACTGGCTCCTCGGCCCGGATGGCGTCCCGGAATGCCTCGTAGATGCCGGCACTGCCGCGATTGGACTCGGCACTCACCAGTCGAGTTCATCCACGAACAGGTGGATCGTGCCACCGCAGGTCAGCCCGACGGCAAATGCCTCATCGTCGCTGTAGCCGAAGGTGGTGATCCCCGGGCCCCGCCGCCCACCGAGCAGCTCGAGGGCCTCGCCGACCACAGCGCCCTCGACACAACCGCCCGAGACCGAGCCGGCGACTTCGCCCTCTTCGTTCACGGCCATCGCGGCGCCTGGGTCGCGTGGCCCCGAGCCTTCGATGTCCACCACCCGCGCCACGGCCACTCGTTGGCCAGCTGCCTGCCACCGGTCGATGTCATCCAAGATCTCGTCCATATCACCAGTCTCCCTATTGACATTGTTGCGGTATCGGAAGGTCGTGCGTCGGGTGATGTCGCGATGTTGCGAGCGTCAAGCCGCGATGGCTGCAGCCAGGTGTTCGAGTGAATCGAAGGAATGGCCTTCGATGAACTCGTCGACGTGCGGCAAGGCAGCAGCCATGCCACGAGCCAGCGGCGCGTAGCCGGGAGTGTGCTTCAGCGGGTTGACCCAGACAAGCCGGTGGGTCACCAAGTGCAGACGGGCCATCTGCTCGGCCAGCTCGTCAGGTGCGCCACGGTCCCAGCCGTCCGAGCAGATCACCACGATGGCCCCCCGCGCATGGCCCCGCACTCCCCATCGATCGTTGAACTCGTGCAGCGTGGCGCCCAGCCGGGTGCCGCCCGACCAGTCCTGTACCGAGTCGGCAGCGGCCGCCAAGCCGGCGTCGGGATCGCGGGATGACAGCTCGCGGGTGACCCGGGTGAGCCGCGTGCCGATCGTGAATGCCTCCACCCGGGTGCGGCCGATCACCGCGGCGTGAGCGAACCGCACCAGCGCCCGGGCGTAGGGCTCCATGGATCCCGACACGTCGAGCAGCAGCACCAAACGGCGCGGCTTGCGATCGCCGACCAAGAACTCGCGCCGTATCGCCTCACCACCCGTGCGCAAGGCGCGGCGGATGGTGCGACGCAGGTCGGGACGCCGGGAGATGCGTTTGGCCCGCACGGCACGCCGCGAGCGGCGGGTGACTGCCTGGAAGCGCAGCTCGCCCATCAGCGAGTGCAGCTCAGACAGCTCGCCGTCGCTGCAATCGGCGAAATCCTTGTGGCGCAGCGTCTCGACATCGCTGTAGCGGACCCGCAGCGTCGGGCCGGCATCGGGTTCATCGCTGTCGCCCGGCGGCGCCGCGCCACTGTCGTCGTCTGTGTCGGTAGCCAGGGTCACCGAGATCGGCGGCAGCTCCACGACGATCCCGCTGGGCGCACGACCCTCCCAGAAGACCGCGAAAGCCCGGTCGTAGACGCCGATGTCGGCCGGACTGCCCACCAGCGCCGCACGGCCTGCCCAGTACACGTCCTCACGGCCTCCAACCCCCAGCAGCCGCAGCGCTTCGGTGAATGCCATGACACGGCGGATGGTGACGACCAACCCCGCGCCACGCAGGATCGACGAGAAGGCCGAGGCCAAGCGCTCAGGTTCGTTGACGTGGCCGTCATGCGTCGGCGTGGGAGCACCGTGGTCCGTGCCGGCGGCGCCGCTCATGGCGTCCCGCTCTTGTTCCCTGTGCTGATGCGATTGGGCTCACGGGCCGCTCGGGCCCGGGGCTCAGCCACGCGGCTCTCAGGCCTCGGCGACGGCGGCCATGATCATCTCCATCCCGACCGACGTAACACGTTGCTGGTCCTCGCGATACTTCAGCACCGTTCCCAGCGTGGCTTCAAGCATCGGGGTGTCGAGCTCGGCTGCGCCGAGACGCCCCAGCGCCGTGGCCCAGTCGATGGTCTCAGCGACGCCAGGGGGCTTGTACAGCCGCATCTCGCGCATCACCGACACAGCAGAGGCCACCTGCCGTGCGAGCGCGCCGTCGACATCGGGCAGCTTGAGCTTGACGATCTCGACCTCACGGTCGACCGACGGGTGCGAGACCCAGTGGTACAGGCAGCGGCGCTTGAGCGCGTCGTGCACGTCGCGGGTCCGATTGGAGGTGACCACCACGAGCGGCGGCCGGGCCGCGGTGATCGTGCCCAGCTCGGGCACGGTGACCGTGAAGTCGGACAGCACCTCGAGCAGGAACGCCTCGAACTCGTCGTCGGCCCGATCCACTTCGTCGATCAGCAGCACTGCGGGCGTGGCGTCGTCGTGGTCGATGGCCCGCAGCAGCGGCCGGCGGATCAGGAAGCGTTCCGAATACAGCTCGTCCTCGATGGCCTCGGCGTCGGCTGCAGCGCGTCCCGCAGCCTCTGCGGTGCGCAGGTGGAGGAGCTGGCGGGTGTAGTCCCATTCGTAGAGCGCCTGAGCGGCGTCGATGCCCTCGTAGCACTGCAGGCGGATGAACTCCCCGCCGATCCAGGCCGCCAGCACCTTGGCCAGCTCGGTCTTGCCCACGCCCGCATCGCCCTCGAGGAACAACGGCCGACCCATCGTGACCGAGAGGTACACCACCGTCGACAGCCCCTCGTCGGGCAGGTAGCCGTGCTCGGTCAGCGCCGCCGAGACATCAGCAGTGGTACCGGGCGCTGTGAACACAGCGATCAAGGCTACGGCTTCGCACGCCGCGCTATGAGATCGCCTCCAACCGGCAGAAGCAGGACGCGGTGATGGGCACGTCTGCCCGTGCGATGGCGAGATCGAGGCGCTGGCGGATCAGCGGTTCCTCCACCGTTTCCCCTCGGCGCACGAGGCACTCGTGCAGGCCGTGCAGGCTCCAGACGTTGTCGGGGTGCTGGCAGGGCCGGCGCAGCTGGTCGTCCAAGCCCAAGTCGGACCGGTACAGCGCCTCGGCCTCGTCAAACTGGCCTTGTTCCGACAGCAACGCGGCCAGCGCATGGCGTGTCGGCTGCATCCAGCCCCAGGGCTCGTCGTAGGGCAGGTTGTCGTCGAGCTCCACCGCGTGGCGCAGATGATCGAAGGCGACGTCGAAGTTGCCGCACCGGTACTCCACCTCGCCGTTCAGCATGGCCTCTGCCACCGTCAGGATGTCGAGGCCGGTGTTGTTGAACAGCGTGCGGCTGGGCAGCACCTGGGCCTTGACGGCAAGGAACTCCTCACGTTCAGCCAGCGCGTCATCGACCTGGCTCAGCGAGGCGTAGGCAACCGTGCGTGCGTAGCGCATCATCGCGGTGGTGACGCAATAGAACTGTTGGTCGAAGGGCAGGTGCTGGTCGAGGATCTCGTGCCACTTGCCGAAGCGCACGAACACGTGCTGCTTGATCGCCACGAACCCTTCCAGCCAGTCGGCCATGGGCGGCGAGCCAGTTCGCAGCAGTTCCTCCGGCAGCGTGCGGTTCATCTCTTCGGCCGCCTCGAGGGCTGGGGCGAACTGGCCGGCCAGCATCGCCCCGTACACCTTGAAGTGATAGTCGTGGCAGCGGTAGGCGGAATAGAAGTTCATCGGACCCTTGAGGTCCAGGTACTTCCGATCAGCCACGATCGCGGCCGAGTTGCGGGTGACGACGTTGTGGTAGTGGCCGCACAACACGTCGATGTGAGTCGGCATGTGCACCAGGTGCCCTGCGTCGGGCGCCAGATCGACGAGCCGGTCGCCGGCGGCCAAGGCCCGCTCGGGATGCGGCGACATCTCCATGAGATGGATGTACATGTGCAACAAGCCGAGGTGGCTGTTGGCCCCCTCGGCGTCGAGCGTCTCGAAGGCAGTCTCCAGCACATCGACTGCTTCGAGCGTGCCCGCGCCCTCCGCCGGATGGCCAGTGACCAAGTCCCACAGTTCCCAGGGCGTGCGGTTCATGATCGCCTCGGCGAACAGGGAGCAGACATCCAGGTCGTCGCGGTAGGACTGGTAGACCTCGCGCATTGCGTCCGCGTAGGCGTCGTTCCACCGACCGAAGTCGCCTTCGTCGGGTACCTCGGGGTGCGACGGGTAGCGGTACGCCAGCGCCCCAATCAGCGCTCGTTCGAGATCGCCGGTGCCTGTTGAGGCAGACGCGGCTGCCGCAACCTCGGTCCGGGCCCGGTCCAGCGAGGTGCGCAGATCGTCCTCGTCGAACTCTTCCCACGGCTTGTTGTAGTTCGGCCCGATGGCGTACGCGATGCCCCAGTGCGCCATGGCGAAGTTGACGTCGTGCAGCAGCGCTCGTTCGAAGCAGGCGATCGCCTCTTCGTGATGGAAGCCATAGCACCACGCCATGCCGCGGTCGAACCAGAGCTGGGCCTCAGCGTCGGATGTCGTGACCGGCCACCGGTACGAGCCCAGATCGAAGTACGCCATCGCCGCTTCCCGAGTCCTCCTGGCCGTCTGCCTGCTCCCCAATTGCACAGTATCTCTCACGAAACCGGCGAAAGCCATGAAAGCTGTTCAATTCTGAAATGCGGGCAAGTTCAGGACTCGACCAACCGTTGCGCTCAGCCCACAGCGATCATCGACGTGCCAGCCGCCGTCGCGAATCGCCCGACCTCCTTCGGTCTCAGCTGGTGCCGAGCGAGAGCAGGTTCTCGACGGGCTGGTAGAGCTCTTCCAGGTAGGCCGTGTCGTCGGCGCTGAGCTCGATGGTCGTGGCCTCGACGAGCTGATCGAGCTGGCTGATCTTGGACACGCCGACCACGGGCGCGGTGATCTCGGGTTTGTTGGTGAGCCATGCCAAGGCGATCTGGGCGGGGCGCACATCGCGCCGCTCGGCCACCTCGGACACCCGCGCAGCGATGTCGAAGTCGCGCTCACCCAAATAAAGACTCTCGGTGCGGGCACGATCCTGGCCCTTGGAGCGGTCGGTTGTGCCGGCGTCAAGACTGCCCTGGTAGGACCCGGTGAGAATGCCCCGCGCCAGCGGCGACCACGGCGTGAGCGCCACGCCGGTGGCTGCGCAGTACGGGTTCATCTCGCGCTCTTCCTCTCGGTAGATGAGGTTGTAGTGGTTCTGCATCGAGACGAACTTGGTCCAGCCGCGCATCTCGGCAGTGAGCTGCAGCTCGGCGAATTGCCAGGCGAACATGGACGAACCGCCGAGGTACAGCGCCTTGCCCGCCTTGACCACATCGTGCAGCGCTTCCAGCGACTCGGCGATGGGCGTCTGCGCGCTGCCGGGGATGCCGTGCGGGTGGCGGTGGATGATCAGCTGGTCCACGTAGTCGACACCGAGGCGCCGCAGCGAATTGTCGACCCCCTCCATGATGTGCTTGCGGCTCAGGCCGCCCTCGTTGGGGTTGCGCCCCATGGGCATCGAGACCTTGGTGGTCAGCACGTACTTCTCGCGCGGCAGCAGCTCGCGCAGGATCTGGCCCACCACCTCTTCGGACGCCCCCACCCCGTAGATGTCGGCGCAGTCGAAGTAGTACAGGCCGCGCTCGATGGCGGCCTCGAAGATGGGACGGGCCTCCTCGACGCCTAGGGTCCAGTCGCCCTGGTGGCCCCGTCCGGGCACGCCGAAGTTCATGGTTCCCAAGCAGAGCTCCGACACCTGGAGACCGCAGTTCGAACCGAGCTGGGCGGATTTCAGTCGCGACATGGCCACGAAACGTATTCGACGGCGGCCCCGGTCCGTCGGCCCGTCCCGGCGGCCGCTTCAGGACTGCTGCGATGTGGGCTCGGGTGACCCTGCGGCAAGCGCCCGCCAGAGCGAGCGATACGTGGGCCATGCGGCTTCGGGCGGCAGGTAGCCATCTTCTTCCAGCACCCGCTGCAGCCGCTTCAGGTTGCGGGCCGGCACGCCCGAATCGACATGGTGTGCCAGGTGGTAGCCGACGTGGTACGGCACGAACAGCACCCGGGCCAGCCGGCTCTGGCGGATGTGATGCGTCGTGTTTCGACGGTCGGGGGTGCGGGTCATACCGCCGTGCTCAGCAATGGCCCGCAGCCGGTTGATGATCTGGTACCAGGTGAAGAAGGGCACCGCCCACAAGAACAGGTACAGCCATGGGTGCCCTGCGAGCCAGAACGCTGCGAACACCATCGCCTGACCGGCGAAGAAACGCAGGCTGAGCGGCAGGAACTTGAGCTTGGCCAAGCCGGTGAACCGGGGCTTGACGATGCGCCATGCCGACACGCCCACCGCATCCCGGGCGAACTTTCGACGGAGCGACCGCCAGGCGATCGGATAGAACGAATACAGCAGGAAGTCGGGCTCGCGGGGGCCGAATTCGTCGCGGTGGTGGTTGGCGTGGCCGCGGCGGTAGTGGTGTGCGCCGGTGCCGAACGGGAACCAGCCCACGAGGTTGATCCCGATGCGGTCGTTCAGCCAGCGATTCGAGAACAGCAGCCGGTGCGCCGCCTCATGGTGGAGCACGAACATCCGCAGCTGCAGCGTGCCGATGATGGGCACTGCCGCGACCACAGCAAGCCAGTGCCCGATGGCAATCACCGCGGCGATCACCGCCACCGGCGCCGCCAGCGTGGCGATGACCTCGATCGCATTGATGAAGTCGGGGATGCGACGCAGTTCCGCCCGGAACGCGGGCTTGGGCCGGCCGTCAGGACGCAGGCGCTCGGAGCCTTCGAAGACGGGCAGATCGGAGCGCGCCATGCCGCCGGTCATCTTCGCCACAAGCTCGTCGTGCGTCGGCGGCGCAGCAGCAGCGCTCACGCTTCGATGCTACGACCCACGAGGGCTGTGCAGGGGCTGGTGTGCCCGCGCGCAGTTATGAAGCGCTCCTCCCACCCCCAAACCTGCGCACGAAGCGCTTCATCTGTTTGAAGCACGGGTGCGCAAGCCCCTGCACAGCCCGGGCCGCACACGCGGCAAGCGGCTATGCAACGCCAGTCGGCCGTTGGCTACGGTTCCGGGCGACCACACATCGGCTCTTGCGGAAGCCGGTTGAGACAGGGGAAGAAGCGATGGACCTGGGTATCTCAGGACGCACTGCAGCAGTAGCTGCCGGCTCAGCAGGGCTGGGGCTCGGATCGGCCAAGGCACTCGCAGCCGAGGGCGTGCGAGTGGCCATCTGCGGCCGGGACCCCGAGCGGTTGGCGGCAGCCGCCGCCCAGATCGACGGCGAGGTGCTCTCGATCACTGCCGATCTGGGCAACCCCGATGAGGGTCGCAGCTTCGTCGAGCAGGCCATCGAAGGTCTCGGCTCGGTCGACATTCTTGTCACCAACGCAGGCGGCCCGCCTCCGGGCATGTTCGAGAGCACCGAGATCGACGCCTACCAGATGGCCTTCGACATGAACTGCAAGGCCATGATCGAGATGTGCCGGGTGGCCGTGCCGCCGATGCGCGAGCGCGGCTGGGGCCGGGTGTGCGCCATCACCAGCGTCGGCGTCAAGCAGCCGATCCCGTTCCTGCTTGCCAGCTCCGTTGCACGGGCCGGTCTCACCAGCTTCCTCAAGATCACGGCCCGCGAGGTCGCAGGCGATGGCGTGACCGTCAACTCCGCCCAGCCAGGCACCCACTGGACCGACCGGGTCGCGAAGATGATGGACCGCGAGCAGGCCGGTCAGAGCAACCCGATGGGCATCTGCGGCGATTCCGACGACTTCGGCGCTGCAGTGGCATTCCTGTGCAGCGAGCAGGCCGGGTTCATCACCGGCACCGGTCTGCTCATCGACGGTGGCCAGGCCACCGGTCTGCTGGACTGACAGCTCTTTGCCGAGCCGCGTTCGGGCAACCGCCCGACGGGTTCCCGCCTGAGCGCCGACTCAGGAGACGCCGGCTGCCTCGAGTGCCCGGCGGGTGAGCACCCGGGCGAGGTGGTTGCGGTAGTCGGGCGTGGCGTTCAGATCCGTGGGGGCGTCTGTGCCCTCGGCAGCCTGTTCAGCGGCATCAGCCGCTGACGCTCCGCCTGCCAGCGCCGCCTCGACCGCACTGGCACGCAGCGGCACTGAGCCCATGTTCACGAGCGCCACGTTCGTGCCGCCGTTGACGGTCACCGCAGCAGCGCCGACGATCGCCCAGTCCTGGGCCCGCCGGTTGAACTTCTGGTAGTTCCAGCCGGCGCCGGGGGCCTTCGGGACCCGGATCTCGGTCAGCATCTCGTCGTCGGCCAGCGCCGATTCGAAGTAGCCGGTGAAGAAATCACCAGCAGCTATCTCACGGCTTCCGTTGGGACCCTGAGCGACGAGCGTGCCGCCCAGCGCCAGTACTGCCGCCGGCAGGTCGGATGCCGGGTCGGAGTGGGCCAGCGAGCCGCCGATGGTGCCGCGGTGACGCACCTGCGGGTCGCCTACCTCGCCGGCCACATGGCCCAGCAGGGGGCACTCGGCAGCCAGCAGGTCGCTGGTCTCCAGCGCACGGTGGCGGGTAAGCGCACCGACGGCGATGTGGTCGCCGCCGTCAGTGATGTAGCTGAGATCGTTGACGCGGCCGATGTCCACGAGCACGCTCGGCACCGCCAAGCGCAGCTTCATCATCGGCAGCAGCGAGTGGCCGCCGGCCAGCAGTTTGGCTTCGTCGCCATGCTCGCCGAGCAGCGCGATGGCCTCCTCCGCGGAGCCGGCCCGTACATAGTCGAATGCTGCAGGAATCATTGCTGCGCTCCCCTCAGGCCGCTGTCTCGCCGGCCGCGCAGGCCAGCACCGACTTGACGATGTTGTGGTACCCCGTGCAGCGGCACAGGTTCCCTTCCAGTCCCAGGCGGACGTCTCGCTCGGACGGGTCGGGGTTCTCCTCGAGCAGCGACACCGCCGCCATGACCATGCCGGGAGTGCAGTAGCCGCACTGCAGGCCGTGGTTCTGGCGGAAGGCCTCCTGCATTGGGTGCAGCTCGTCTTCCGACGGCGCCAGACCCTCGATGGTCAGGATTTCCTCGCCGTCAGCCTGCACCGCCAGCATCGTGCACGACTTCACCGATTCGCCGTTCACATGCACTGTGCAGGCGCCGCACGAGGACGTATCGCAGCCGATGTTCGTGCCTGTGAGCCGCAGGTCGTCCCGCAGCCAGTACACGAGCAGCGTGCGCGGTTCGACATCGCCGGTACGAGTCTCGCCGTTCACCGTGACGCTGATCTCCACTATGACCTCTCCCGTCTCGTCGGCCGTGAGGCCTGTCAATCGTACGTCCGACCACTCGGCCGGGCGAACGTTGGCCCGGCCGCGAAGCCGGGCGCCTGATGTGCGGCAGCCGGACTCTACGCCCGGCGACGCGGCCCGTGCGGGCCGCGCGGCCACCATCATGCACCATGCAGGCACGGCGCGCAGACACGGGGACAAGCTCCCCGCAAGCGCAGCAGTAGTTTGGCGATGTGGCTATGGGCACGCCGTTGCGGGCATGACCGAAGCGGTCCAGCGGGCAAGCACTTCCGACACCGTTGCCGCGGTTGATGAGGGTGCTGAGGCGGCCACCGGCACGCATGGCTCGATCCTGCAGCGGGCCCGTGACCTGTTCGCCCGGCAGGGCTACCGCGGCACGTCGATCCGGCAGCTCACCTCGGGACTCGGCCTCACGCCGGCAGCGCTCTACTACCACTTCACCGGCAAGGAAGAGGTGCTTGCTGCGGTCTTGGCGCCGATGGAGCGCGACGGCGAGACGATCATCGCCAGGATGGCCGAACTGGAGCCGACGCCGGAAGCCCTGCGGGAAGTACTCGATCGCTACTTCGACGTCCTGGTCAACGACATCGTCGTGTTCCGGCTGGTGGCGAACGATGTCGATGTGCAGCAGAGCGAGGCAGGTCAACGGCTGCGAGCCCAAGCCAGCAAGCTCTTTGCCTGGCTCACCGGATCGTCTCCCGAAGTCGAGGATCGGATCCGTGCGGCAGCCGCGGTGGGCACGATCCGCCTGTCGCTCGAGCAGAGCGGTGTAGAGCCCGACGCTCACCGCGATGCGATCATCGGGCGGGCCCTGCAGATCATGACCGACTGACGAACGTCAACCCTCGCCATCGCCGAGCAGGTGGGCCACGCCCGGCAGCGGCCACGAGCGCGGCAGCGTGATCACGTCGGCAGGATCCACATTGAGGCGATACAGGGTGTCGCCTTCGCGCACCAAGGAGAGCTGCTCACGCGCAATCCGCTCTACCACCACCGGATCCTTGGCCTCGGCCACTCGGACGGTCAGGTGGGACGTCTCCGCCTGCAGCCGCTCGAGCGTGTCGGCGGCGTGGTCGATGCTGCGCCGCTGAGACGTCAGCGACTGCCAGGGGAACAGCAGCACCGCCAGTAGGCCGACGGCGCTCACCACGATGACCAAGCTGATGAGCACCGCCAGGGGTCGGGGTCGGCTGCGGCGCTGAGGCGACGCGTCGGCGGCGACACCGTCCCGCGCGGCGCTGCTTGCACGGGGGCGGCCTGGATTGACCGCAGCGCGTGCGCTCATGCGTGCACGCTGTGGGTCGTTCCGGTCACAGCTCTCGTCACTGCCCGGCGCTTCTGGAGGCCTGTACCGAGCTGCCGCCCCGGTACGCAGCATCTTCGCCGAGCTCTTCCTCGATGCGCAGCAGCCGGTTGTACTTGGCGACCCGATCGGACCGTGCCGGCGCGCCGGTCTTGATCTGCCCGCAGTTGGTGGCGACAGCCAAGTCGGCAATGGTGGTGTCCTCGGTCTCGCCCGAGCGGTGCGACATGACCGAGGTGTAACCGGACCGTCCTGCCAACTCGACAGCGTCGAGCGTCTCGGTGAGCGTGCCGATCTGGTTGACCTTCACCAGCACGCTGTTGGCGACGCCAGCAGCAATGCCGCGCCCCAGCCGCTCGATATTCGTGACGAAGAGGTCATCGCCGACGAGCTGGACTCGCTCGCCGACCAAGTCGCCGAGCGTCGACCAGCCGTCCCAGTCGTCCTCGGCCATGCCGTCCTCGACTGAGCAGATCGGATAGCGCTCACACAGGTCGGCCAGATAGCCGGCAAATCCGGCAGCGTCGAGCTGGCGACCCTCACCAGCGAGGGTGTACACGCCGTCCGCGTGGAACTCGGTAGATGCCACGTCGAGTGCGAGTGCCATGTCGGCGCCAGGCTCGAAGCCGGCTCCGCTGATCGCTTCGATCAGCAGCGCGAGCGCCGCCTCGTTGGACTCCAGGTCGGGAGCGAACCCGCCTTCGTCGCCGACTGCCGTCGAGAGCCCGCGCGAGCGCAGCACGCCGCTCAGCACGTGATACGTCTCGGTGCCCCACCGCAGCGCCTCGGAATATGACGCCGCGCCGACCGGGACGATCATGAACTCCTGCAGATCAACGTTGTTGTCGGCATGTTCACCGCCGTTGATGACATTCATCATCGGCGTGGGCAGCACATGTGCATTGGCGCCGCCGACGTGGCGGTAGAGCGGCAACCCCAGCGTCGCTGCCGCCGCATGTGCGGTCGCAAGGGAGGCGGCCAGCACGGCGTTCGCGCCCAAGCGAGCCTTGTTCATCGTCGCATCGAGCTCGATCAGCGTGTGATCGACCGATCGCTGATCGACAGCATCGAGACCTACCAGCGCCTCGGCGATCTCGCCGTTCACATGCCCTACGGCGACGGCGACCCCCTTGCCGCCGTATCGCTGGCCGCCGTCCCGCAGCTCGACGGCCTCGAATTGCCCCGTCGAGGCACCTGAGGGCACGATGGCGCGGCCCACGGCGCCGCCTGCGGTCCGCACCTCAGCCTCGGTGGTGGGATTGCCGCGGGAATCGAGGACTTCGCGACCGGTCACTTGGACGATCTGCGTAGGCGCGCGCTCTGTCACGCATAGCGAGAGTACCGAAGGGCGGGCGCCGGCTAGCTCGTGCGCGCTTCGCGCGCGGCGATCCGCTGAGCCCGGGCCTCACGCTCGGCGGCCTTGATCGCCTCCCATTGGATCGACAGCTCATCATCAGTGGGCTCGGGCGCACTCGGGTCGCGCTCGAACACGTGGGGATGGCGGCGCAGCATCTTGGCCTCAACGGTTTCGAGCACCTCAGCCAAGGTGAATGTTCCCGCCTGCTCGCCTATCGCGGCATTCATCAGCACTTGCAGCAGCACATCGCCCAATTCCTCGACGAGATCCTCGATCGCCGTGGCCGATTCGACCGTGTGGCCGGACAGCGCGTCTTCAGCTGCCTGCAACGCCTCGGCCAGCTCCGAAGCTTCGTCGAGTGCGTACGGAGCGAGCGTGGCGTGCGTCTGCGCCCGGTCCCACGGGCACTCCTGCCGCAGTCTGGTGATGACCTCATGAAGCGAAACGAGCCGGTGCCCCAGATCTGGTTCGGGGCCGGCGCAGCGCTCAGTGGCCACGATTGCCCCCGCGCACGCAGCGGCTCACGGCAGGATCGGCAACGACACCCGCAGGTTGCCGGCGTTCCATGCGCCGAGCGCCGAGGCGACGTTCACCTCGTAGGTGGACATGGCCTCCGTCAGCACATGGCCCGCAAACGGCCCGATCGACGAGAGATCGGTGGCATCGGTGCGCAGCGAGTCCACACGCAGCACCACCCACAGCTCACCGGTCGGGCTTGCTGCAGACGGCAGCAACAGCGGCGCTGTCAGCTCGCCGGGCTCCAGTTCGAGCAGCGCCAGCGCGAGCTCGCCGCCGCCGAACAGATCGAAGGGCTGGCCGCAGCCGATGGTGCCGTCAGTCTCGGTGAGTCCGGGCAGATTGACCGCAGAAGCGACATCGCCGAGGGGCTCACCGGCCTGCACGCGGTCGGACGCCGCGACGGCATCGGCCTCGGATGTCACGGCCAGCGCACTCACACAGTGAGGCGTCGCCAGCCGCTCGATGCTGGGATCGTCTTCGATAGCGCGCTGCTGAGCGAACTCCTCGAAGGGGCCCTCGAGGTGGGCCTGCACCTGCGCATTGATCTCTGCGTCAGGGAGGCCGATGTCGACCGGGAAGCCCGATTCGTCCAGTGCGATGCCGGCGAGGCGCAGCTGGATCATCGACGTGAGCCGGGACACGAATTCCTCGTGCGTCGGGTTCTCCGGGTCGTCCATGAGGGTGACAGGTGACTCGACGATGTTGGCTCGCACATCACCGATGAGGATCTGACCGCCTGGGAAGCTCGCCGCAACGGCGTCAGCGTCGGCGAGCAGCGCTTGATATGCGGTTTCTTGAGCTGCGCGCGCCGCGTCACGCTCGGCGCGATCGGCGTCCTCTTGCGCTTGTCGCTCGGCTTCGGTGGCGGCAGCTTGCGCCGCCTCTCGTGACACGACGCCGTCGCCGTCGGTGTCGAGCTCGGCAATGAGCTCGGCGTCGGGCTCAGGTTCGAGCCCAGTGTGAATGGTGACGACGTCGCCATCGTCCGCACATGCGAAGGTCAGCAGTGCCACCAGCACCAGCGGAGCCAGCAGCGCAGCTCGTCGAGACATGGAACTCCCCCTGGCACGCACTGCGGGCAGGCTAGGTGCTGGCCGCGCCGGCAGTGCTTCACCCCGATGCAGCCGAGGGCCGCAGCTGCTGGCAGAAGGCGAACAGGTGCCCGACCGAGGCCGGCTTCAGCGCACGGACCGACAGCTGCACCTCCCGGTCGTCAGCCTTGTACCGGGCCGCGCTGAACGGCGTGCCAGCACAGATGCGCCGCATGCGCAACTCCTCGCTCGCTGTGAGCACGAGCGGCCCGAAGCGCACCCTGCCGCCGTCGTGGCCCGGAGCGAACGCCACGGTTCGCATGCCGAGCCGGTGACACTCGGTGCGCAGCAGCGCGATGTGCAGCAGCGTCTGCGCTGCGTCGGGGACAGGTCCGTAACGGTCGATCCATTCGGCTTCGATGTCTGCCACCTCGACCAGCTCGGTCACGGCCCCGAGACGGCGATACGCCTCGAGGCGGCCCGTAGCGTCAGCCACGTAGTCGTCGGGCAGGTGTGCCGCCAGGGGCAGGTCGATCACGATCTCCGCAGGCTGGTCAGGTGTCTCGCCGTTCAAGGAGGCGACCGCCTCGCTGACGAGCTCGCAGTAGAGGTCGTAACCGACAGCCGCGATGTGCCCCGACTGCACGCCGCTGAGCAGGTTGCCCGCGCCGCGCAGCTGAAGGTCGCGCATGGCAATCCGGTACCCCGAGCCCAATTCGGTGGACTCGCCGATCGTGCGGAGTCGCTCATGGGCCTCTTCGGACAGCGAACGGCCCTCAGGGTGGAACAGGTATGCGTAGGCACGCTGGCCGGACCGGCCCACACGCCCGCGGATCTGGTGCAACTGCCCGAGCCCCAGCAGATCCGCGCGATCCACGACCAGCGTGTTGACGCTCGGCATGTCGATGCCCGATTCGATGATGGTCGTACAGACCAGCACGTCGTAGGCGCCGGCCCAGAAATCGATGACGATCTGCTCCAGCGTGCCCTCGTCCATCTGGCCGTGCGCCACAGCGATCCGCGCCTCGGGCACCAGTTCTGCCAAGCCCGCCGCCACCACATCGATGTCGGCAACCCGGTTGTGCACGAAGAACACCTGGCCCTCGCGCAGCAGCTCCCGACGAATGGCCTCACTGACGGCGCGCTCGTCGTACGCGCCGACGTGGGTGAGAATGGGCTGGCGCTCGGCGGGCGGCGTTTGCAGCAGCGACAGGTCCCGGATGCCGGTGAGTGCCATCTCGAGCGTGCGCGGAATGGGCGTGGCCGTCAGCGTCAGCACATCGACTTCAGCACGCAGGTGCTTGATGGACTCCTTGTGGCTCACGCCAAAACGCTGCTCCTCGTCGACTACCAGCAAACCCAAGTTCTTGAACTTGACGTCGCCCGACAGCAGCCGGTGCGTGCCGATCACCACATCGACGGTTCCGTCGGCGACCCCGCCGACCACTGCGCGCTGTTCGGCGGGCGTGAGAAAGCGGCTGAGCACCTCGACCCGGACGGGATGGTCGGCGTAGCGCTCAGCGAACGTCTGGTGGTGCTGCTGGGCCAGCAGCGTGGTCGGCACCAGCACCGCTGCCTGCTTCCCGGCGCTCACCGCGCAGAACGCGGCCCGTACTGCCACCTCCGTCTTGCCGAAGCCGACGTCGCCGCACACGAGTCGATCCATGGGCACAGGCTCTGCCATGTCCGCCAGCACCTCGTCGATCGTGCGGCGCTGATCGGGCGTGGGCGTGTAGACGAAGCTGTCGGCCAGCTCTGCCATGCCCAGGCCGTCCGGATCGAACGCATTGCCCGATGTGGTGATGCGTCGCTGGTACAGCACCACCAGCTCCTGGGCGATCTCGGCCACCGCCGCGCGCACCTTGGCCTTCTGGCGCTGGAAATCGCTGCCGCCCATGCGGCTGAGCCGGGGCGTCTCCCCGCCGATGTAGGGGCGGATGAAGTCGATCTGCTCGGTGGGCAGGTAAAGGCGGTCTGTCCCCCGGAACTCCAACTCGAGGTAGTCGCGCTCGTCGTCGCCGAAGGCTCGACGGACGAGTCCCGCATAGCGGGCGATGCCGTGATGGTGATGGACGACGAAGTCGCCAACGCTCAGATCTTCGAACGTCGGCGCTACGCCCGTCCGCCGCCGGGCTGCGCGGTGGACCCGGCGGCGTCCGGTGAACTCCGCCTCCGGCAGCACCGCGACTCCGGCTGCCGGCGCGATGAAACCCCCTTCCAGGGGCGCCACCACGACGTGGCCGCCGGGCGTCAGGTCGAAGCTGCTTGGCTCGGTGTGCAGGCGCAAGGGCACTTCGTGCGCGCTCAGCGTGTCCGCGAGCCGAGCAGCGGAACCGTCTCCTTCGGCGCCCACGACAACGACGGGCCGCTCCGCGCCCAGTACCAAGCGGCGCAGCTGGGCCACCAGGCGCTCGGGATCGCCCGCAGCGGGCAGCCATGGCTCGGTCGCGACGTGCGGCCCAGGATGGCCGTCTGCCGTGGGTGCCGCCGTGGAGTCGACCGACCACACCGCTGCGGGGCAGTGCGCCAGCAACCGGTCGAATGCGACATGCAGCGGCGGGAACGGAGCCGGGACATCGTCGGGGGCAATATCGCAGCCCTCATGGCCACGGCCAGGGCTCCGCAGACCCCACGTCTCTGCCAGCGACTGCGTGAGGTCATCGGTTTCTGCCTTGATGCCGGCGGCACGATCAGCGAGCCGCCGCGGCTCACAGAGCAGCACCAGCGAGTCGGGCCCCAGCAAGTCCGGCAGCACGATCTCATCTGCGGCGAGCCACGGCAGCCACGACTCCATCCCGTCGAAGAGCTCGCCCCTGCTGAGGCGCTCCATGTGCTCGGCGCACCACGGCTCGCTGACAGCCAGCGCGGCGGCTCGTTCTCGCATGACGGCATCGGGCCGCATCTCCCGTGCCGGGTAGAGCCGCGTCTGCGCAAGCTCCGCCACTGAACGCTGATCGGCAACCGAGAACTGCGTGAGACGGTCCACCTCGTCGCCCCACAGGTCGATGCGCACCGGCGCGTCGGCCGTCGGGCAGAAGACATCCACGATCCCGCCGCGCACCGCAACCTCGCCGCGATGCTCCACCTGATGCTCCCGCCGGTAGCCCCACGCCACGAGCTGCGACACCAGCTCGCCAAGGTCGCATCGGTCGCCTCGTGCCACGCGCAGCGATGCCGCCTCGTCGCTGACAGCGTTCGGGCTCAGCCGCTGCAACAGCGCCCGAATCGGCGCAACTATCACCTCGGGCACCTCGACGTCAGCCACCAGCGCGCCTGTGCCGCCGCCCGGCTTCAGCGCCTCCTGCACCGCCAGCCGGCCACCCATCGTCTCGGTTGCGGGGCTCACGCGCTCGAACGGCAGCGTCTCCCACGCTGCGAACAGCGCTACCTGCCCATCCCCCAGCCAGGTGCGGAGATCGGCGGCAGAGCGCTCAGCCTCGTTGGCGGTGGCTGTGACGACCAGGATCGGGGTGCGTGATCCCAGTGTCGCCAAGCCGGCGGCGACGAACGGGCGAGCTCCCTCGGCAACGGCAATCGAGCCGGACGACCGGCCCAGCATCGACACGAAGCCGTGGTCTTTGCCGAGGCGCTCGGTCAGCGCCCGCAGCCGTGCTGCGCTCACTGGGCTCGCCGGGCTCACTGGGCTTGGGGATCCCGTCCCCGCCGGCGAGCATTCGTGATGGTCATGGCCGCCTCGATGCCGTCGCGTACCAGCACCTCGAGCCCCGCGACTGCGAGGTCCACGGCTGTGTCGATCAACGGTTCCTCGTGACCCCTCGGCCGCTGCAGCACCCATGTCTTGCCAGCTTCGGGCCGCGGCGGCTTGCCGATGCCGATGCGCAGCCGCGTGAAGTCCCGGGTGCCGAGCTGGTTGGCGATCGACGCCAAGCCATTGTGACCGGCAATCCCGCCGCCCGACTTGAGCCGCACCTGGCCGGGCTCGAGGTCGAGCTCGTCGTGGACGATGACGAGTCGCGACGGCTCGACGATGCCGTGACGCTTGACCAGCACGCCCACGCTGCGGCCGCTCTCATTCATGAACGTGGTCGGGCACGCGAGCGTGATGCGACACTCGCCGACCGTTGCCTGTGCCACCCGGGCGTGCTCGCGCCGCTGCACGGCGAAGTCGCACCGGAGCATCGAGGCCCAGCGTTCAGTGGCCTCTGCCCCGACGTTGTGACGGCTGCCGGCATAGCGCTCGCCGGGATTGCCGAGGCCCACCACCAGCCAGTCTGCGGCTGTTCCCCGCCGCGCGGCCGCCCGGCGGAACACGGACACTGGGTCGTTCAGTCCTCGTCGTCGGCGGCGTCGTCGTCGTCGAGGGCCTCAGCGTCGGCCGGCTCGCCTTCTTCGTCGACCTGCTCGGCGGCGACGGCAGCCCGCGTCCGCTGTGCGATCGCTACCAGCGTGTCGCCGTCGAGCAAGCTCTCCATGCCCTCGGGCAGCGTGAGATCGCTGACACGGATGGGGTTATCCAGCGAGAGCGATTCCACGTCGACGTCGAACGCGGGGGGGATCACCCCGGCGGGTGATTCGACATGCAGCGACATGAGCTGCTGCTGCACCACCGCGCCTTCGCGACCCGCCTGCGCTGCCTCGCCGACCAGCCGGATCGGCACATCCACCACCAGGCGCTCGTCGAGCGAGATGAGCAGGAAATCGACATGCGTGACGCGATTGGCAATCGTGTCGCGCTGCATGTCCTTGACGATGGTGAGATGGTTCTCGCCCTCGACCTCAAGCGTGATGATCGCATTCGGGCCTGCTGCGTTCAGCGCAGCCCGAAACCGCAGGCGATCCAGCGTGATCGACACGGGCTCGCTGCCGTGGCCGTACATCACTGCGGGGATCTTGTCTTCGGCGCGCAGGCGCCGCGACGGACCCGAGCCGGTGGCCTGGCGGGTCTCGGCGATGAGCTTCAGCTGTTCCATGCTGGCCCTTTCGAGCACTGGGCGCCTAGTCGATGGCGACGAGACAGCCTACGGGTTCAGACTGCGGACGCCCCCGGGGAACCGCTTCAGAACAGGTTCTGGCCGTCGAAGATCTCCGACACCGATGCGTCCTCGAACACCGACTCCAGAGCGTCGGCGAACACGCCGGCCACGCTCAGCACCACGAGCTTGTCGAATTGCTTCGAGCTGGGGATCGGCACCGTATTGGTGACGATGACCTGGCTCAGCGAGGAATTCTTCAAGCGATCCACGGCCGGCTCGGAGAACAGGCCGTGTGTGCTGGCGCACATCACGTCGGCGGCACCGTTGGCAACCAGCGTCTCGGTGGCCGAGCAGATGGTGCCCGCGGTGTCGATCATGTCGTCGATGATCACGCAGGTGCGGCCCGCCACCTCGCCCATGATGCCGAGCGCCTCTGATTCGTTGGCGTTGTCGGTGGCACGACGCTTGTAGATCGACGCGACGTCACAGCCCAGGCGGGTCGCGTAGCGCTCAGCCACCTTCACGCGGCCGGTGTCGGGCGACACGATCACCGAGTCGGGCCCCATGACGCCGGATAGGTAGTCGATGAGTACCGGTGCGGCCGTCAGATGATCCACTGGGCCATCGAAGAAGCCCTGGATCTGGCCGCTGTGCAGGTCGATCGACACGAGACGCTCGGCCCCGGCCACCGTGAACAGGTCGGCCAGCAGGCGTGCTGTGATCGGCTCGCGGCCGGCTGCCTTGCGATCCTGGCGGGCATACCCGTACAGGGGCGCCACTGCGGTGATGCGCTTGGCCGAAGCGCGCCGGGCGGCGTCGACCATGATGAGCTGCTCCATGATCGCGTCGTTGGGGCTCATGGTCTCGCAGGCGGCATGGCTCTGGATGATGAACACGTCGCCGCCGCGGATCGACTCGGCGAACTTGCACTTGATCTCGCCGTTGGCGAAGTCGATGAGCCCGGGGTCACCGAGTTCTACGCCGAGCTGCTCGGCAATCTCGGTCGCCAACTCCGGATTCGCCCTGCCGCTGAACAAGTGCAGGCGCTTCTTGGTGACCAGCTCCATTGCGTGTTCCTTTCGCAGCAGTCCCCTGGGCGCCGCGCTCAGCGCAGACGCCTTCACAGCAGCACTAGCTGGGGATTGGGCAGAACGCTCGGCAATGGGTTTTGGCGGCATGTTCAGCAGTCCGGCGACAGTTGTGAGACTACCCGACCGCACCGCCGGAACCCCGGAGATTCAGGCATTATTGGCTGTGCAGCGGATGCTCAGCGGCTTGTGCGCGCAGCCAGCGCCGCTTCGCAGGCCGCGAGCTGATCGGCGTCGTTCACGCCCATCGCTTCAGATGCGTCGTCGAGAGCCACCGCGGTGATCGATTCGCCGCTGCGGGCGAGCAGGCCGATGGCGTCGGGGAGGTAGTACTCAGAGGCGGCGTTTGCGAGACGCAGCTGCGGCAGCACCTGGCGCAGCTTGGCCGCGTCGAAGCAGTACACGCCGGCATTGATCTCGTTGATCTGCGCCACCGATGGCGTCGCATCGCGTTGCTCGACGACCGTCAGGCCGGCCGCGTCACGCACGATGCGTCCATAGCCGGTGGGATCGCTGACGTGAGCCGTCAGCAAGCTGGCGGCGGCACCGGCGCGGCGTCGCTCAGCGACGACGTGCCGCAGCGTCGTCGCTCGCAGCAACGGCGTGTCGCCTGGCAACACCAGGACATCGCTGGCGTCTGGGTGCCGATCCAACGCGGACAGACCCACGCGTGCTGCGTCGCCGGTGCCGAGCTGGGCCGGTTGTGTCGCGAACATCAGCCGGTCGGCTTGGGGCGCTTCGGCCCCGACGGCCTCGCGGACCTGAGCTGCGCCGTGCCCGACCACCACCACGACCGGCGCCGCGTCGACTGCAGCCAAGGCATCAAGCACTCGCAGCACCATGGCACGGCCACCGATCAGGTGGAGCGGCTTCGGCAGGTCCGAGCCCATGCGGGTACCGGCACCCGCTGCGAGCACGACGGCCGCGCACGGCGGCGTCATGGGGCCTGACGTCATCGGGTCAGGCGGCATCGTGCTGGTTCGCCGCATGAAACCAAGTGTTCGGGGAGGAGGACTCGAACCTCCATTGCCGGGACCAAAACCCGATGTCCTACCAATTGAACGATCCCCGATAGCGCCGGTCTCAGCAGGCGGGCTGCCTGTGGATCGAGGGTAGCGACCCGCTTCGGCGCCATCGTCACGAATTCGGCTCGTGGCAGTGCCCCTCGGAGGCGCTAGCGTTCGGCTCTCCATGGGATCGCTGGTCAAGAAGCGCCGCAAGCGGATGCGCAAGAAGAAGCACCGCAAGATGCTGCGGCGGACGCGCTACCAGCGTCGCAACCGCTGACCTGCGTCCATCTGGGCAACCACCAACTAGTGGAGCCGCCCGATGGCGCGTGCTTCTGCTGTGCGGGCACCATCGCCAGCCGGCTTCTGCGCGCCTGCGCCGAATGGTGCGGGGACGAACCAGGTGCCGCCGCTTCCGGCCAGCTGTGGCGTACGCCCGGTGACTGCCTCGAGGTTGTCGCGCCAGGCCGAAAGCTCGGGATAGGCGGCGAGCGCGGCCGGTTCAAGGTCATTGGCGTTCGGACCGGACGGGCCGCCGAGCTCGTCCCATGCGCCGTACACCGCCGCCGTGTCGACCTGGACCGGCGGCATCCACAACAGGAACGACTGGTCCCGGAATGGGAGCGGCTCGATGATGTCGCCGATTCCAGCGACGCGAGCACGCCCGCCGACGAGGCAGAACGCCACGTCGGCACCGAGGGTCGCCGCCTGCTGCGGTGTGACGACGGCGCGCGTCTGTGGACGAGACATCGAGCCCGTGGCTGCTGCGTCGGGTGTCACGACGGCAGTCATCCGATTGGCCCAACGGAGCACGGCGGCTGCGTCGGCCGATCCCCCGCCGAGGCCCGCACCGGGCGGGATGCGCTTGCGAACCTCGACGTGGGCGGTCCTGCCAGCAAGCTCGAGCGCCCGGATCACCAGGTTCGACCTGTCAGCAGGGATGTCCCAGTCGGTCGTTGCGCTGGCGGTGCCATTCGCCGCGAGAGCCGGAACTATCTCGACCGACTGCTGCGAACTGGGATGCACGATGACCTCGTCACACAGATCGAGCGTCACCATCTCAGCATCGATGAAGTGATAGCCGTCATCCCGGATGCCGGTGATCCGCAGCCGCTGCGTCAGTTTCGCCGGGGCGAGCAGCCGGACCGCCTGGGTATGCGCCTCCACAGCCAGCTCAGCCTTGCACCGGCGTCCCCAGCGAGGCCTCGGCGAGACGCACCCATTCGGCGAGCCCGAGACGCTCGGGGCGGTCGGTCCCCTCGACGCCTGCTCTCGCAAGTGTCCCGTCCGCGTCGTCGAGGGCACCGCGCAAGGTGCGCCGCAGCATCT
This sequence comes from Acidimicrobiia bacterium, assembly GCA_022820505.1. Classification (GTDB taxonomy): domain Bacteria; phylum Actinomycetota; class Acidimicrobiia; order Acidimicrobiales; family Poriferisodalaceae; genus Poriferisodalis. The sequence goes on along the minus strand of JAJEFK010000061.1, from coordinate 25,395 downwards.
GACGACGGTGCGCGAATGCTGTGGTCACGAGGCGGTTGACCTCTGCGCGCAGATCGGGCTCCATGGACGGGGCGCGGCGGGTGATGCGCACCAGCGCGGATTCCACTTCAGGCCGGGGGTAGAAAACCGTGGCCGGCACCGCTCCGGCCAACTCGGCGTCAGCGTGGACCGCGACCCGAACGGAGACTGCGCCGTAAACACCGTTGCCAGGCGCTGCCGCCAATCGCTCCGCGGCCTCCCGCTGGCACATCACCAGCAGCCGGGTGACGGCCGGCACCTCATCGAGCACGGTCAGCACCAGCGAGGTCGCGATGTTGTACGGCAGGTTGGCAACGACGTGCCACCCGCTGCCCGGCAGCAGCGCGCTCCAGTCCATGCGTCGCGCGTCGGCATGCACGATCTCGACGGGACCCGGCCTCGACCCACCCGGCTCGGCAGGACCTGACTCACCGTCCGTGGTGAACGCGCTTACTACCTCACGCAGGAGCGGTACGAGGCGGCCGTCGGTCTCCACTGCCACCACCGCGGCACCCGTCTCGGCCAATGCCAGCGTCAGCGAGCCCAGACCGGCGCCGATCTCTACGACGCGGTCGTCCGGGCCGACACCTGCAAGGCGTGCGATCCGGCGCACGGTGTTGGGATCGACCACGAAGTTCTGCCCGAGGCTTCGCCGCGGCGCCGCTCCGACCTGCTCCAAGAGTTCCTTGACGGCAGGCAAGGTCAGCATTCGGTCCGTCATAGGGCAGCGGGCTCATCCAGTTCGAAGATCCGCCGAGCATTGGCCGTGGTCTCGGCAGCGACCTGGGCGGTGGATACGCCACGGGCGGCCGCGACGGCTTCGCCCACGAATCGCACCCAACTCGGCCGGTTCTGCTTCCCCCGCTTGGGCACCGGCGCCAGGTACGGCGCGTCAGTCTCGACCAGGTAGCGGTCGGCGGGAACGAGCGCTGCGGCGTCGCGGATCTCGGCCGCGTTGCGGAATGACACAATCCCGCTGAACGACACCGATGCACCTCGTTCGAGCGCTGCACGAGCCTCGTCGGGCCCGCCCGTAAAGCAGTGGAACACCGTGCCGGGAGGCACTCCCTCGGCATCGAGCACGTCGAAGGTGTCCTCCCAGGCCTCCCGGCTGTGAATGACCAAGGCCAGCTCATAGCGGTGGGCCATGGCGATCTGGGCAGCGAATGCCTCGCGCTGGGCGGCCCGGTCGGAGTGCTCGTAGTAGTAGTCGAGCCCGCATTCGCCGACGGCGACGAGCCGGGTACTGCCATCGTCGCTGCCGGCTGCGCCAGCGGCGCTCGCGTCGGCGATGAGCCGTTCGAGCATGTCGAGGGCAGCCGGGCCTTCGTCTGCGTCGTGAGGGTGCAGCCCGATCGTGGCGGCGACACCCGGCAGGGTCCGGGCCCGCTCCAATGCCGCAATGCTGCGCTCGACGTCGGTGCCGATGTCGACCACCCAGGCCACGCCGTCCCGGCGTGCCTCGGCGACGAGCTCTGCGCCGTTGTCCCACAGGTGGCAGTGACTGTCGATCCAGACGTCGGCTTCGGACACTGTGTTCATCGACCGGGGCTCATGGAACGGGGTTCATGGTGCTGGGATCATCGCAAGCGCGGGTACAGCGGCTCGCCGGTCGACACCGGCAAGCCGCCTGGATAACCACCCCAGGTCGCAGCTTCCGGCAGGCGCTGATCGGCGACCGAGCCCTCCATGCCGATGCGCCGCCACACCTCGTCGCAGCCCCTCGGCGTGGCTACCGATGCGAGCACCGCCACGATGCGCAGTGCTTCCAGCGCATCGCCGAGCACGGCATCCACCTCCGGGCCCGGATCGGACTTCCACGGCTCGGCTGCCTCGAGCATCGCGTTGGTCTCACGGATGATGCGCCAGGTGGCGTCGAGGGCTTCCGACGGCGCCAAGCGCTCCCAGGCGTCAGCGGTCTCGGCAACGCACTCAGCCACCGCCTCAGCCAGCGGGCTGTCGGCACGGGGTGCCGGCCCGATGCCTTCGCACTTGCGGCTGACCACGGTGGCGACCCGGCTCATGAGGTTGCCCAGGTTGTTGGCCAGGTCGGCGTTGTAGCGGGCAACCATCCCCTCATAGGAGAAGTCGCCGTCGGGGCCGAAGGGCTGATCGTGCAAGAAGTGGTGCCGCACGCCGTCGCTGCCGAAGTCGTCCACCAGGTCGCCTGGGGCGATCTGGTTGAGCGCTGACTTCGCCATCTTCTCGCCACCGACGAGCAGGAAGCCATGCACATGGACCCGGCGTGGCGGCAGCACACCAGCGCTCATCAGCATCGCCGGCCAGTACACGCAATGGAAGCGGAGAATGTCCTTGCCGATCAGGTGCACACCCGGCCAGCGATGCGCAAACAGGGCCTCGTCGCTGCCGTACCCGGCAGCGGTGATGTAGTTGGTGAGCGCGTCGAACCAGACATAAGTGACATGGCTCGGGTCCCACGGAATCGGGATGCCCCAGTCCAGCGACGTGCGGCTGATCGAGAAGTCCTGCAGCCCGCTGCGGATGAACCCCAATGCCTCGTTGCGCTTGGTCGCCGGAACGACGAAATCGGGATGTGCTTCGTACCAGTCAAGCAGGGGCTGCTCATAGCGGCTGAGCGAGAAGAAGTAGTTCTCCTCCGAGACGTGCTCGACCGGCCGGCGGTGGATGGGGCACATGCCGTCGTCGAGATCGTCCTCGGTGAAGTAGGCCTCGCAGCTCACGCAGTACAGACCCTCGTAGGTCTGCAGCGTGATATCGCCGTTGTCGTAGCAAGCCTGCAGCAGTTGCTGGACCGAGTGGTGGTGGCGGGGCTCGCTGGTGCGGATGAAGTCGTCGTTGGCGATGTCGAGTTGCTGCCACGCTTCCTGGAAGCGCACCACGGTGCGATCGGCCCACTCGATGGGAGTGCAGCCGTTCTGCTCGGCAGCCCGCTGCACCTTGAGGCCGTGCTCATCGGTGCCGGTCAGGAACATGACGTCGCAACCGCACAGCCGATTCCAGCGAGCGATCGCGTCAGCGGTGATTGTCGTGTACGCGTGCCCGATGTGGGGGGCGTCGTTGACGTAGTAGATCGGCGTCGTGACGTAGTAAGAGGTCACCGGTTCAGGGTACTGACGAGCACCAATGCCGCTCGCAGGATTTCGCCGCCCGCTCGCCGCTATGGCATCGGGGGTTCGAGGGAGCGAGCTAACTCTGTGGACAAGCGGTAGGCGCGGTTGCGGGCCACGCCGAGACGTTCTGCGACGACTGCTGCGGCGTCGCGGGCGCTGGAACCGGCTTTCAGCTCAGCGGTCAGCTCGGCGCTTATCTGCTCGTCGGACGGGGATTGCCAGATCGCTGGGCCGAGCACTACGACGATCTCGCCTCGTGGCGGTTCCGTGAATCGTGCCGCCAGCTCGGCGACCGTGCCGCGCGCCACTTCTTCGTGAAGCTTGGTGAGTTCGCGGACGACGACCGCTGGACGGTCGGCGCCGCAGGCCTCCGCCAGGTCGTCGAGCGTGGTGCCGAGGCGCTTGGGCGATTCCAGCAGCACGACGGTTCGCTGCTCGGAGGCGATTCCATCAAGTCGTTGACGGCGGGCCTTTCCCTTGCGGGGCAGGAACCCTTCCATGACCCAGCGATCGGTCGGCAGGCCCGAGATGGCCAATGCCGTCACCGGTGCCGACGGCCCCGGAACGGCGCTGACCTCGATGCCCGCTGCTGCTGCCGCGGCGACCAGTCGCTGCCCGGGATCGGAGATGGCGGGCATGCCCGCGTCCGTGATGTACGCGGCGGTCTCCCCAGCTGTCAGGCGCCGCACGATTTCTGCGGCCACGGCGGCCTCGTTGTGCTCGTGCATGGCCACCAGTTGCCGCCCGCTGATACCCAGCCGCTGCAGCAGCAGGCCGGTACGGCGGGTGTCCTCGCAGGCCACGAAAGACACCGCCGACAGCACCTCGACCGCCCGCGGGGCGATGTCAGCAAGGTTGCCGATGGGTGTGGCCACCAGCCACAGCCGGGGTTCGCTGTCGCTCATGCTTCCAGCCGGACGTCGAGCGTGTCTCCCACGGTCAGGCCCCAGCGTTCGCATGCGCCCGCTTGGGTCTCGATGACCGATCGAGCGCTCAGTCTCGGCCGCCCGATCCGGCCCGGCGGCATCTGCACCAGGTCCACCACCCGCCGCTGCCGATCCAGGAACAGCACGTCGATGTCGAAGCTCATCCCGATGGTGTGCACACACCGGCACCGCTCGATCAGCAGCGCTCCGGTCATGTCGTCGCGCCCGAGCAGGCCACGCCGGCGCTCGGAACGGGTGCGAGCAACCTCAAGGCTTGCCACCACTCGATCCCCGCACGCCAGCCAGGGCATGGCTACACGTTGAAGCGGAACTCCACGACGTCGCCATCGCGCATCGGATAGTCCTTCCCCTCGACTCGCAGGCGGCCCGCATCCCGCGCAGCAGACCACGAGCCTAAATCCAGCAGCTCAGCCCAGTCGATCACCTCGGCCCGGATGAAGCCGCGCTCAAAATCGGTGTGGATCCGCCCGGCGCATTGCGGCGCTCGCCAGCCGGCCCGGAAGGTCCAAGCCCGGGATTCCTTCTCGCCTGTGGTGAGGAACGTGCACAGGCCCAGCAGACCGTGCGCTGCCGCGACGAACCGCTCCAGCGCGCCCTCCCCCAGACCGAGTCCTTCGAGCAGCTCGGTTCGCTCAGCGCCGGCAAGCTGCGCAGCTTCCGCTTCGAGCTGCACGCACAGCGGCAGCACCGTCGCGCCCGGCAGCTCGGCCTCAATGGGCGCTGCCAGTTCCGTCGCTGCATCGAGCTGGTCCTCGCCGAGATTCAGCACTGCCATGACCGGCTTGTCGGTCAGCAGGAAGTGGCTCCGCAGCGCCGTTCGGTGCAGGTCTTCGTCGGGCCCATCGAACACTGCGCCGAGCGGCCATGCCCGGTACAGCGGCGTGCCGGCCGCCAGATGCTCGAGCGCGGCGTCGAGCGCTGCGACCTCCTTGGCCAGCGCAGTGTCGGACGGCTGGCTGCGGGAGGCCTTGCGGCGGCGGTCGATGCGGGATTCCACCGACTCCAGATCCGCCAGCGTGAGCTCGGTCTCGACGATGCGAAGGTGTTCGAGCGGGTCGGCGGGACCCGGCACATCGGCATCAGAGAAGGCACGCAGGACGAAGACGATCGCGTCCACCTCGCGGATCCCCGCCAGGAAGCGGTTGCCAAGACCCTCGCCCTTGCTGGCCCCCTCCACGAGTCCACCGATATCGATGAACTCTGTGGTGGTCGGCACCACTTTCTTGCTGCCGCTCATCTCGGCGAGCGCATCGAGCCGGGGGTCGGGCACCCGGGCCGCTCCGACATTCGGATCGGTGGTGGCAAAGGCGTACGGCGCCGCCAGTGCCCCGCCGCCGGCGAGCGAATTGAACAGCGACGACTTCCCAGCGTTGGGCAGGCCCACGAACCCAAAGCGCTCCATCGCCGGGCGAGGCTAATGAGTGCAACGCTGGGTGCTCACAGCCCTCCCGGGCGGTACGAAGCGCTGCGTGCAAGACTTCGCCGGGTCGGGTACGCGCCCGAGACATCCATTGACGGGGAGGAACCCATGGGACCGCTGCAGGGACTCAAGGTGATCGAGCTGGCCGGTATCGGCCCTGGACCGTTCTGCGCCATGCTGCTCGCTGATCTGGGCGCGGACGTGATCCGCATCGACCGCATGACACCTGAAGACCTCGGCATCGACCGGGGGCGCAGGTTCAACGTGCTCAACCGGGGCCGGCGTTCGGTGGCGGTCGACCTCAAGTCGCCAGACGGCGTCGAGACCATCCTCAAGCTGGTCGAGCAGGCCGACGCGCTCATCGAAGGCTTCCGCCCCGGCGTCACCGAGCGGCTGGGTCTCGGACCAGACGAGTGCTTCGCTCGCAACCCGAAGCTGGTCTACGGGCGCATGACCGGGTGGGGCCAGGAAGGGCCCATGTCACACGCCGCCGGGCACGACATCAACTACATCGCCCTGACCGGCGCGCTGCATGCCATCGGACCTGCTGAGGCGCCGAGTCCGCCGCTCAACCTGGTGGGCGACTTCGGAGGCGGCGGCATGTACCTGGCCTTCGGCGTGTGCGCCGCACTGCTCGAGGCGCGTGACTCCGGGCAGGGCCAAGTCGTGGATGCCGCCATGACCGAGGGTGCCGCTTCTCTGATGGCCGCGATCTACGGCATCTACGGCTCGGGCGGCTGGGCCGACGAGCGGGAGTCCAACTTCCTCGACGGCGGCGCCTACTACTACGGCGTGTACGAGACCTCTGACGGCAAGTTCGTCTCGGTCGGTTCGATCGAGGGCAAGTTCCACGACGAATTGCTCGAGAAGACCGGTCTGGCCGACGCTCCGACGGTGGACCGCAACGACCGTGATGCGTGGGCCGACAAGCGGGCTCGCTTGGCGGAGGTCATCAAGACCAAGACCCGCGACGAGTGGGACGAGATCATGGCCGGCTCCGATGTCTGCTACGCGCCGGTACTGGATCTGTCAGAGGCGCCGCACCACCCGCACAATGCGGCCCGCGGCAGCTTTGTGGAGGTCGAGGGCGTGATGCAGCCGGCACCGGCGCCTCGCTTCAGCCGTACCCCGGGCGCCGTCGCCCGACCGCCGGCGTCGCCGGGTGAGAACACCGATGAGGTACTGGCCGACTGGGGCTTCGACGCCGACGACATCGAGAAGCTCCACGAAGTCGGTGCCGTCGGCTGAGTCCCAGAGGCGGAGCCGAACGGCGTCGGTAGCCTGAGATGCCTATGTCGAAGCGCACCAACAAGCGAAAGCTCCGGGCGCGGCGCAGCAAAGCCAATCACGGCAAGCGCCCCAACTGCGGCCGCGGCTAGGCGGCTGGCGTCGGCCGCGGGTGCGGCCAGTGTGACTAGGTGCGGCTGCCGCTGCGCGCCTCTCTAGACCGGCCATCATCATGGGGTGCGCAGGCGCGGCACCCCAAGGTTGGTCAGTCTGCTGATCCTGACGGTGGCGCTGGCCGGTGCCTGCCACATTGAGAGCGTCGGGGATGGCCCGCCCGCCGAAGCGGGTTCTGGCGCAACCGAGCAGCCCGAAGCGTCGGGGGACACAGCATCGACGGCGGCATCGCCTTCGCTGACAACAGTAGAGGATGTGGCGCAGCCACAGGCCACGTTGCCGGAAGGCCAGTCGTCTGCTGATGACAACGCTGCGCTGTCGGGACAGCTCGCGCCGTCCGATGAGGCGGATCAGTCTGCCCAGACCGGCCCGTTCGGCGAGCTCCCGCCTGACAAGGCAGATCAGCATGCCGTTCGGGAGCTGTCGGCGAGAGCCGACCCATCAGTCGACCGGGCCACTTCCGAGGGAAATGCCGACGATCAGGATGGCGCGCAGCAGGATCGCGCGATCGCACCGGCAGCTGAGCCGGATTGGCTTCCTGCGGGCGTAGAGAAGGCTGTCCGGCGCTCATACCCGGATCGGTGGTTCGTGCTTCATCCGGAGGCAGCACGTGGCGATCTGGACGGCGATGGCAACGAGGACTACGCCCTTCACCTCGAGGCCCGGTATGCCGACTCGCCGCAACCGCACTTGATCGTGCCCGTTATCGGCGGCGGCGGAGCATTCGAGACGTGGCCGTCGGCGAATCTGGGCCGGCGCATCATCATTGACAAGCTCGACATCCAGAATGACGTCATCGAGGTGTCCTTCCTCGGCCGCTCGCCGGGCGAGCCGCTCGAGTTCGTCACCAGGCGCACTGCGCTGACCGTCAAGCCGTCTGCCGACACTGGCAGCGCAGGTGCAGAGCCGGTGGTGACCGTCACCGGAGTCGAGCCGATTGACCGGGTGCCGACGCTTCAGATCGGTCGCCCGGTTACCGTGTTGGCTCCCGCTATGGACGGCATCGGCGTTGCCGCGTCGGACCGGATCGAGCTGCGCGAACGGCACCCCTACGTTGTGCAGGCCGACGAGAGCGAAGTGCTGGTGGTGACGCTCGCCGCCCCGGCAGGAGTGTGGCTCGAGGCCCGCCCGAGCGACGGCGCCGTGCTGGTGCCCTTGGCCGAACGCACACAGGAGTTCGCAGTCGCCGCACCGGCGAGCGGCGAATGGCGCGTCACTGTTGCTTCTTCGCTCGTGACGCCTGCGGACTACCGGCTTTCCATCGACGTATTCCCAGCTGCACTCGGCGAGGGCATAGCTACCCGCGACGCCACCGGCTTCTGGTCGAGCACGCATGTCTCCCCGCCAGCCTTGCCCGACGACGGGCCAGTCGTCTACCTGACATTCGACGACGGACCGCACCCGACCTACACACCGCAAGTGCTCGACGTGCTGGCACGCCACGGGGCTCGAGCGACCTTCTTCGTCGTCGGCTACCTCGCAGAGCGATATCCGCTGCTCATCCAGCGCATCGCGCACGAGGGCCACACGCTCGCCAACCACTCCTGGCAACACGAGTCACTCGCACGTGTCTCGAAGACGGCCTTCGACCGCTCCGTCGGGCGCACCCAGGAGATCCTGGGGCCGCTCGCCACCCCGTGCCTCAGGCCGCCCTACTACGCCATCGGCAGATTTACCGAAGAATGGTCCAACGAGTTAGGCCTGAGACTGGTCGGCTGGAGCTACTCCCCTCGCGATTGGGAACAGCGCCCGGCCCAGGCGATTGCCAACGGCCTCGTTGCCCGGTCCTCTCCCGGCGCCATCATCCTGCTGCACGACGGCGGCGGCCCTCGTTCGGCGACGGTGCGAGGACTCGACATGGCGCTTGAACGGCTCTCAGACCGCGGATTCGAATTCAAACCGCTGTGCCGCTGACGCGCTCCGCCACGGCCGCCTGCGCGCAAATGTCGCCGTACCGGGCTGCGCCTGGCTATCCGGTGCCAGACGACAGGTCGACGAAGAGTCCGAGTTCGTCCAGCAGCACCTGCGACAGCCAGCGACCGCCGATGGTGCTGAGGTGGACGCCGTCGGTAAGACGCACGTCGGCGAGCTGCCCATCGGCGTCGGCTACGTAGCGGCTGAAGCCGCCATTGGGCCCCCGGAACAGATCCCTCGTGTCCACGTAGTGCACCCGGTCGCGCTTGTCAGCCTCGGCCTCGAAGACCTCGTTGACGCCCTGCATGCGGGAGTCGTATTCGGGGTCCTCCATGATCGGCTGGCCGACCCAGATCAACACCCGGTCGGGATCGGTCGTCACCAGGTCCATGACATGGCCGACTCGCGCCGAGTATTCCTGCACCCAGGCGTCGGAGAAGCGGCGCGCTATCTGGCCGTCCACGACGATTGCCTGTGCGTCGTTGCCGCCGAACATCAGCACGACAGCGTCGGGATCCTCGGCGGCCAGGACCTCCACGATGCGTGTCGGCCAGTCGTAGAAATCGGGTCGGCTCAGGCCGCTGGAGAGCTGATGCTCCGTGGAGGCCTCGATCACGCCCGTGTCGTTCGCCAGGCCCACCATGACGTGGCCGAAGAACTGCACCATGGAATCGCCCATGACGTGCAGCCGCAGCGGATCGGCCGGCGTAGGGAACCACGGCATGGTGGTGGCGGGCGCTCCCGTCGCCGCGCCGTCATCGGAGCTTCCGGCACCAGCGATCGCTGGCGTCGCCGGATCGGCAACTACGACGCCAGCACGCGCCGGATCGGGAGCCGCGGCGCCGCCGGCTTCATCCACCGCCTCGCCGGCGGCGACGGCACTGAGCGGATCGGCCGTCGCGCCGGGATCGGCCACGTCGCGACTGAACGCCTCGTCGGCCCACAGGCGCGGCAGGTGCACCCCGGCAGCGCTGGCCGCGCCCTCGACCGGTTCCCACACCGCCACCGAGACATCGCGCTCCCAGCCGAACGGCTTCTGCTGGGCCTCGCGCAGCAGCTGCTGCGAGTTGAGCACGATCGCCAGGGCCAGTCCGAGCGCGCCTGCCAGCAACACCTTGCCGGCAGGCATGCCAATGCGGCGGTCGCTGGCATGCAGGCGCGGCTGGGCTCCGGACGGAGCGGTCGGAGGGCTGGGCGGAGCGTGCGAGATCTGCATTGCTCAGAACTGGAAGTAGATGAACGGGGCGACGCCCGTGGGACCGAGCACGTCAATGGCCACCAGCGAGACACCCACCACGGCGCCTTGGCCCACCCAGCCGAGACTGGCAAAGCCATCTCGCAGCACCTCGAACCAGTCGGCGGGCATGAACTGGAAGGCGAGAGCGCCGAACGTCACCGCGATCACCAGCGGCGTTGCGGTGCCGGCGTAGTTGTCGAAATTGGCCATCGCGCCCAGCATCTCGACCGCAGCCGAGAGCGATTCGGAGCGAAAGAACACCCATGCCAGGCACACCACATGGAAGGTGACGAGCCAGCGCACGACCTCGCCCCAGCCGCCCGGCAGGATCGGCGGCGCACCGCTGCGCTCCCGCTGCTCGCGCACCAGCCGCTCCAGCGCCAGGACGACACCGTGGATCCCGCCCCAGATGACGAAGTTCCAGGTGCTGCCGTGCCACAGCCCGCCCAGCAGCATCACGATCATGAGGTTGCGGTAGGTGTTGGCCCGGCCCTTCCTGTTGCCGCCCAGCGGCACGTACAAGTAGTCGCGCAGCCAGCGCGACAGGGTCATGTGCCAACGACGCCAGAAGTCCTGCAACGTGAGCGCCCGGTAGGGATTGTCGAAGTTCTGCGGGAAGCGGAACCCGAGCAGGAGCGCCACGCCGATGGCGATGTCGGTGTAGCCGGAGAAGTCTGCGTAGATCTGGACCGCGTAGGCGTACACCGCCAGCACGACTTCGGGTCCGCTGTGCGCCCCCGGATCGGCGAACACGCCATCCACGATCTCGCTCGCCAGGAAGCTGGAAATGACAACTTTCTTGAACAGGCCGTTCAAGATCAGCCCGAATGCCTCGGCAGCCGGCACGTGCCGGGGGCCGGGCAGCGAGCTGCGGCGCCATCTCCGATGCCCGCACGATGGGCCCGGCCACGAGCTGGGGGAAGAACGACAGGTACACCGCGAAGTCCAGCGGCGCCATCTCGCGGACATTCCCGCGGCCGACGTCGATGATGTAGCTCATCGCCTGGAACGTGTAGAAGGAGATGCCGACCGGCAGCGTGTACTCCAGCACTGGCAAGGCGTTCGAGATGCCGAAGCGCTCCAGCAGGTTGGACATCTCAACGGCGAAGAAGTCCCAGTACTTGAAGATGCCGAGGATGGTGAGATTGGCAGCGACGCCGAGCCCCACCCACCAGCGCCTCCTCTGGTCGGAGCCCATTACCGCGAAGTGCCCGACGACCCAGTTGATGACGATGGTGGCGAGCAGCAGGAAGACGAACCGCCAGCTCCACCAGCCGTAGAACACGATGCTGGCCGCCAGCATGAGCGGCCTCCACACGGCCGGATGCGGCCGCGTGAGCCAGTTGACAACGAAGACGACAACGAAGAATGCTCCGAAGACGAACGTCGGGAACAACATGCCGGGCCGAACATACTTGCGCGCGCATTGTCAAGGGCTGAGCCAGATGCTGAGCCGGCAGGCGAGACCATGACAACTCCCGCAGAACTGCTCGCTTCCTGGTTGGAGATCGACCCCGATCCGGCAACGCGCCGCGCAATCGAAGCCGAGCGCCATCGCTCCGAGTGGGTGCAGGCGCACTTCGGCAGCGTGCTTCGCTTCGGAACCGCTGGCATGCGTGCCCCCGTGGGGCCGGGACCAGAGCGGATGAACCGCGTCATGGTCCGCATCGCCGCACGAGCCGTCGGCGCCGAGCTGATCGCAGCCGGTTTCGGCAGTCGTGGCGCCGTAGTGGGGTTCGACGCACGGCCAGGCTCGGCAGACATGGCCTTCGACGCCGCCCGGCTGCTCGCCGCCATGGGCATCCCTGTCGCGATCATCGACGGCCCTGCGCCGACACCGTTGCTGGCCCGCCAACTGCTCGCTCGCTCAGCGGGGGCCGGATTGATGGTGACAGCGAGCCACAACCCCCGCGATGACAACGGCCTGAAGGTGTACTGGGCCGACGGAACGCAGATCCGGCCGCCGCTCGACCAGCGCATCGAGGCGCGCATGGACCTGTCGTCACTCCCTTCCGACGCTGATCTGGCAGCCCGACACGAGGTCGAGAGCCTCGATGTGCGATCAGTGATCGCTGAGTACGTGGGCGCAGCCGTCCGCCGTCCGGTCTTTGACGCGGATGGCCAGCCGGTCGATCCGAACGATGTGCCGCCGATTGTGTACACGGCGTTGTGCGGTGTCGGTTCGCAGACCCTGGCCCATGCGTTTGCCACCGCCGGTCTGCCTCCCCCGATCTACGTGGAGCACCAGCGGCAACCCGATGGCGCGTTTCCTGGGCTGCCATTCCCGAATCCGGAGGAGCCAGGCACCCTCGACGATGCAATGGCTCTCGCCGAGGATCGCGATGTCGATCTCGTGCTCGCGAATGACCCCGACGCGGACCGGCTGGCGGTAGCAGTTCGCGATCGGGACAGCACATGGTGCCAGCTGAGCGGCGACGAGCTGGGCGTGCTGCTGTGCGACTGGCTGATCCGTCTGGCGGGTGAGCAGCGGGCGGCGCGGCAGTCGATCTCGGCATCGTCGGTGGTGTCGGGACGGATGGTCGAGGCCCTGTGCACTGCCCGCGGTGTGGCCCACCACCGCACCTTGACTGGCTTCAAGTGGATCATGGAGCCTCGCCTCCAACACCCCGCAGCGCATTGGCTGTTCGGCTACGAGGAGGCGCTCGGCTACTCGGTCACCGACGCCGTGCTGGACAAGGACGGCATCTCGGCGGCAGTGGAGTTTGCGCGCCTGGCCGGCTCCTTGGCCGCTCGTGGGATCAGCCCGCTTGAACGTCTCGACGAACTGACCGCCGAAATCGGACTGCACGTCACCGGCGCAGCATCAGTACGCGCCGACACTGAGGACATCGCTGCTGCCATGGCGGCGTTGCGGGCCAATCCGCCCCGCACGATCGCCGAGCTCTCGGTCACGAAGGTCACAGACTGGCTCGATCCAAGTGCGCCCCACCCGGCAGATCTCGTGGAACTGGAGCTGGCTCCGGCCACTGCGGGCGATTCGCACCGAGATCTCGAGGCGCAGGTGCGCATCTGCATCCGCCCGAGCGGCACCGAGCCCAAGGCGAAGATCTACCTCGAAGCCGTCAGTCCGAACCCTGATGACCTTCCCGCGGACCGCCACCGCCTGCAGGCAGTGCTGGACGCCATAGCTGCGGAGGTCAGCGTGTGGTTCAAGCGCGCCTAGAGCAGTTCGGCGGCCAGCTCGTCGAGCGGCACGAGCGGCCGGGTGCCCACGTGAGAGATGACCTCGGCGGCAGCCACGGAGCCCAGCCGGCCGCACAGTTCAAGGTCGTAGCCCCGGGCAAGTCCGTAGAGCACCCCGGCGGCATACAGGTCACCGGCGCCGGTCCGGTCGACCACTTCGTCGACTGGCTCGACGGGCACCTGCACCATCTCATCAGGCGTCACAAGGACAGCGCCCGCGGCCGAGAGCGTCACCGATGCGATGTCCACCTGGCCCTGCACCGCCGCAAGCGCCTCGTCGAGATCCTCGGTCTGGTACAGGGCCTTCAGCTCAGCGGCGTTCGCGAACAGCACGTCGGTGCATCTCTCGACCATGTCGATGAACTCGCGCCGGTGACGGTCCACGCAGAATGAATCCGAAAGGCTGAGCGCCACCTGGCAGTCGTTGCCGGGCGCGGCACAGTGCTCCGCTACCTCGCGCAGTGCTGCCCGGGCAGCGGTCGGATCCCAGAGGTAGCCCTCCAGCAGCACGGTGCGGGCCCGGCCCACCATGTCCCAGTCGACATCTGCGGGGGCGAAGCCGGCAGACGCACCCAGGTAGGTGCTCATGGTCCGCTCGCCGTCAGGGGTGATGACGACGGTGCAGCGTCCCGTGGGATCGTCACGCGGCGCTCTTGCCGTGGCCTGGGCGACGCCGTGGGCGGCCATGTCGGCCACAAACAGATCGCCGAGCCCGTCTGCGCAGACTCGCCCCATGTAACCGGCGCGGGCGCCGAGCGCAGCGATGCCCAGCATGGTGTTGGCCACCGATCCGCCGGGTGTCATCTCGTCGGCGCCGCCGAGCAGCTCCACCATTGCGGCAAGCTCAGTTGCCCGCTGGGTGTCCACCAGCGTCATCGCTCCCTTGACGATGCCCAGACCGTCGACGACGGCGTCATCGGCGCGCAGCAGCACATCCACCATTGCATTCCCGATGCCAACCACATCAAGCGAATCCGCCGATTCCACGCATGTGGGCTTAGCACCTCAACTCGCCAGCTCGCACGGCGTCGGTAGTGTGCGCGCCGTGACGCTCCTGACTGACGGCTCGCCAAACGCCAACCCGTACCGGCTGCCAAGAGATGTACGGCCCGATCGCTATGACATCGTCATCGAACCCGACCTTGGCGCTGCACGATTCGTGGGCGAGGTCCGCATCGAAGCAACTGTGCATGCCCCCATCGACAGCGTCACTCTGAACGCTGCCGAACTCGAATGCTCAGACGCCGCACTCAGCCAGGGCAGCACGACGTCAAGCGCAGAGATCTCCTTCGACCCCGAGACCGAGCGGATGACGCTGCGTCCTGCCGATGGCCGCCAGCTCGAACCCGGCGACCTCAGGATCAGCTGCACGTTCGCCGGCGAGCTGAACGACCAGCTCCGCGGCTTCTACCGCTCCACCTTCGTCGACGAAGCCGGCGAGACCCGCACCATCGCGACGACCCAGTTCGAGTCCACCAACGCCCGGCGGGCATTCCCGTGCTTCGACGAGCCGGACCTCAAGGCGGTCTTCGGCGTGACGATGATCGTGCCTGCCGACCTGATGGCGGTGAGCTGCGGCGAGGTGGTGTCGTCAGAGATCCTGGCCGACGGCCGCCGCCGCGACACGTTCGCCGACACGATGCAGATGTCGACCTACCTGATGGCGTTCATCGTCGGCGACCTCGAAGCCACCGAGCCGATCGACGTCGGCGGCGTGCCGCTGCGGATCGTTCACGTACGCGGCAAGTCGGCGCTGACCGGGTTCGGCCTGGAAGCCGGAGCGTTCGCGCTCGCCTGGCTGGTCGACTACTACGGCATTCCCTACCCCGGCACCAAGGTCGACCTCATTGCCGTGCCCGACTTCGCGTTCGGCGCGATGGAGAACATGGGTGCCATCACCTTTCGGGAAACGCTGCTGCTTGCCGACCCGCAGAAGGCCACCACCGCCGATCTGCTGCGCATCGTGGACGTCGTGGCGCACGAGCTGGCGCACATGTGGTTCGGCAATCTCGTCACCATGGACTGGTGGAACGGCATCTGGCTGAAGGAAGCTTTTGCCACCTTCATGCAGGTGGCCACCACCGATGCCTTCCGACCCGAGTGGAAGCGCTGGGACGCGTTCTCGATCGAGCGGGGAGCCGCGTTCGATGTGGATGCGCTGAGCACCACCCGACCCATCGAGTACGAGGTGGTCTCCCCCGCTGACGCCGAGGGCATGTACGACGTGCTGACCTACGAGAAGGGCGCGGCGGTCGTGCGCATGCTCGAGCAGTACCTCGGCGGGGACCGGTTCGCGGCTGGAGTGCAGCACTACCTCGAACGCCACAGCTACGCCAACACCACCACGACCGACCTGTGGGACGCCTTGGAGACTTCCAGCGGCGAGCCGGTGCGGTCGGTCATGGATGGCTGGATCTTCACCGGCGGTTACCCGATCGTGTCCGTTGAGCCGCATCCGTCTGGGCTCACGCTGTCGCAGCACCGCTTCGTGTACGGCACCGAATCGGAGGGCCTCTGGAGCGTGCCGGTCATGGTGCGTGCCCGCCTGGTCGACGGCAGCACCGCCGAACGGCGACTCCTGCTCACCGACGCCGCCGCGACAGTGGACCTCGGCGGTGGCGTCGAGTGGGCGGTGGTGAACGCGGGCGGGCACGGCTACTACCGGGTGCGCTACGGCACTGATCTGCTGGCCGCGGTGGCGCGTCAAGCCCTGGAAGTGCTGGAACCCATCGAGCGGCACGGGCTCGTGGACGACACCTATGCGGCTGTCGTGGCCGGCGACGCCAGCGCAGCCGAGTTCATCGGGCTCGTCACCGATCTGGGCTCAGAGACCGACCTGCACGTGTGGCAGCGAATGATCGGCGGACTCAAGGGACTGCACGCGATCGCTGAGCCGGAAGGGCGAGAAACCTTGGCCGTGCTGATACGGGATCTGGCGACCACGGCGCTAGGCGTGCTGGGATTCGAACCCCAGCCTTGCGAGCCCGATCTCGACCGCGAGCTGCGCGGCGTGCTGTTCGAGGCGGCAGGCGGCCGCGGCCGCGACGAGTTGGTCCGGGCACGTGCGCGGGAGCTCTTCGAGACAGCAGTCGACAGCAGATCTGCTGTCGAGCCGAACCTGGCCGCAGCCGCAGTGCAGGTCGCGGCGGCGGCCGGCGACGAGACCGACTACGAACGAATGCTGGAGCTCTACCGGTCGGCTGACACACCTCAGAGCGAGTTGCGCTACGTGCAATCGTTGCTGCTGTTCGAAGACCTCACGCTGTTCAAGCGGACGCTCGAGCTGTTCGCAGCCGAAGTCCGCACGCAGAGCGCCCCGTACCTGCTCGGCGCCGCGATGACGCATCTCGACCACGGTCCGATTGCGTGGGCTCTCGTCCGGGACCGTTGGGACGAGCTCACCGACCGATTCCCCCAGAACTCGATCTCGCGGATGGTCGGCGGGATACGCGGACTGCACACCCGTGAGCTGGCTACAGAGGTGGAAGCCTTCTTCTCAGAGCACGAGGTGCCGCAGGGGGCGCTCACGGTCGCCCAGCACATCGAGAAGATGTGGGTGAATGTGCGGCTACGCGAGCGCGAGGGCGCCCGCATCGGCTGATGTTCGGCCGCCCGCCTCGACGGCCGATGAGGCCGGGCGACGAGGTGTGGCTGTCATTGCGCGCGCTCGCCGCAGCGGCGGCGCTGATCGCCGTGGTGGTCTATTGGGCGCTGGTCATCGTGGATTGAGAGGCTGAGCCGGCCTCTTTGGACTCGTCGGCCCATCGCAGCATCATCGCGATGATGGTTCCCCACACGATGGGTATGCCGCCCAGTTTCATGATGAGCCCCGCCATCTGCTGGTCGGTCGCAGCATCGAGTCCGTAGAAGCGCGGCGCCAGCTCGTAGGTGGCGTAGAGGGGGAAGCCTGCGAAGGTCAAGAAGCCCGCAGGCACCGCCGGCACGACCCCCAGAGCCAAGAACAGGTACACCATCTTGCCGGGGTAGGCGCGCAGCCGGTGCTCGCTGAGCGGCGAGCAGATCGGCAGCCACACCAGCACGCCCGACGCCAGCCACACCGCGTCCATCACGAACGAGCCGAACTGGTTCGCCCGCAGTGTGTCCACCGCCCATGGCGAATGCGTTGCGACCAGGCAGCCGTTGAATATCAGCCCGGCAGCAACCGGCTTGGTGACCCAGCTCATGAATCGGTAGAGCCGCAGCCTCGCCAGGATCCGCCGAGCCATCGGCTCGGGAATGCCGAGCACCAGCAGCGGTGCCGCAACCAGCGTGTACAGCATGAACTGCGCCATGTGGGCCGACGCCAGGTATCCGGCACCGAGGACGCCGAGCGGCCAATCCGACGCCACCCAGAATGTCGCCACACCGGCCAGGAAGAACCACATCTGCCGGCGCTGGGCCGCTGCTTCCGCGGTATCCAGCGGTTGCGGACGCAAGGTGCGGGCCCGCCGCCGCGCCACCAAGTACGGGACCGCGATGGCAAGTGATGCCGCCCAGACGCCCGGATAAGCCCGCCAGGACCAACTCCACGGCACCTCGAGCGCCGAGCACCAGAAACGCATCGCTACAAGCCTGCCTCAGCCGGCGCGTTGGGCTCGATACCGGCGAGGATCGGCAGGTCGTGGTCGAACTGGGTCTGGCGTGTGGGATGCGGGTACTGCGCGTAGCCGTATCCGTTCGGGGCGTAGGCGAACACCCTGGCATCGTGAGCGATGTCGTAGTCGACATCGCCATGACCCATGGCGGTCATGTCATCGTGGGCCACGTCGTCCGCGTCTGGTGACATGTCGTGAGCGCCGGTGGTGGTGGTGTCGAAGATCTTGATCGACGCCAGCGCACCCAGCTCGTTCTGCAGGTCGGTCAGCTGCTGCTCGCTATGGGGGATGAGGCCCACGAAATCCTCGCTGAACTGGTCGAGGTAGGCGCGCAGCACGTCGGGCGAGTCCCGATCCGGGTCGACAGTGACAGCGAGCACAGCCACGTTCGGAGGGGAGCCCGGACGGTTGAGCACGCTCGCAAGCTGCGCAAGCTGGACACCGCAGATATCCGGACAGTTGGTGAACATTTGATACACGAGCCGAACCTGCCCCTGGGTGTCGGCCGCCAAGTGGATCTCGTTGCCGTCGGTGTCGGCGAACATCATGTCCGGCACCTGTCGCAGTTGCGACGCCGGCACGGCCAAGCCCTCGTATCGCGACTCGCTCGCGCTGCCGCTCCCGCACGCAGCCAGCGCGAGTACAGCGGCCACGGCCAAGACAACACCACAGCAACGATGACATGCCGCCCGGACCTGACCGTGAGACCTCATGGCCGCCGTGACCTCCCTGGTGAGCACGGATCTCGGACTCTCCGTCACCAACTGGCCGGACGCGATGTCCTGCGTACTGCCGGACGCTAGCGCCAAGTCATTCTCGGCATACAGCGCACTCGGTTGCAAAGCCGCCGCTCCATAGAGATGGCACCGACGGTCACACCTGTTTCCACAAGCCGGTGTAAGACCTGTGGACAACTTCGCGGGCAGTCATCAACCCGGCGTTCGTAGCGCTGCGCCCCGCTCGTGCCTTCTGCGCTCATGGACTTCCGGGACCGGGGTTCGGACCTCGGCATCGAAATGGTCGAGTTTCGAACAACCGTCCCTGTCGAGTGGAACGCCTACGCTGCGGACGCCGTCAAGATTGGGCATCGCGTGGCTGATGTGCCCAGGACTGCTTCAATGAAGGGCGGGGAATATTCCCCGCCAAACAAGCGTGGTCGGCTTCGGCCAAAGCGTGACGGAACAGCTTCAATGAAGGGCGGGGAATATTCCCCGCCAAACACTGGCACTCGGTCGCCCTCGCCGGCGGAACAGGCCCCGCTTCAATGAAGGGCGGGGAATATTCCCCGCCAAACCCGCGATGGCCGACCGGCACATCCCCGCGCTCGACAGCCGCTTCAATGAAGGGCGGGGAATATTCCCCGCCAAACCTGTAGATGGTGTAGGCGTCGTCGGGCGTGACACCGCTGCTTCAATGAAGGGCGGGGAATATTCCCCGCCAAACTCACGTGGGGGATCTCGCCCAAAGGCGTCACCACCGCGCTTCAATGAAGGGCGGGGAATATTCCCCGCCAAACGGCGGGCAGAAGCCGACAACGCGCCCGTTCGTGCTGCTTCAATGAAGGGCGGGGAATATTCCCCGCCAAACTAGACAACGAGATCGCCAGCTTCTTTGCCGGAGTGCCGGCTTCAATGAAGGGCGGGGAATATTCCCCGCCAAACCGACACCGCCGGGTTGGAGGCGCCGGTCACGCCGACCGGCTTCAATGAAGGGCGGGGAATATTCCCCGCCAAACTCAGCTTCGGCTTCCGAGCTCAGCGTCTTAATGTCGCTTCAATGAAGGGCGGGGAATATTCCCCGCCAAACGAGCTGGCGTCTCTCGGCGTCGAGAGCGACGCTGAGGGGCTTCAATGAAGGGCGGGGAATATTCCCCGCCAAACCAGATCAAGTCACCCGCGCCGCCGTCTACGCACAACTGGCTTCAATGAAGGGCGGGGAATATTCCCCGCCAAACCGCTCTCGAAAACTACCGGCTGTGACCAGCGGTTTTGAGTGCGGTTGCGAGCGCTCCCTGTGTAGGAGAGCTCGGGAAGCTTTGGATTCTGTTGTCAAGGTGCGTTTCAGGCCTGTACTTCTGGGCTGCGAGCGCTGCCCGGGCATCGAGGCCTGACCGGACCGCTCGCATCAGACGATTACCGGCCCGGATTGTGGCAGTGGCGGTGCTATTCCGAGAAAATCAAAGCAGTCTCGGCCGCGTTCTGTTGGCATTCCTAGGTCGATGAACGCAACTGTATCTTCTCCATGGTGGATCACTTCGCCGAGTTCGAACTTGAGTTCTATCAATTCAATATTGTCTAGATCGCTGATGAACACGCTGTAGTGCATGGGCCAGCCGTAGGCCTTCATTGCCTTGTGGACTTTGCGTAGCCGCTTCGGATCTCGGATGTCATATGAGACCAAGTATCGGCGTCGATCACTCATTGCTCTACCTGGTCATGAAGGGGACGTACTCGGGTATCTCGCCGAGCATGCTTGCTGCGAGCATCCGCGCCTGGACCTCGAGGACGCGACGGTAGGTGATCTTGTAGCCGTATGTCGGGTGAGTGACCTCGTGGTCGAGACGCCGCTCGTAGGCGGCGATGATTGCTCGGCGCGCTGGCTGCTCCAGCGCCACTCCCCCGGCCCGGACGACGAACCCGTTCTCGGCCACCTCGCCGTTGTTCACGGCGTTCACGACGACTGACTCAGCGATGATGGGCCGGAACTCCTCGGCAAGATCGAGTGCCAGCGCCGGTCTCCCGAATCTCGGCCGGTGATACACGCCCAGGTAGGGATCGAAGCCGATCGAGAACCCCACCGCCGTGAGGTCCTTGACCAACAGCGCGTACAGGAACGACAGCAGACAGTTGACGGGGTCGCGAGGCGGTCGCCGGTTGCGGCCGTTGAAGTCGAAGGTGCCGAGACGGTCGTCCTTCAGCATCGTTGCGAAGCTGCCGAAGTACGAGCGAGCGGCGGCGCCTTCGATCCCGAGCAGCGACTCGACCGAGTCAGCCTCGGCAGCCTTCGCAGCGAGCTCCTTCAGCTGCGCGACGGCTGAGTCCACCGGTTCACGAGAGTTTCGCATCAGCAGGGTTCGGGAGTTGCGGATCTTGCCGACGATCATCTGCCGTGCCAACGGCAGGCCGGCCTGGGCCGCCACCGCGACCTGGCGCCGCCGCAGCTCCACATGCTTGGACGGCAAGCCGTGGGCCATCCCTTGGAACCATCCCCCGTAGCTGAACCAGCACACCGGGATGTCCTCCCGGAACGCTGCGTGGAGCAGCTGAGTGGACACCTGCACGTTGCCGGTGAGGTTGATCTGCGAGACATCGATCAGGCGCTCGCTGCTGACCACCTCGCGGTTGACCTTCACCTCGACCCGACGCTGGCTGATGCCGAGCCGAGCACCTTGCTGACCTACATACAGCGGCCGCGCAGCCGAATCGCGAGGCGTCAGGCGTCGAGGCGTCCCCTCGACCCGCCCTGTGTGGAAATTGGTCTCGTCGGGAAGGCAGATACCCACCAACGAACAACGCGGACACTTCGGGCTGTCCACCAGCGGCGGCGGAGGGTCATCGGCAGCAGCGACATGACGCAGCCGATCGACGGTGTCGAGCGTCCGACGAACCAAACGATCATCGAACTCGACAGTCCTGCGTTCTCGTGACGAGGCGAAATAGAACTGGCCGTTCTCGCAGTCGTAGCCGTTCTCGCGCAAGATCAGCCCGATCGCGGCCAGCTGCACCAGCTCGGGCTCCCACGCAGGACCGTGCTTCGGCGGCCGGCCCCGCTTGACCTCGACCGGCACGACCTTGCCGTCAGAACCCTCGACGATGTCCGTCTTCGCAATGAGGCCCAGACGCTCGGAACTCACGAGCACAGAGCGAGCGTCGCGAACCGGATCGCCCTCCGACGACTCCCCCATGCGACCGCCGCCCCTGTCCACGTTGCGATGCACATATCGGCCGTGCACCGTGTCAGCATTGTCCTCGAATCTGGCCTGCACCCATTCGAGATAGAACAGCCGCGGGCAGTACACGAACTCATTGACCATCCTGGCCGGCACAAGCTCAGGAACGTCAGCCACGTCGAGGGGTCTACCCGACCGGCTTGAAGAGGCCGAGCCCAAAGTGGCTCAAAGAGCCAAGGGCGATGGGGCCTCTGACGGCATGTGCGAATCGGATTTCGACCATGGAGGCATACCGGCTGTTCGCCAAGCGCTCCTTGGGTGGCAAGCGATACCTGCGATACCGACGAGCGTCTCCGTCAATCACTTCGACAGAGACGGGCACCGGATAGTCGCGGTACGTCGTTAGCTCACGTTCGATCTCGGTCGCTATGTGGTCAGGCCAAGTGGTTCTCTTGGCGGGGTGCCTTCCGGGTGCGAATGGAGTGCACGAGGCCCAGACGGACGATGGCCCGACCAATTCGCGAGCAACGTCATCTACATCACCGAAGCCCTGAACTGCTATCGCGATGTCCGGAAAGCCCGAGACTGCGCGGCCGGCGCGTAACCAGTCGATCTGGGCAAGCGCTGCGAACTCATCGCCGTTCAACCGACTAGGTGCCCAGACGAGAAGCGACTCGATCGGCGACGATGGTCCCCCTCGGTCTTGACCGGGAAGAGAAATGTAGTGGGCGTGTTCATGCCTGCCGAGTTGCCGCTCTCCAGATGGCCGCTTGCCGCTGAGAGTCTCAGACGGGGTTCCGTGCTTGCTGAGCGAAGCACGTCTCAGCAACTCGCCCGCAACAACCGCGTTGGCCAGCGTCGGCCGAGGTCGGGGATGAACTGCGAACCGCACTGCCGCGTGTGTCGGTCGCCAGTCATCGGCGGTCGTCGGGACCGTTGCCGAGTCGATCCTCCGGTAGGGCACAAGGCGGCTCCCCGTCGGGAACAGCCGTCTGTTCCTCCGGACGACGTCCGGGCTCTGCATCAGGTCACTCAACTCGAGGGGTTGCTGGGCACACAGGATCTCGGCATCCGGCGGATCGTCCTTCGCTGCTGGTCGCCACGGGACATAGCCGGCGCGATCCTCGACTTGGTGCACCAACGCCACGTTGCAGATCGATTCCGACCTGCCCAAGTAAGGAATTCCGAGTGCCATTTCGTCGAGGGCCTTCAGTGCCGAAGGCGCCACGTCGGCGTCCCACTCGATGAAGATCGACGCGCTGGGGTTCATCACCGCAAACGTGTCGAAGGTGAGCGTCGTGGAGCGCTTGCCGACCGAACGATGAGCGATCTGGGGCATGTAATGGCGCAGGTGGGCAGGCTTCATCGCCGGGACGTGAATCGTTGGCGCACCTGCGAGCTGACCCAAGGCCGCTCCGACATCCTCGGCTGGGAGACTTGGACAGCGGGTCTTCCACGAAGCGACCAGCGCTCGAAGAACGCGCCATGGCGATGGGGGCCACTCGGGCAGCCCTTCGTTCACATTGCGGCCCCAGGGAGTGGCGTGATACCGGCCCCACGGAAACTCCAGCCGGAGAACCGTGGTCACTTTGGGCGCTTCTTCCCATCTGACCACCGGACGATCATCGGAGGCTCAGCCAGGTCTCTGAGCTCGGGAATTTCTTGGTCAAGGAGAGTTCGTATCTCCGACGCCAGGGTCTCGCTGTCCGCGAGATCGATCGTCTCGTCGTCGTTTCGCGGTTCGAATTCGCAGGCTGTGCGTAGACGCAGTCCGCTGTCGAGAAGTGTGCGGACCTGCCAGCGGGCCACGGCGAGCAACAGGTTTGTTGCCTCCGGAGAGAGGCCATACGCCTCGATCTGGCCTATGTCGATCGACACATACAGCGTGATTGAGCGGGCGGTGTACTCCGTTCGGTGATACGGGACGGAGCCGTACCCTTCGGTGGATCCGCTGTCCCCTTGGCCGATCTTGTGCCGAACATCATCTCGCTTCACACCGCCGGAGTAGGCCTCTTTGACATCGACAGCCTCGATGAAGCCGGTGAGTGCGCGAGCAACCTTGGGCTGGCCAGGCCATTTCGCGTCGGCAAAGAAGACACCGTGGATCAGGCACAGGGGGTCCAAGGCGAAGATGGCAGCAGCTATGCGGTTCGCCGCGAGAGGGGTGTCGTCAGACAGCTCAAGGAGGGCGCCGAGGCTGGTGACCATGTCCTCGCCTTTGGCATTCATCGATTCCTTGACGAATGCCGAAGCCAGCCGATGCGCCTCAGTGCGGCTCGATGTCAAGTATCGACCGTCGTCTTCGGCTACGACCTTGATCCATGGCAATCCCTTGAGCGTCGATATCGGCTCGTGGAGCGCCTCACTCCAGCCCACGGCCTCGAACCGATTCGCCATGGACTGAGCGGATTCAACGAGGATGGCGTCGACCCACTCGCTGTTGCCGACCGGCTTCTCGAACTTGGCTGCGCCCAAGTCTGGGAAGCCGGTGGGTTGAAAGCGATCCGAGGGCACGGCCCTCAACTCGATCGCGTGCATTTCACGTTTGCTCATTGCTTGACTCCTGACTCTCTCGACTCGCAATCCAGCGAGTTCCGACTGTGCATTGGTGGTTGAGCAGAAAACGGATCTGGCGCAGATCACCGTCGCCCCGGCCGAGATGCAGCAACAGCGCCGCTGCCAACCGGCCCCGCTCGACATTGGACCGTTCGAAGCCGTCGACAATGAGCCTCCAGCCGCGCCCGCGCAGCAGTCGCGCAGCAGCTCGCGCAGCGGCGTGGGCACGCCCAGTGCGGACCGCTCCGACCCACTCGGGTCGCGGGTGTACCGCGATTGATCGGTTGGGTCTTGGTTCTACGTCGGTCGGCGCGACCGGCAATCGCCCTGCGAAGAAGGGAGCGAGCACCACATAGGCGGGCTCGCTCGCAGCATGGAGTCGGGCGACTGGATCATCGGGGACGGCCAGACGATGCCCGATGACGCTGAACGAGTCCTTCCATTGCAGAAGCAGCAGGCCGCTGAGAATCGCACCTAGGCGTTCTTCGTCGACCTGCCCATGCAGGAGACGCCCGATGTCGGCGAGATCAACGCCGAGTCCGTAGTCGAATGCGAAGGGCAGGCCTGCGACTTGATCCGAAACGTCGATACCTGATCGCGCTGAGCACGCGAGAGCAGCCCGAGCGCCCACGACATCGTTGAGGACATCGAACAGCGGGCGACGGCCGAGGTTCGGAACTCTCGGCCCGCCCTTCGCCCAACCCAAACCGAATGGGCTCAGGACGACCGGACGGAGAAGCGTCATGAGGCTTCCGCCAACCGCCTCCGCGGCGGTGGGCCGCCCCGCAGACATGCGATCGCTCAGCGAAGCAAGGCCTGCTGCGATCCGAAACTCAACGGAATCATCGTCGAGTTTCGGCACCCACTCTCGGGCTGAGAGCCCCGAAATCGGCTCAAGACGTCGGTCCTGCCGATACTTGGCTGACCGGGACGCGGCTCGTTCCGTCTCGGCGAGCACGGCAAGCACCGTCTGGAGACGGACGGTCAAGTCCCGTGAGGTGGTGTAACGGATGGTCGCGGTGATCGTCGGGTCTGCCTCTGGCTGGTTGTTCTATCGGGCTTGGTCGAGTTTGGTGCCGGTTGCCTCCTGGGGGTCGGTGTGGTGGGGGTCTGGGGCGTCGG
>JAJEFK010000040.1 GCA_022820505.1 Acidimicrobiia bacterium | reverse complement strand
TCAAAGAAGCCATCGACCACTGGGCCGCCCACTGGAACCACGACCCCCAGCCCCTGCGATGGACCAAGACCGCAGAACACATCATCGCCAAAGTCAAACGAGCCCGAACCGCCCTAAACAAAACCGCGACACACCACTAGTGCGGTGCTCGAACGCCTTATTGGATCGATACTGAGAATAGTATATGAGGCTCTATACTGGAGTCGGGAAAAGACTGAAGGCGGTCAAACCCGTCCGCTATTGGTGGTAATGGAAGAAGCACACAGATATGTATCGAAGGAATCAAATAGTACAGCGGCAGATATGGCCCGCCGAATAGCTAAAGAAGGACGCAAGTATGGCGTAGGCGCATTGTTAGTCAGTCAGCGCCCATCGGAGATCGACGAAACTGTGTTATCTCAGTGTGGTACATTGTTCGCTATGCGGCTGACCAATCCACATGACCGTGCTCGCGTGCAAGGAACCTTACCGGACGGCTTGGGCAGCCTGCTTGATTCACTTCCAATTCTTCGTACCGGAGAAGCGATAGTCACAGGCGAGAGCGCTAGATTGCCTATGAGATGTCGAATCTCGTTGCCGTCGCTGAATCACCGTCCCAATAGTTCGGATCCGGATGTAACTGCGGGTTGGACTGTCGGAAGAAGAGAGGAAGGGTACGAACGCGTAGTCGCATCGTGGCGAGGCCAGAGTCCGCTGGCGGTTGCGGTGCCGACTGATATTGAGAGAATAGCGGTCGATGATGAACCGCACGAGGACTGAAGGATTGCGATGGATAGGTTGTGGGTTTCTTCGTCAAACGTGGCATCCGTAGGATACGACGCGGCACAGCAGACTCTGGAAGTTGAGTTCCACGGTGGTCAGGTGTATCAATACTATGGTGTACCGAGTGCGATTCACGAGGCAATGATGCAGGCACCCTCAAAGGGCCGTTTTCTTCATCAAAATGTGCGCAATGCCTACCCGTACTCGCGAGTTGGTTGAGCAAATTCACGGCGTGTTTCGTGGCTCCTACCTAATGCCGCTGAATTCCTTCATCGGTTGGTTGATTGAAGCTCATCTATGTGTGTCAGCGCGGTGGCAGCTGTTGACGGCGTCAAACTTGTGTCATTGGCGCGGCCCTTGCCCGATCGCAGCAATAGCAAGGTGACAGTTCGATTGGTATCAGAGTGAATCCCGTTGGTAAGGACCGTAATAGTGACGAGCGAGATCCGTCGCCGTTGTTCGATCCGCGCACCTACCTGGACGGCGTGCCGCACGAACTGATTGCTGACCTGCGGGCACATGCCCCGGTGCGCTGGGTGCCCGAGCCGGAGCTCATGGGGTGGGAGGCGGGGCCTGGCTTCTGGGCGGTGCTCACGCACGAGCTGATGAACCGGGTGCTGCGCGATCCGGGGACGTTCTCGTCCCACCTGGGCGGCACGCAGATCCGCGATCCCCAGACCGCTGCGATGCTCGAATTCGTACAGCGGATGATGCTCAACCAGGATCCGCCGCAGCACACGCGGCTGCGGCGCCTGCTCATGCGCTCGTTCACGCCGAGCGCCGTGGCCGAACTGGAGGCCACCATCTCTGCTCGGGCCGAACGGCTCGTGAGTGCGGTGGTGCATCGCGGGCACGCCGATTACGCCAAGGAGGTCTCGGCTGAGCTGCCGCTGCTGACGCTCGCCGACATCATGGGCGTGCCGTCCGAAGACCGGATGCTGCTGTTCGACTGGTCCAACCGGGTCATCGGCTACCAAGACGCCGAATACTCGGTGTCTGACGCATTCGATCCGGCAACAGGGACCGAGATGGCGCAGCGCGCCTGCGAGGTGCGAGCCCAGATCCGCCCCGGACCCGACGGTCGCATGCCCGACCCTCGCTCGCGTGAGGGCCTCGCAGACATGTATGGGTATGCGCACGACCTTGCGACCTACAAGCGGGCGAATCCGGGTGCCGACGTGGTGTCCATCCTGCTGGCGGCCGACGACGCTGAGGGCGGCATCACCAACGAAGAGTTCGAGACCATGTTCTTCCTGTTCGCCGTGGCCGGCAACGAGACGCTGCGGAACGGCATCCCCGGCGGGCTCTGGGCATTGCTGCAGCATCCCGATCAGCTCGGCAAGCTGCTCGCCGACCCTGATTTGTTGCCGGGCGCCATCGAGGAGATGCTGCGCTTCATTCCGCCGGTAGTGCACTTCCGCCGCACGGCCTCGCGCCATGTCGAACTCGGCGGCCGTTCCGTTCGTGCGGGCGACAAGGTGGTGGTCTTTCACGTGGCGGCCAATCGCGACCCCGCCGTGTTTGCCGAGCCCGACCGGTTCGACATCGAGCGCAGCCCGAACGAGCACCTGACATTCGGAGCAGGACCGCATTTCTGCCTGGGCGCCCACCTGGCTCGTCGCCAGATGTCAGCGATGTTCACCGAGTCGTTGTGGCGAATGCCGAATCTGCGCCTCGACCCGGCCCGCAGGCCCGAGCGCCTGCTGTCGAACTTCCAGCACGGCTTCAAGCACCTGCCGGTGCTCTGGGATGCGCCTGCCGGTGGCGAAGCGGCTGCCGATCCTGAGGCGGCTTCGCCGTGACCGGGCGTCCCGCGGCCCCGCCCATCCGGGTCGGCGTCACACCCGACGTCAAGCTCTGGTCACGACCGTGGGCCGAGCGCCGTCGCATGCTCGAGCTCGTCGCGGACGCGGGCATCGATCACGTGTTCTTTGCCGACCACGTCAGCTTCCGGATCGGGCACGGCAATGACGGCATGGTCACTGCGGCGGCACTGGCCAACCTGCATCCCACGCTGGGCGTGTATCTCGGCGTGTACCTGCTTCCGCTGCGCCACCCGATTCCCGTGGCCCGCCAGCTTGCGAACCTGGCCGAGATGGCACCCGGACGGATCAGCTTCGGCGTGGGCATCGGCGGCGACGACCGCCACGAAGTCGAAGTGTGCGGCGTCGATCCGCGAACCCGGGGGCGCCGGACCGACGAATCGCTCGGCATCGTGCTGCGATTGCTGGCCGGTGAGGCCGTCGATCACGCAGGCGAGTTCTTCTCATTCTCCCAAGCCCGCATCGTGCCGGTGCCCGACCCGCCCATCCCGACCTATGTCGGCGGCCGGTCCGACGCTGCCATCCGCAGGGCCGGTCGCTTTGCCGACGGCTGGCTGGGCATCTGGTGCACGGTCGAGCACTACCGCGCGGCGCTGCGCCTGTACGCAGAGACGGCCGCGGCCGAGCGGGCGAGCGCCGCGCCTGCGCCCCAAGCACCCGATCACGGCATCCAGCTGTGGATCGGCCTGGGCGACAGCCGTGAAGAAGCGGCCGGCTGGGTCGGCCCAGAGCTGGAACGCTTCTACCGGGTGCCGTTCAAAGCGTTCGAGAAGTACACGCCCTGCGGCACGGTCGACGACATCGTGGAGTTCTTCATGCCATACCTCGACGCCGGCTGCCGCCACATCAACATGACGCTGTGCGGCGGAAACCCCGATGAGGCGATACTTGCAGCGGGGGAAGTGGCACGGCGGCTGAGGGAGGCGGATCCGCTCGGGGTCGGCGCCCGATCCGTCGATGCCATCACGACACCGAAGTGAGCTGATCGAGGCAGGGACGCCGCAATGAACGCGACAGCAACCAACGCGACAGGGTCGCCATGAGCATCACGGCCAAACCCCTCGCCGGTGCACTCGGTGCCGAGTTGTGGGCGCCCGATGGCGAGCCGCTCGATGTCACCACGATCGATGATGCCGGGCATGCAGCGATCCGGGAGGCGCTGTGCGCCCACCACGTCGTGGTGATCCGCGACCAGCAGATGGACGCGGCGGCGCTCGCACGTTTCGGCCGCCGGTTCGGCGAGCTGGAGCGTCACCCGTACCTCGGCGGCACCTCGGACGAACCCGAGGTGGTGCCGGTCATCAAAGAGCCACACGAGACGGTCAACTTCGGCGGCGGGTGGCACTCGGAGATGTCGTTCCTGGAGTGCCCCCCGATGGCCACGGCGCTGTATGCGGTGGAGGTGCCGAGCTTCGGCGGTGACACCCTGTTCGCGAACCAGCAGGCGGCCTACACGGGGCTGTCCGACACGATGAAGCGCTTCGCCGAGAGCCTCAGCGCGGTGCATTCGGCGGCTCGCCAGTACGGGCGGCGAGGCGACTCGGACCGGTACGCCGGCCAGCGCAGCTCGATGAAGGTCGCGGTGTCCGAGGAGGCGCACGCACAGCTGACGCATCCGGTCGTGCGGACCCATCCCGAGACCGGCGCGAAGGCGCTGTATGTGAATCGGGCGTTCACCGAAGCCATCTCGGGCATGCGGCGGCACGAGTCGAAGGCGCTGCTCGAGATGCTGTGGAGCCATGCGGTCGGCGAGCAGTTCACGTGCCGGGTGCGGTGGGAACCGGGAACGCTGACCATGTGGGACAACCGCAGCGTCCAGCACTACGCGCTGAACGACTACCACGGGCAGCGCCGGCACATGCTCCGGGTGACGATCGCCGGCGACCGGCCTCGTTGAGCCATTTCGCAGGCGACAGGAGCGAACCCTGATGAGACCGCTGGCAGGCATCCGCGTGGTCGACATGAGCCGCGTTCTGGCCGGGCCGTTCGCCGGACGGATTCTCAGCGACCTCGGAGCCGACGTCGTGAAGGTGGAGCCGCCCGAGGGCGACATCTCGCGCCTGTGGGGCGTCAACCGGGCGGGGCTCGCCGGCTTCTACACCCAGCAGAACGTGGGCAAACGAAATGTCTGCATTGACCTGCGTGCTGAGGGCGGGGCCGAGACGGTGAAGCGGCTCGTGGCCGAGGCCCATGTGCTCGTCGAGAACTTCCGGCCGGGCGTCATGGCGCGCCACGGCCTGTCGTTTGCCGAGCTGTGCCAAGTGAACCCTGCATTGGTGATGCTGTCGATCAGCGGTTTCGGGCAGGAAGGTCCCGATTCGCAGCGAGCGGCCTATGCGGCAGTGCTGCACGGCGAGTCGGGCTGGATGGCTCGCGCCGCCAAGATGCATCAGCAGCCGCTCCAAGAGCCGTACCTGGCCGTCGCCGACACCAACGCAGCACTGCACGGATCCATTGGCGTGCTCGCGGCGCTACGCGTCGCGGAGGCGACCGGGCACGGCCAGCACATCGACATCGCGATGCTCGAAGCGTTCTTGGCGACCGATGAGGGGAGCCAGGCGGGGCTCGACGGCGGGAACTACACATCTCAGGGCGGGCTCGTGTGGGACGGCGTGGACGGGCCGGTCTTGACCGCAGGCGACTTCCGATGGATCTGGAGGCAGCTGAGCGAGACCCACGGGCTGGCCGATCCGTCGCCCCCGGATGCCGACATCCCCACCAAGCGGGCGCACCGCACCGATGCGATCAACGTCTTCCTGAGCTCCTTCGGGACCCGTGCGGAGATGCTGGCTGCGCTGGATGCGGCAAACCTGGCGTGGGGTGACATCCGCACGACCGCGGAGGCGCACGAATCGCCCACCGCGACCCATCGGGGTTCCTCGGTAGAGATCAGCGCTCGCGACGGCGGCACGCGCCGCGTCACCCAGACGCCGTACAGATTTGCTGGTGCTGCTGAGGACTGGGCGGCGGTCTCGGGGGTTACCTCGGACTCGCTGGCGCCGTACCTTGGCGAGCACAACGGCGAGGTGCTGGCGGAGTGGCTGGGCGCCGGCCGTGCGGAAATCGACGCATTGCGCGGGGCGGGCGTGCTCGTCGAGGACGGATTCGCGGCCGAAGGGCGCGCACACGGGCGAGGGTGACCGTCGATCATGACGGTCATGCAACGATCTTCATGGAACCGAAACAGTCCGGCCGGAGTCTGAAGGGGCAGGCAGTCTTCGTGGGGACTTGGCATGGCTGGCGCGCCCATTGCATTGACGATTCCGGCAGTGATGAGCCTGGATTTGCGTTTCGATGCCTCGCTGATGGCTGCCCCGTCGGCGGGATCGAGCACAATCGGCCCGGGCACCATCCGCTCAGGACTGACGGTGAACGCCGCTGACGGCGCGCCCTCGACCGGGGCCGGCCCGATCGATGCGGTCGCAGTCCGGTTCGAGGACTTCTATGCGACCCACCGCGACGAGTTGGCGCGTGCGCTCGGGCTGGCGCTGCGCGACAGCGCGCTCGGCGCCGAAGCAGCCGACGAGGCGTTCGCACGCGCGTGCCAGCGCTGGGGACAGGTCAGCGCCTACGCCAACCCGCAGGGCTGGGTATTCCGCGTCGGGTTGAACTGGGCACGATCGTGGCTGCGACGGGTTCGGCGAGAACGAGAACGCCGACCCCTGCTGGCCCAGCCGCACGCCACCGAGGACAGGGCGCGCGACGTCGACCTCGAGCGGGCGTTGGCCACGCTCAATGATGCGCACCGCGCGGTGATCGTGGCCCGCTTCTACTTGGACTGGTCGGTGGCCGAGACCGCCGATGCGCTTGGCATCGCGACGGGCACCGTCAAGAGCCGCCTCAGCCGCGGTCTGGAGCAGCTGCGCGGCGTGCTGGAAACGTCGGCCGACGAACAGGACGGGTCGTGACTGACGAGGACTTCCTCCGCGGGCGGCTGCGCAGCGCGGCATCGGAGATGCCGGTGGGCTCGGGCTCACTCGCGGGCGTCCAGGCGCGCGCAGCCCAGCTGCAGCGTCGGCGCAACGCAGCGCGCGGCGGCGTGGGCGCCTTCGCGCTCGTGGCGGTCGCGCTCGTGGGCGTGGTGTCGCTGCGAGACGGCGGGCGCAGTGATCTCACCGACTCCGTTGTGGCCGCCGAACAGCAGGAGGCGGCCGAACCCATGTCCGCGACGACTGCTGCTGCTGTCGCATTCAGCGTTGCCGAGGAAGAGATGGCCGAGGAGGAGATGGCCGACGAGGCGCCGGCCGAAGTCGTGACCGCGGCTGCGGCGAGCGATGACGCATCCGAGCAGGTCGTGCCCGAGCAGTCGGAGGACGCAGCGGCCGGTGCCGCCACGCCGCCCGTCGGCGAGACGCTCGAACCAGCAATGGCTGGCGAGTCGGAGAACTGGGACGGCAAGCCGCCTGCCAGCAGCGACCCTGAGACCGCGGTGTTCGCCACCGCCGTATCGATCGTGCAGCCGCCGCCGGAGGCCGAGGGCGCCGACATGCGCTACTCGTTCAGCGGCGCGCATGCCGTCGCCCGTGCAGCCGGAAACTGGTACGCCTACGACGGCGCGGACTGGCAGTCGGTGGGCCTGCCCGGCGACATGGAGGTCGTGGCGGTCGATCTGTCCAGACCCGGGCGTATAGCCGTGTTCGGTGTGGTTCGACCGCTCGATTGCACACGTGAGCAGGTGGTCGCGGTGAGCACAGGCGAGCGGTGGAGCTACGTCCGTGTCGATGACGACACACCGCCGACGGTGGCGTGGGAGCTGCTCGACGCCCGGATTCGCGTCACCGACACCGCCATCGAACTCGAGCGCGTCGAGCGCCTATGGCTGGACGAGCAATGCCAGGGCACTGCGGAGTTCGAAGCGCCGACCGGTGCGGCAGCGGAACTTGTCGCCGAACTGGAGGAACTCGGCGAGATCTGGCGTGACAGCTGGCCGCTTGCGCGGCTGGACGGGGGGTTCGCGGATCACTGGCCGAACGTGGCTCGCTCCGATGCCGATGCCGCCGCAGCATCCGGTGCTGACTTGGAGTGGACGACCACGAGCCCGCCGAAGTACACGGTCGCTGCGCTGCAGCTCACTCCCAGCCGATCGGCGGACGAGGGTGCCGCAACCGTGGCCCTGCACCAGACCACCGTCATGGATGTCGCCACGACGGTGCACGTCAGCGGGGGCATGGCGATGCTGCGGCGCGGCGGTCAGACGTGGGAGGTCTGCCCGATCGACGACGAGGAGCTGAACCAGGTCAACGGGGAGGTCGGCAGGGCGGGCGATCATCTCGCGGTCGTCGTCGGCAAGCCGGAACAGACGCTGTTCATCGTGGAGCGCACCGAGTAGCGGCGAGCGGGCAGGCGGCAGCGCACCCGCTGCGCGCCGCATGCAGCCGATGAATCGATTTCACGCGCGAACGGTGTCCTAGTGTCTCGCAGATGTCGGACAGAGCAGTGGCACCGCAAGAGTTTCCCGAGCTGGGCTTCTACATGCTGCCTGGCGATGCAGAGGACTCTTCGGATGCGCTCACCGAGGTTCAGGCTGCCGAAGCGATGGGGCTCGGCAGGGCGTTTCTCGGTGAACGACCCAATCGCAAGGAGGCTGGTGCCCTCTGCGGCGCTGCCGCGGCGGTGACAAGCTCCATCGGCATCACGCTGGGAGTCACGAACATCAACACCCGCCACCCGACGCTCACGGCGGGCCTCGCGCTGACGGTGCAGAGCCTGGCCGGCGGTCGGTTCACGATGGGCTTCGGGCGTGGAGTAGCTGTGGCGCAGCAGATCATGGGCTTGGAGCCCGTCACCACGGCCGAGCTGGAGGACTTCGCCCTGGTGATGCGCCAGCTGTTCCGGGGCGAGATCATCGGCGACTACGACGGTCCGACCGGCCGCGTTCCGATCCTGCTGCTCGACCAAACGCTCGATGAGCACCTGCCCCTGGCGCTCGGGGCGATGGGGCCGAACACGCTGGCCCTAGGCGGGCGCTGTTTCGACGACGTGATCCTGCACCCGTTCTATTCCGACGAGACCGTGGTGCGCTCGGTGGATGCCGTCACGGCGGCGGCCGAGCAGGCCGGACGCGATCCGGCTGAGGTGAACGTGTGGTCATGCTTCGTCGTGGTCAGCGACGAGGTGCCGCCCGAGCTGCGGCTGCGCAAGACGATCGGACGCTTGGCTACCTACCTGCAGTACTACGGCGATGTGCTGGTGCGAGTGAATCGCTGGGACCCCGATGTGCTGGCGCAGTTCCGTGCCGACGAGGTCGTGGCCAAGTTCCTTGCCCCGATCGACGGCACAGCCACGGTTGCCGAGCTTGAGCACATCGGCACGCTCTTGCCCGATGAATGGCTGGCCCCGATGGCAGCGGGGACCCCAGCCGAGTGCGCTGCGGCGGTGAGACGGCAGATCGACCTCGGTTGCGACGCCGTGCTCATGCACGGCGCAACGCCTGCCGAGCTCGCAACGGTGATCGACGCCTACCGGCAGATCACCGGGTAAGCACCGAGGCCGACCCCGCCACGACGGCGCTCCACTCAGAACCTGCCTGCGATGTCAGAACTAACGTCGGCGCGGCGCCGGGTTGTACGGCGCTTGGGGATCAGGGGACGAGATGGCAAGCGATGACCCGGGACTGTGGAGTGCGAGCGAGCAGGCAGCGGCAGTGGCTGCGGGGGAGCTGTCGAGCCGCGAGCTGACCGCCCACGTCATCGACCGCATCGAGCGGCTCGACGGCGACATCAACGCGGTGGTCACCCGCGACTTCGAAGCGGCGCTCGAGCGCGCTGCTGCTGCTGATGCTGCGCAGGCGGGCGGTGCCACGCTCGGGCCTCTGCACGGAGTCCCGTTCACCGCCAAGGACGCCCTGATGACCGAAGGCATCCGCTCGACCGGTGGGGCGCGGGAGCTGACCCACAACGTGCCCGACACCGATGCGGCAGTCGTGGCTGCCTGCCGTGCTGCGGGAGCGGTCGTGATCGGCAAGACCAACCTGCCGCGCTGGTCGGCCGACAACCAGTCGTTCAATGATCTGTTCGGCACCACCAGCAACCCGTGGGATCTGACGAAGGTGCCCGGCGGCTCCTCGGGAGGTGCCGCAGCGGCGACCGCCATGGGTTTCACCGGCTTCGAGATCGGCACCGACATCGGCGGCTCGATCCGTTTCCCGGCCTCGTACAACGGCATCTGGGGCCACAAGCCGAGCTTCGGCGTCATCCCGACGACCGGCTATCTCGACCACGTGCGCGGCGGCACCACCGAGCCGGACATCAACGTGTTCGGCCCGCTGGCGCGCAGCTGCGACGACCTGGAATTGCTGTTCGACGTGCTGCTGCGCAGCGAAGAGCCGTGGGTGCCGCGGCTGCCGCCTGCGCCGGATGACGTCGGCGGCCTGCGCGTCGCGGCGTGGCTCGACGACGAGTACTGCCCGGTCGACGGCGACGTACTGGAGGTGATGAACGCTGCTGTCGGCGCCCTCGAGGCCAGCGGCGTGAGCGTCGACCACGCAGCTCGACCAGACATCGACCCGCTGCCGGCGTGGGAGACCGGCCTGTGGCTGGTGCGGGCCGCCATGACCTTGGCCGGCCGCGGCGAAGGACCCGGCCATCGCGAGTGGCTCGAGCGCCACATGGCGCGCGAGGAGTGCCGCCGCAAGTGGGCCGATTTCTTCACCGGCTACGACGCGATCCTCATGCCGGTGAGCTTCCACCCGCCCTTCGATCACATGCAGGAAGGGACCTTCGCCGAGCGCCGCATCCCCGCAAACGGCATCGAGCGGCCCTACATCGAGATGACCCGCTGGACGATCCTGACCGGCATGTCGTACCTGCCCGCCACCGTGCCGCCGCTGGGCCTCACCACCCAAGGCCTGCCCGTGGGATTCCAAGTGGTCGGCCCCTACGGCGGCGACCGCACCACGATGGCGCTGGCCCGCCGCATCGGCGAGCTCACCGGCGGCTACCAGCCCCCACCCCGCGCGCTCTGAGCTGCAGCAGCCACGTCGTCGAGTGCCCGGGCGAGATCTTCGCCCTCGATCACACCTTCGGCGACATCGTCACGAGCCAGGAACTGGAACACGATGCGCTCCACCTCCATGCCGGTGGCCTGCTGTGCGCACCAGGCGTAGGTGGCGCCCTGAAGGCGGTAGTAGCCGGTCTTCTGCTCGACAACACTGCTGTCCGCGACGGCGTCGGTCTTGAAGTCGACCACCACCAGTCGCCCGTCGGGTGTCTCGTACAGCAGGTCGATGAAGCCTTCGAGCACGAGCCCGTCGTCGAGCGGGGCGGTGACGAACACCTCCTGCCAGTAGCGCCCGCGGGCAGCCTCTGCCACCGTGTGGCTCGCAAGCGCAGCTTCCACCCGACGTGTGATCTCGCTCGTCTGCCCGGTCAGACCGTGGTCGCGCGCACAGACCGCAGCGAGCGCTCGCAGCGCCTTGGAGTCGTGTGAGGAGCTGTCGGATATGTCGATGTTCTGCAACACCGCATGCACGGCGCTGCCCAGGGCGGTGCCGTAACGGCCTTGGCGCGCCAGCGGTTCGCCTCGGGCGCGGTAGCCATCCTCGCTGCCGGCATCGGCTACAGCAGCGCCGGTGTCGGTGACCACATCGTCCTTGGACAACCCCGCTGCGTCCAGCTCTGCGTCGGGACCTGCACCACTCGCGCCGCCCTCGGTGACGATGGTTGCGGCGTGATGCTTGGCGAGGGCCGAGGCACTGAGATGCGACGCAGTCCTGCTCGCCTTCGCGGCTGCCGCATGCCGCTGCTGCCATTCTTCGCGGCGTGCAAGGATCGAAGTTGAATCCGCAGTGGCATCGACAGTTGAGGCCCGACTGCCCGAACCGTCGGACTCGTCGAGCGCGTCTGCGTCGGGATCTTCGCGATCGGGCCGGAAGTCGTCCACGCGCCAAGTGATCCCGCTCAGCGGCTCGTCCGCGGCAGCGCTGCCTGAGATGCTCAACGCAGCGCTCAGCAGCTCCCCGCTCTCAAGATTGTGGTCACCGCTTGAACGCTGGGGCGGTTCCTTGCGGTGCACCGAGACGATCAGATGGTCGCGCGCCCTGGTGCAGGCCACGTACAACAGGCGCAGTCGTTCGTAATGAAGCGCCACAACCTCGTCTTCGTTGCGTTCCTCGAAGTGAAGGGAGCTCACTTCGCCTCGTAGGCGGATCTCAGGCGGTGAGCCCTCCCGCGAGATGATCACCTGCACGCCGGCTCGCCTGCGGGGCCTGTCCTGCAGACCCGCGACGATGACGATCGGGAATTCGAGGCCCTTGGCGGCGTGAATGGTCATCACGCGCACCGCTTCGTCGTCGGACTCGGGCAGGATCGATTCGGTGGCGCGCGAGTTCTCTGCTGCCTGCCCCTTCGCCCAGGCCAGGAAGCCGCGCAGGCCGCCGTGCTGGCTGTCGGACCATGCCCGCGCCTGGTCGGCGAGGTATCGGATCTGACGCCAGCCGTCACGCGGCCGCGCCCGAGTCGCCACTTGCTCATAGAGCCGTCGCTCCCGCACGAGAGCGTCGATGACCGCAGCTGGGCCCAAGGTGGTGCTGCGCTGGTGCAACGACAGCAGGTGCCTGAGCGCGTCGACTGCCGGCGTGGGCTCCGCATCGCCCAGCCGTGGATCGGTGTAGTTCCACGAGCCCTGATGTCTCACCCGGTGGACGTACAGGTCGTCGTCGCCGCAGCCGTACACGGGCGTCCGCAATGCACTGGCGATTGCCAGTGCATCGGTGGGATCCGACACCGCTCGCAGGCACATCATGAGGTCGCGCACCATCTGCGTTCGCCAGACGAATGATGCGGCCTCGAGCCGGTATGAGATGTCGGCGTCGGACAGGGCCTCCTCGAGCTGCGGCAGGCCCGTCCGCTTGGGAATGAGCACGGCGATGTCGCTGGGACGGGCCGGCCGCGCTTCGCCGGTGTGCGGGTCGATGACCATCCACCGCTCATTCATGATTGCTGCGATCGCGCCCGCAACGTCTTCGGACTCGGCCTCACGCACCTCGCTGATCGGCGTCCTGCGGTCACGCGGGTTGAGTCCCAAGACACTGACCCGAGGTCCGCTGACACGCCGCAAGCCCATGTCGATGCCTTCGTCGCTCGCTGCCCGAACGGCATCGGGCAGCTGCCGTCCCGCTTTCAGCGCGTGGTACGGAGGTTGCAGCGCAGGCACCTCGTTGATCAGGCTGTCGAAGACCTCGTTGACCCAATCGATGATCCCCGGCAGGGTGCGGAAGTTGGTGCTCAAGGTGAGCACTGATCCGAGTTCTTCGCCGAGACTCGCCTGCGCGGACCGGTACTGCGCAATGTCGGCTCGGCGAAAGCGGTAGATGGACTGCTTCGGATCGCCGACGAAGAAGAGCCGCTCAGGCCGGGCCGAAGCCGCGTCGACGCCGTCGGGAAATGCAATGAGCTGTGCCAGCTCGATCTGAATCGGATCGGTGTCTTGGAACTCGTCGAGCAGCAGCCGTTGGTACTGGGCTGCCAGCGCCGAGCGCACCTGGGCGGCCGCGGGACTGTCACGCAGCAGCCACCGCGCTTGGGTGAGCAGATCATGGAATTCCAAGCTGCCGACGCGCCGACGGTGCATGACGCCATCGGTGGTGAACGCACGGAGCCGTTCGGTGACCTGGGCCAGCGCTTCAGCCACCACCGACGCCACTGCGCGGTCGATCTCGTCGGACAGCCGGGCAAAGTCAGCTCGCACGTCCGCGACATCGGGCCAGTCGCGCTTGTTCCCCTTGTTGCCGACCTTGGGAACATCGGCGCGCATCAGCACACGGAGGCCCTCGCGGTCATTGCGGGTGTTCGTGAGACGCTCGACCAGAGCGTTGATCGCGCCGAACGAGAGGTACAGCTTGCAGGCGCCGGGATTGGTGCACTCTCTGCGACGCTCCAGAAGACGCGTCGCGAGCTGGTTGATGTGCGCCACGCCGAGTGGCGCGCTGTCCCGCAGATGGGCAGGCCAATGGAGCCGGTCGGAGTTGGCGTTGAGCGCTCGGGCGAGATCGCGCAGGTGCGCCGGAGTGACGCCGACCGCGTCGAGCATGCCGATCGCCCAGCGCATCGACTGGTCGGACAGCAGCTCCGACAGGAACGTGTCCCAGCGCTCGTCGAACGCGACCTCCGAAGCGATCTCGTCGAGCGTCTCGAACGACGGAGGCAGGCCGGCCTCCACTGGGTGCTCAGCCAGAATGCGGCGAGCGAAGCTGTGCAGGGTGCCCACTGCAGCACCGTCCAGTTCGCCCAATGCGGCGACCACGAGATCGCGTTCGGTACCCGACGCGGCCTGCAGCGCCTTGTTCAGCTCGGCCCGCACACGGTTGCGGAGCTCGGCGGCCGCCTTGTCCGTGAACGTGATGGCTGCGACAGATGACATCGGCACCGGATCGAAGCTGCCCGTGCCGGTCACCATCGATACGATCCGATTCACGAGCACGGTGGTCTTTCCGGTGCCGGCGCCCGCTTCGACGAAGAGCAGCCGACGCGACTCGGTGGCGATCAGATCGCGCTCGTTCTGGTCGGACAGCATCACTCGGCCTCGCTCACAGAGGCCTCGGCCAACCCGACAAAACCGGCCAACCCGCTGTCGGCGCGCTTGCGTTTCCACTGCCGCGAGATGTCGGCGGTGCCGATCCCGTCGGGATCGCAGTACGGGCAGGGCGTGAAGCCTGCGCGGTCGTCGCCCGCGCGCACATATCCCACGAAGACACCCGCGTCGATGCCGTCGGTGACTGACTTCACGACCTCGTCGAAGCGTTCGAAGTACTGCTGGTCCATCGGGCGCGATACCCACGCCCAGCCTGCGCGCGCCGAGACGAACCAGTAGGCCGCTTCGCGTACCGCTTCGGTCACCGCGGTGCCGGGTGCGTAGTGGTGCGCGGCTGCGAGTGCGTAGACGCCGAGCTGCAGCTTGGTGCCACGCAGCGTGGGGTCGTCTCCCCGGCTGGCGCGTATCGACGGCTTGCGGATGCCCACGTAGGGCGATTCCGAGCCGGACTTGTAGTCGATGACCACCAGGCGGCCGGGCTCGCCTGGGGAGCTGCCTGCCGCGCTGTCATCGAGGAGTTCGACCCGGTCGATCGCGCCGCGGAAGTGCAGGACGCGTCCTGGCTCGAGGTCGTAGGGCACGGCGGAGTTCGTTCCGTCGCCGAGGGACGACGGTCCGAGCCCGAAGCGGTGTTCCGAAGCGACGACCGTGCCGCGTGGTGCGGCATGAGGCGTGACTGCGCGCTGCTCGTCACGCGCCAGCACCTCGACGAGGTCGGCGAGCACGGTCTCGCGGTCGAAGCTCCACAGCAACGGAAAGCCGGTGGCGCCGGCCGCTTCGAACTCTGCTGCCTTGGCGGCGCCGATCTCGAGGAGACGATTGCGGTCGGCGCTGCTGTAGTCGCGGCCGACCCCTGGCAGGTCGTCTCGCGTTGGGGCCGCATCGATCAGCTCGCGCAGCAGTTCGTCGAGTGACTCGTGAATGAGCCGTCCCCGGTCGATGGGGCTGAGTCGCACTACCGACTCGGGCTCGACGACTTCGTCGATGCCGAGCAGGTAGGAGAACAGGTACTTGCGCGGGCATGTAGCCCAAGTCTCCAGACGGCTGGCCGAGAGGACCTGGGTGAAGCTGTCGCCTGCAACGACGACATCGCCGAGGTTGCCGTCGAACTGCGTGAACCTGCGGCTCTGGCGCTCTCGCCACATCGCAACGCCGCGTGCAAAAGCAGGCTCGGCTTTGTCGGCGAACAGCCAATGGCTGCCCCGGCCGTCACCGGCGGCTGCGTTGATCAGGTCTCGGCTGTCGTACTCGGCTTCAGTGGCAGGGAAACGTGCGTGCAGCAACCCGCTCAAGAAGGAATGGCTCACACTGAGGCCGGCAATGGACCCGGACGCAGCTGCCGATGTCAGGTTGTCGGCGTCGAGGTAGCCGCCCGAGAAGTCGTCGCTGGGATGTTCGGCCGCAGCAGCGAGCCGCTGCACCGTCGGCAATAGCCAGCGCGAGGGCACGTTTTCCGCGTTGCGGCGCAGATCGCCGCGCGGGATGGTGACCGTGCTGCGGCCCGTGCAGCACGCGAGCGCCGCCAGCAGATCACGATGCTGCGCATCGGTGCGCTCCGAGCGCCGGATCAGCGCTCCTGGATGCCGGTCGGCATCGCCGATGAGGCTGTCGGGAAGCTGGCGGTTCGGATAGATGCCCTCGGCCAAGCCCAAGATGTACAGCCGTTGTCGGGGAATGGC
The DNA here is from genome assembly GCA_022820505.1 of Acidimicrobiia bacterium. Lineage (GTDB taxonomy): Bacteria > Actinomycetota > Acidimicrobiia > Acidimicrobiales > Poriferisodalaceae > Poriferisodalis. The sequence goes on along the minus strand of JAJEFK010000040.1, from coordinate 42,547 downwards.
GGCGTGGCTGCCGATCCTGCCGACGAACACCCCCGCGCCGACCCGCCCGCTCAGCCCGTGCGGACTGGCCAGCTGCGACTGCAGTATGCGCAGGAGCAGCGACGCATCGGCAGACGGTTCGATTGCGCCGAGGGTGCTGAGCCCTTCGATGATGTGATCGACTCGCTGAGCAGCGGCCCGTTCGACATCCCAGCGCGTTCGGGCGTCGCTGAGTCCGCCGCCCCTCGGCTGGGAGGGGCCTCCATCGCTGACGTCGTCGGGACGGTGGGCGCCGGTCGTGCCAGCGGGCACACCCGGTGCCCAGTCGTCGTCGGTCGTGCGACCGAGGAGGTCAGTCACCTGCCTGCGCAGCCACGCGGAGAGGTCGTTCCAGCTGCGCAGCGATACGGCACGGCTGATGCGCTGGGACAAGTCGGAGATGAACTCGGCCAGGTCGCCGCAGCGCTCCCGGTCTGCCCGGAGGCGGGAGAGCCGGGCATCGCTGGCTTCGGGGTCGGATTCCTCGGTGGCGATCTGGGAATCGAGCAAGCGCATGTAGCGGCCGAGCCGAGTGGACGGGTCACCAGATCGAGCGTTCTGGCTCTCGGAGGGGATCCAGTCGGACCCCTCGACGACGTTGGCGGTTCGTGCCAGCCGTTCCCAGGCGGCTGCCGGTACTGGTGCACGGTTCCGCGTACCGTCGGCTGTCTCGATGGGCCTCCACACGGGAGCTTCGGCCAGCATCGCCATGACATCGACACGTCGCAGCCGTTGATCGACGACCAGCCGCATCAGGCTCAGTACGAAGCGCCCGACGACAGATTCCGAGAGCGACTGGGCAGCGTCGCCATTCCACGCGATGCCCGCCGCCCCGAGCTGATCAGCGAGCGAACGCGCATACGGGTCACGGGCAGGAATGAGGACGGCGATCTCGCTGGCCGGTATGCCGTCGCCCAGATCTTCGAGCACCGACCGCACCGCGGTACGCACTTCCTCGTCGGGATCGGTGACGCTGATGATGCGGTCGGCGGTGGCCTCGTCGATTCCGGCCTCGTCGACGTGCCGTGAGGCCGCCCAATCCGTGCCGGGCGTGCTCAAGGCCGTGTGAAGCTCGTGCGCTGGGCGGTCCGCCACTGGATTGCCGGTGACTCCGAAGTGCACGACGATGTCAGTGGTGCCTGCCAGCGCTTGCACCAGTCGAATCTCGTTCGGCGAAAGGTCTCGCGGCAGGTGCAGCAGGAGGCGACCGAGGCGCTGCCGCGCGCGCTCCGCTGCCGTGTCGGCGCGACCTCGCAGACGGCCCACGACGTGATCCAGCAAGCCGTTCGGGTCGTAGTAGTTCTGTGCTTCCAATCGCTCCCAGACTCGCTGGACGAAGCCCGCCACCTCGCGCACGCGTGCGGAGTCGGACGTTTCGAGCCGGTCTCGCTGATCGCGGCGCAGCGAGCGCACCTCGGCGAATGCCCGTGCCAGTGAGATCTCGGTGGCTGCATGATCGGCGATGTCGGCGAACATGCCTGGGGCTTCGGCCAGCTCCTGACGAATCGCCGCAGCGATGACGAGGTCGTTGACGGGCTGGCGCCCCCGCGCGCGCAAGTCGGCGGATCCCAGCTCGTCGGCCACTCGCTGCAAGGTCCAGAATTCGATGGCAACAAGCCCGCAGTGAGCCTGCTCGGGGCCTGCTGATTCGGCACGCTGTCGCGTGAGCTGCCGGCGAAGTGCAACGCCCTCGTAGTTGCTGCGCACCACCACCGTGACCGGCGCGAACGGATCATCGACCTTGGCATCGCGCACGAACGCCTCAAGCTCGTCGCAGGCCGGGCGTCCATAGCCGACACGTCGAATCGAGAGCTGCTGCACCCCGGCGAACTTACGTCAGCGGTGTGACAGTCATGTTGTTGAGGTCAGTGGGCAGCGAGCGCCTTGAGTCTCACGGCGGACAGGCGTTTGAGCTGCTGGTTGCGCGGGTCGACCTCGATGCCGGCTGACTCCAGCGCGGTGAGGCCGAGCAACGGCTCGACGTCCTCGTCGACGAACACCACGGTGCCCATGACCATCTCGTCCATGAACTCGAGCTCGGCACCTCCGATGTCGAATTGCAGCCGACGGCCGTCGGCCATCTCGTATGTGCGAGATCCGAACGGCTCGATGCCGATGGCTTCGAGGTGTTGACGCGGCACCAGCGACTCGATGGCGCCGGTGTCCACCAGGAACTCGCCTTGCCAGGCGCGATCGCGTGCTGCTGGGTTCTTGACGGTGACGGTGACGTGCGTGGTGCCCACAGGAGGCCTCCTCTGTCGAACAGGCCGGATAGACGGCAGCCGACGGCTGCGTCGCTGAGCCTCGCGCGCGCCGTGAGACGCGTCACCATCACTTTCGGGCGTTGAGTCTTCCTGCGTTGATGTCATGGATTCATTGTCGCAGTGCAATCGCGTCATTCGCGACACGGCGGGCGACAGGGCTCAGGTGCCGGCGAGCCGGGCCACCACCGGCGCCATCGCGTCTACCTCGGGGTCGTGGATGATGATGTAGCTGGCGCCGTAGGTCTCGCGGTGGTGATGCAGCTGCTCGCAGATGTCGTCGACCGTGCCGGCCAAAACCAAGGGAACCTCGCGGGCCTCCTCCAGCGTCAGCCCGAAGCCGGGCGCGAACTGCGCGAGCACGCTGTCGGCGTCGTCGGACACCAACGCCATGAACGTGTTGAGCTGGATCTCGATGTCGGCGAAGCGGTCGCCGGCGGCATCGGCGATCCACTGGCGGCGCTCGACGAACTTGTCAGCCACCGAGCTGCGGGCGGCATCGGGGCCCACGGTGCCCGACCGCAGATTGGGATTCAGGCTGATGATGTCGGCGAGGCGGGCAGCTTCGCTCAGCACCCGCTTGCCGCCGCCGCCGATGATGACGGGCGGCCCGCCCGGCGTGTGGGGCAGCGGGCGGCCCACCATGCCGGAGATCTGGTAGTGCTCGCCGTCGTAGTCGAAGGGCTCGCCGGTCCACAGCCCCTTGATGACCTCCAACGCCTCGATCATGCGGTCGATGCGCACTCCGGGCCGGTCGAGCGCAATGCCCGACTGCTCATAGTCCTCGGTCAGCCAGCCGGCGCCGATGCCGAACTCGGTGCGGCCTTCTGCCAGCAGGTCGAGCGTGGCGAAGTCCTTCGCCAGCACTGCGGGGTGCCGGTAATCGGCTGCGTACACCAGCGTCCCGACGCGCAGCGTCGTGGTGATCTCCGCCGCAACAGCGGGATGCACGATGGGCGACCAGCTGTCCCAGAAATGGTCGTGGCAGAACAAGGTCGAGAAGCCGAGATCCTCCACCTTGCGTGCCATCTCGCGGAATGCCGCTGGACTCTCTGGCTTGCCGTACTGGACACCAAATCTGAACGGATGCACGGCGGCACCCTACGCGCCGCCAATCCGCCCCCGACGACGGTTGCGCGTCAGTGCGCGAATCAGCGGCACCGGCCGCCAGGGCCGGGACCTGGCTCCAGCGGTCTGCCGGCGAGACCCTGTGCGATCCGGGTGCGATACGGCTAGATCTGGGTCTGCTGGTCCAGGAAGGAACGCTCCGCCAGGCCGTGCCACTCGGCGATGCCGTCACGGAACTCCCGCCACGGCGCCAAGATGGCGGCGAAGCGAGCATCGTCCGCCGCCACCGCGTCCAGCACGTTCTCGGTCTCTTCCTTGAACGCCGCCATCAGCTCGTCCGGGAACTGGCGGATGCTGGCGAACTCCTTCACACGCTGCAGGTCGGCCTGGTTGCGCACGTCGTAGTCGGCGATCGTGTTGATGTTCGCCGATGCCGCCGCAATCTCGATGGCTGCCTGGTATTCCGCCGGCAGGTCGTTCCACAGCGACAGCGGGAACTGCACCTCCACGGCCGTGCCGGGCTCCCACCAGCCGGGGTGGTAGTAGAACAGATCACCGGCGAACTGGTCGAGGCCCAGGATCAGGTCGTCGGTGGGTCCCACGAACTCGGCGCCGTCGATCGCACCCTGCTGGATTGCAGGCAGGATCTCCCCGCCCGCCAAGGTGACCTGCTCGCCGCCGAGGCTCTCGAGCACACGCCCCGCAAGACCGGGGATGCGCATCTTCAGGCCCTGCAGGTCGCTGACCGAATTGAGCTCCTTGGTGAACCAGCCGCCCATCTGGCAGCCCGTGCCGCCGGCCGGGAAGGCGATGACGCCATGCTCCTCGGCATAGAACTCGTTGAGCATGTCGAGGCCGCCGCCCTTGTACAGCCAGGCGTTCTGCTGGCGCTGCGTCAGCCCGAACGGCACGGCGGTGCCGAACTGCTGCACGGGGCTGAGCCCTACGTAGTAGTACGACGCCGTGTGACCGGCCTGCACGCCGACGTCACGCACGGTAGGCAGCACCTCGAGGCCGCCCACGATCTCGCCGGCCGGTCGGGGATTGATCTTGAACCTGCCGCCGGTGAGCCGGCTCACCTGCTCTGCGAAGAAGTTCGCCGAGCCGAACAGCGTCACCAGCGCGGCCGGCCAGCTCGTCGCCATCTCCCACTCGATCTCGGGACCGTCCTGGGTGAGCGCCACCGATGTGGCTGGCGCGTCGGTGGCGGCGGGACCTTCGGTGGTCGCTGCGGTGTCTCCGTCGTCGGAGGTGCAGGCGTTGAGCACCGTTGCTGCCGCTGCGAATCCTGCTACGCCGAGACCGGCCTTGAGGAACGATCGCCGGTCGAAGCCGGCGTCGTCGAGTGCGTCATCGAGGGCAGTCTCCGGACTGGCCTCGTCGTGCATAGTCATCAGTAGTGCCTCCCCGCGGGCGCGCAAGTCGCGCCAACTACTTCGCGCGAAATTAGCACGCGCCGAAATCACGCCTGACAGGCCGGTGCAGCTAACTGAACAGCTCGAGCGACGTGTACACGATGCCCGGGAACACGCCGAGGATGACCAGCGCGATCGACTGGAGCCCCATGAACGGGATGGCACCCTTGTGGATGTCGGCAGTGCGCACTTCGGGCGGCGCCACGCTCTGCAGGTAGAACAGCGAGAAGCCCACCGGCGGCGAGATGAACGCCATGTTCAGGTTCACCGCCATCATCACAGCGAACCAGATCTTCTCGTCCTGGGTGAAACCCAGAATCTCCATGGCCGGAACGAAGATGGGAACCACGATGAAGGTGATCTCGAGGAACTCCAGATTGATGCCCAGCAGGAAGACGGCAACCATCGCGACGAGGACGAAGCCGAGCTTGCCGCCGCCGATCGAGGTGAGCCATTCGGAGGTCTGATCGGACCCGCCGAGCTGGAAGAACATGGCGCTGAAGAAGGTGGAGCTGAACAGCAGCGTCATCACCAGCACCACCACGCTGGCGGTCGACTTGCCCGCCTGCACGGCAGCAGCACGGTTGAGCCGCCATTGGGGCGTGATGTGGGTGGCGCCCTCGCGCATGAGCAGGCGGTCGAAGAGCCAGTTCAAGCCGGTGAGGGCGAGCGCCCCGAACACGCCGACAGCGCCCGACTCCGACGGCGTGGCGATGCCCTGGAAGATCGACACCAGCACGCCGAGGATGAGCACCACGATGGGCACGATGGCGATGAGCACCTCGCACGCCAGCATCCGCGTGAACGCCATGATCGCGAAGCTCGCGATCAGCACCAGCACCGCAGCGATGGCTGCCACCCGCAGATTTGCGAGCAGCATCACGCAACCGACCATGAAGCCCAGCAGCGCAGCGATGAGCAGCTTGGTCTGGATCGACGGGTTGCCCTCGAGCTTGCGTTCCTCCACTGGCATGGCCGGGCCCAGGTCGGGCTTCCACCACGACACGACCAGCACGTACGCCACGTAGAGGCCGCTGAGCATCAGGCCGGGCAGCAGCGCGCCGGCGAACAGGCCCAGGATGCCCACGCCCATCTGCTGGGCCAGCAGGATCAGCACGATGCTGGGCGGCAGCAATTGCGCGAGCGTGCCTGAGGCGGTGATGGCACCTGTCGAGAGCTTGTTGTCGTAGCCCAGCCGCACCATTGCCGGCAGCGACAGCAGGCCCATCACGATGACCGTCGCCGCCACCACGCCGGTTGCCGCCGCCAGCAACGTGCCCACCAGCACCACCGCAGCGGCCACGCCACCGCGCAGCGCGCCCATCAGCATGCCGACGGCGTTCAGCAGCCGCTCGGCCATGCCGGATCGCTCCAGGATCGCGCCCATCAGCACGAACAGCGGCACAGCAAGCAGCACCGGGTCGCTGATGTTCACGAACCAGCGCGCCGGCAGCGTGTTGAGCGTGGCGGTGTTGAACGACCCGGTGAGATCGCCGATGAACGCGAACGCCAAGGCCGTCGCAGCAAACGAGAACGCGACGTTGTAGCCGGTGAGGATCATGGCCATGAACACGACGAACATCGTCAGCGCCAGGAAGACGCCCGTATCCATGCCGAAGATGGCCAAGAGGTCGCTCATGAGGGGGCTACTCGACGCGCAGCGGCGACTCGTGCTCGACGAGGTCACCCTTCTCGTCATCGCCGATCATCACAAAGCCGGTCTTGATCATCTCGGCAAGGATCTGCAGGCCGAACAGGATGAACGCAACGAGGATCATCACCTTGATCGGCCCCACCGGGAGGCTGCCGGCATCGACGCCCTCTTCCCACGTCTCCCAGACCCGCCAGCTGCTCGGCCACTCGCCGTTGTGCCGGCGGCCCAGCGAGGTGGCCGCATATCCCTTGAGGATCCGGATGGCCATGATGATGAACGGCAGCAGCAGGGCCGAGTGCACGATGAAGTCGAGCCAGGCCTTGCGCTTGGCACTGAAGTTGGCCCACCAGAAGTCGATGCGCGGGTTCACGCCTTCGCGCACGCCGAAGTTGATGGCGAGCAGGAACATCAGCGCGAACGACTGCCACGCCAGGCTGGTGGTCTCGCCGAAGAGGATGTCGGTCTCGACGAGGTCGTTGCCGTAGCGGGTGATGACGTTGAACAGCTGCAGCAGGAAGACCGCCCACGCCAGGATCCACGCGACGGTCAGGCTGAATGTGGCGATCGACTCCACGCCCCTGCGGAGCCGGTCCAGCCCGTCGTGCCACAGGCCCATGACCAGCGCGCCTGCCAGCACCAACCAGTTCCACCACGCCAGGTTGCCGATCCAGTACTCGGTGTCCCAGAACAGCCGGGTCCCGAACGCGAGGACAATGGTGGACCCCGCCAGCCAGCCGATCGGATGCAGGTGCGTCCACCATGGCTTCGCCGTGGGCAGTGGCGGTGCATGGGGAGCGGGGGTGGCAGTGTCGGTCACGTCGCCCCGTCCCCTCCGGCTCGCCGGCGCCGCTCCAACGCGAAAACAGGCGATCCAACATCCTGCCACCTAGCTTGTCGCCGTGGTGAACATCGGATCCGAGCCGAGTAGCGCGAACTCCTACCCTGCTCAAACATCGCTTCCGGGGGGCATGCCGCCCGCGCTCTTCGTGCTGGAGGCCGGCGGTGTGCGCGCGACGGAGCTGACGCGTGGTCCGTGGGCGCATCAGGTGATGCACGGCGGTGCCATTGGCGGCCTGCTGGGCTGGGCGGTTGAGCGCGAGCAGCGGCAGCTCGGCATCTCGCAGGTGTGCAGCCGGTTGACGGTGGAGATCCTCTCGGGCATGCCGATGGCGACCTATGAGGTGACCGCGACCATGGTGAAGGGCGGCAAGCGGACTGCGCTGGTCGATGCCGAGGTGCGGGAGGCACACGGCGCTGGGAGAGGCGGGCGCTTGGTGGCGCGGGCAACCTCGCAATGGCTGACGCCCGCGGCGCCCTCGGACGGCGACCCTGGGGGCGACGGGCAATCGTTGCCGCCGATCCCGGCCGAGCGCGCCGACCCCGGTGCCAATCCCGACATCGACTACCCGCGTCCCGGCTTCAACGCCGATGCGGTGGATTTTCGCTTCGTCGGCGGCTCGACGGAGGAGCCGGGCCCCGGCCGCACGTGGCTGCGATTGGACCATCCGATCATGGCCGGCGAGGAGACGTCACCGCTGGTGCGGGTTGCGACCTTGGCCGATCTCGGCGCGGCCGTGGGGTGGGACTTCTCGCCGTCCGGCGGCGCCTACATCAACACCGACGTGACGCTGCAGCTGCTGCGCGTGCCAGCGGGGGAGTGGTTCTACTTCGACGCGGCCACGGTGGTGGCACCCCAGGGGCTGGCGGGCACGCACACGGCCATCTGCGACCAGCACGGCCTGCTCGGCTGGGTGCTGCAGAGCCAAATCGAAGCGCCATCGGAGATCGGTTTCCCCGGCGGCATGAACGCGGCCCGTGCCGCCGGCTAGCCGGCGACTTCAGCCAGCAGGTCGTCGATGACGTGGGCCATCTGGCTGTAGTCGGGCCGCTTCATCACGAACGCGTCTGCGCCGAGGTCATACGCGCGGGCACGGTCGTCGGCGGCCTCGTCGGTGGTGAGCGCAACCATCATCACCTTGTCGAATTCGTCGGCGGCACGCGTCTCGGCGAGCAGATCGAAACCGCTGACCACCGGCAGCTTCAGGTCGAACAGGACGAGGTCGATCTCCGACGGACCTACCGCACGCATGAACGCCAGGGCGTTCGCGCCGTCATGGGCCACCCGAAGCTGGTTGCGAGTGCCGGCTTCCGCGAGCGCCATGGTGATCACGTCGACGTCGTGCTGATTCTCCTCGGCCAGCAGCACATGAACCGTGTCGTCAGGAGCGTGGATGACCGGCGGCTCGAAGGTGCCTGCCCGGTCGACGGTCTGCGTCTCCGCCGAGACGTGCTCGACGGGAACGCCGAATCGCCGCTGCAGCCGATGCGGCAGGTCGAGATGCAGCCACCTGCTGGCGCCGGCAGGCAAGGTGCTCAAGACGATGAGGTCGGGATTCAGCCGGTCAATGGCCAGGTTGACCGCCACGACCGGATGTGCGGGGCCCACCTCGCCGGTGACCCGGGCACCGATGTCGTCGAGCGCCTCGAACGCCTGGCTGAGCCGGCGGCGTGCACCGGCGAGCGCCCGCGCGGGATCAGGACCGTTCGCACCGGTCGCGGGCACGACGATGTGAAACCGGGTCTCGGGATCGACGGCCAGGATGTGCTCCACGCGCTCGTGCAGGTGGCTGCCGACGAGGGTTTGATTGGCCACGATCAAGACGTGTCGCATTCCGGGCACCTCCTCGGTGGTCGGTCTGTGAAAGCGAACTTAGACGCGAGGCCCTTATGCCTCGCGCACGGCGTCATCGGCGATCAGTGCGTCGATCTCCGCCTCGGACATGCCCGCGGCGGCCAGAACGTCACGTGTGCCCTCGCCCAATTTCGGCGAAGGTCCGCGGGGGCCGACCTCGGCGTCGAAGATCTCGCCCCACTCGTCGCGGGTGCGGTGTGCCAGCGCCTCGTCGATGCCGGCCACGATCTCGGGCATGTGGGCGAACCGGCCGCGGATGTCGGCGAAGCGCTCGTCGTCGATCCAGTCGAGCCGCTCGATGACCCGGCACAGCAGCGGCCAGGCGCTCTCGGCGGGCATGTTGAGCACCACCCACTTGCCGTCGCCGCAGGGGTACCGATTTGCGGTGGGCACGATCATGTTCTGCCGGGCACGCTGGCGAAGCGGCGCCCTGTCCACGGCGGTGATGGCGTAATCGGATGCCTGGGTCCACACCGCGGTCTCATAGAGCGAGGTCTCGACGACCTGGGCCTCGCCGGTGCGTTCGGCCAAGCGCAGCGCGGCGAGCACGGCGCCGACGAGTGCCAGTCCCGTGGTGTGGTCGCCTTGGGCGGGGCGCGCCATCGGCACTGCGCCGTCGGGTCCTTCCCGCATGGCGTCGTAGATGCCAGAACGCCCGAAGAACGCCGTCACGTCGTAGCCGGGACGCCACGCCTCGGGGCCGGTGGTGCCGTAGCCGGTCAGCGTGGCGTGCACGATGCGCGGGTTCACTGCGGTGACTGTGGCCTGGTCGAGGCCGAATCGTTCCTGGCGGTGGACGAGCAGGTTGCACATGAACACGTCCGCGCCCGCGATGAGCCGGTGGACCACCTGCTGGCCCTGCGCCGAGCCCAGGTCCACCGCGATCGAGCGCTTGCCGCGGTTGTCCACGTCGAACTGGAAGTCGTAGTCCTTGATCTCCGGCGGCAGCTTCGCCGGACGGCTGTAACCCCGCATCGGGTCGCCGTCGAGCGGTTCCACCTTGATGACATCGGCGCCGAGGTCGGCGAGGATCGCGCCAGCCGAGGGGGTGGCCATCCAGCTGTCCACCTCGATCACCTTCACATCGTCCAACGGTGCCGCCATCGGACCTCCAAGCCAGCGTCGAGTCCGAGCCGCGAGATTACGCTGCCGGGCCATGGAACTTGCTGGGAAGGTCGCTGTCGTCACCGGCGGTGCGAGCGGAATCGGGGAAGCGCTCATCGAGCGCTTCAATGCTGAAGGGGCGCGGGCGCTGGTGGTTGTCGACCGCGACGAAGCCGGCGCGCAGGCGGTGGCCGACCGGGTGGGCGGCACGGCCGTCGGGCTCGACGTCACCGACGAGGAGGCCATCAAGTCGGTGGTTGCCGACACCGTCGCGGCGCATGGTGCGCTCGACGTGTTCGTCTCCAACGCCGGCTATGTGACCCAGGGCGGCTTGGAAGCGGCGAACGACGAGATCCAGCGCATGTGGGAAGTGCACGTGATGTCCCACGTGTATGCGGCACGTGCCGCGGTGCCGGTGATGGTGGAACGCGGCGGCGGTTACCTGTTGAACACGGCCTCGGCGGCCGGGCTGCTGACCCAGCTCGGCTCAATGCAATATGCGGTCACCAAGGCCGCCGCGGTGTCGCTGGGCGAGTTCCTGTCCATCACCTACGGCGACAAGGGCATCGTGGTGTCGATGCTGTGCCCTCAGGCGGTCGAGACCAACATCCTGGCCAACAGCCCCGATCGCACCGGCAATGGCGACCAGGGGCGCGGGACGCCGGGGGCCGCTGCAGGCGACGGCATCCTGCAGCCCTCGCAGTTGGCCGACACGGTCATCGAGGCGATGGCGGAGGAACGCTTCCTGGTGCTGCCCCACCCCGAGGTGCAGACCTACCGCGAGCGCAAGGCGTCCGACATCGACCGCTGGCTGTCGGGCATGCGCCGCTTCCAGGCCCGCCTGTTCGCCGATTCGGACATCACCCCGGCGGACTGGCTGCTCAGCTGAGGGCACGCCGCTTCGATCGCACTCGATCGGACGCAGCGACGTGCCCGTCGGGGCGCACACCGCCCGACGCTGTTCAGTGCGGGCGACGCGCGACGAGCCGTGCCTCGTGGCGCTGGCCGAACCAGCCCTCGTCGAAGCTGATCGTGTCGAGGCCGCTGCACAGCTCGGGCAGCTCGCCTAGCTCCACCAGGTAGGGGCGTCGCGGGCGCGCGTTGACAATCAGGTTCTCGACCGTCGCGATCTGCACGAACGCCATGCCGTCAGGCACGAGGAAACCGCGAAGCGCGCCGAGCAGGGGTCGGTGCAGGAAGTTGTTGCACACAACCGCGTGCCAGCCGCCATCAGGGACTGCCAGGGCAGCAAGCCGACTCAACGTGACCGGGGTCGGCACGGGATCGGCTTCGAGGTCGGTGCAGATCGTTTGCAGCCGCACACCCCGCTCGGCAGCAGCGTTCTCGGCAATCTGCAGCGCGCGCTCGGAGACATCGACGAGCGTGGTCTCCATGCCCTGCTCGGCGAGCCAAAGTGCCGTGCCGCCTGCACCGCCCGCCAGATCAACCGCCGTCGGGCAGTCGGCCAGCAGCTCGGCGTAGCCCACGACGAAGTCTGACGGCGAACCTGGCTCATGCCAGTCGGCGTACTTCGCGTCCCAGCGATCGGCGGCGCTCATGCCTCGTACAGCCGGACGGCGCGCGCCCGGCGGCTGCGTGCATAGGCGGCCACCAGCAGCAGTGCCGCATACAGGAAGAACTCCGATTTCAGGAACCCGATCCAGCCGCCCTGGGTGACCCAGCCGGGCCGGTCGACGAGCCAGACGGGCAGGAGCACCAGGACAGTCGCCGCGGGCACCGTCATGATGAGCCGGCTGCCCCCGATCGCCGTGCTGCCGAAGGCGATGGTGAGGGCGAAGAGCTTGATCGATAGTTCCTCGGGATACAGCGACTGGTCGTTGAAGTTCACCGGGATCAGCATGAGGCCGCCGGCCAGGCCAGCGAGACCGCTGCTGAGGCTCACCCCTGCCAAGCGCAGGCGGTACACCGACACGCCGAAGGTCGCGGCCGCAGTGGGCTCATCCCTGGTGGCGACCAGTGCTCGCCCGACCGGTCCCGTCAGAAGGCCGTGCAGCAGCCAGAAGGCGACCGCCACCCAGGCCACCACCAACCAGAACTCCCAGATGTGCTCATCGTTCGGCGCGATGCCCGTCCAGGTCGGCGCGATGAACTCGCCGTCGAGGGTGACCGGCAGCGGGCCGTCGAGCTGGCGGAGCACGATCGGGAACGCCACCGCCGCCGACAGGGTCAGCAGCGCCAGGTACGCCTTCGGCAGGCGCAGCGCCGGGATGCCGAGCAGCGCACCGACCGCGCAGCCCGCAGCAAAGCCCGCGAGCGGCATCAGCATCGGCGGCAAGCCGAAGTCGTTCACGGCGTGCAGGGCGGCATAAGCGCCGACGCCGGTCAGTGCTCCGTGGCCGACCGACAGCAGGCCCATCCGGTGCGTCAGCAGCCAGAGCCCGGCGAATACGAGGCAGAACGCTGCGAGCTGGGTGACATCGGTGAGGAACGTCGATGACGCTCGCAGCGGCACGACCACCACCAACGCGGCGATCGCGACCAGTGCCGCAACGGTCAGCCGGGACGGCCACCGCGCCTCGGCGGTCTGCGCCGAGTCGGACCGTGCGTCGGCCTCCTGCACGGCGCTTCGCTTGCCCGGCATGGCCGGCGTCTCCGATTCGGCGGCTTGCGGGGTTGCCCCGGCCCGCGGGATCGGAATGCTCGCAGCGGCACTGCCGTGCGGGACGGGGGCTTCACGCAGCGCCAGGCGGAACACCGCTGGTTCGGAACCGGGAGTCGGCGGCTCGTGCGAATCGGTCACGTCCGCAGTCCCTTGCGGGCGGCCTTGCGTGACAGCAGGCCCGATGGGCGCACTGCCAGCACCACGATGAGCACGCCGAGCGCCCACACGAGCGTGACCTGGCTGTCGATGAAGCCGACGTAACCAGCCATCATCGTCTCGGCGAAGGCGAGCAGGTAGCCCCCGGCGAGTGCCAGGGCGGGGCTGCGCAGGCCGCCGAGCGTGGCGGCTGCAAGGCCGAAGATCAGGAGACGCTCCATCATGTCGGGGCGCACGTTCAGCTCGCCCGCGATGAGGCCGCCGGCCAGCCCTCCCAAGGCTGCGGCTACAGCCCATCCGCCCATCACCACCCACTCCACCCTGATGCCCACCAGCGCAGAGCTGTCGCGGTTGGACGTGATGGCCCGGAACGCGAGCCCGACCTTGGTCGTGCGCTGTACCAGTGCGAGCAGGCCGATGGCCGCCAGCATTGTGAGCGTCAGCCCGATGGTGTCGAACCACAGCCGAGCACCGCCGATGATGAACCGGTCGGTGTGCTCCTGCGGGAAGGGCGAGCCGAGGAATCTCTGGCGACCTCCGAAGTGCTTGACCACGAACACGCCGATGAGCAGGTAGAGCCCGAGCGTCGCCCCGATGGTCGGCACGGGGTCGCCGCGCATCGGCCGGATGACCGTGTACTCCAGCAGGGCGCCCACCGCGGCAGACACAACCACCGCGCCGGCAACCGCGGCCCAGATCGGCCACGGCGTGGCGAAGGGCGTCAGCCAGCCCGAGAACGCCACGCCGGGATCCGCCCCTGCAGCGAACACCACCGCGATGTACGCGGAGAGCATCGCCATCTGGCCCTGCGCCAGGTTCAGCACCCCGGTCGAGCGGAACACCATCGAGATCGCCACCGCCAAGGCCGCGTACGCGGAGCCGTTGGCGAACGAGTCGAAGACCCGCTGCAGGAACAGGGTCACGGCCGCAGATTGTGTCACGGGCGGGAGCGTTGACCCTTCGCCGCTTGCCGGTGCGAAGATGAGGCCGTGCCCAACGGTTCAGATGCCCGCTCCGGCGAGACTCGCTACCTCGCCGATGTCGTGCTGACCTGTGACGAGGATTTCGCGATGATCGAGCGCGGGACCGTGGACGTGGGCGCAGACGGGCGCATCGCATGGGTCGGTGCTGCTGCTGACGCACCGGCCACCGATGCACCGGTGATCAACCTGGGCGGCCTGCTGATGCCCGGCCTGGTCAACACCCATGCGCACACGCCGATGACGCTCGTGCGCGGCGCAGGCGACGGACTGCCGCTGATGGCGTGGCTCACCGAGGTGATGTGGCCGCGTGAGGGCCGCCTGCGCCCCTCCGATGTGTGGTGGGGGATGACGCTGGGCTCGGTCGAGATGCTGCGCTCGGGCGTCACCACCACCTGCGAGATGTACGCCTTCGAACACGAGGTGATCGATGCGGGCCGCCAGGCGGGCATCCGGCAGGTCATGTGTCCGGGTGTGCTGTCGGTGGCGCACTTGGACGACACCGGAAGCGTCGCCGATCGAGTCGGCGAGATCGCCCGGGTGCACGACGAGCAGAACGACCGATCGGGCCGCGTCACCATCGGGTTTGCACCGCATTCGGCGTACGACCTCGGCGTGGGCCCCTGCGCGGAGATCGCCGTTGCAGCCCGGGAGCGCGACGCCCTGCTGCACATTCACGTCGCCGAGACCGCCGACGAGGGCGACGCGCTGGCCGACAAGCACAGCGGCGCCAGCGTGCCGAGGCTCCTCGCTGATGCCGGAGCGCTGGAAGGCAGGGTGCTGGCTGCGCACAGTGTCTGGCTCGACGATGCCGACCTCGACATCTACGCCTCAGCGGGCGTGGCCGTGGCGCACTGCCCGGTCAGCAACATGAAGCTGGGTTCGGGCGTGGCGCGGGTGCCCGAGATGATCGAGCGGGGCATCACGGTGTCGCTCGCTACCGATGGGCCTGCGTCCAATGACGATCTGGACCTGTGGGAGGAGATCAAGATCGCCTCGCTGCTGGCCCGGGTGACGGCGCTCGACCCCACTGTGATGAGCGCGCAGCAGGTCATCTCGATGGCCACTCGCTGCGGCGGCGAGGCGCTCGGCTTGGACGTCGGCGTGCTGGAAGCGGGCCGCTGGGCCGACATGATCCGGCTCGACATCGATGATGTTGCGTTTGTCCCGGTCACGTCTCCGCAGGAGCTGATCGCCCATGTGGCATGGTCCGGCGGCAGTCGCCACGTCACCGATGTGTGGGTCGGCGGCGAGCGGGTCGTCGCGGACCGGGTCTGCCTCACCGTCGACGAGACCAGGGCCCGTTACGAGGTGCAGCATCGAGCGCAGCGACTGGCGCAGGAATCGGGGACGTGAGTGAGATGAGCGAGGCGAGCGAGACCGGCAAGACCAGCGAAACCACCGGCGGAGCAGGCCCCGAGCGCCCCCCGGTGGGGATCATTGCCGGGACGGGCTTCTACGAAATTCCGGGCCTGACCGAAGCAGAGCACCATGAGGTGCAGACCGACTGGGGCGAGGCGCACGCCATGACGGGCCGCTGGCGCGGGCGGCGGATCGTCTTCGTGCCGCGCCACGGGGGCGACCACTCGATCCCGCCGTCGGCAATCAACTACCGGGCCAACATCGCGGCCATCGGCGATCTGGGAGCCACGGCCATTCTTGCCGTGAGCGTCGTGGGTTCGATGGTGCCCGAGCGGGGCACCGGATCATTCCTGCTGCTCGACGACTACTTGGAATTCACCACCGGCCGAGCTGCCACCTTCTTCGACCAGCCGGGGCAGGTCACCCACACCGACATGACGACGCCCTACGACCCGTCGCTGCGCGCTGCGCTGGCCGCTGCCGCTGCGGCCGAGGGCATCGACGTGGCGCCCACCGCCACCTACGTCTGCACGAATGGCCCCCGCTTCGAAACGCCGGCTGAGATCCGCATGTACGCCCAGATGGGCGGCAGCGTCGTCGGCATGACCGGTTATCCGGAAGTGGCGCTGGCCCGTGAGGCCGGCATTCCCTACGCCGGCGTGGCCGTAGTGGCCAACATGGCCGCAGGCATGTTCGACGGCGAGATCTCGCACGAAGAAGTCTCGGCGGCACTCGAGGCCACCAAGGAACCGCTCTTCGCCTTGCTCGGCCGCACGGTGTCGATGATCTGACGTCGGCCTGGCCAGGGGCGGGTGCCGTCGACGCACTTCCGCGCCGACCCGACGGCCTCAAAAACCATGCGAGCACAACAGCGACGAGGTGCGATGCTGCCATCCCCTACCCGCAGACTGGCGAGAAATAGAGTCCGACATGATGCCTGCACTGACGCATTTTGGACCGCTCAGCGGGCTGCACCGGCGATCTTCGGGCGGCTCTCGCGCACGTACGGGGCGGCTGGCGCGCACCCGATCCCGAGCGCGCCGAGCGCTTCGTGGCGCAGGGGTGGCGTTTGCCGTTCTCGCGCTGATTGCGGCCGTGCTGGCACCCGCGGCGTCGGCGCAGACTCGGACCATCGGCACCGTGGTCGTTGCCAACGGCTGGAGCTCAGCCGACTCGGCCGTCGCGTCGGCGCTGGCAGCGCTCGAGAGCGACGGCAACTCCGATGCGGTGGTGCTGTATGCCACCACCAGGGAGCTGACCTCGCGCACTGCGAACTTCATCGAGGATCACGATCCGTCGGAGGTGATCCTGATCGGCGGCACCGCTGCGCTGTCGGCCGGAGTTGAAGCCGAAGCAGTCGAACTGGTCGGCCGCAGCTCGGTCCGGCGCATCGAGGGACGAGACCGTTTCGATACGGCCGCGAAGGCGGTTCCCTCCACCGCGACCACGTACATCATTGCGAACGGCTTCAGCGCCGCCGACACGGGCGTGGCAGCTGCATTGGCGGCAACGAGGGATGACGCCGCAGTGCTGCTGGCGACTGCCGACAGCCTGACCGAGCACACCGAGCGCATCATCCGCGACCAGCAGCCCTTGGCGGTCGAATTCGTCGGCGGCACCGCGGTGCTCAGCGCGGCGCTCGTGGAGCGCGTCGGCGAGTTGGCGCCGGCGGTCCCTCGCATCCCGCGCCACAGCGGTGCTTCTCGCACGGCGACCGCTGCAGCGGCTGCGCCGAACAGGTCCACCACGCTGGTGATTGCGAACGGCTGGAGCCCAGCCGACATGGGCGTGGCCGCTGCCTATGCGGCCATCACCAGCGGTGCCGCGGTGCTCTATTCGGAGACGAATTCGTTGACAGAGCCCACCGAGAACCGCATCCGGGCGCTGCAGCCGCGCGCCATCGTGCTGGTCGGCGGGAGCGCGGCGCTCGACACCAGCCTGCATGCCCGCCTGCGCACCCTCGCCCCGTCGGCGACGCTGCAACGCATCAGCGGGTCGGATCGCATCGACACCGCCGTGCGCGCGGCCGACGGCACGCTCACTGACATCGCAACCGACCCGCCCGCTGCGCCCACGTCGGTCACGGTGACTGCCAGGAACGCCGGTTTGGCAGTTTCGTGGGTTGCGCCCACGAGAACTGCGGACACCTCGAGCAACGACGATCCCGAAGTCACCGGCTACGCCATCCAGTACCGGGCCTGCACGGCCGCAGACAAGACCTGCAGGTCCAGCCCGACGTGGAGCATCTGGAGATCGCACAGCCATTCGGGCACGCGCACCAGCACGATCATCTCCGGGCTGACCAACAGCACGACGTACCAAGTGCAGGTCAGGGCCCGCAACAGCGCCGGGCTCGGCGCGTGGTCGCAGACTGCGTCCGGAACGCCGCTGGCGCAGACAGAGAAGCCCTCGGTGCCGTCCGGCCTGACGGTGGAGGCGGCGAACCGGTTGCTGCAGGTGTCGTGGTCGCCGTCGATTCCCCCGAGGGACGGCACGGTCAGCGGTTACGAGGTCCAATACCGGCGTTGCCCCTCGGGTTCCTGCGGCGGCTGGGAGGCACACGACCATTCGGGCACTGGCACCACCACCACGATCACCGGGCTGGACAACGGCACCGCATACGAGGTGCGTGTGCAGGCGTCGAGCAGCAAGGGCGACAGTGGCTGGTCTCCAGCCAAGTCTGCGACGCCCGAGTTGCTGCCCCATTTCCCAGGTTCGCCGACGCTGGAACCTGGGGTTCGAATGCTCACTGTGCGGTGGAATCAGCCGCTCCCTCTGGAGCTGGCGATTAGCAGCTATGAGGTGGGCTACCGGGCGTGCACCGCACAAGACAAGACCTGCCCCGAAGGAGACAGCGACTCGCCGCCCACTTGGGGCGCATGGAGAACTCGCCGGCCGTCTGGCACGGCATTGTCCACGGACATCACTGGCCTCACCAATGGCACGAAGTACGAAATTCGGGTGCGGGCTCGCGCCGCTAATGGTGTGGGGCCATGGTCGCCCGCCGAGGGCGCCGTACCGGTCGCGGCGCCAGCCGCTCCGCTCCGCTTGACGGTTGACCCGGGCAACGAGTTGCTGAAGGTCTCTTGGGATGCGCCGTTCAATAATGGTGCTGAGATCACGGGATACAAGGTTCAGTATTGCGACACCGCCGCGAGTGGTGGCTGCAGTGGCGATACCAACTGGATGCCGGATCCTGCGAGATCGGTTACCAACGCGACGACCACGGATATCTCCGGCTTGGGCAATGACAAGCGCTATGAGGTGCGGGTGCTGGCCACCAACAGCGAGGGTGACAGCCCTTGGTCGCGTCGCTCGGGCACGCCGAAGGCGCTGCCTGAAGCTCCCACCTTGACCGCGAGCGACTTGGTACCCGGTGATCGCAAGCTCACGGTTTCTTGGACTGCGCCGACGACTCTGTACGGCACGACAATCACGGGCTACGTCGTGGAGTATCGACCATGTACGGCTACGCCAAGGACCTGCGAAACCAACCCGATGTGGGGCAACTGGCAACAGCGCAGCTTTTCGGGCGAGGCAACATCGGAGAAACAACTCACCGGGCTGGTCAATGGCACCAAGTATCAGGTGCGGGTGCGGGCTCGCGTCAGCGGCGGCCTCGGATTGCGGTCGGAAATCCAGTCCAGTACGCCGTTCGGGCTTCCGGGGAAGCCGACCATTCGAACCGTCGAACCTCGCAACGCGGGCTTGGCCGTTACGTGGGCTAGGCCATCGGAAGGTGGTTCGCCCATCACGGGCTACCGGGTCCAGCGATGCGACATCAACGATGACTGCGATGCGGACGCCAGCTGGAGTCCCAGCTCTGATGCGACTCTCAGTGACATTGAATGCGAGATCTGTGAGTTCGAGATCACAGGCCTGGACAACGACAGAACGTACCGAGTGCGGGTGCGGGCCAACATTGCCGGGGGGAACGGCCCGTGGTCCTCAACCATGTCGGGCACGCCAGCGGGGGTGCCTGACGCCCCCACTCTGTCGGCCACTGGCTTGACCGCCGGTGCTCGACAGATCGACGCCTCGTGGTCTCCGCCCGCCAACAACAACGGTTCGCCGATCACGGGCTATGTGGTGGGCTACCGGGCGTGTACGGCCGCGGATCGGACCTGTCCCGATGGGGATGATCCGACGCCGACATGGGGTAACTGGGGGACGCACAGCACTTCAGGCGGCGGCACCATGTCGTCCATCGGCAGCCTGACCAACGGCACGAAGTACGAGGTGCGGGTGCGGGCCCGCAATGCCAACGGCCTTGGGCCGTGGTCTGAGACGAGGATGGCAACGCCACTGGCCGGTCCGGCGACACCGGCAGGCGTGACGCTGGACGTGGGCCACCAGAAGCTGACCGTCTCATGGACCGAGCCGTCGTCCAGCGATTCGAGCACGACGGAATATGAAGTGCAGCACCAAGCGTGTACATCCACGCCGCCAACCTGCGAGTCAAGTCCAACTTGGGGCAGCTGGGGGACCGCAAACACGGTGATCACCGATACGACCGCACAAATCACCAGCTTGGCCAACGACACCGCGTACCGCGTGCAGGTGCGGGCCAAGAAGGGTGGGAGTTTCAGCGCTTGGTCACAGCCGAAGCGCGCCGTGCCAGCGGCGGTGCCTGAAGCTCCCAGTCCAGTCGTGACGGTCCAGCCTCAGCAGCTCAACGTTTCATGGTCTTCACCGGTGGATAACGGTTCGACGGTCACGAGCTATGTCGTGGGCTACCGGGCGTGCACGGCCGCGGATCGGACCTGTCCCGATGGAGATGATCCGAAGCCGACATGGGGAAACTGGACCACACAGTCCATTGCCGGCACCCAAATCGTCTTCACCGGGCTGACTGATGGCACCGCCTACCAAGTGCGGGTGCGTGCTCGCAATGCCAACGGCCTTGGACCCTGGTCGGCTCCGGTCTCCCGTACGCCGGTCGGGGCACCGGCGAAGCCCTCGCCGCCGAGAGTGACGCCAGGAAATCCTGGGGAGTTGGTGGTGAATTGGATTGCACCGTGGGACAACGGCTCGATGATCACTGACTATGACGTCGAGTACCAGGCTTGCATCGCAATCGCCGAACCCGACACAAATGATCTGTCCTGCGCGTCCAGTCCAGCATGGGGTAGCTGGAGTACAGCCAATATCACGCACACCGGCATCGAAACCACAGCCACCATCGGCAGCTTGACCAACGGCACCGCCTATCAGGTGCGGGTGATCGCCAAGAGTGCTGTGGGAGATGGCCCATGGTCGAAGGAGGTAGTAGCCACTCCCGTCGATAGGCCCTCGGCGCCGCCGGATGTCGAGGTCGCCTCCGGCAACCGTGTGCTGATCGTGTCATGGGGGACACCCAAGTGGAATGGGGCAACCGTGACCGGCTTCAAGGTGCGGTACTGCAACACCTCTGACTGTGACGAGCCCACCGACTGGACGACGAGGACAGTGAGCGATGCCCGCATCAGGTCACACACCATCCCCAGCCTTACGAACGCAAACTCATACCGAGTCGAGGTGCTGACGACCAGCCGAAACAAGGGCGACAGTGGCGCGTCGCTTCAAGTCACCGAAGAACCAGGAGGCCCGAGCAAACCTGGTCAGCCTAGGTTGACTCCCGGAAACGGGATGATCTCGGTGACATGGTCGGCGCCCAGCAAGAACCACTCCGACATCATTGGCTACGACGTGCAGCATCGGGTGTGCACCGCTGCTACCCAGCAACTCTGTAATTCGAGTCCGACGTGGGGCGAGTGGATTGACAACAACCATTCGGGCACGACCACCTCAGACAGCATCAGCAGTCTGATCAATGGCCAGAGATATGAGGTTCGAGTGCGGGCCGAGAACGCTCAAGGGCCGGGTCTTTGGTCGTCCGCAGCGCGCACCACGCCCACGTCGTGACCTAGCTAGCTGCGCCGAGGCTGACCGGCATCGGCGGGCAGGTCGTTTGCCTGCCGGCTCAGAGCCACCGGGTTGCCCGACGGTACTGGTATGGCACTATGTGTGAACAGCTATTGACGTACTGATATGGCTGCGCACATGACCGATCCCACTAGCGATGCCACGTTCTCGGCTCTGGCCGACCAGACGCGCCGGGCCATCTTGGGTCTGATCGGCGAGCATGGCGAGCTCACGGTGGGGGAGATCGCCTCGCGGTTCGACGGCGTCGGCCGCACGGCGGTGTCGTCGCATCTGCGCATCCTGCGCCTTGCCGGGCTGATCACCGAGCGCCGCGACGGCCGCTACCGGCACTACTCGCTCACTTCGACGCCCGCGGACACGGTCGTCGCCTTTCTCGCCTCCGTGTACCAGAACTCCCTCGAGCAGTTGGCGGACGCGATGAACGAAGCGGTCGCCGGCGCTGGCGCCGGAAGCGGCGACGCCGGCCAGCGAGACGACGGGCTGAGCGCCTAGGGGCTGGAGATGGCTGAACTCGTTCTCAGCAGCGAGGTGCGGCTAGCGGCAGACCCGAGCGAGTTGTTCGCGCTGTTCGGCTCCGGCGATCCATCGCTGGGCTGGCTGTTCGGCTCCGAGGCCGAGGCGCTGGCGCCCGGTGCGCTGGTGCGGCTCGCCCTTCCCATCGGCGAAGGGTCACGGGTGCACGGAACGGCGCGGGTGATGAGCTGCACGCCGGTTCGACGGATCGACCTGGTGCACGAGTCGCCCTGGTTCGGGCATGTGGCATGCCACCTGGATCCGCTGCGCAGCGGCGGCACGCGGTTGCGCATCCGGGTCAGCATCGACGACCGCGAGTTCACGCGCCTCGGGGCCGACCTGGGGCTGCTCTGCGGCGCCGACGCCGAGGGCTGGGAGATTCCGCTCGGACTGCTCACGTCGCTGTCGGGGAGTGCCGGGATCCTTGGACGCTCGACGGTCAACTGCGCGCAGCTCGCCGTGGAGGAGATCAACGCCGACGGCGGCGTGGCAGATCGTGACGTTCGACTCATGGTCGCGGATGACGCCACCGATCCCGGCACCGGCGTGGTCGCCATGCGCCGTCTCTGCGCCGTATCGGGCATCGCCGCAGTGGTGCGCATGCACTCCTCGGCGACCTACTCGGCCACCTCGCCGATCGCCGTTGCGCAGGGCATCCCGTACCTCTACACGCCGACCAGCGAGGCGGTCCCCACCCATCCGCTGCTGATCCATTTCGGCGAGCGGCCGCTCGACCAGCTGCACCGAGCCCTCCCCCTCCTGGCCGAGGTGACCGGCGGGAGCCGCTGGTTTCTGGCCGGCAACGACTACTCGTGGCCACGGGCGGTCGGCACGGCCGCGCGGGCAGTCATCGAGCGCATGGGCGGTACGGTCAGCGGCGAGGGCTACGTACCGCTGGGAACCGAGGATTTCACGCCGGTGATCTCGGCCATCGGCGAACACGGCACCGACCATGTCGTGTCGAGCTTCGTCGGGCAGGACCACGTCCGCTTCGAGAGCGAGTTCTCGTCGTCGGGGCTTCGCTCGACCACCCGTACGTTCGCACCGCTCATGGATGACGCCGTGGTGGAGCATCTCGGCGATTCCGCCGCGGGCATCTGGAATGCGCTCGGCTACTTCGTCGGCATGGATTCCGCAGAGAATCGGGAGTTCCTGCGGCGCTATGCAGACCGGTTCGGCGAGTGCGCTCCTCCGGTGTCGGCGGCCGCGGAAGGGGTGTACGAGGCGGTGCACACGTGGGCGACGGCGTGCAGGTCGAGCGGGGGCACTGATCCCGCTTCGCTCCTGAGCGGCTTGCGCACCAGCACCTATCGCGGGCCGCGCCGTTGCGGCAGGGGCGGATCGCTGGAGTCACTGCTGCTGGGGGAGGCGACACCCGCCGGTGTCCGGGTGATCGACGAGCTTCCCGTCGCAGCGCTCGCCTGATCCTCGAGCGTCTGGTTGCGCCCGCCACGTCGGCGTCAGGGCCCTTGATCGCGCCTTCCCGCGCTTGACCCAGCCCGGTTGACGGGACAATATGTCAACATCTACTCACATATTGGGGGAGGTTGACGCCGTGGGGAGCACACAGAAACCACGGACGCGGTCCCGTAGTCGAACCGCAGCAATCATGATGGCGCTG
Organism: Acidimicrobiia bacterium; assembly: GCA_022820505.1. Taxonomy (GTDB): domain Bacteria; phylum Actinomycetota; class Acidimicrobiia; order Acidimicrobiales; family Poriferisodalaceae; genus Poriferisodalis. The sequence continues at coordinate 19,155 of JAJEFK010000040.1, read as the reverse complement.
CTGCTGGGGCTGGCTGCGGCGTGCGCGACGAGCGACGATGAGCCGGCGGCCGCAGAACCAGCGGCGACCGAGGCCGAGGCGGTGCCGGCCCCCGCGGACGAACCAGCCGACGACGGCGATGCGGCGCCCGAACCCGAGCCCACCGAAGCACCCGCGACCACTGCAGCGGCCGAGCCCGCCGAGCCGTCGGGGGAGCCGGTGCGCATCGGGATCCTGTTCTCCAACAGCGGTCCCGCCGGCATCTTCGGCCAACCCACGGCCAACATCGCAGAGTTGATCGAAGAGGACATCAATGCCGCTGGCGGCATCAACGGCCGCCCGGTCGAAACGTTCCTCGCCGACGACGCCACCGATCCCGCCGTCGGGCGCCAGGCCATGGAGCAGCTCATCGAATCCGACGGGGTCGACGTGGTGCTCGGCACCCATTCCAGCGCGACACGTGAAGCCGCCAAGCCGCTCGCCGAGGATGCCGGCGTGCTGTACATCTACGCAGCCCTCTACGAGGGCGGCGAGTGCTCGCCGGTGATGTTCAACACGGGTGAGGTGCCCAGCCAGCAGCTCGCACCGGTCATCCCGTGGATGATGGACGAGACCGGCGGCAGCAAGTGGTTCCTGCTTGGCAACGACTACGTGTGGCCGCGTCGGAGCTTCGAGCTTGCCCGGCAGTACATCGAAGCCGCAGGCGGCGAAGTGGTGGGCGAGGAATACGTGCCCCTCGGCACCCAGGACTTCTCCTCTGTCGCCCAGCAGATCGCGGGCTCGGGCGCAGACCTGATCTTCCCGGCACTCGTCGGCGGCGACGCCATCGCCTTCGAGACCCAGGCGGTCGACTTCGGCATCGGCCAAAGCGCCATCCCGCGGCTGGCCAACATCTATGAGGAGAACGTGCTCGGCGTGATGGGGCCGCCGGTCACCGCCGGCATGCGGGTCACGCTGGGCTACTTCAAGGAAGTGGACAACCCTGCCAACAACGCATTCGTGGCTCGCTACTTCGAGCAGTTCGGGGCTGACGCGCCGCCGCACATGACCTTCAGCTCGCACATCTACGACGCCGCGTTGCTGTATGCGGCCGCGGCGAACGCAGCGGGCAGCACCGACACGGCGGCTGTCGCAGCGGCCCTCGAAGGACTGTCGCTCTCGACGCCGACTGGCGACATCACCGGCAGCCGTCACCTCGCGCAGCCGATCTATGTGGCGGAGATCCAGTCCGACGGCTCACAGCTCATCGTCCAGTCGTTCCCGGCGGTGGAGCCTGACGAGACCTGCACTCCATAGCAGCTCAGCCTCGTAGCTCAGTCCCTTGGATGCGCTGACGCTCGAACTGCTCAACGGCCTGAGCCTGTTCGCGACGCTTGCGATCGTCGCGCTGGGTCTCGGCATCGTGTTCGGGCTGATGGGGATCATCAACCTCGCGCACGGCGAGTTCGTGATGATCGGGGCGTACGTCGCCTACGTCACTCACGCCAACGGCCTCAGTCACTGGCTGTCGCTGCCGCTGGCCGCGGTGGTGCTGTTCGTGCTGGGCGCGTGCATCGAGGTCGGGTTGATCCGTCGCATCCATCGCCGGCCGGAGGTGACGATCCTTGCCACGTTCGGGCTGTCGATCTGCCTGCGGCAGGCCGTCGAGCTGATCTTCACCAAGGACTTCCGCGGCGTTCCCAACCCGGTGCCCGGCGCGACCCGGGCATTCGGCGTGCTCTTTCCGACGTATCGCTACGTGCTGATCGGGATCGCCGTCGTCGTGGTGGTGGCGACACTGCTCGCCTTCACCCGGTCACGCTTCGGGCTGACCGTCCGGGCGATCGTCGCCGACCGGGACCTCGCGGACGCGAGCGGCGTGCGGACCGGCATCGCCAACTTCTGTGCGTTCGGCATCGGCGCGGCCACCGCCGGTATCGCGGGTGCGCTCGTCGCGCCGCTCGGAGCGATCGAACCCCAAGCCGGGCTCGCGTACCTGCCCGGGGCGTTCCTGGTGGTGATCGTCGGCGGCTTCAACCGGCTGTGGGGCGTGATCGCAGGAGCGTTGGTGGTGGCAGCAGTGCAGACCGGCGTCATCCACTTCTACGACGCTGTCTGGGCGCAGATCGCAGCGCTGGCGCTTGCGGTGCTGATGCTGCAATTGCGTCGGGTGCCCGTCGAGGGAGCCACGGCATGAGGCGCGCCCTCGCCACCGGTGCGGCCTGCGCAGTCGCGGCGGCGGTGTTCAGCGGCGCGTTCGGTGGCTACCGCTCGGGACAGCTCTCGCTGTTCCTAGTGTTCGCCGCGCTCGCCGTGAGCCTCGATTTCGTGTGGGGATACACCGGCATCCTCTCGCTGGGTCAGCTGTTGCCCTTCGGCATCGCTGCCTACGCCTCGGCCAAGATCGCCATTGCGGCGCCGTCGTTGAGCGTGCCGATGCTTGTCGGCTCCGCCGCGGTGGGCGCCGGTGTCGCTGCGGCCCTCGGCGCAGCGATGTTGCGACGCCGGCCGTCCGCAGTCGTGGTGGGGCTGCTGACGCTGGTGCTGTCGCTCACGCTCGAACAGCTCGCCGAGCAGTGGCGCGACGTCACGGGAGGCTTCAATGGGCTGACTGGCGTCCCGCGCCTCGAGGCATTCGGGGCGCAGCTCTCCGATACCGCGCAGGATGTCGCCGTCAGCGTGCTGGCCATCGCCGCGATCACCGTGGTCGGCACCCTGGTCACGCGCCCGATCGGCGCGGTGCTGATCGGCATCCGCTCCAACGAGCGCCGCATGGAGGCGCTGGGCTACAAGACCGTCCAGATCAAGATCTGGGCGTTCACCGTGGGCGGCGCGCTCGCCGGCTTCGCCGGTGCGCTGTACGTGCACCGCACAAGCTTCGTGTCGCCGCAGATCTTCGGCTTCTCGCTGGCCACCAGCGTGGTGCTGTGGACGTTGGTCGGCGGGCGGGGAACCATCGTGGGCCCAGTCATCGGTGCGATGGCGATCAACTCCGCTTCCGCGACGCTGGCCGACGTCTGGCTGCAGTACTGGACGCTCGCCACCGGCCTGATCTTCGTGGCCGTCGTGGTGGTGATGCCCCATGGGCTGGTCCCCAGCGCTCAGCGGTTGGCGGGCCGGCCGGCCCGCCGCCGCCAGCAGCCGGTGCTGATGCCTGCAGCGGCTGGCGCTGCAGCAACCTCGGGCGCTGGCGCAGGCGGCGGAGCGTCGTCTGGCGCCGCTGCGGCAGTCGTCGAAGCCCGGGAAGTGCACAAGAGCTTCGGTTTCTTCCGGCTGCTCGACGGCGTCACGCTCACCATGGATGACGCCGAGCTCCGCTGCCTCATCGGGCCGAACGGCGCAGGCAAGTCCACGCTGCTCGACATCCTGTCGGGCCAGCAGGGCTGCCAGTCTGGGCGGGTGCTGGTGCTCGGCGCCGAGCACACGGGCCGCCAGGCGTGGGAGTTCGCGAGACACGGGGTGAGTCGCAAGTTCCAGTCTCCCCAGCTCATCGACGACCTGTCTGTGGCTACCAACGTGGCCATCGCAGCCTGGGGGACTCGTTCGTCGCCGTGGAACCTGATCCGTCGCCCCTGGGCTACGGCGGTGCCGCGGCCGGCGCTGGAGATCCTTGGACGCACGCAGCTCAGCGAACGGCTCGACATGCGGGCGGGCGACCTCTCCCACGGAGACAAGCAGTGGCTCGAGATCGCGATGGCGGTGGCAGGGGACTGCCGGCTGCTGCTGCTCGACGAACCGACCGCTGGCATGACGGTCGCCGAGAGCCTCGAAGCGGCTGCGCTGCTGCGTGAGCTTCACCGTTCTCATCGGCTGCCGATCGTGATCGTCGAGCACGACATGGCGTTCATCCGCGCGGTGGCCGACCGCGTCACGGTGCTCGCGCGCGGCGAGGTCATTGCCGACGGCACTGTCGCCGAGGTCGAGAGCGACCCTGATGTGCAGGCGATCTACGCGGGGGTCGACAGCTGATGCGGTTCGAAGCGCACGGGCTGCGCTCGGGCTACGGCAGCGTGCCGGTGCTGCACGGCATCAGCTTCGGTGTGGCCCAAGGGGAGATCGTGGCGCTGGTCGGACGCAACGGCGCCGGCAAGACCACTCTGGTTCGCACGATGATCGGTTTGCTGAGGGCGACCGGCGGGCAGATCAGGCTCGATGGCGCCGACATCACGCGGGTGCCGCCCTCTCGCCGTGTTCGGGCCGGGCTGCGAGCTGCTTTCCAGGAGCGCTCGCTGTTCAGCCAGCTCTCGGTGGGCGACAACCTGCGCCTGAGCGGGCTTCCGGCGGCCGAGCACGGCCGCGTGCTGGCAATGTTCGGCGAGTCGTTGGCGGGACGCGAGGCTCAGCGAGCGGGCACCCTCTCGGGTGGCGAGCAGAAGATGCTCACGGCGGCGTCGGCGCTCGCATCGACGGCGTCCATCCTGCTGATGGACGAGCCGACTGAGGGCTTGCAACCCTCGAATGTCGAGCTGCTCGGCGACGCCCTTGCGGTGGCGAGGCAGGAGGGCCGCGGCGTGCTGCTGGTGGAGCAGCACCTGGCGCTGGCGCTGCGGCTGGCCGACCGGTTCATCGTGCTCGAGAAGGGCGAGATCGTCGACACAGGCACTGCCGGCGAGGCCGGTCTGGCGGACCGGCTGTCGGGCCGCCTCGCCCTATGAGGTCAACCCAGCGAGACCGAACCAGCCTGACCAGCCCAAAACATCAGTCATGCGACAACAGACGACCGAGTACAAAGGACGGCAACCATGACCGAACCGACCCAGATGAGCCTCGCCGCGGCAGCGCAGGCCATCAGAGCCCGAGATCTGAGTGCGGTCGAGCTGCTCGACGCCTGCCTCGCGAGCATCGAGCGGACGGAGCCCACGGTCAACGCATTTGCCTCGATCGGGGCTGATGCTGCGCGCGCGGTGGCCCAACAGCTCGACGGCGGAGGGATCGCCGGCCCGCTGCACGGCGTTCCCATCGCCCTCAAGGACCTGTTCTTCACCCAAGGCATCCCGACCGAAGCGAATTGCGACGCCCTGCGGGGATTCGTGCCCGACTACGACGCAACTGTCGTGCACCGCCTGCGTCAGGCCGGTGCCGTGATCGTCGGCAAGACGAATACGCACGAGTTGGCGTTCGGCGTCTCGTGCCCGGCATCACACAACCCCTGGGATCCGCAGCGTTCGACCGGCGGTTCTTCGGGAGGCAGTGCGGCCAGCCTCGCCGCCCGGCAGGTGTTCGGAGCGCTCGGCACTGATACGGGCGGATCGGTTCGCATCCCGTCCAATTGCTGCGGAACGACCGGGATCAAGACGACACGCGGCGCAGTGCCGCGACACGGCGTGCACCTGCTCTCGTGGACCTACGACACCATCGGCCCGATGGCGCGCAGCGCCGAGGACTGCCGGATCCTGCTGGAGGTCATAGCGGGCCAGTCACCCGACGACCCGTTCTCGTCCAAAGCTCCGCTGACCGACGCCGCGGACCCCGGCGGACTCACCCTCGGCGTGCCGAGCGACAGCTTCTACGACGGGATCGATGTCGACGCTCACGTTGCCGCGGTGATGGGCGCAGCCGTCGATGTGCTGCGCACGATCGTGGCCGACATCAGCGCGGTGCAGGTGCCCAACAGCGCCGAGCACACCCCGTCGGGCGTCACGATCGTGTTTGCCGAGTCGGCGGCGCTGCTCACTGAACTGCGCACCGACCACCCGGACCTGCTCGGCGAGGAGGTCCGGGGCATTCTCGAGGCGGGTGCTGCGATCTCCGGGACCGAGTTCGCGTCAGCCCAGGCACAGCGGGTGGCCTTCGAGCGGGCGTGCATGGACGTGTTCGACGATCAGGGCGTCGACCTGATCATCGCCCCGGTCAACCCGAACCAAGTGCTGCCCCACGGTGCGGTCGAGCTCGACGGGGTGCCGCTCATTCCCGCCACGACCCAGTTCACGTTCCCGGTCAATGGAGCTGGGCTGCCCGCCATCGCGCTGCCCGGCGGTTTCGCTCCCGACGGTCTGCCCATCGGCTTCCAGCTCATCGGCAGGCCGTTCACCGAGCGGAGCCTTGCTGCGGTGGGTGAGGCCTTCCAGCGGGTCACCGATCATCATGCCCACGCGCCGCCGGTGTGACACGGCGCTCTATGTGTGAAGCGGTGACATGGCGCGGTCAGCCCCGCACAGCGCGGGCGTAGCATTCGGGTTGTTCACCTCGGCAGGGAGGCGTGCATGCGCAGCTGGGATTCGATGGAGGACTTCGAGGCCTTTCTGGATGACGGCGGGCTGGTGGAGCCCGACGACGACATGCCAGACGCATACCGCGAGGCGGTGTTCCGGTTCATCGAGCTGCACGCCAACAGCGAGTACATGGGCGGCCTGACCGAGCGCGACTGGATCGCCAAGGCGCCGGGGCTGACGAACAAGCTGACTGCGCTGGCCAAGACCCAGGACGAGATCGGCCACGCGCACCTGCTGTACATGGTGGCGGCCGACATGGGTGTCAAGACCCGTGACGAGATGACCGCCGACCTGCTGGCCGGGCGCACAACGTTCCACAACGTGTTCCACTACCGGGCGCACTCGTGGGGCGATCAGATCGCCATTGCGTACCTGGTCGATGCGGCGGCGCTCGCCAGCCAGCAGGCCGTCTTCAAGAACTGCAGCTACGGGCCCTACAAGTGCATCCTGCGGCGGATCATCGCCGAGGAGGGCTTCCACATGCGCAACGGCGAGGAGCTGTTGCTGAAGATGGCCAAGGGCACCACCCAGCAGCACGAGATGATGCAGGAAGGCATCGACCGGTGGTGGTGGCCGTCGGTGCAGCTCTTCGGCCCCGACACCAGGCCCGACGACGTGCTGCTGCGCTGGCACATCAAGTCTGAGCGCAACGAGGATCTGCGGGATCGGTTCGTGCAGAAGATGGTGCCGCAGCTGACCGCCGCCGGCTTCACGATTCCCGACCCGGACTTGCACCAGGACCCGGAGACTGGCCGTTGGGTCAGCGGGGAGATCGACTGGGATGCGCTGAAAGCGGCCATTGCGGGACGTGGTCCCGACAGCGCTCGCCGCTTGAACGACGCGCGCCTTGCTTGGGACGGGGCAGCGTGGGTGCGTTCCGCGCTGGACGAGGCAGCGGCGGTGCCTGCATGAGCCGAGCGGTTCTCGCTGGCGTCGTCGCGGCTGTGCGCCGATCGGTGTCGCAGGTGTGCGACCCGGAATATCCGGAGGTGACCATCGCGGAGTTGGGGATCCTCGAAGGTGTCAGCAGCAGCGACGGCGGCTCGACCGTGCGGATCGAACTCGTGCCGACCATGCTCGGCTGCCCTGCGCTTGATGTCATCGCCCGGGATGTCACCGATGCCGCGCGAACGGCGTGTGCCGGTGCCGACGTCTCGATCGAAGTGACCTTCGTCGACGACCCCGTGTGGACGCCGGATCGGATCGCGCCTTCGGCGGTGGGCTTCCTGGCTCGGGAGTATTCAGTGGCAGTGCGAAGCCGGTCGGCGACCGCGAGCTGCCCTATCTGCGGCAACGATGCCCTGGAGCACCGATCGGACTTTGGGCCGACGCCGTGCCGCAGCGTGGAATGGTGCCCGAGCTGCCGCAACCCGATCGAGGTTGTCGGCAGGGTTGATATGCCGGCGGCCATGGAGGCGGCGCCAGCTAGCCCGGCTTTGGCATGAAGACCTACGAGGTGTTCCTCAAGCGTCCTGGCAAGGATCCGTTCATCCATGTCGGCGCGCTTGAAGCGCCCGACGACGATCTGGCCCTCAGCTTTGCCCGCGACTGCTACACCCGGCGCTCGGAGGGAGACCAGATGTGGGTGGTGGCCCGCGAGGACCTGCTGGTCGCCGACCCTGTCGAGCTCGAGATGGCAGACCGCCCTCACCGCCACAATGACGGAGCGCTGTTGCGAGATCTGCGGCAGGCCGGAGACCAGTCAGCCTCATGACCGACTCGGCTCCGGAAGTCATGGACGGCGCGCGCGAGATGGTGCTGGCGCTCGCCGATGACGAGCTGTGCATCGGCCAGAACCTGGCGTGGTGGATCGCCGTCGGCCCGTTCCTCGAGGAGGATCTTGCCCTCACGTCGATCAGCCAGGACGAGCTGGGTCATGCTCGGGCGCTGTACGGGCTGCTCGGAGACGACGTCGACGCATTGGCCTACGCACGCCAGCCGCACGAGTACCGCAGCGCGCACCTCACGGAGCTGCCGTGCCGTGACTGGGGCGAAACCCTGGTCCGGCACTTCCTGTACGACACCGCCGAGACCGTCCGCTGGGCAGCGTTGGCAGACTCGTCGTGGGAAGCCCTCGGCGCGGTTGCGCGTCGAGCCTTGGCCGAGGAACGGTCGCACCTGCGCCACGCGACTGGGTTGCTGTCACGGCTGCTGCGCACCGAAGCAGGCCGTTCGCAGCTGCTGCCGCTGTTCGATCAGTTCACTCCGATGGCGTGCGAGCTGTTCGAGCTGCCGCCCGGCTGCGCTGCTGATGACCTCGTTGCTGCGGGCATCATGGCTCGCCCCTTGAGCGACCAGCGTGCCGAATGGCAGGCAGCGGTCGACGAAGCTGTGGCCAGCGCGGGATACCAGCCACAGTGGCCCGCTGACAGCGCCATCCCAGCATCGGCGAGCGGCCGCGCAGGTCAGCGCTCGGCGCACTTTGCGGCGCTGCATGCCGAAATGGTCGAAGTGCTCTCCATCGACCCGACGGCGGTCTGGTAGCTCCACGCCCATCGGTTCGGCGACGCCGGCGAAGCCCGGGGCGTGGCGGGCGCAGGTGAGCCGAGCGCGGACCTGCCACAATCGCCGGGGCTCAGAGCCGGGACGCGCAACGGAGGGCATTCATGGCATTGCGAGGAACATCTGTTGTCCGGCGCGAGGACGAGTCGCTGCTGCGCGGCGGGGGACAGTTCGTCGCCAACCTCACCGCCGATGCCGAGTGGGAACCCATGGCGCACGCCTGCTACGTGACGTCGACGGTTCCCCACGCCGACATCACGGGTCTCGATGTGAGCGCGGCTCGCAGCGCGCCCGGCGTGATCGATGTGGTCACCGCAGCCGATGTCAATCTGGAGCCCTACCCGTCGCCGAACCCGGCCTTTGACGCTGCCATCGTGCGCCCGATGCTGGCCGCCGAGCGGGTGCGGTTCGTGGGCGAGCCTGTCGCCGTCGTGGTGGCAGACAGTCCGGCCGCAGCGATCGATGCAGCGGAGCTGGTCATCGTCGACTACGAGCCGCTGCCGGCGCTCGTCGATCCTGAAGCAGCTCTCGAGGGCCCAGCACTGTTCGACGGCATGGCCGAGCCGAACGTCGTGATCCGCATGTCGCTCGACGGCGAGCAGGCCGACTTCGACTCATGCGAGGCGGTTGCCGAGGTCCGCACGGTCAACAACCGCATCGCACCGTGCCCGCTGGAGCCGCGCGTTGCAGCCAGCCGCTGGGCCGACGACGGACGCTTGCACCATGTCAATGCCGGCCAAGGACCTCACCCGGTGCGCGCCGGTCTCGCAAAGATCCTCGACCTCGACCGATCCCAGATGCGTGTGCTCTCGCGTGACGTGGGAGGGAGCTTCGGGGCGAAGGCTCGGCCGCATCCCGAGGAGGCGCTGCTGGGTTGGCTGGCGGCCCGGACCGGCCGGCCGGTCATGTGGGTGCCCTCGCGCACCGACGACATGGTGGGCCTCGTCCATGGCCGCGGGCAGATCCAGTACTGCCGCATCGGCGGCACCCGCGACGGGCACATCACGGCATTTGCGGTGCACGTGGTGCAGCAGGCCGGCGCTTACGGGAACATGGGCGCGGCGCTGCCGAACAACGGTCGGGCGATGCTTGCGGGCTGTTACGACATCGCCACGCTGGGCTTCACGTCGGTGTCGGTGCTCACCAACACCACACCGACCGGTCCCTACCGCGGCGCCGGCAGGCCCGAAGCGGCGGCGGCCATCGAGCGTGCGGTCGACGTCTTCGCTGCCGAGATCGGCATGGATCCCGCCGAGGTGCGCCGGAAGAACTTCTTGCAGCCGGAGGTGTTCCCGCTCACCACCCGCACCGGCATGCCCTACGACACCGGCGCGTACGAAGCCAGCCTGGATGCTGCGCTCGACGCGGCCGGTTACAGCGAGTTGCGTGCAGAGCAGGCCCGCCGCCGTGCAGACGGCGACGACAAGCTGCTCGGCATCGGATTGGCGACCTACGTCGAGCGCACCGCAGGCATCGGACGCTCCGAGTACGGGGCAGTCGAACTGCTTGCGGGCGGTCGCATCGTGGCTCGCACCGGCTCATCGCCGTACGGGCAGGGCCACCACACCTCGTGGGCCATGCTCATCTCCGACCGCACCGGCGTGCCGATGGAGAGCATCGACATCGTCCATGGCGACACCGACGAGGTACCCCGCGGCGAGGTGACCGGCGGCTCACGTTCGGTGCAGCTGGCAGGTACGGCCATCTGGGAAGCCTCCGGCACGCTGGTCGATCAGGCCCGCTCGGTGGCGGCGACCCTGCTGGAAGCCGACCCGGCGGATATCACGCTCGACACCGGGGCCGGCGCTTTCCACGTCGTGGGCACGCCGGCGGTGTCGGTGGGCTGGACGGCGATCGCCGAACACCTCGCGTCGGCCGCCGAGGCGTCAGAGAGCGACGGCACTTCGGAGGGCGACAGGGCTGCGGGGCCGCGCCTGCTGCATGCCGAGGAGGTGTTCGACTCCGAAGCCCCCACGTTCCCCTTCGGCACCCATGTCGCCGTGGTGGAGGTCGACCGCCACACCGGCGAAGTGGAGCTTCGCCGGCTCGTGGCCTGCGACGATGCCGGCACCATCCTCAACCCGCTGCTCGCAGCCGGGCAGGTGCACGGGGGACTCGCACAAGGTGCGGCCCAGGCGCTGTACGAGGAGTTCGTCTACGACCCCGACGGCAACCCGCTCACCGGGAACTTCGCCGACTACCCGATCATCTCTGCGGCAGAGCTGCCGTTCTTCGACCGCGTGGTGCTCGAGACGCCCACGCACATCAATCCGCTCGGCGCCAAGGGCATCGGCGAGTCGGGCACTGTTGGCGCCACGCCCGCCGTCCAGAACGCTGTCGTCGACGCCGTCGCCCATCTGGGGATCCGCCACATCGACATGCCGCTCACCCCCCAGCGCGTCTGGCAAGCCATCACCGACGCCACTGCTGGAGTTGCGTGAGCGTCGAAACACTCCGAGATTGGGGTGACCTACCCCTGACCCGGCTCTAGCTCAGCCGCTGTCACCGCGCGGACGTCGAGTTCGACGGGATTGGGTTCATCGAGTTCGTCGCCGCTTGTCACCGAACCCAGGTCCCGAAAGCGTTTCGCCTGCGGAAGCACTCTGCTTTGCAACGAGCCAACGCTGTCGTTGTAGGCGCCGACCGCGCTGCGCAGGCCGCGACCCATCTTGTCGACGTGTTCGACATAGGTAGAGAGCCGGGAATAGAGGTCGTTGCCGAGCTTGGCGACCGCCTCCGCGTTGCGTGCGATGTCCTGCCGCTGCCAAGCCAGCGCGACGGTCCGCAGGAATGCAATGAGCAATCCGGGAGTTGCGATCAGAACTCGGTGACGGTGCCACGCGTTCTGCCAGACATCGCTGTCGACGTCCATGGCCACGTCGAGCATGGGGTCGGTGGGAACGTACATCAATACGAAGTCGGGCGACCCTGATACCCACCGGCCATAGTCGCGGTCGCCGAGTTCCTTGGCCCGCTCGCTCAGTGCGGCGGCATGCTCAGCGAGGGCCTGCTGTTGCTCTGTCTCATCCGATGTCTGCACAGCACGGTCATATGCAGAAAACGGCGTCTTTGCATCGATCACGACGCTCGCTCCGCCCGGCACCTTCACCACCACGTCAGGTCGCAGCCGACCCTCGGCACCGAGTTCGCCGACTGTGGCCTGCTCGATGTAGTCGATATGCCTGCTCATGCCGGCGGCCTCGATGACGTTGCGGAGGTGCTGCTCGCCCCAAGCACCGCGCATCTTGGAGTCGCGCAGGATCTGGCGCAGGCCGCTCGTCTCCGACACGAGCTGATCGACGCTCTGCGACACCTTGGCCGTGTCTTCCACACGGGCCTTGTCGGCCTTGTTGACGTGCTCCTGCAATTCCTGCAGGCGCTCCCGCATGGGCTGGACGAGTTCGGAGACCGTCTTGCCCGCCGTCTTGGTCTGCTCGGCGGTCAGATCGCGGAATTCCTTCATGAAGGCGTCACGCGTCGTCTCGCTCACCTGGGCCGCGATCTCCTTGAAGCGACTCTCGATCTCCGCCTGCTGCTTCGCCATCGCCTCGACCCGCGCAGCCCGGTCGGCCTCCACCGAGGCCAGTTCGGCCCGCAACTCAGCGACAGCGTCGCGTTGCCCCGCCGACTCGTCGCGAGCCGTGTCGCGTTCGAGCACAACCTGTGCCAGCCGACGGGAGAGCGCGGCCCACACGATGACCGCCCCGATGGCGAGACCTGCCAGGAGACCGAGTACGACGGCAAGACCGGTGGACATAGGGCTCACTCCTCGAAGGTGGCTGGCGAGAGCATCCTGTAATCGCGCCGAACCAGGTTGCGCTGCTCAATGTCTAGCGAGGGGCTGCAACACGACGGCGCCACTGCAGCCGGCCGCAATAGACCGTGATCATCGCGCCACTAGCGTCAGCAACGGTGCACGGCACAAACGCCAGGACGCGTTCATGGGCCTCCAGCGGCAAGGGCCCGGGCTCCTGAGACGCTGGCGATCCGGCGCGGCCGCCCTTGCGACGGCTCTGCTGCTGGTGACCTCGTGCAATCCGGCAGTCGACGAGGCACCTGAAGTCCCTGCTGCTCCCGCGACGATCGGCGGCGCATCCGACGCGACGGGAGAGACTCCGCCAGCTACCACGCAGTCAATCCGCAGAACCGCACCGGAGGATCCGTCAGGTACCGACGCGTCCCCACGCCGGGGGGGCACGCTGCGCGTGCTGCTGGCTGCCGATCCCACGCCCATCACCGGCTGGACACCGTGGGATCACGTCTGCGCATGGTCATGCCGCAATGTGCTCGACCATGTGCTCGAGACGCTCACCGTCGTGGCGCCCGACGGATCGGTGGAACCCTGGCTGGCGGAGTCGGTGTCCGCGGACCCTTCATTGCAGCGATGGACGGTCACGCTGCGGCCGGGCATCACCTTCACCGACGGCGAGCCGCTGGATGCGCTCACGGTCAAGACCGGCATCGACGACTACCTGCGCTCGGGTCGAGCCAGCAGCGGCCACCTGCGCGACGCTCGCATCACCTCGGTCATCGTCGTCGACGAGCTCACGCTGGTCATCGAAGTGGGCGAGCCCAACGCCGGTCTTCCCGCTGCGCTGGCAGGCCCCGTCGGGCGGGTCTTCTCGATCGTCGCCGCCCAGGCCGAGCCGGAGACCTTCGCCAGAGCACCGGTGGGCACGGGACCGTTCGTGTTCCGGCGCTGGTCTGTCGGGGAGCCGGCCGTCTTGGAGGCAAATCCCGACTACTGGCGCACCGCAGCAGACGGCGCGGCGCTGCCGTGGGCCGACGACATCGTCTTCGCCGAGATTCCCGACGAGCGCCAACGGCTCGAAGCACTGCTCGACGGCCGCGGCGACATCCTGATGTCGAGGTCGGCCGAGCTGTCCACGGCGGTGGCTGTGGCGACCGACGGCGCTGGCCGCCAGCTCACCGCCGTCCAGCGATATGACGACAACGCCGGAGTGGTGCTGTTCAACCTGCTGCGCGCCCCGCTCGACGACATTCGGGTGCGGCGAGCGCTGGTGGCTGCTGCCGACCAGTCCCGACTTGTTTCTGCGCTCGGCCCAGACGTCAATTGGCTGGCCGCGACGCAGTGGTGGTCGCCCTCAAGCATCTGGTATTCGGAGGAGGTCGCTGCGGCCTGGCCGACACATGACGCCGAGCGGGCCCATTCACTGCTGCGTGAGTACACGGAGGATCCCGAACGATCCGACGACCGGGATCCCGGCGAACCCGTGCGAATCAGAGTGTTGTGCACCAACGACCTCGCCCTCGGGCGAATGACCGCCGAACTGGAGCGCCAGTGGGAGAGCACCGGTCTCGTCGATGTCGACGTCGAGACGCTGGCGCGCACGGGACTCATCAGCCGGGTCATGGGCTCGGTGGTCCAGAGCCCCTCCTTTGCCGGCGACTTCGGCGCAACGTGCTGGCGTGTCGGCGGCGAGTCGGATCCGGCGGTGCTGGCATCGGCCGCTGTCGGCCCGGTGCGAACCACGCCGCTGAACGCGTCCAATCTCAGCGCTGAGCACTTGAGCGCCTTGGTGAGCCTGATCAAGTCGACTGACGCCGGGGATGACCGGCGCGACGCCGTCGCACAGTTCATGGCCGAACTCGCCAACGAAGCTCCCTACGTGTTCCTGGCCTACTCGTCGAGCGTGGTGGCGGCGACGGCGGATGTCGAAGGGCTGGGGCGGGTGTCGCTTCCCGACGGCAGGGTGATCGAAGGGCAGCGACTCGGCGTCGGTCGCTACGAAGAGGTGTGGCTGCGCCGTGAGTGACAGCACCGATCCGCAAGCAGGTGCATCACCGGCCCCGCCGACGCTCGGGCAGCTCGGCTGGCTCCGGCGCCCAGGCCCGGCGCCCCAGATCCCGGCGGGTCACTGCGTGAGCCGTGTCGCCGTCGAGCATCGCGGCGCCTACGAACTCGTCGACGGCACCGGCGAGGTCACCGGAGCGCTCGATGCCGCCGGGCGTCGCGCAGCCCGCTCGCCGATCGACTATCCGACCGTGGGCGACTGGGTCGTCCGCTCAACCGAACCCCGAAGCGATCGTCGCGTGGCAATCACCGAAGTGCTCGACCGAACATCGTTGCTGTGCCGTCGCGCAGCCGGCCCGCGGACACGACCTCAACTGGTGGCAGCCAATGCCGACACGCTCGCCGTCGTCACCACCCCCTCACCCGCCGGCAGTGGGTCTGCTGCGGACTCGGCGGCGTCAGACCCCGCAGGCCACCGGATCGAGTGGTACCTCACGGCGGCATTCAGCGGCGGCGCTCGACCGGTGATCGTCGTGAACAAGATCGACACGGTGTCGAATGTCGAGTACCAGGCGACCGTCGATGCGCTGCGCCGCAGGCTCGGCTCCGCCGCGGCTGAGGTTCCGATCCTGGCTACCAGCGCGCTCGACGGTCGCGGGCTCGACAGCCTCGGCGGCCTGGCCGGCGACGGTGCGACGGTCGCGCTCAGCGGGCCGTCCGGGGTCGGCAAGTCATCGTTGGTCAACCGGCTCGCCGGAGCCGATGTGGTGCCTGTCGCCCCGCTGAGTCCGGACGGCCGCGGACGGCACACGACGGTGCGGCGCCAGCTTGTACCGGTCGGCGGGCCCGACGGGGGGACGTTCGTGGACACCCCGGGCTTGCAGGATCTGATCCCCTGGAGCGGCGATCTGGGAGTGGGAAACCAGAGTGGGCGACTAGGTGCAGCCAGTGGGCTCGCCCAGGCATTTCCGGAAATTACCGAACGAGCCCGTCATTGCCGTTTTGCCGACTGCACGCACACGGTCGAGCCGGATTGTGCCGTGACTGCTGCAGTGGCGGCCGGGGAGCTGGCAGCGCAGCGTCTGAGCACGTATCTCGAACTCGTCTCCGACATGGCGGGTGATCGATTCGGCGAACGGAGCAGCCCGCGCTGAGGTGCGACCCCTACGCGGCGCCGAGCTCCGGGCTCAGCGGCCCTTGAACTCGGGGCGGCGCTTGTTCATGAACGCGTCGACGCCCTCTTGATAATCCTCGCTGTCGAAGCACGCCCGGATCATTGCCTCCACATCGGTGAAGTCACGCTGGGACTCCGGCTTCTGCCATTGGGTCAGCGCCGCCTTGGCGGCAGCGATGGTCAGCGGGGCGTTCTGGCCGATGAGGTCGGTCCACTCGGTGACCGACGCTTCGAGGTGCGCCTTGGGCACTACCCGGTTGACGAGACCCATCTGCAGGGCCTCCTGCGCTCCGAAGCGATCGGCCAGGAAGAAGATGCGCTTCGCGGCCGACGGTCCCACCAGCCGCATCAGCGTGCCGATCCCGGCGGCGCCGTAGCCGAGCCCGAGGCGGGCTGCGGGGATCGTGAACTGCGCATCCTCGGCGGCGACGCGCAGATCGGCCGTCAGTGCCACCGCCAGGCCGCCGCCGATGCAGTAGCCGTGGATGGCAGCAATGAGCGGTTTGGACAGTCCCAGCAGCGAGGCATGGGCTCTCGACGTCGTGTCGTCGTAGTCACGGTTGCCGCTCGCGTCAGACCGCTGCTCGCCGAATTGGCTGATATCGGCCCCGGCCGCGAAGGCGCGCTCGCCGGCGCCGCGGATCACCACCACCCGGATCTCGTGGTCGTTCTCCAGCTCGGTCGCGGCATCGGTGATGCCGTTCCACATCTGCGCGCTGATGGCGTTGTGCCGCTCCGGATGGTCCAGGATGATGCGGCCCACATGGCCGTCGCGTTCGAGATGCACCTGCCCGCTCACGCCGGCCGACGCTACCGCCCGGAGTCGATCCGGCGCGGATCGGCCGAACTCAGGATTCGGGCGGGACCCAGCTGGCGTCACGGCGCTCGCGGAATGCGGCGATGCCCTCGGCCGCCTCGTCGCTCTGGAACAGCCGCTGGCTCAATTCGGCCGTCCACTCCCAAGCCTCGTGCCGGGGCATCTGCGGCACCCTCGCGACGAGCTGCTTGGTGTTGGCCAGCGCGTTGGGGCCGCCCCGCACCAGGCGACGCAGTGTCGTTGCCACCTCGTCGTCGAGCTGGTCGCGCGGCACTGCTCGATTGATCAGCCCGGCCGCTGCTGCTCGGGGTGCAGGCACCCGCTCGCCCTCGAGGAACAGCTCGCTGGCATCGGCACGGCGCAGCTTCGGCAGGCAGACCACCGAGATCACGGCGGGTGCCACACCGATGCGAACCTCGGTGAAGCCGATGATGGCGTCGTCGGCGGCGATCGAGATGTCCATCGCTGCAGCCAGTCCCACACCGCCGGCGGTGACATGACCTGCCAGCCGGCCCACTACGGGCTTGTCGCAGGTCATGATCTTCTCGAGGATCTCCACGAAGCTGTGGCGCAGCGTCGGCTGGGGCACACCGGGTTGGGCGGCGCGCAGGTCCGCGCCAGCGCAGAACGTGTTGCCGACGTGCGTGAACAGGATCGCTCGCACCCCTGGGTCGGCCAGTGCCGCTTCGAAGTGATCGCCGACGCCGTTCACGATCTCGACGCTGAGCGCGTTGCGGTAGTCGGGCCGGTTCAACGTGATCGTTGCCACGCCGCCCGCGACCTCATAGAGCACGGCCGCATCGGGGTCGTCTATCGGCGTGCCATTGTCGGTGCCGTCGCCGGCAAGATCGGTTGACATCGCAGCGATGCTAGGCAACCAGCCTTGAGTCCGGGCAGGAACCTCCATCCGGCCGCTGCCCAAGGGTGCGTCGCATAGCATCCGGCAGGTGGCGGACTGCTTCGTGCATGCGTCTGATCTTCACCTTGATGCACCACTGGGCAACTTGGGGATGCTCGATCAGCAGCACCAGGACAAGCTCTCTGAGTTGGCGGCGGGGGCGTGGGATTGCCTCGTGGAACTGTGCATCGAAGAGGAGGCATCGTTGCTTGTTCTGGCCGGTGACATCTTCGACAGTGCGATAGCCGGCGTCGGTGTGCAGCTGCGCTTTCAGGAAGGGCTCCGACGGCTCGATGAGGCAGGCGTGCACGTCTTCATCTGCCACGGCAACCACGACCCTCTCAGCAGTGACTTCCAGCCGGTCGGCGAGCTGCCACCCCGCGTGGTGCGTTTCGAGCCTGGCGAGCCGCAATGGCGCCAGGTCGAATTGCGCGACAGCGGCGACGTTGTGCAAGTCAGTGGCGTGAGCTTCGGAGAGCGACACGAAGGCGAGAATCTGGCGCTGCGCTTTCACCAGATCGAGCGACTGCCGGATACCGCCCCGCACATTGCGGTTCTGCATGCGAACGTCGGGCGCAACTCGGGACACGGCAACTACGCGTCGTGCTCGTACGACGATCTCGACAGGGCACCAGTCGATTACTGGGCACTGGGTCACATTCACAAGCGCGCCGTTGAGCGATTGCAGCGCGGTCGGTGGGCCGCGTACTGCGGCAATCTGCAGGGTCGCAGCTTCAAGAGCTCTGAATGCGAACCGAAGGGCGCCCTTGTCGTGCCGATCGAGAACAGGCGCATTGGCGAGCCTCGATTCGTGGCATGCGATCAAGTCAGGTTCGAGCGCAGCGATCTTGCGGTGCGTTCCGACGACACCTTCGAGGAAATTCGAGCCAAGATCAAGGAAGCCGCGCGCACGCTGGGAATGGAGCACGCTCCGCGGCCGGTGGCCTGGGAGTTACAGCTGACCGGAACTAATGGAAGGGCAGCGCGGTTGCGTGAGGCGACCTTGAACAGGGAACTGATCGGTCATCTGGAGAGTGAGCTGTCCACCAGCCTCAATAACGGCGGCCTGTGTGACATCAAGTCCTCGGTGCGTTCGCCCGTCCCCCGAGAGGCAATTCGGACTGCTGGCGACCTGCGCGCCGAGGTACTGACAAAACTCGACAGGCTTCGGGCTACATCTGACTCGGGCGACGCAGCCACGCTTGACGTAGGTGAGACTCTGCTCAACCTGCTGCCGACGGATGCCGTCAAGCGAGAGTGGCGGCTAGCGCTCGAAGAGCGTCCCGAGGTATTGGACGAGGTCGTCGACTTGGCCGAGCAACTGCTGCTGGAAGCCCTTGACGGCAGATCGTCTGATGTGCCGTGAGCGAACTTCTCCGGGTTGAATCGGCCAAGATCAAGCGCTGGGGTCCACTTTCGGGCTTCGAGTCGCCATTCGCCGACAACAACTTCGTGCTGCTGTTCGGTGCGAACGAATCCGGCAAGACGAGCTTCGCAACTGCGCTGGCGTGGTTGCTCGCCGGACCCGGACCCCAGCAGCTCTTGCGTCGATTCGGCGAGGAGGATGAGGAACTGGAGGCGAGCCTGACCGGCAGATGTGGCGCCGAACGACTCAGCATCAGCGCAGCGGCACGAGTGCCGAAGGCCGGGGCAAGCGGTCAAGCAGGTCACAAGCGCTTTAGCGCAGCCGTCGGGGATTAGAGGCCGCGCGGATAGGTGGCCGTCCACGGGTCGTCTGGTTCCCCGGTGTATTGGTGGGGTCGTCGATGACCTGACGACCGTGGAGGCCGGTTTCATCATGCGTGCTTTGTCCAGGAGAGTGGTGGATGTCATGTGGGC
>JAJEFK010000056.1 GCA_022820505.1 Acidimicrobiia bacterium | reverse complement strand
GCCCACATGACATCCACCACTCTCCTGGACAAAGCACGCATGATGAAACCGGCCTCCACGGTCGTCAGGTCATCGACGACCCCACCAATACACCGGGGAACCAGACGACCCGTGGACGGCCACCTATCCGCGCGGCCTCTTACCTCCTCAGCAACCGCCCCGAACGCGTCGATGTGGCTTAGCACGAGAAGCAGAGAGTCGAGCACCGCGGCTGTCGATGGCCTCTTCGTCACCCGAGCCTGCGTGGGGGAACAAGCCGATCGTCCCTCAAGAGGTGCTGCGTGGTGTCGGAGGGGGGACTTGAACCCCCACACCCTTTCGGGCACTAGATCCTTAATCTAGCGCGTCTGCCAATTCCGCCACTCCGACTGAATGCCCCAAAACCGGCCGGTGGGCAGCCATTTCGGGGCGCATCAGCATAGCGCTGCAGGGTCAGATATTCGGCGGGGATCAGGCCTCGCTGATCGCCGTTGCCAGGGCGTCGAGGCGCACCGGGTCCAGCTCGCCTCGCCACGACCACACCACGATGTCGACCCCTGCATCGAAGAAATCCTGCGCGCCTGCGACTGCCTTGTCGACATCACCGCCGGCCTCGAAACCGAGATGGATCGACCGGTCGATCTCGGCCTCGTCACGCCCGACGCGCTCGCAGTGCACTCGCAAGACGTCGTCGAGCTCCCGCCACGCCGCGACATCGGGAGGGAATGTCATGTCCCACTGGTCGGCGTGCTTGGCCGCCGTTCGCAGCGTCCGCACCCGACCTTGCCCGCCGATCACGATCGGGATGCGGTCCTGGATGGGCTTTGGCTCGCACCAGGCATCGGTGAGTTCGAAGAACCGGCCCTTGTGGTTTGTCGTCGTCTCGGTCAGCAGCTTGATGATCACCTCCATGCCCTCCTCGAGCCGATCCGACCGGTCGCGCAGCGGTCCGAGCTCGATGCCGTACGCATCGCTCTCCATGAAGTTCCAGCCGGCGCCCATTCCCAGCTCGAAGCGGCCGTTCGAGATGTGGTCGAGCGTGGCCGCCATGTTGGCGGTGACCGCCGGATGACGGTGGTGCATGCCGTTCACCATGGCGCCGAGACGGATCCGGGTAGTGGCCTGCGCCAAGCCCGCGAGCATCGTCCAGCCCTCCAGGTTGGGACCGTCATAGGGAGGCGCCAGGGGATAGAAGTGGTCCCAGTTCCAGGCCGACTCGAACACCTCGATCTCATCGGCGGCCTGCCAGATGGCCAGATACTCGGGCCACGTGGCGTGGTGCGGCGGTGTCTTGATTGCGTGACGTCCCATGAGGGCTCCTTGTCGCAGGCGGCTCGAACCATACGTGCCGAGGCCCCCGAGCACGAGGACGGCGAACCGAACTGTGGTGAACTCGCGACCTCGGCCGGCTTGGGAAGGGGCTCCCTGCAGTGGCAGACAGCGTGGATCTGATCATTCGCAACGCCCGCCTGATCGACGGCACGGGCGCGCCGTCGGCCCATGGCGACATCGCCGTCAACGGTGACCGGATCGCCGAGCTTGGCGATCTGCGCGAGACCACTAGGGCGACCGAGATAGACGCCGGTGGCAAGGCAGTGGCTCCTGGGTTCATCGACGTGCACACACACGACGACCGCGCGCTGCTGGTCGACCCGTTGATGGCGCCCAAGGTCAGTCAGGGCGTGACCACCGTCGTCACCGGCAATTGCGGAGTCAGCCTGGCGCCGCTGCGGACTGCCCGACGCCCGCCCGCACCGCTCGATCTCGTGTGCCCCGACGCCGAGGGCTTCTTTGCAGAATTCGGCGACTACCTCGCTGCGCTCGATGCTGAGCCTGCGGCAGTCAACGCGCTCTGCCAGGTCGGCCACGCCTCGCTGCGAGTGGAGGCCATGGACACGCTGGATCGCCCTGCGACCGCCGGTGAGATCTCGGCCATGCGACGGCGCTTGGAACGAGCGCTGGAAGACGGCGCCATCGGCCTGTCGACGGGGCTGTTCTATGCCCCTGCCAACGCAGCTCCGACCGACGAGATCATCGAACTGGCGCAAGCTGTCCGGGCCGCAGGCGGCATCCACACAACACATATGCGCGACGAGGGGGACGGGGTCAGCGAGTCTTTGGAAGAGACGTTCACCATCGGCCGCACCGCAGACGTTCCCGTGGTGATCTCCCACCACAAGTGCGCTGGGCAGGCCAATTTCGGCCGCTCGGCAGAGACATTGGCGCTGATCGATGCTGCTCGACAGCGCCAGGCAGTCAGCCTCGATGCCTACCCGTACATCGCCAGCTCGACGACGTTGGCGTCAGGACGGCGACTCGGTGCCAGCAGAGTGCTGGTGACCTGGTCGGCGCCTCATCCCGAAGCAGCAGGGCGGGACCTGGACGAGGTCGCCGCCGACATGGGTCTCGACCCAGCAGACACCGTCGATGCCCTGATGCCCGCCGGTGGGATCTTCTTCATGATGGACGAGTCCGACGTGCGCCGCATCCTGGCGTACCGCGGCACCATGATCGGCTCGGATGGCCTGCCGCACGACGAATTCCCGCACCCGCGGCTGTGGGGCACCTTCCCGCGGGTGCTCGGCCACTATGCACGCGAGGAGGGCCTCTTCTCGCTGGAAGAAGCAGTGCACAAGATGACCGGCCTGCCGGCCCGGCACTTCGGTCTCACGGGCAGGGGGGTGCTCACGCCCGGAGCGATCGCCGATTTGGTGGTCTTCGACCCCGAGACGGTGATCGACACCGCCACCTTCGAGCAGCCGAAGCAGCCGGCCCGCGGCATCGAACTCGTCGTGGTCAATGGCCGGACGGTCTGGCGTGACGGCGCCAGCACCGGCGCACGACCAGGCCGGGCGATCAGACGAGGAGCGGTCCCGCCGCCGATACGCGAGCAGTAGGCCCGCGCCGCTAGGCGAGCAAGAGGCCCAGTATCAGCGTGGTGAAGCCGAACGAGACGGCCACCACCACCGTGATGCGGCTGAGGTTCTTCTCGGCAACCGTCGAGCCTGCTGCGGTGGATCCCACGGTGCCGCCGAACATGTCGGACACGCCGCCGCCACGGCCGCTGTGCAGCAGCACCAAGCCGATCAGCCCGAAGGCCGACAGCAGGTGAATCGCACCGACAATCCACGTCATCACGGCTGTCGAGGCTACCGGCACCCATCGCCGAGCCCGAGCGGGGATTGGGCGACTACGGGCAGATCGGGTGGGTGATGGGGATGCTGCCCTTGGCGCCGGGCACCCACCCCTCAATGATGGCGCTGAAGCCGCCCGCTCCCCCGCCGGCGCGCACCACCATGGGCGACCACGGCGGCAACTTGCGCAAGCCCCCGCTGGCAGTGCCCTCCGACGAACCGAACACGTGCCCGCCGTCCTCCGGGACGCCGCTGTCACCATCGCCGTCGCCATCAGCAGCGCCCCGCAGGTGCTGCACGAACGACGCAGGCAACCCTTCCTCAATGCCGCCCGCACCGCAGGCGGCGAAGTCGAGATCCATCTGCAGCAGCGGATCCAGCTCGTCGTAGAAGCGCTCCTTGGTCCAGCCCGAATCGGCGAACGTCGACATGTGCTCGGGAGTCATCACCACCATCGCCTCGGTGGGGAGCTTGCGATTGCCGACGCACAGCAGCTGCTGTGCCAGGGTGCGGATCAGCGAGCCGGGCGTGCGGGAGACCTGGTCGATGCAGCCGATCGGGCCGTGACCGGCGAACAGCGTCACGGTGTCCTGACCGGGCTCGAACCCGCGGGTGACCGACAGCGGTGGCCAGCCGTCGGGCAGCCCCTCCTCGTCTTCGGCGAAGCACCAGCCGACTTTCGAGGGCGACCCGAGCGCCGAGCGGTCGATGCCGCCGATGCCGGGCTTGCCGCCGCCGACGTTGCGGATCACCAGCTGCAGGGCACGCCCGATGGTGGAGTTGGCCCGGTTGCCCTGACCGAGGGCGTTCTTGTCGGTGTTCATGCCGATGCGGTGCCGGATCGGGCCGTTCACGATCACGATCGGCCCTGAGAACCACAGCGTGCACAGCAGGCCGTGCATGTTGAACGTGTCAGTACAGGCGGCTTCGACCGCGGCCAGCACGACCGGCAGGTACTCGGGCTTGCAGCCCGCCATGACGGCGTTGACCGCCACCTTCTCCACTGTGCATTCGGCCAGCGTCGGCGGCACCACCGCAACGATCTCGTCGGGCGCCCGGCTCGTTCCCGCCAGCATGGCAGCCACCCGTGCCTCGGTCGGCGGCACCACCGGCAGCCCGTCCGACCAGCCGCGGTCGTATGCCGCCTCGACGGGGTCCTCCGCCGAAGCCAGCTCCACCTTGCGGCTTGCGAACGCGGTGGCGCCGAAACGCAACGCCAGCTCATCTGCCAGCAATGGGTCGACCGACATCGAGCCGCAGCCCGGTCGCATTTCCGGCAGCTCGGCGCCCAGATCGTCGGCGCCACTCAGCGCCTCCCAGCTCGTGCGATCCCAGCCCACGGTGCGCGCCATCTCACGGCCGTCCATCACCGCCATGAGCGTCGGCACGGTGTCGATCTCGTGGTGCCACGACACTGCCAAGTCGTGGTCGTGCACCACCTCGGAAGACTGCCCGCCGAGGCCAGCCATGAACTCGGGATCGTCCTGGGTGAACACCGTCAGCCGGGTGCCGCTGCGCACGGCATGGTCGACGAGCTCGGCGAGCACCGGCTCGACATCGCGGCAGGTGGGGCAATCGCGTTTCACAAACGCCACGAGGCCATCGCGCAGACTCGGCATCTCGGCGGCGGTGGACAGTTCTTCAGCAGGCACGCTGAGACTCTAGATCTGAGCCGCTACCCGCGGCCTCCCGGCCGGCGCCGGCGCACGAGCGATCCGCTACAGGGGGTGCGCCGTGAACTGCTCGCTCGCCGTGGCGTAGGCCTGCAGGGCCACAGCCGGCCGGCGGCGCGGGTCGAGCAGGTTGGCGCCCATGGCATCGAGGTCGGCCGATGCCGGCATGACGATTTCCACACGCTCACACTCCGTCAAGCTCAGTCGTTCGCACTCGGTGGCCATCCGACTGGCGACGCGCAACGCGCTCCAGCCGAGTGTTGTTGCGCCGAAGTCCATCGCCGCGGCAATCGGCATAGCCCACGGCCGTGCCGCAGACGGCAGCTCCGCAATGCCCATCGGGGAGCTCACCACCACCAGGTCGTATGACTCCTCCCGCAGCACATCGAGGTTGTCGGACGAGTGCACGCCGGCATCGATGTACGCAGTGCCGTCGATCTCGACCGGTTCGAAGACCGCTGGCACAGCACAAGACGCCGCGACAGCCTCCGCCGGCGTCGCCGGGCCGTCGGCATCGAAGACCACCCGCTGGCCGGTGTCGAGACCGACCACCGGAACGCGCAGTCTTGGCCCTGCCGGCCACTCCCCCTCGAACAGCCCGCGCACCATGTCGGCCACGTGCGACGTCGGCACCCTGCCACGGGGCAGCAGCGACGCCAGCGCTGTACCCGGCGCCACCTGGCCGGGCATCGCCGCAGCGAGCATCCAGATGTGGGGTGCCATCGGCGCTCCGAGGCTGGCGGTGGCCTGGCGCTTCGGGCCGCGCCGGGCCCGTGCTGCGCCGAGCAGCCGCTCGCCGTCGGGGCTGAGCGGCTGACGTGTCTCGCGGCGGAACAGATCGCTGGGGCTGAGCCCGGCAGCCACCAGGGCCCCCGAGATCGAACCGGCCGAGGTGCCGACGATCAGGTCGACCTCCCGGGCGTCGATCGCCCAGGTGTCCTCGAGCGCTTTGAGCACGCCGGCATGGAACGCCCCGCCGACGATGCCGCCCGAGCCCATCACCAGCGCCACGCGCTGACCCGCCCAGGGGCGCCCCGATGTGGCTGTCTCGCTCATGGGCTGCAGCGCCTCCGACTCAGGCTCGGTTCTCGGCCATGAATGGCGTCGACTCAGGCGTCGATGTCGCTGTGTTCGAGCATCCAGCCGATCATCGAGGGGATCGAGCGCTTGCGGGCGCCGTTGCCCACGATCAGCCCGACGTGGCCGGCGGGCAGCCGCATCTCGGTGGCGTCGTCGGAGCCGACCAGCTCGTCGAGGCCGTAGGTGGATTCGGGCGGCACGATGTGGTCGCGCTCGGCGATCACGTTCAGGAACGGCACCGTGATGTCGGCAAGGTCGAGCCTGCGACCGCCGAGCACGAGTTCGCCAGTCACGAAGCCATTGCCCTCGTTGAACATCTCGACGGTCTGGATCATGGTGGCGCCGGGGAACGGGATGTGATTGCGGGTCCACGACGTCATGGCCTGGTACGAGCTCAGGAACTTGTCGTCGTCGAGGTGCTCCCAGAAGTCCATGACAGTGCTGAGGTCCGAGGTGGGCGTGAGCAGCGTGAACGACGCGCGCACGGCCTCGGCGGGCACGTTGCCCGTGTGGTCCATCAGGTGTGCCGGATCGATGCCACCTTCGCCCACACCGGTCATGGCGGCGGGCATCTTGGTGAAGTCCACCGGGGTGGCCATCACGACCAGGTTGCGGACGGGATCGTCTGGGTGGCCGGCCGCGTACAGCAGCGACAGCAGGCCGCCGTAGCAGTAGCCGAACACGGTGACGCCGTTCTCGCCGCCCATCTGGTTGACCTTGGCCACCGCCTGGGGCAGCAGTTCATCGCAGTAGGTCTCGAGGGTGTTGTTGGCCTCTTCCTCGTCGGGCACGCCCCAGTCGAGCAGGAACACGTCGAAGCCCTCGGCCACGAGCCGCTCGATGAAGCTGTTGCCCGGCTGCAGGTCCAGGATGAACGAGCGGCTGACCAGGCTCATCACCAGCAGGAGCGGCGGGCGCACGGTCGGGCTCTCGCTGCGGTAGCGGTAGAGCACGGCCTTGCCGTTGCTCCACACTGCGTCGCGAGGAGTCTGGCCCACGGGGGCACGATCGATGCCCATGACGTGGCGGGTCAGGTTCCACCAGCGCCGCATGCCGGTCTCCCACATGTCGGCAAACGGGGCGAAGCCGGTGAACGGGTTGAAAGCGGCGGCATCGGACTCAGGCGAGGCGCCGTTGGCGCCGTTCTCCGAGGTGGGCTTGGTCAGGGTGGTAGGGGGCATGTCTGCTCCTTCAGCGTGAGGGGGGTGATCGGGGTGTTCGGAGAACTCAGGCCTTCGATGCCGTCTTGGCAGGGGCCTTCCTGGCCGTCGGCTTGCTCGGAACCGACGCTGCCTTGCCGTTCGTCGCCGGTGCCACGTCGTCGGGCGCAGCGGCGGCCACCTCGAACACGAGGTTCTTGAGGCCCTTCAGCTCACGGTCCACCGCGGCGACCTGCTGGCGAAGCTTGCGGACGTCGGTGGCGGCAGGCAGGTTCCAGAAGTGCAGCCAGCGCCGGCTGGCACGCTCGAACTCCGCGGTCAGTGCGCTCGTGACCTTGGCGCTCGCGGCCATGAAATCGCGGAAGCCGTCCGAGGCGGTGAACTGCTGGAGACCAGGCGCCACGGCCTTCTCCCACTCGTCATAGATCTCACGCCATTGCTTGGCCATGTCTGGTTCCTCCGGAATACAGGGGGGTGTCCGGTCTGATGTCACGAATCCCGGCGGCGTGCGAGACACCTGCCGGGGCGAACTGACGAACTGGTGAGACAAGCTCTGTCGCCTATCACATGGTTGTCCATCAATTGCATGACGCTATGCAATCATATCTAGGTTACAGCCAGGTCACAAGAGCATTTTGCTTGTACAAATTGTGTGACAAGCTGCAATGATCTGCTGGCACGGAGACGGCAGATCGGCTAGGGTATGAAGACAGCCGATGAACCTGATCGATACGGACCAGCAGGGCGAGGGAGGCCCAGCGCAGTCCACGAGCAGCGGCGCTCGTCGCACGCTCGGACTGCCTCGAGTTCGTGACGCGCAGCAATCCTGGGCGCCCGAGTCCGCCGACTGGGGCGACGAGTGGGACCTCGATCACAAGGTCGCTGCCCTGTGGCGCGCCGCGCGGCTGGGACCGACCGTCGAACGGCTGCGCCGGCACGTGCTCGGAGGCGGTTCCCAGTCAATCGAGCCCGGCCAGTTCCGGGCGCTCGATGCGGTAGCAGGCCACGGCCCCGTCTCCATCCGGATACTGGCCGACATCATGGACGTCGAGCCCAGCACGGTCACACGCGCCGTCGTCCGGCTCGAGACCGATGGACTCGTCTTCAAGCGGCGGGCCGATCGCGACCATCGGGAGGTGCTGGTGGAGCTGACTGATCTCGGCGCGGCTCGCCACCAGTACTTCGTCGACCGCGCCTACCGCATCTACGAGGAGATCTTCATCGTCTTCGACACCGGCGAGCGCGAAGTTCTTGCAGACTTGCTGGAACGCATGCTGGTGTCGACCGATGCCGCACTCGCCCGGCTCGATGCCCGGGCGCTGTAGCGCGAGATCGAGCGACCAGCGAAAGAAACCCGACCGCCGATGACCGCCCTTCCCTCCGACGCTCCGACGGACAGCCGCCGACCGGCCCCGAAGCGGCCTGCGTCGCCGCTGCGCGCCGGCTGCCAGGCGGCGGGCTCGTTGGCCGAGTGGATCCGCGGGCACAACGAGGACGATCTGCCTGCGGTCCGCCAGACACCGGCCGCCGCGTGGAAGTGGATGATCGACGAATGGTCGATCCAGCTGGAGCTGGCATCAGCACGCATGAGGATCCCCGACGGGCCGTTCCGCCAGCGGCTTCGCTCCGAACTGGCCGAGGCCCGCAGCCTCTATGCCGACTGCGGCTGGCTTGACGACCCCGCTGCGTACCACCGCACTCCCCCACCGCTCGACGGCGGGGTGCAGGTCAGCGCGACCTCAGCGGGCGACGCCGACTTCTGGCACGTCCGCTTCGCCAGCGAATTCGAGCCGTGGCCCGGCGAGCCCGGGCGCGACCGCTGGATGGACTACCGACCGGTGCGCACCACCCACGCGTGGATGCTGCAGCACCCCGACCGGCCCCGGCCCTGGGTGGTTGCTGTCAACGGCTACCGCACCGGCGAGCCCGAGACGGACATGTGGATGCTGTACGCGCACCGCCTGCACCGGCGCTGGGGGCTCAACGTGATTGCCGTGGTGCTCCCGCTGCACGGCCCTCGGGCCATCGGCGTCAGCGGCTCGCGTGTCATCCACGCGGGCGCCATGAACACGGTGTTCACGGTGGCGCAGGGCGCCTGGGACATCCGCCGGGTGATCGGATGGGTGCGCAACCAGCATGAGGCGCCGGCCGTTGCCGTGTCGGGCATCTCGCTCGGCGGCTACATGGCTGCCATGACTGCGGCGCTGGAGGACGGCTTGGCCGCGGTGATCGCCGGTGTTCCCGAGAGCGACCTGGCGCGCGGCACCCGCCAGCAGGTCGAACCGCTGCTCCCGCCCTTCTACGAGCAGTGGGGGCTGTCGTGGGAGCCCTACGAGCAGATCCTCTCGGTGGTATCGCCGCTGTCGCTTCCCTGCAAGGTGCCCCACGAGCGGCGCTACATCTTCGCTGGACTCCTCGACCGCTGGGTCCGGCCGGGCAATGTCAAGACGCTCTGGGAGCACTGGGAGCGCCCCGACATGCTCTGGTACCAGGGCTCGCACCTGTCCTACCCGTTCGAGCGCGAGGTCGCTCGCTACGTCGACCGGGCCGCCGTGGAGACGTTCGGCCAGCAGCCGCCGGCACCAGGCTGAACGCCGCTACACCCGGTCGGCGTGCCCCAGCACCGCGAGGCGGTGCCGCACGACCTTTCCCGTGGTGGTCATGGGCAGGGCATCCACGAAGTGAACGTCGCGCGGCACCATGAAGCTCGGAAGGTTCTCGCCGACCCAGGCACGGAGCTGGTCGGCGTCGACGCTGCGCCGCGGGCGCGGCACCACGAACGCAGCCACACGCTGACCGAACTCGGGATCGTCCACCCCGACGACGGCTGCGATCTCGATGCTCGGATGACGCCCCAGCACCTCCTCGACACCGGAGGGGAAGACGTTCTCGCCGCCGGTCACGATCATGTCGTTGGCGCGACCTGAGATGTGCAGCCGGCCGTCGGCGTCGAGGCGGCCGATGTCGCCGGTGGCCATGAGCGTGCCCGCTCGGTCGCCGTCGCTGCCGTCGGTGTAGCCGAGAAACTGCGCCGTGCTGGCGAGGTGAACCCAGCCGGCACTGCCGTTGAGCGACGGCATGCCGTCATCGTCGAGGATCGTGAGCGTCACGCCGTCGGGCGGTCGGCCCACCGTGCCGGGAGCTGCGCGCAGGTCGACAGGATCGGCGATGGTCCCGATGGCGGTCTCGGTGGAGCCGTACACGTTGTACAGGCGGTCTCCGAAGCGGTCCATCCATTCCCGCGCCAGGTCGCCGGACAGGACGTTGCCGCTGCTGAGCACCATGCGCGGCCGGCACACAGCGTCGGGCTCGATCGGCAGGTCGAGAATGCGGCGCAGCATCAGCGGGACCACCACGAGGGCGTCGTAGCGTCGCTCGCACAGCAGCTGGCCCACCTCGGCTGCCTGGAATTGCCGCCTCATCTCGAGGGTGCTGGCGGTGGCGAGCCCGACGACGAGCTGGCTCAGGCCCCAGGCGTGGAAGAGCGGCGAGGCGATGAAGTAGCGGTCGCCCAGGCGGTACGGCACCCGTCGCAGCATGCCGACCCCGCCCACGCGCGTGGTCTTCAGCGTCCGCACAGCACTCTTCGGCGCTCCCGTCGTGCCGGACGTCAGCAACACCAGCTTGGGCCGGCGCGACGGCGGCGAGCACGGCGAGCCTTCTGCGGCGACATGCGACAGCGCGTCGGGGCCGCTCCCGTCGGCGACGAGCACCTTGGCCTTCGTGGCCGACTGGGCCACCACTTCGGCGAATTCCTCATCGGCGACGATCACGGCGATGCCGTCGCGTTCACACACCTGCGCGAGATTCGACGCAGGCAGCGCTGTCGAGAGCAGCACGGTGTCGCAGCCGGCGCGTTCGGCCGCCACGAGCGCCGTCACGAACCACCGGTGGTTGCGGCAGAGGATGCCGACGGCGCCGAGGCTGCCGTCGGGCCGGGTCGAATCGGCGCGCAGTCGAGCAGCCACGCTCGATGCCCCGCCATCGAGCGTGCGGTAGTCCACCGAGCCGGCGTCGTCCACGATCGCGCTGCGGCCGCCGAATCGCAGCGCCGCCGCGGTCACAGCGGCAGCGGTGCCGAGGCCCCACTGCACCGACGCCCACCAGCGCGCCGAGCTCAGGGCGAGATCGGCAGCCCCCATGCGCAAAGCGACGTTCCACATGCTGTCGCCCGCGCCGGGGTGGCCATTCGACGGAGTCACGGTGCCTCAGGATTCGGCGGCGCCGAAGCTGCGATACACCCCCAGCAGCGCTGCCTTCTGTTCGTCGGTGAGGTTCGGGTCGGCCTGCACTGCTTCCACCACCGAGGGCACGTCATCGCGGTCCATCAGGCCGGCGTACGACAGCAAGGTTGCTGCGCGCACGTTCAGGGCTTCTGCGAGCGCCTTCAGCACGCGCACCGACGGCTCGTGCAGCCCGCGCTCGATCTGGCTGAGGTACGGGTTGGACAGGCGAGCCATCTTGGCCAGCTGTCGCTGGCTCAATTCCATCAGCTCGCGCTGAGCCCGGATGAAGTCGCCGAGCTGGTCGAAACCCGGAAACGGGCTCGACGCAGCTCGGTGACCTGTTCCTGTGCTGCCGGCGTCGTCCGAAGCGCCGGCCGCCGGATCAGCGGCAGAGGAGCCGCCGCCGGCCATCAGGCCTGGGCGTCCTCGCTGGCCCGCTCCCAGGCAGCAGCGATGCGAGAGGCACAGTCCTTGTTGGCCTCGTGAAGCCGGCCCAGGAAGCTGAAGTAGGTGTCGATCATCTCGGTGGGCTTCGGCAGGTACTCCGCGAACGGCGACGACACTGCCGGGACCGCGGACAGCCACGCCTCGGCGACGCGCTCGTTCATCGAGACGAACTGCTCCTGGGCAGTCTTCATCTGCTCGAGGGTGCGGTCCTGCATGTCGCGGACGGAATCAAGAACGGCCATGGGGCTTGCTCCGGTTTGTTCAGGGGAAAGCGCCGGAGGGGGGTCGTCCGGCGCTGTTAGAAATAGTACCCACTGCGGGAACAACTTGCAACCTAGGGATGCGCCGCCGAGTGGACTATCCGGGCGAACTGGACCGGGTCGAGGGAGGCGCCGCCGACCAGGGCGCCGTCGATGTCGGGCTGTGCCAGGAGTTCGGGCGCGTTGGCGGGCTTGACGGAGCCTCCGTACTGGATGCGGACGTGCTCGCCGGCTCCCCGGCGCAGCTCGTCGACAACGCCACGCACGGCTGCACACATCTCCTGCGCGTCTTCGGGCGAAGCATTGCGGCCCGTTCCGATGGCCCAGACTGGCTCATAGGCCACCACCAAGGTTTCGAAATGGGCCTTGGCGAGCTTGGCGAGACTGCCTCGCAGCTGCGTGCTGACGACGTCGACCGCCTGTCCGGTTTCTCGCTCGTCGAGGGTTTCGCCGACGCAGACAATCGGCGTCATGCCAGCTTTGGCCACCGCTGCTGCTTTGACGGCGATGAACTCATCGGTCTCTCCGAACAGCGCTCGACGCTCGCTGTGACCGACGATGACATAGCTCACGTCGAGCTTGGCCAGCATTGCGGGCGATACCTCGCCGGTGAACGCGCCTTGAGCCTGATCGTGGCAATTCTGCGCGCCCAGCTTGAACTCCAAGCGGTCGGCGTCGATGACGGTCTGGCAGCTCCGTAAATCGACAAAAGGCGGGTGCAGGCTCACCTCCACCTGGTCGTAGCGGTGGCGGGCCAGCTCGTAGCTGAGCTTCTGGCAGAGCTGGATGGCCTCGAGGTGATTGAGGTGCATCTTCCAGTTACCCGAGATCAGAGGCGTTCGGCTCATCGTCGTTTCCTCCGACTGGCTCACCGCTGCGGCGAGTCTCGCAGGGCAGCGAGCCCAGGCAGGTCCCCGTGCTCGATGAGCTCGAGGCCCGCCCCTCCCCCGGTCGAGATGTGATCCATGTAGGGCGCCAGCCCGAATTGGGCCACTGCCGCGGCGCTGTCTCCGCCGCCGACCACGGTGAACGCGCGGGAATCCGCCATCGACTGGGCCACCGCACGGGTCCCCGCTGCGAATCGCTCGTCTTCGAACAGGCCCATCGGACCGTTCCAGAACACCGTTCGGGCTCCTGCAATCACATCGTCGAATTCGGCCGCTGAGCCGGGGCCGATGTCGAGGCCGCGGCAGCCGTCGGGCAGGCTGCGGCCCATCTGGCGCACCGTCCCGCCTGCATCGAGGGCGGTGATGTCGTTGGGCAGAACGATTCTGGCGCCGCTCCCCAGCAGGCGTTCGCAGGTCTCGATGAAGTCGGGCTCGCACAGCGAGTCGCCGATCGGGTGACCCAGTGCTGCCAGGAAGGTGAAACACATCCCACCGCCGATGACCAGCGTGTCGACAACATCCAGCAGCGCTTCAACTACGCCGAGCTTGTCACTCACCTTGGCGCCGCCGAGCACGGCCACAAACGGCCGCTCGGCGTCGGTGCGCAGGCCGCCGAGCACGTCGGCTTCCCGCTGCAGCAATCGGCCCGCGGCGCTCGGCAAGCGCTGCGGCGGCCCCACGATGGAGGCGTGCGCCCGATGGCTCGCACCGAAGGCGTCGTTCACGTAGCCGTCGAACGCAGCCGGAGCTGCACCCGCTGGAGAACCGCCGAGCGCGACAGGGAGGCTGCCAGCGACGAGCTGCTCCACGAAGGCCGGGTCGTTGGACGTCTCTCCCGGACTGAAGCGGAGGTTCTCGGCCAGAGCGACACCGGGAGCCAGCTCCGCAAGACGTTCCGCCGCAGGGGCCAGCGAGTAGCGCTCATCTGGGGCGCCCGACGGCCGGCCCAGGTGCGAGCAGGCGGTGACGGAAGCTCCGCGCTCAGTCAGCCAGCGCAGGGTCGGCAATGCCGCCCGGATGCGCAAGTCGTCGGCGATCTCTCGCCGACCGCCCCCGGCGTCACGCAGCGGAACGTTGAAGTCGCACCGAACCAGGATGCGCCGGCCGTCGAGACCGCCGAGCCGCAGCTCGAGGTCCTCCAGCACCGGCAGGCTGCCGGCGTTGCTCATCGGTTGCAGGTGATGCCGACGAGGTCGACAAGCCGGTTCGAGTAGCCCCACTCGTTGTCGTACCAGCCGAGCACCTTGACCATGCTGCCCATCGCCATGGTCAGACCGGCGTCGAACACGCAGCTCGCAGGATTGCCCACGATGTCACTGCTCACGAGCGGGTCTTCGGAATAGTCCAGAACGCCGGCCAGCGGGCCACGGGCCGCAGCGGCAGCGAACGCCTCGTTCACCTCGTCGACGCTGGGGCTGGCGTCCAGCGTCGCCGTGAAGTCGGT
This sequence comes from Acidimicrobiia bacterium, assembly GCA_022820505.1. Classification (GTDB taxonomy): domain Bacteria; phylum Actinomycetota; class Acidimicrobiia; order Acidimicrobiales; family Poriferisodalaceae; genus Poriferisodalis. The sequence goes on along the minus strand of JAJEFK010000056.1, from coordinate 10,406 downwards.
GATCGAGCCATCGGGGATCGGCACCCGCAGTGAGGTGCCGTCGAGCTTGCCGTCCATGGCCTGCAGCACGAGTCCCGTGGCCCGGGCTGCTCCGGTCGAAGTGGGGATGATGTTCACGGCTGCCGCTCGGGCCCGCCGCAGGTCGCCGTGCGGCCCGTCCACCAGCGACTGGTCGCCGGTGTAGGCGTGGATGGTGGTCATGAGGCCTTGCTGCACGCCGAAGGCCTGGTCGAGCACCTGCACCATCGGCACGAAGCAGTTCGTCGTGCAGCTCGCGTTCGAGACCACCTTGTGCGCTTCGGGGTCGAAGTCGGCGTCGTTCACCCCCACCACAAATGTGGCGTCGGCGCCGGATGCAGGTGCCGACACGATCACGAGCGGTGCGCCCGCGTCGAGGTGCATCGACGCCTTGTCACGGGACGTGAAGATGCCGGTCGATTCCACAACGACGTCGACGCCGTAGTCACCCCAGGGCAGGTCGGCCGGGTTGCGCTCTGACAGCACCGGCAGCACTGTGCTGTCGATCGAGATGCCGCCCTCGACAGCAGCGATGTCGTGCGGCAGGTTGCCGAGCACCGAGTCGTACTTGAGCAGGTGGGCCATGGTGGCGGTGTCGCCGAGATCGTTCACCGCCACGATCTCGATGTCGCAGTCGGGGCGGTCGGCCGCCCGGTAGAAGTTGCGCCCGATCCGGCCGAAACCGTTGACGCCCACGCGCACGCTCATCTGCTGCTGTCCTCTTCGCTCTGCGGGCCTGGCGGGCTGCCTGCACCCCGGCCCATTCCGTCGCTAGCTGTCTAGCGGGCAAATGATGGCTAGCGGGCGATGTCGCGGTGGCGGCAGTGCAGATCGTGGCCCGCCTCGGCGAGCAACCGCGTCACTTCCTCGGCAATCGCCACGCTGCGGTGACGTCCGCCGGTGCAACCCAACGCAATCGTCAGGTACGACTTGCCCTCGGTCCGATAGGAGGGCAGCAGCGATTCGAGCAATGGCATCAAGTGCTCAAGGAACGTGCTGGTCGCCGGTTGGCCGAGCACCCATTCGCTCACTCCGGGATGCAGACCGGTGAACGGCCGCAGCTCAGGCACCCAATGCGGGTTGGGGAGGAAGCGGCAGTCGAATACCAAGTCGGCGTCGGTCGGCACACCGTGCTTGTAGCCGAACGACATGACTGCGGTCCGCATCTGCGGCTCGTCACCGGTTGTCCCGAACTCATCGTGCACACGATCTCGCAGCTCATGGACATTGAGATCGCCAGTGTCGATGACGACATCGGCTGTCTCGCGCACATCAGCCAGCAGCTCGCGTTCCAACTCAATGGCGTCAACCACCGACTCCGCCACCGGTTCCGCCATCGCCTGCTCGGGCACATCGGCGATAGCCGGCTGATCGCCGGTATGCAGCGGGTGCCGACGCCGAGTGTCGTCGTAGCGTCGCACCAGCACCTCGGTAGGGGCATCCAGGTACACGACGCGCACCGAAGCATTGCCCTCGCGCAGCTGCGAGACCGCCGTCACCAGATCCTCCCGGTACTCCCGGGTGCCCGCCACCAGCGCCACGCGCCGCAGCCGCGCACCGGGCCGAGCCACCATGTCCGCCACATCGCCGATGAGGTGCGGCGGCAGGTTGTCGATGACAAGCCAGCCGACATCCTCCAGCGCATTCGCCGCAGTAGAGCGACCAGCGCCCGACAAGCCGGCCACAATCACAAACTCCGGCCCCCCAGCCATGCAGCCGAGGGTACGGGGCACCTCTCGGCTGAGCATCAGGGACCCGCCAGCGCTGCCTCCGGGTGCGTTGCGGCGTACACCGCCTCCGCCACGGTGTCGGGCAGCCAGCTCAGCGCCTGCAAGTCGTCCAAAGAGGCCGACTTGACCGCACCGACGCTGCCGAGCTCGCGCACTAGCCGAGCTCGCCGCTTGTCCCCCAGCCCAGCGATGCCGTCGAGCACCCCCCGCTTCATGGCCTTGCTGCGCAGCCTGCGGTGGTACGACACGGCAAAGCGGTGGCTCTCGTCACGCACCCGCTGCAGCAGGTACAGCGCTTCGGACTGGCGAGGTATGCGCACTGCCTCGGAGCGGCCCGGCACAAACACCTCCTCGAACTGTTTGGCCAGAGCGCACACCGGGATCTGCTCGCGGAGCCCCAGCTCGTCGAGCACCGCAGCCGCCACGCTGAGCTGCCCCTTGCCGCCGTCCACCACCAAGAGCTGGGGCGGGTAGGCGAAGCGGCCCTGCTCGGATGCCGGCAGGTCGCGCTCGGCCAGGTAGTTCCGCAGCCGCCGGCGCAGCACCTCGTCCATGGCCGCGTAGTCGTCGTTGCCGTACACGTTGCGAAGCCGGAAGTGCCGGTACTCGCTACGGCGCGGCAGTCCGTCCTCGAGCACCACCATGGAGCCCACATAGTTCGTGCCCTGCAGGTGGCTCATGTCGTAGCACTCGATGCGCAGCGGCGGCCGGGGCAGCTCCAAGTGCTCGGCCAGCTCATTCAGCGCCCGTGCCCGGCTGTTGTGATCGCTGCCTCGACGCATCCGATGGCGTGCGAGCGATTCGCGCGCGTTGTGGCGCGCCGTATCCATCAAGGCGCGCTTGTCGCCCCGCTGCGGGACGCGCAGCGTCACCCGGGAACCACGCTGCTCGCTCAGCCATCGCTCGTACAGCCCGGTGTCCGACGGCAGCTCCGGCAGCAGCACGAGCTTGGGCCAGCCCAGCGGGTTCTCCTCGTGGTACAGCCCCGAGAGCACGCGGGAGACGAGCTGCGGGCCGTCCAGTGCCTCCACCTTGTCCACGACGAAGCCTCGCTGGCCCATCACCCGCCCTTTGCGCACGAAGAACAGCTGGACGGCCGCTTCCAACTCGTCGTCGCTGATGCCGATCACGTCGAAATCCTCGTTGCGCGTCCCGGCGAGCTGCTGCTTTTCGATGGCGCGTCGAACGCTGGCAAGCCGATCCCGCAGCCGCGCCGCCAGCTCGAACTCGAGCTCGGTTGACGCATCTGCCATGCGCTGCTCGAGGTCGTTGACGATCGCGTCGGTATCTCCTTCCAGAAAACGCACCAGCTCCCGCACGAGCCGGTCGTACTCGTCTCGCCCGATCTCGCCCACGCACGGCCCTGCGCACTGCTCGATGTGGTACAGCAGGCACGGCCGGCCGAGCCGCTGGTGGGTGGCCAGCTTGTTGTCGCTGCACGTGCGGATCGGGAACGTCCGCAGCAGCAGGTCGAGCGTCTCGCGGATGGCATACGCGTGCCCGTACGGTCCGAAGTACCGGTTGCCGCGCTTGCGCCGCCCGCGCATGACCATGGCGCGAGGCCACTCGTCGAGCAGGGTCACCGCCAGGAACGGGTACGACTTGTCGTCGCGCAGCCTCACGTTGAATCGCGGCTGGTGCCGTTGGATGAGGCTGTACTCGAGCATGAGCGCCTCGACCTCGGTCGACACCTCGATCCACTCGACGGAAGCGGCCGACGCAACCATCTGCGCTGTGCGCAGCGGCAGACCGGCGGGATCGCCGAAGTAGCTGTTCAGGCGGGATCGAAGGCTCTTCGCCTTGCCCACGTAGATGATCCGCCCGTCCGCGTCCAGGAACTGGTAGCTGCCGGGTGTATCCGGAACTGATCCCCCCTCAGGACGCAGACCCACACTCGCAGGTTAAGAGCAAGCGCCCCAGAGGTGGGCCGATGAGGTGGATACCGCGAAGGCGTGTAGTAGGTTTCGCCGACGTAAGGCCTGAACTTTGGGGTGTCGGATCGGGCATGCCTCAGGACTGGCATGATGCGGTACTTCCGCATCTCGTAGCTGCGCAGGAGGCTGCACAATATGGAACTCGCACAGGAGCGGGACGCAGGCACGAACGTGATCAGTCCGGCGGGCCGGGTGGACGGATCGAATTCCGCCGAATTTCACGAGTCGCTGATGGCTGCGCTTTCGGGCGATGACAACCGCGTCATCCTCGACATGGGCGGCATCGACTACATCAGCAGCGCCGGCCTGCGTGTCCTGTTGCTGCTCGCCCAGCATCTGGGCGGCAGCGCGACGCCGTTCGCCGTCTGCTCGCTCGCAGCCTCGGTCGACGAAGTGTTCCGCATCAGCGGCTTCAATCAGATCATCACGGTGTTCGGAACGCTCGACGAGGCGAAGGCACAGCTGGCGTAGCCACGCCCATGTCCCAGCCCTGGCGCATCCTCGTCGTCGACGACGAGCCCGATCTCGAGCCGCTCGTCCTGCAGCGCATGCGGAGACACATCCGCAGCGGCAAGTACGAATTCGAGTTCGCTGGAAATGGCTTGGAGGCGCTCGAGAAGCTGCGGGCCGACGACAGCATCGACTTGGTGTTGTCCGACATCAACATGCCGCAGATGGATGGGCTGACCTTGCTGTCCCAGCTCGGCTCGCTCGATCAGGATCTGCGCGCCGTCATCATCTCCGCCTACGGCGACATGGGCAACATCCGCACGGCCATGAACCGGGGCGCGTTCGACTTCGTCACCAAACCAGTCGACTTCGACGACCTGCAGATCACGATCGAGCGCACGGTCGAGCATCTCCGGCAGTGGCGGGAGGCCACGGCATCGCGCGACAAGCTGGTCACGCTCCAGAACGAGCTCGACATCGCCACCAACGTGCAGCAGTCGATCCTGCCGTCCGATTTCCCGGCGACGGCCATGTACGAGATCAACGCCAACATGGTCCCGGCGCGCAACGTCGGCGGCGACTTCTACGACTATGTCGGCGTTCCGGAAGACCGGATGTTCGCGACAGTTGCCGATGTCTCCGACAAGGGCATTCCTGCAGCGCTGTTCATGATGTCGAGCCGGACGGCGCTCAAGGGCGCGGCCATCGGCACCGGTTCGCCGCGTGAGGCCCTCATCGAGGCAAACCGGGTGCTCCAAGCCGACAACCCCACCTTCATGTTCGTGACCGTCATCATGGCGGTCTACGACCCACACAATGGCGAGGTCACGTATTCGAGCGCCGGCCACGACCCGCCAGTGGTGGTCCGTGCCGACGGGAGCGCCGAGCAACTGCCCGCCACCGGAGGCATCGCCTTGGGTGTCGCGCCCGAGGAACTCTTCACGGCCAATCTGAGCGAGCACACGGTCTCGCTGGGCCTCGGCGAGACGCTCATTCTCTACACCGACGGCGTCAGCGAAGCCATGAACGTGGACCACGAGGAGTTCGGTCTAGCTCGACTCCTCGATCTCTTCGTTGGGAACCCGCCCCAGAACGCTGACGCGGCAATGACTGCGATATTCGACGCGGTTCACGAGTTCGCCGGCGAAGCCCCTGCCTCCGATGACATCACCTGCCTGGCACTGCATCGGAGTGCCTCATGAACAGGTTCACGCCCAGCGGCGCCCATCCGGCGATTGACCCGCTCATGCGCGCTCGGCCGCGCCGCAGAACTCCCACTACGGAGCATCAGCCATGCGACGTTCGCTGAACATCACACCAGTGCCGGGCGCTGCGGCAGCCGAGGCGCTGCCGCGGATCGTGGCATTCGTGGAGGAGATGGCCGAGCTGGACGACTGGGCGCCAGACCTCGTCCTGAGATCCAACCTCATCCTCGAAGAGCTCATCCTGAACACGCTCACGCACGGACGCACCAGCGGGCTCAGCGACATCGAGGTCACGCTGGAGAGCGGCGAGAACTCGGTCACCATCACCCTCGTCGACGACGGCGCTGCATTCGATCCGCTGAACGATGAGCCGTCTCCCGACACCGACCTGCCGCTGCAGGAGCGATCGATCGGCGGCTTGGGCCTGCACCTGGTGCGCACGATGGCCGAAGATCTTGCGTACAAGCACGCCGATGGCAAGAACCACCTGACGCTGGTCGCCCGGGCTGGTGCCTGACGGCACGCGCATGCGCCTGCCATCGCGACGGCGCGCCGGCGCCTCGGCGGCGGCTCTTGCGATTGCCGCCGCTGCTCTGCTCGGCGCCTGCAGCGACCCCGACGGAAGCGGCTCAGACGGCTCAGGTCCCACCGGCACCGTCGCTGCACCGGCTCGTCCGACTGTTCCCGACAATCTCAGCGACGAAACCGGTGTGTACGCCGATCGAGTCGTGTTCGGGCAGTCGGCTGCGCTGAGCGGTCCTGCGGCAGAACTCGGCGTCGGCATGCGCCTGGGAATCCTGGCTGCCTTCGAAGAGGCCAACACGGCTGGGGGCGTGAACGGGCGGCGACTCGAGCTGAGATCGCTCGACGACAGATACGAACCCGAAGATGCCATCGCCAATACCGCGTCGCTCATTGACAGCCAAGAAGTGTTCGCGCTGATCGGCGCCGTGGGAACGCCGACATCGCGTTCGGCGACCCCGGTCGCGGCCGCCGCGGGCATTCCCTACGTGGCACCGTTCACCGGGGCCGGATTCCTACGGAATGACGACTGGGCCAACATCGTCAACCTGCGCGCCTCCTACGCCCAGGAGACCGAGGAGATGGTGGAACGCTTGACCGTCGACTTGGGCATCGAGCGCATCGCCGTGCTCTTCCAAGACGACTCCTTCGGCCGCGCCGGTTACTTCGGAGCGCTCGCTGCGCTGGAGCGGCGCAGCATGGAGCCCGTGGCAATCGGCTTCTACCCGCGCAACACCACGGCCATCAAGACAGCTCTGCTGGATTTGCGTGCGGGCGACCCCGAAGCCGTGATCGTGGTGGGCGCGTACGAACCCGTCGGCACGCTGATCTCCTGGTCGCGCAACACCGGCTTCGACCCGGTCTTCATAACCCTCTCGTTCGTCGGTGCCAATGCGCTCGCCAACCAGTTGGGCGCGGTCGGCGAAGGCGTGCTCGTCACGCAGGTCGTGCCGTTCCCGTTCGACGATTCCACGCCCGTCGTCGCGTCTTACCAGGCTGCCCTGGACCATCTGGGCAGCCGTCACGCCGATTTCGATCAGGTGGACCCGGATCCGGTCCCTGGCTTCGTGTCGCTCGAGGGTTACATCGCAGGCCGGCTCGCCATCGCCGGCTTGGAGCAGTGCGGCGGCTCGGTGACGCGTCAGTGCTTCCTGAACGTCATCTTGGGGGCCGACGAACTCGACATCGACGGCTTCGTGCTGAGTTTCGGCGATGGTGACAGCGTCACCGAGGACAACCAGGGCTCTGATGCCGTCTTCGTCACCCAGATCGACGCCGACGGCGCCTACCGCGCCCTCGACACGCTGACGAGCACAGAACCATGACCGAGACAGCGCCAACCGAGGAGACGTCTGCAGGCAACGGCGCCGCGGACACCGACGGTGCGCGTGAGCACCGCAAGCCGGCGCTCCACCTACGGATCTCGACGCAGATGTACGCAGGCATCGCCGTGCCATTGCTGCTGACCCTGGCGGCGAGCGTGATCGCTTGGATTTCATTCACCCGGGTGGGCGAGGCCGAGAAGGAGGTCACCCAGGGGGCGATCCCCGAACTCGACGCGGCTTTGGGCGTCGCAGAGGCGAGCAACAGGCTGGTGGCCGGTGGGCCTCGCTTGACTGCTTCGTCGCCCGATGACTACGAGGACGTGGTCGCCGGGATCGCGGAGGCCCGCGGCGAGTTTGAGACTCAGCTCGATCTGCTCTGGAATCGCGGTACAGGCGCCATGTGGCTCGGCCAGATGCGCAGCGATGCCGCGCAGCTCAATTCGAATATCGCCGCCATCGAGGCCGAGATGCCCGAGTACTTCGCCCTCCGCCGCGATGCAGATGCGTTGCGCGCCGAGGCCGACAGGGTCATGCGGGGAGACAAAGAGGTGCTGGGACTGGTGGATCAGATCGTGCCGGCGCTCGACGACCAGCTCTTCTTCCTCGTGGAGGGGCGGCGGCATCTGTGGACGCCCCCGGCACCTGAGTCGATCCACCGGTCCGACTCCGAAGTGCTGCTCTACCGCCGCTGGTCTGCCTTGAGCGGTGACGTGTCGCAGGCCGACGCGTTGCTCGCAAGTGCATTCAGCGCGTCTGAGTCCGCGCTGATCGAACCGCTCCGTGAAAGCTTCGAATCGGCCAGGGACCGCATCGAGATCAACCTCGCCGGGCTGGATGAGGCAGCCGGCAACGAGCTCCGCCCGGCGGTGAACCGGCTGATTGCGCTTGGGCTGGCCGACGGCGGCGTCTTCGACGTGATGTTCCGCAGCCTCCAGATCGAGGAGAACCAGCGCGAACTGCTCGCCCAGAACCAGGAGTTGGGCGTCGCCCTGGTAGGCGAGATCGAATCGCTGGTAGGTGCGGTGCAAGCCGATGTGGATGCAGCCACCTCGGCTTCGGCGCAGGCGGTCAGCACCGGTCGGCTGCTGCTCGTGGTGATCAGCGTTGTCGGCATCGTGGGCGCGTTGCTGTTCAGCTGGCTGTTTGTCGGAAAACGGATCCTGAGTCGCGTCGCAGGGCTGTCGGACCGCATGCGGGCACTCGCTGGCGGCGACCTCGAAACCCCCGTCGAAACCGGGGGCAGGGATGAGGTCGCCGAGATGGCGGATGCGCTCGAGCAGTTCCGCCAGGCCGCGCTCGAAGTGCAGCGGCTCAACCTGGTCGAGGAGCTCGCCGGCCAGCTCAGCGAGCGCAACGAGCAGCTCTCGCAGACGCTCGCCGACCTCGACCGTGCGCAGGACCAGATCGTGGCCAACGAGAAGCTGGCAGCGCTCGGCGAAGTGACCGCCGGCGTCGCCCACGAGATCCGCAACCCGCTGAACTTCGTCAAGAACTTCGCCGAGTCGTCCGATGAGCTGCTCGAAGAACTGCTCGAAGCGATCGCAGATCCCGAACCGCCCGACGATCAGGCCGACTACATCACCGAGATCACCGGCGACCTCAAGGAGAACCTGACCCGCATCCGCGGGCACGGCGACCGGGCCAACCGCATCGTGGAGAGCATGCTGATGATGGGCCGGGGAGGCGGCGAGTCACGTCCCGTGGAGATCAACGCCTTGCTCGACGAGCACGCCATGCTCTCCTACCACAGCGCCCGAGCGCAGGACGCCGACTTCAACGTGACGATCGAGCGCGACTTCGACCCCGATGTGGGCGAGCTGGAGGTCATCCCGCAGGACATGGGCCGCGTGTTCCTGAACCTGGTCACCAATGCCGGCTATGCAGCAAACGAGCGCTGGCGGGATCTTGGCGGCGAGCCAGGCAAGATGGTCACGGCGGGCGACGGCGACAGCACGCCCTATTTCCCCACGATCTGGTTGAGCACGCAGCGAACCGACGAGTCGGCTGTGATCAAGGTTCGCGACAACGGCACCGGCATCCCGCCAGACGTCGTTCAGCGCATCTTCGAGCCGTTCTTCACCACCAAGCCCACCAACGAGGGCACGGGGCTGGGCTTGGCAATGTCGAATGACATCGTGCGAGGCCACGGGGGGCAGATCTCGGTGGAGAGCGAGCCCGGCGAGTACACCGAGTTCACGGTGGAGCTGCCGCTCGAGCGCGCAGCCCCCGTCGAGCCGATCGAATCCGAAGAGCCGTCTCCGGCGACCTGATCGCCAGCCGGGCGCTGCGCCGCTCAGCCGACCAGCGGTGCCAGATAGCGGCCGGTATGAGACTCGGGCGTGGCCGCGACCTGTTCGGGCGTCCCGGCGGCCACCACGGTGCCGCCGCCGATGCCGCCCTCGGGACCCATGTCGACGATCCAGTCGGCGGTCTTGATCACGTCGAGATTGTGCTCGATGACCACCACGGTGTTGCCGCCCGACACCAGCCGGTCGAGCACGCCCAGCAGGCGCCGGATGTCCTCGAAGTGCAAGCCGGTGGTGGGCTCGTCGAGGATGTAGATGGTGTGGCCGGTGGACCGCTTCGACAGCTCGCTGGCCAGCTTCACCCGCTGCGCCTCGCCGCCCGACAGCGTCGTGGCGGGCTGCCCCAGCCGGATGTAGCCCAGCCCCACGTCCACCAGCGTTTGCATGTGGCGGCGAATGGGCGGCTGGGCCGAGAAGAACTCCAGCGCGTCCTCGCACGGCATGTTCAGCACGTCGGCGATGGTCATGCCCTTGAACCGGATCTCGAGCGTCTCGCGGTTGTACCGGGCGCCCTTGCACACCTCGCAGGGCACGTACACATCGGGCAGGAAGTGCATCTCGATCTTGATGGTGCCGTCGCCCGAGCAGGCCTCGCAGCGCCCGCCCTTCACGTTGAAGCTGAACCGGCCGGGCAGGTAGCCCCGCACCTTCGCCTCGTTGGTGGCCGCGTAGAGCTTGCGGATGTGGTCGAAGACGCCGGTGTAGGTGGCCGGATTCGACCGGGGCGTGCGGCCGATCGGCGACTGGTCGATGTCGATGACCTTGTCGAGTGCCTCGACGCCCTCGATCGCCGTGTGCAGGCCGGGCACCTGCTTGGACGAGTAGATCCGCTGCATCAGCGCCTTGTAGAGGATCTCGTTCACCAGCGTGCTCTTGCCCGAGCCCGACACGCCGGTCACGCAGATGAAGCAGCCCA
>JAJEFK010000054.1 GCA_022820505.1 Acidimicrobiia bacterium | reverse complement strand
AGGTGAGCACAGTGGGCTCGTCGAACTCGTCGGCTATGTCGCCCACGAGTTCCTCGGCAATGTCCTCCCGGGTGAGAATCCCGGCGGTGCCGCCGTGTTCGTCCACCACCACGCACAGCCGGCAGTCCGTAGCTGCCATATCGGCGAGAACGCCGTCGAGTTTGCGGCTCTCGGCCACCGCTACAACGGGCCGCATGATCGACTCGACGAGCGTGCCGTCACGCTCGCTGGCATCGATGCTGAACACGTCGCGGACTTCGGCGATGCCGAGCACGTCATCAGAGCTTGCACCGAGCACCGGGAACCGTGAATGCCCGCTGATGCGCGCCAGCTCCACCAGCTCCCCAAGCGTCGCTGCCGCGCTCACGGCTGATATCGAGGTGCGCGGCGTCAGCGCATCGGCAGCGTCCTTGCGACCCAGGCGCAGCGTCCGCACCAACAGATCGGCCTGGGCGTCGCTGAGCGTCCTGCGGCGCGACGAGCGCACCACATATTCCAGCTCGTCGCGGGTACGCACGATGCGGAGCTCCTCGGTGGGCTCGAGACCGAGCCCGCGCACCGTGGCATTGGCGATGCCGTTGAACAGCAGCGTGAGGGGCGCAGCGATGGTGCCGTAGAGGCGCAGCAGCGGTGCCAGCGCGAGCGAGGTTCCCAGCGGCCGCGAAACGGCCAGGTTCTTCGGGAGCAGCTCGCCGAACACCATCTGGAAGGCTGCGGCGAGCGCGATCGCCACCACGGCGACCACTCCGGCCGACGCCAACGAGGAGCCCCAGCCGCCCAGCGCCCATTCGATCAACCGACCGACGGTGTCCTCAGCAATGATGCCCAGCACCAGCGACGTGAGCGTGATGCCGAGCTGGGCACCGGCGAGATGGAAGTTGAGCCGCCGCAGCAGCGACCGTACGCCACGGGCACGCAGCTGCCCTTGGCCGGCCAGAACGTCGACCTGCGAAGTGTCGACAGCGAGCAAGCAGAACTCGCCTGCCACGTACACGCCGTTCAAGACGATGAGCGCGACGACTATCCCAAGTCCTGCGATGAGTCCCAGCGTCATGCCGGTGCCGTGCACCCCCGAGCGCCCCAGTGGCCGGGCTTACGGTACCCGCAAGCTCCGGTCTGCCGAACAAGGCCGCCGGTAGCCTCGCCGGGATGCGGGTGGCCCCACCCACTGCGCCCGCGGAGTCCGCAGTGCAGCCCGATCCCGATGCCGACTGGATTCGCGCCGACCCGTCCCTGAGCTGGATCCGGCGGCTCGCTCCGCTGCTGCGACGCCAGCGTGCGCGCATCGTGGTCGCGGTGATCGCCGCCATCCTGGCGACGGGCGCCGGAGCCGTTGCGCCTTGGATCGCCGGCATGGCCGTGGACGCCGCGGTAGAAGGTCTCGAAACCGACGGCTCGGGCTCGCTGTGGGCGTTCGTCATCGCCTTGGTGGGGCTCGGCCTCGCCCGCGGCATCTTCACCTACACCTACCGCTACGGCCTCTTCTCGATGGGACACCGGGTCGAGTTCCAGCTGCGCACGCTGCTCTTCGCCCACCTCAGCCGGCTGTCGTTCGCGTTCTACGACCGGGTGCAGACCGGCGAGATCATCTCACGCTCCAACTCCGACATCCGCTCGGTGCAGATGTACCTGGCGTTCGCGCCGATCGTGTCGGTGCAGCTCCTGAGCTTCGTGGTGGCGATCGCGGTCATGGCATGGATCAGCCTGCCGCTGACCGCCATCACGATGCTGATCATGCCCGCCGTCTACGTGCTGGGCCAGCGGCTGCGGCACATCATGTTCCCGCTGTCGTGGATCATCCAGTCGCGCAACGCCGAAGTCGCCACCGTCACCCACGAGAGCGTGAACGGCGTGCGCGTCGTGAAGGCCTTTGCCGCCGAGGCCCGGCAAGTCACCGAGATGGCTCGGGCAGCCCAACGACTGCGCTGGGCCAACACGCTGCAGCACAACACCCGGGCGCACTACACGCCGGTCATCGAGAACTTGCCGCGCCTGGCAATGGCGATGGTGCTGCTGGTGGGCGGTCACCTGATCATCGGCGACACGCTCTCCGTGGGCAATCTGGCCACCTTCTACCTGTACATCCTGCTGTTGCAGGCGCCGTTCCGCTTCATCGGGATGCTGTTCATCTTCGGCCAGCGGGCCAAGGCGTCCGCAGAGCGCATCTTCCAGGTGCTCGATGAGCCGGTGCTCGTAGCAGACCGTCCCGGTGCCGTCGATCTCCCGCAGCGCCCAGAGGCTGAGCCGCATGGCGAAGCCGTGGCCCGAGCGGCCCGTGAGCGAAGCGAGCATGAGCGGGAAACAACGCCAGATGGTCCGGCGGGCATGGAGGTGCAATTCGACGACGTCCGCTTCGCCTACGGCACCGAGACGGTCGGGGGCGTGGCGGGAACGGCGAGCGCCGATAGCGATGCGCCGCTGGTCTTCGACGGGCTGCACTTGCGCATCGGCGCCGGCGAGCGGATCGCCGTCGTCGGACGGACCGGCTGCGGCAAATCGACGCTGGCCCGGCTGCTGATGCGCTTCTACAGCCTCGGCGACGGCACGATCTCCGTCGGCGGTCACGACGTGAACGACCTCACCGGCGACAGCCTGCGCCGGGCTGTCGGCCTCGTGCCCGACGAGCCGTTCCTGTTCTCGGCCAGCATTCACGACAACATCGCCTACGCACGGCCCGACGCCGCCAGGTCGGACGTGGTTGCCGCCGCCACCGCGGCGCAGGCCCACGACTTCATCAGCGAGCTCGACGAGGGCTACGACACGGTGGTCGGCGAGCGCGGCTACGACCTCTCGGGCGGCCAGCGCCAGCGCATCGCCATTGCGCGGGCGATCCTCGCCGATCCCGCAGTGCTGATCCTCGACGACGCCACGAGCTCCATCGACGTGGCACACGAGGCGAAGATCCACGACGCGCTCACCGAGCTGCTCGCCGAGCGCACAACCATCGTCATCGCTCACCGGCTGTCCACGATCAGCCTGGCCGACCGGGTGATCCTGCTGGACGGCGGGCAAGTTGCTGCCGACGGCACCCACGCAGAGCTGATGGCCACCGAGCCCCGCTATGTCGAGGTGCTGGCGGCGGGGGGCGACACGAGCGATCCGGATCGATTCGCCACCGCCGACGGCACGCCCGGGAGCAGCGGATCATGGTGATGGTCGGCGGGCCCGGCCACATGGGGCCGACTGCGACACAGGCCAGCGCCGCAGCGGGGCTGCCGTTCGCCGGCGTGCCGACCGAGATGCAGGAAGGCGCGAACAAACTGCTGGAGGCCGAGCCGGCCCACCCCGAGCCCGACATCGACTTCGACCATGTGGCCGGAGGCCGCGGGGGCGGGCGGGCGCGCCCGTTCGGCCTGCGGGACATGCTGGTGCCGCACAGCTGGGGCGTGGGCTTGGCGCTGCTGCTGCTCTGCCTCGAGACCGCGGCGATGCAGGCCGTGCCGGTGCTCTTCCAGCAAGGCATCGATCGCGGCATCGAGACAGGCGACCGCTTCGCGCTCAACATGGTCGTGCTGATCTTCGTGGGCGTCGTCGCCGTCAGCATCCTGCTCAGCCGGCTGCGTCAGCGCCTCAACGGGCGCATCGCCGAACAGGTCATGTTCGACCTGCGGCTGCGCCTGTTCAGCCACTACCAGCGGCTCTCGCTCGACTGGTACACGACGGCCAAGTCCGGGGTGCTGCTCAGCCGCATGACCTCCGACATGGAGTACGTGGCGCTGCTCATCAACGAGGGCTTCGTGAACCTGCTGATCCAGGTGCTCACGGTGGGCGTGGTGACCGTAGTGCTCTTCACCTACAACCCGCTTTTGGCGGTGATCCTGCTCGTAGGGATTGTGCCGCCATTGGTGGCGCTGACGTTGTGGTTCCGCGCCCGCAGTGAGGCCGGCTACGGCGAGATCCGCGACCGCATTGCCGACGTGCTGGCCGACCTGTCGGAGAATCTGGCCGGGATCCGGGTGATCGCGGCCACGGGTCGTCGCCTGGAGAACGCCGTGCGGCACCGCAAGGTGACCGCTCGCTTCCGCGACGCCAACCTGTCCATGTCCAGGGTCCAGGCGATCTACGGACCGAGCACCGAGGCGATCGGCATAGCCGCCCAAGGACTGGTGCTGGCCATCGGCGGCGCGATGGTGCTGCGAGACAGCCTCACCGTCGGGGAGCTGGGCGCGTTCGTGCTCTATGTCACCACGTTCTTCGCCCCGATCCAGCAGCTCGCCCAGCTCTACAGCACCTACCAGCAGGGTCAGTCCGGTCTCCGCAAGATCAGCGAGGTCCTGGCCACGCAGCCGACCGTGCGCCAGCATCCCGACGCGGCAGAGTTGCCGCCGGTCAGCGGCCACATCCGGCTCGAGAACGTGTCTTTCGCCTATGACGACGATGCAGCGACCGGCGAGGGGAGCGGCGACGCGAACAATGGCATCGCGAAAATGCCAGCGCGAGAGTTCGGCGCATCATTCGATCCGGTGGCGATGCCGGTACTGGGCAACGGCACAGCGACTGCTCACAGCGACGGCGCCGCCACCGGCATCGCCGGCGACGCAGTGTCCGACAGTGATGAGCCGCTCGATGACGACCCTCCCGAGGTGCTGAGCGAGGTCAGCCTGGAGATCCGCCCGGGCGAGACGTTCGCGCTGGTCGGGCCGACCGGTGCCGGCAAGAGCACGATCGCGAAGCTGATCATCCGCTTCTACGACCCGACCGAGGGCCGGATCACGATTGACGGCTGGGACCTGCGCGACGTGACGCTGTCGTCGCTGCGCAACCAGCTGGGCGTCGTTCCCCAGGAGCCGTTCCTGTTCCACGGCACCATCCGCGACAACGTGGCATTCGGCCTGCGCGACCACGTCGGGAGCGCCGGTGACACGCAGCTCGATGCCGACATCGACGCTGCGCTCGACCTGGTCGGACTGCGCCGCTTGATCGGCAGCCTGCCCGAGGGCGCGGACACCCAGGTGCACGAGCGGGGCGTGTCGCTGTCGGCCGGCGAGCGGCAGCTCTTGGCGCTGGCCCGGGCGTTCGTGGCGCGGCCGCGGGTGATCGTGCTCGATGAGGCCACGTCCAGTGTCGATCTCAGCACTGAGGCCGAGATCGAGGGTGCGCTGGATCTGCTGCTGGAAGGCCGCACAGCGGTGCTCATCGCGCACCGGCTGGCCACGGCGATGCGGGCCGACCGCATCGCCGTGATCGACGAGGGCGGGGTGGTGGAGCTGGGCACCCACGACGAGCTGGTCGCGCTCGGCGGGCAGTACGCCGGCATGTACGCGACGTGGATGGCACACGCCGGCGAACGCCGCCCCGACGAGAGTTGAACACTCGTGAGTGACGCCAGGCCTCAGCCGGCAGATCGGCCTTCAGCCCAGCCGACAGTCTCCCTGCGGAATGTGACCGTTGTGTACGACGGCACCGCCGTGTTGGGGCCGCTCGACTGGCAGATCGCTCCCCACGAGCGGTGGATCGTGCTGGGACCGAACGGATCGGGCAAGACCAGCCTCATCAAGATCCTGTCGCTCTACCGCTTCCCCACCACTGGCATCGTCGAGGTGCTGGGCGAGCGATGGGGTGCCGTCGACGTGCGAGAACACCGACGGCGCATCGGGCTCGCGAGCTCGTCGCTGCGCGATCAGTTCCGGCCGAACATCAGCGCCCTCGACATCGTTATGACAGCGCGTTACGCCGCGCTGGAAACCTGGTGGCACACCTACACCGATGCCGACCGGTCCGGCGCGCGGGCCTGCCTGGAGCGCGTGGGCGCCGGTCCGCTGGCCGACCGGGCGTTCGCCACGCTGTCGTCGGGAGAGCAGCAGCGCGTGCAGCTGGCCCGCACGCTCATGGGCCGACCGGAGCTGCTGCTGCTCGACGAGCCGACCGCCGGTCTGGACCTCGCGGGCCGGGAGCAGCTCGTCGCCAGCCTGGAGTCGCTGGCCGCGGACCCCCAGACGCCGGCGACGGTGCTGGTGACGCACCACACCGACGAGATCCCCCCGTCGTTCACCCACGGATTGCTGCTGCGCGACGGTGTGCCGCTGGCGTGCGGACCCCTGGGCGAGGTGCTCAACGCCGAGTCGCTGTCGGAGTGCTTCTCGCACAAGCTGCGGCTGGAGCGGCGCGACGGCCGCTGGCTCTCGTGGGCAGTGCACTAGGCAAAACGGCGCCTGCGAGACTGGCGGCATGGGCGAGCACGCTGGCACGAGCATCACCGACGACACCGCGGGAGCGGCCGCGGACATCGAGGCGCGGATCACGGGCTACTTCGACGCCTGCACCAGCGGCGACGCTACGGCAGTGGCGGGACACTTCACCCGTGACGCCGTGGTCTACGACACGAACCATGCACCGGTGCGAGGTGCAGCGACGATCGGGCGCTTCTGGTCGCGTATCGCCTCCAAGTGGCAGGGCGCGTCGTGGCACTGCGAGCGGCTGGTGACCGACGGCGACACCGCAGCGATCGAATGGAAGATGTCCGGCACGAGCGCCGCGAGCCCCGACAACGACGTGCCGTTCGCCGTACGCGGCAGCGAGCACTACGACTTCGGCCCGCCCGACGACTCCGGCGAGCGGCTGATCGCCGAGATCCGTCAGTACTGGACGTTCGACGTCGAGCACCCGTCGAGCGAATTGGTCGACTATCCCTACGGCGAGCCCGACCGGCTCGGCAGCTGACGGCCCGTGGACGACCCGTCGCCGCACGGCGACGCCGAACTCGACGCAGGCGGCGACCTGCACCTGATCTATCCCGACGCACAACTCGTTGAACGCAGCGCTGCGGCGGGGGCATTGCGGCGGCTGGCGCACGCATTCGTGCGTCATCGCACCGACCCAGAGACGCTGGCGGAGATCGCTGCGTGGGCCGAGGCGACCGCCGAGCGGCTCGAAGCCGGCTCCGCACCGGTTCCGCGCCCGGCGGATTACTTCGCCCGCCGCTACACCGATCCTCGGCCTGCTGACGGTGCCGAAGTCATGGCATTCAGCGACCGGGCCTTCAGTGGGCCCGCAAATCCAACCGCCATGGAAGTCGACATGCGGCGTGACGGCGACGGAGTGAGGGCGCGGGTCACCTTCGGTGCCGCCTTCGAGAGTGCACCGGGACGTGCACACGGCGGCTCCGTGTGTGCCGTGGTTGATGACGTGCTCGGCTACCTGATGGTGTGCCTGGGCATCGCTGCCTACACGGCCCGCTTGGAGATCGACTACCGGGGCGGCGTCCCGATCGACGAGCCGGTGATCTTCTCCGGGCGCGAAACCCGGCGTGAGGGGCGCAAATCGCATGTGGAGCTCGCTGTACGCGCGGCCGGCGCATCACCCGACACTCCGCCGCTCATCGAGGCCACCGGTCTGTTCGTGATCGTCACCCCGGACCAGCTCGCCGCAAAATGAGTTGCCCCAGCGGTTCGCCTATGTGAGCGCGGCCAGACGGCAGCTCGCCCTCGGAAGCCTCGAGGTCCCACACCATGACGTCATTGTCGAGCGTGTACAGCAGGTACCGGCTGTCGGGTGCCCACGCCATGTCTCCGAGGTCGACGCCGATCTCGGGCGAGTGGCGGCCCCAATCCTCGGCGAGGTCCACCACCACGACGCCAGCCGGCGTGCCGTTGCCATGCAGGAGCCGCAGCGCGATGCGATTGCCGTCCGGCGACATCAGCCCTTGCTCGCTCCAGCGGTCGGGCGACGCCGCTTGCAGCTCTGCGGGCAACTCCACTCGCCGCTCTGAGATCACCCCGGTGGCAATCGGGTAGCCCTCGCAGAACGTCGAGCAGTCCTGCGCCAGCTCGGCTTGGTCGTCGCGCTCGCCGAATCGGCCTGACGCCTCTTCGCAGATCTCCTCGCACCAGTCGTCGCGGCGATCTGGGCCCACGGTTGCGCTGAACGAGGTGTCGGTGATCTGGCAGCCGTACTCCTCGCACTGCAGCCGCACAACATGACCGTCGCCCACGGCGAGCACCCGGCCCGCACCGAGCTGCAGCGCCGCGTTTCGCCCGTCGAGTGCCATGACGCTGCCAGCCATGGAAACGACGACATGGTCGCCGAGCGCGCCGTGCACGATCGCCTCGTTGGGCATCTGCACCGCCGAGCGGAACACGCCGTCGGGGCCGACCACGCGGGCGAACAGATGCTCAGTGCCGCGCACCACCCCGACGATGCCCGGCGGGCTGTGGGCGGGCAGCACCTCGGTCACGTCCTCGGCGATGACGACGGTGTCGCCGCTTTCGATGTCTACCCGCAGCACGTCGCGCCTGATGCCCACCACGATCGCCCCGTCGAGATCGACGAGCGTGTGCGGCAGGCCCGGCAACGGCACATACCGTGCTTCCCCGGTCAGCAGATCGAGCTGGTACAGGAAGCCGCGGATGTTGCCGGTCGGGTCGCCGGCGAGCGTGGCGATCATCTCGGCGGCGGGACGTGCAGGCGGCAGCTCGCCGACGGCTGCGTCGAGCGCAGTCGGCGGCGGCAGCGTCGTGCGCGGCGGCTGCGCTGGCGCCGTCGTGGTCGCCGTCGCCGGGGGTTCGGTTGTGGTGGTCGCCGGCGCCAGTGCGGCATCGGGCTCGCCGTCGCTGCGCACCCACGCCACGACCAGCGCAGCTACGGCCAACGCCGCCGCAAGGCTCGCGAACACGGCCAAGCGCGGCGCCGACGACGGCCGTCGCTCTACCACCGCCTCCTGCACACTGGCAAAATCGGCCCCGCCCTCGGGCAGGATCTCGAGGCCCTGCGGCGACTCCGGACCCTGGGGCGGCTCGGTCATGCTCACCGCTTCACATTCTGTGCCGCTCGCTGGGCGCACGCGCCCCGACGGCCCCGGGCAACGTACAGCGCGCTACCAAGACGTGGCGTTCTGGGCAAGATCCCGGAAAGGCGTAGCCGGATCGGGTCCGGGTTCCCTGGGGAGGCCCAGCACCCGCTCGCCGAGGATGTTCCGCTGGATCTCGTCGGTGCCGCCATAGATCGACGGCGCCGGCGAGAAGACCGCCATCTCCTGCAGCACACCGCTGGTCGCGGCTTCGTCGCCCCACAGGGTCATGTCCGCGCCGAGGATGGTGCTCGCGAGCGACCGGGCGCGGCGCAGGGCCGCGGTCATGCGCAGCTTCGCCAAGTTGCCCTCGCCGCCAGTGCGCTGGGATTTCTGCCGACTGCGCATTGCCGACAGCCGCATCACTTCGAGATCGCTATGCAGCGCTGCAAGTTCTTGGCGGACGACCAGGTCGCTGTCACGGCCGCGGGTGCGAGCTTCTTCGCTGAGCTGGTTGAACGTGCCGGGGCCCACTCCCCCAGCCGCCAGCGGAAGCCGCTTGCCGCGAAACGTGCCGGCCGGCCGGTCGAGGTGACCGGCGATGGAGCCGGGATGCGCCGCTGCGAATGCGAGGCCGTGGCTGCCGCCGATGCCTGCCCGCTCAACCATGAGCGTCGTATTGGTCACGCGCCAGCCGTCGTTCAGCTCGCCGATGACATTCGCGTGGGGCACCCGAGCCCCGTCGATGAACACCTCGTTGAACAGCGACCGGCCCGTCATCTCGCGCAGGGGCCGAACCTCCACGCCGTCCTGATCCATCTCGAAGGCGAACCAGGTGAGGCCCCGGTGCTTGGGGGCATCGGGGTCGGTGCGCGCGACGAGCATGCCGAGATCTGCGTGCGCGCCCTCGGAGGTCCACACTTTCTGGCCGGTGACAATCCATTCGTCGCCGTCGCGGATGGCCTTAGTCTGCAGGCCGGCGAGGTCGCTGCCCGCTCCAGGCTCTGAGAAGAGCTGGCACCACGATTCGGTGCCGTTCAGAATGGCCGGCACGAAGCGCTCGATCTGTTCTGGTGTTCCGTGCTCGAGGACGGTGGGCGCCGCCAGCAGCATGCCCAGCCCTGCCGGTGCCCCAATAGCACCAGCAGCACGCATCGCTTCGACCAGTACCCGTGTCTCGCTGCGACCCCAGCCCCGGCCGTGCGGCTCGGGCAGCGTCGGATTGGACAGCCCGGCCTCGGCGAGCCGCGCCCACCAGTCCCGCACACTGGCCTCGGGATCCCAGTTGTCCGCGAGCCAGGCATCGAGCTCGGATCTGAGCACGCCACCCGACGCTGCGCTCGCAGATGCCTGCCGCTTGCTCATGGCGGCGAACCCTACCGTCGAGCCCTGCTCAGGCTTCGTCGGTGAGTCGCCGGCCGTGACACGCTTCCTCCGCAAAGCGCAGCCTGCATCACGCTTCCTGCGCAAAGCGCAGGAAGATCGCCGTCGTCGGGGCGAAGAAGAGGCGCCACGCTTGCAGGATCCCGCCGTTGGGGCCGCAGATCAGGCGCGTCTCGCTGCCGGCGGGCAGCTCGACGACCACTCTGGGGCTGAAGATCCACAGCAGTTGGAGACGCAGCGTGTAGCTGCCTGGTCGCAGTACGAAGTGCTCGGTCTGGTCGTCGCGGATCTGCCCGACTCGCTGGTTCTCAATGAGAACCTGGTAGCTGCGGATGGTGTCTCGGTAGTGATGGATGCGCTCCAGCACGAGTTCGGCGGTCGCCCCGTCGGGCGTGTCGTCCGCAGCGTCGGTTGCGTCGTCGTCATCGACGACTTCGGGCATTCCCAGGGGCGTGCGCGGGGCCTTGGCGTTGTGGTCGGCCATGCCGCGCCGCATTCGCTCCCATACCGAACGGCGCTCCTCCTCAGCCATCGGACCTCCCGTCGGGCGGCGCAGCGGCGAACGCACCGCCGCGCCCAGCCGGCGGCCCGCCTTCGCCGGCAAGCATTGCCTCGACGACGACGGCAACGCCATCGTCCTCGTTGCTCGGTGCGACCCGGTCGGCCGCATCGTGGACCGCGTCGGGAGCATTGGACATCGCGACCGCCTGGCCGGCCCAGCGCAGCATGTCGATGTCGTTCAGCCCATCGCCGAATGCCAGGACGTCTGCGGCGTCGAAGCCGTAGCGCTGGCAGATGACCTCGAGCCCCGCCGACTTGCTCACCCCAGCCGCCGCGATCTCTGCCATGTCCAAGCCGGACGGGCGGATCTCGGTGCCGAGCGGCATTTCCGAAGCGAGCTCGTCAATGAGCGTCAGCGTGTCGACGCCGGGGGCATGCACCAGCCACGTCAGGACAGGCCCGTCGACGGCGCTGAGTGCATCGTCGACGCGGTCAACGCTGATGTCTGCAAGCAGGTCGACGGGCATGACGGGAGCGAAGTCGTGCTCCCACACGTGCCGGCCGTCGGCCATGTCGAGCCCGAACCGCACGTCTGGCACCAGCTTGCGGGCAATCTCCGCCGCCTCGATGGCCTCGATGTGCGTCATCGCGCGATCGGCGATCTGCTCGCCCGCGACGGCGTCCATCACCACCGCCCCATTGAGACACACCGCATACGACACGCCCGACGCCTGGCGCACGACCGACTGGGCCTGCGGCCATGGGCGGCCAGTGGCCAAAGCGGTGACGACGCCCGCCGTGGCAAGTGCCCGCAGCGCCGAAGCAGTCCGCCCGGTGAGCACGCCATGGCGGTTGATCAGCGTTCCGTCCACATCGAACGCTGCCAGCCGCGGCAAGCCGGCCCGAGGCCGGGCCGGAGCGTCACGCGGCGGTGTGGTCATGCCCTGCACGGTAGAGGGCCGGTGTGACACGCGGCATGCCTATTTCGGCCCAGCTCGCTCAGTCGAGATAGGCAGCCGTCGCAGTCGCGGTTTGCAGCAGCCGGTCGATGTCGCCGGCGGTTTCGAAGATCCGGGTGCGGGTCGCCACCAGGTGATCGGTGCGTGCGAGCAGTTCGCCGTCGACGCGAAACGGACCGCCGCGACCCGGCGCCAAGTAATGCACATCGGCGAACACACAGCGTGAGGTGCGCTCGCCGCCAGCCGCCATGCCGGCGAGGTGATTCGCCATGACCTCGGCGACGACGATCGACGCGCCCCCTTGCAGCGAGCCGAAGGAGTTACGGATGCGGTTGTGCATCGGCAGCTCAATGCGCGGCTCGCCGGGCACTGGGGTGATCTGCAAGTAATCGTCGAGCGCGGGCCGAGGATCGAGCTCGCGGTCCTCCCGATAGTCCACCGTGTTCTCGCGCGCTGTGGAATCCACGACCGGCGTGTCGTCGCGCCGGGGCAGGCGCGCATAGGTACAGGTCGAGCGGGCAACCTCGGTTCCCGCCTCATCCGTCACCGAGGTTTCGGTGACCACTTGGTTCCGGCCGACTCGCAACGGCGTGCAACGAGCGGTCACTGCCTCGCCCTCGGCGCGGGCAGCCAGCACCGTCGACAGGTGCAGCGTGGCCGACCAGTCGGGCGTCACCTGCAGCACGGCGTGATGTCCCGCCACCGAGTCCACCAGCGTGGCTACGGCGCCGAGCCGCAGCCAGCCCCCCTCGGCCAGAAGACCGTCGGCGAGGTCGTCGAGGATCGGCATGGTCGCTGTCAGCGTGCCGTCACCCCTCATCTGATGGCTGAGACGCAGGTGCCGCAGGATGTGATTCTGCGGCGGGTAGCGGGCAGGAGGCGCTTCCGGGCTCATGCGGAGCGCTCGTGTGCCAGCCTGCACAGGGCTTCCCACAGCTTCGTCGTGGCATCGGCCAGTTCGTCGCTCCCGCCGCCGTTTCCGACGACGAAGTTGGCAGCTTCCCGCCGCTGCTCGTCGGTGGCCTGGGAAGCCAGTCGTGCCTTGGCATCGTCAGCGGTCATGCCGCGCTCGATGAGCCGCTCCAGCCGTATGTCGGGCGGCGCCTCAACGGTCACCACGACCTCATAGGGGAAGCGGGTGTTGCGGCCCAGCGTGCTCTCGGTGAGCACGGCCATGTCGAGCACGACGACATCGGCCGCGCCGGCGTCCCCGATGGACTCGATCCGCTCGTCGAGCAGTTCGTTGATCGCCGGATGGCTGATCTCATTGAGCGCCGCGAGCTCGTCGGGATCGCTGAACACGATCGACGCGAGCGCAGGACGGTCAATGCCGCCGTCGGGACCTGCCAGTTCGCTGCCGAATCGCTCAATCACGGCCTGTACCGCCGACCCGCCGGGAGCGATGATCTCGCGGCCCAAGGCATCGACATCCACCACCGCCGCTCCGTGACCGGCCAGCAGCCGCGCCACGGTGCTCTTGCCGGAGCCGATGCCGCCCGTCAGACCGACGATCAGCACTGCGCCCCCCGGGCGCGCCTCAGCACAGCGTCCGCCAGCGCGCCGATCCGCATCGCGCTCAAGCGGCGCGGCGGCTCTCGGCGTCGGTCGGCGGTCCGGCGAATGCCTGGGCGATGTCCATCCACCCTGTCGCCAGCGGGCCGGTGACCGACAGCCCAGTTTCGGTGTGGTGACGCCGCTGGGTGACCGCGAGGCAGAACTCGTAGGCGTCGCCGCTCACTCTGTCGGCCGCCTCTTCGGGGCCCCACGTCCACACGTCCCCGCTCGGGGCATCCAGCTCGACTCGTACCGGCCCGTCGGGCACCTCGAGGCCCCGGTTCGCGTAGCTCCAGCCGCGCGTGCTCACCCCGATGTGCGCAACATGGCGAAGCCGATCAGTGCGCGGCAGCTCGCGGCCGTGGGTGTCGGCTACGTCGTGCCCGTGCGACCAGGTCTCCATGAGCCGGGCGGTCACGAAGGACAGCGCCCCCATAGACGGCCCGAACCAGGGAATCCGATCCTTGGGGTGGAGCGGGCGCACGGCGTCCAGCATCTTGGTGCGCTCGGCACAGAGCCATTCCCAGATCTCCGCCCCGGACATGGAGGCGAAGTCGAACCCGGCTGCGGTGTGCAGATCCATCTCGCCACGCGCCGCGGCGGCCTTGAAGTCGTCGAAGTGCTCGGGATCGACGACGGCCACCGTGGCCACCCAGTCGGTCATGCCCAGATGAACCATGGTCTCGCGGCTGTCCCAGCCCTCCGCGGGCGTGGGCAGGCGCCACTGCTCCTCGCTGAGGTCACCGACCACGTCGCCGAGCGCGTCGTTCTCTGCCTGAAGGTCGTCGCAGATGCCGTCCATGGGTGGGGACACTACCCGCACGGCTCAGGGCGATTCCTTGGTCGCCGCCTCACCCATCGAGACGGATGACGTGACAGCGGCTGACTATGTTGCGCTCGATGAGCAGCTCAGCAGACAGCGAGATCCCCGCGGTCGCCGACGCAAGCGTGCTGTGGCGACCCGATGCCCAGCGATGTGCAGGCACCCAGCTCTGGCAGTTCGCCCAACAGGTGGGAATCGGGCTCGACCGGAACACCTACACGGACCTGCACGCGTGGTCCGTGCAGCATCCTGGGGCGTTCTGGCGTGCCGTGTGGGAATTCTGCGACGGCATCGGCGAACTCGGTCCCGACTTCGTCTCCACGGGATCACAGGGCGGAGCCGCCTCGGCGGCAGACGGCGGCGCGATGCCAGGCCCTGGTCTGGAGTTCTTCGCCGGCTCCAGCCTGAACATCGCCGAGCATTACCTGCGGCCCCCCGCCGCGGGCGGGCCAAACGCCGACGACACGGCCCTGGCGTTCATCGGCGAGGACGCAGCGCAGCTGACGATGACGCACGGCGAGCTGCGCGCCGAGGTGGCAGCGTGCCAGCGGGCGCTGGCAGCCGACGGCGTCGGCGTGGGCGACCGGGTCGCCACGATGCTCCCCAACGGCCCCGAAGCGCTCATCGTGTTCCTGGCCACGGCGTCGCTGGGCGCCGTGTACTCGTCGGTCAGCCCTGATTTCGGCATCGACGGTGTGCTCGACCGCTTCGGCCAGATCTCCCCGACCGTCATGGTCGCCGTCGACGGCTACTGCTACAACGGCGTGCGTCATCAGACTGCCGGCAAGGCAGCCGAGGTGGCCGCCAGCCTGGCAGCCGCAGGCTCATCGCTGCTCCGGCTCGTCATCGCTCCGTACGACCGCAGCGCACCCGCGCCATCGGGCGACATGCCGGGATCGGCGACCTCGTGGACCGATTGGCTGGCGCCTCATTGCGACGCCAGCGGCGACGACCTGACATTCGAACGGCTCGGCTTCGACCAGCCGGTGTACATCCTGTACTCGTCGGGCACTACCGGGAAGCCGAAGTGCATCGTGCATCGTGCGGGCGGCGCGCTGCTCAAGCTGTGGAGCGAGCAACGGCTGCACTTCGACGTCCGCCCCGGTGATCGCGTCATGTACTTCACCACCACCGGCTGGATGATGTGGAACTGGCTCGTCGCCGGGCTGGCCAGCGGCGCATCGCTGGTTCTGTACGACGGGTCGCCGTTCCATCCCGGTCCGGCACGGCTCTTCGACGTGGCCGACGACTGGGGCGTCACGCTGCTCGGCGTCAGCGCCAAGTTCATCGAAGGCGCCATGAAGGCCGGCCTGCGGCCGGCGCAGACCCATGCGCTCGACACCGTGCGCACGATCTCCTCCACCGGTTCTCCCCTGGCGCCCGAGGGCTTCGATTGGGTGTACCAGCAGGTGAAGGCCGACGTTCATCTGGCATCGTTCTCCGGGGGCACCGACATCTGCGGCGGCTTCGTGATCGGCGACCCAACCGGCCCGGTCCGCCGCGGCGAGATCCAAGCGGCTGCACTCGGCCTCGATGTCGACGTGGCCGATGCAGACGGCGCGTCGCTCGGCGCCGGCACGCAGGGCGAGCTGGTGTGCCGCAACGCGTTCGTGTCCATGCCGCTGCGCTTCTGGGACGACCCGGATGACGCGCGCTACCGATCTGCGTACTTCGAACGCTTCGAGGGCGTGTGGCACCACGGGGACTTCGCCGAATGGACGCCCGCCGGCGGCATGATCATCAGCGGGCGATCCGACGCCACGCTGAATCCCGGCGGGGTGCGCATCGGCACTGCGGAGATCTACCGCCAGGTCGACCAGATCGATGAGGTGCTCGAGAGCGTGGTCATCGGCCAACGAGCGCCGGCCAGCGGCAGCGCGGCAGCCAGCAGCGACACCCGGGTGGTGCTGTTCGTGAAGCTGCGCGAGGGCGTGACGCTCGGCGACGAGCTGATCGGCCGGATCCGCTCGCAGATCCGTTCGGGGGCGTCGCCGCGCCACGTGCCCGCAGTGATCGCCCAAGTGCCGGCAATCCCGCGCACCCGTTCAGGAAAGCTCGTGGAGCTGGCGATTCGAGACGTCGTGGAGGGCCGACCGGTGGCCAACGTCGAGGCCATCGACGATCCCAGCGCGCTCGACCACTTCGTCGATCATCCCGCACTGGAGGCGTGACGGCGACCACCATGGTGCTGGGTCTGACAGCCCTGCCGAAGGAGGCCCGACACATGATCCTCGCCAAGCCCGTAGCGATCTATCTCAAGCTGGTCGCCGCCGCCGTGGTGGTCAACTTCTTCGCGTTCCCCTTCTACGGCCCCGGCGACGAACCCGGCGATCCCGCCAACCTCGATGTGTGGAACGTCCTCGACTGGTTCATGGCGGCCGCACTGGCACTGGTGCTGCTCACCACATGGCAGCGGCGGTCGACGGCCAGCTTCCACGATCGAAGCGCCCGGGCGATGTTCATCTTCGCTGTCGCCGTGACGATCGCCTTCGTCCCGAACTGGTTTCGAGCGATGGTCGACGGCGGCGACAACTTCACGATCTGGCACCTGATCGATACTGCGTTGCCGATCCTGCTGTGGATCGAGGGACACCGCCTCTGGAAGGCCTCCTAGCCCCGCCAAGGACGCCTAGAACAGCGACTCGTCGGTGCGGCGCAGACCTTCGATGACCAGCACCGACGCAGCCGTCGCAGCCATGAGCACGACGGCGAGCGCCATGGCTTGACCCTGCAGCGTCTCCCCCGGTGTGCCGAGGAGCCGGAACAGCGCCAGCGGCGCAGTGAGCGTGTCGGGCCGCCGCGGCAGGAACGCGGTTGCGCCGAACTCGCCGAGTGACACCGCAAAGGCGAATGCCGCACCCACCGCCACCGCTCGGGACGCAATCGGCACGTCGACCTCCCGGCGGGTGCGCAACGGCGAGGCACCGAGCACCGATGCCGCTTCCCGCAACCGGTCATCGATCGAGCGCAGCGTCGGCACCAGCGTGCGGACGACGAACGGCATCCCGACCAGGGCGTGCGCAACGGGAATGATCCACCACGCCGTGCGGAACTCGAGCGGGGGGGTGTCAAGCGCCAGCAGCATCCCGAGACCCACGGTCACGGCGGACACGCCGAGCGGCAAGGTCAGTCCTACATCGAACAGCCGCCGCAGCCAGCCCGTGCGGCCGTTTGCGGCGGCGTGCGCTCGGCCCCCCACCACCACGAACGACGCCAGTGCGCCGATGCCGGTAGCAATCAACGTTGCGAGCACGGCGAATGCCAGCGAGTGGCGCAGAGCCGCGAGCGCAGTTGTCGGCAGCATCTGCACCCGGTCGGCCAGCGCAGCAAAGTTGGCGACGCCGTAGCCGCCGCCGGTCGCGAATGACCGCTCCACCAGCGTGACAATCGGCACGCCCAGCAGCAGCACGGCCACTGCGGCATTGACAGCGATCACGCCGCGCCGCGACCGCGGCGCCGTACGTCCAGGTGCCCGCCGAGCGACCGCCCGGCGCCGCTCGGCCACACCCGCCAACCCAACGAGAGCGGCAACGGCAACGAGCTGGCACAGCGCCAGCGCCGAGGCCGTCGCGAAGTCGAGCCGAGTGATGGCATACCGGTAGATCTCGGTTTCGACCGTGGCGCGTGTCGGGCCGCCGAGAATCAGGATCACCCCGAACGACGTGAACGAGAACAGGAACGTGACCGCCGCCGAAGCCGCGACCGCAGGCCGCAGGAGCGGCCAGGTCACGTGGCGGAACCCTCGCAGCGGCGTCGCGCCGAGCACCGCCGCCGCATCCGCGTTGCGACCGTCCAGGCCGGCCCACCACGAGCCCACTGTCCGCACCACCACGGCGTAGTTGAAGAAGACATGCGCCAGCAGGATCGCCCACACGGTGTGGTGCAGCGACAGCGTGCCGCCGTCGAGACCGAATCGATCGAAGACCGCTTCGAACGCACCGGCCACGACCACCGTCGGCAGCACGAACGGAACGGTGATGACGGCGCGAACGACCCGCCGCGTCCTCGGTCGCAGGCGGGCCAGCGCTGCCGCCGCGGGAATGCCGACCGCAAGGGTGAGCGCCGTCGACGCGACGGCTTGCCAGACCGTGAACCACAGCACCCCGCGAATCGACGAGCGCCCCAGGAGGTCACCGAGGCTGTTGAGCCCGTCTGCCACCACGGTGAGCACGGGGTAGGCGAAGAACACCGCCAGGAACGCGAGCGGCGCTGCGGCGGCGAGTGGCCAGCCGAGCACTGCCGCCACTTGGCGCCGCCGCGGCGGCTGGGCCACCGTCACATTGCCCATCGGCTCGGCGAGTGGGCGTGCCGTGCGCTCAGCGCAGCACGATCTCCACCCACCGCTCGGTCCAGGCGTCGCGGTTGGCCTCGATCTCGGCCGGGTCGAGCATCAGCGGATGCGGGGGCACCGCGGTGTGCTCGACAAACTCGGGCGGGAGGGTCGCGCTCTCGATGACGGGGTACACGAACATGTTGAGCGGCACATCGTTCTGCCATGTCTCGCTCAGCATGAAGTCGATGAGCGCGCGTGCCCCGGCCTCGTTGTCGGTACCCGTCAAGATGCCGGCGAATTCGATCTGGCGGTAACACGACTCGGTGATGACGCCGGTGGGAGCTGTGCCGGTCGGCGGATCGGCGTAGATCACCTCGGCCGGCGGGCTGGAGGCGTACGACACGACCATTGACCGGTCGCCCCCGCCGGAGATGAACTCGCCGTAGTAAGCGTCCTCCCAGCCGGCGGTAACTGTGACGCCGTTGGCCCGCAAGTCCTCCCAGTACAGCTCCCACCCGTCGCCGAAGGCGGCGATGGTGGCGAGCAGGAAGGCCAGACCCGGCGACGAGGTCTCGGGATGCTGCACGACCAGTTGGTCGGCGAACTCGGGAAATGTCAGCTCGTCGAGGGTCACGGGCTCCCACGGCACCGCGTCCTTCCAGTAGTTCACGCACACGTCGCCGTAGTCCACCGGGGTGACGCGATGGCGCTGATCGATCTGCAGCTCCTCGGGCACGCCGGCAAGCGCAGGCGATTCATACCGCTCGAAGATGCCGGCGTCGAGGCCGCGCTGCAGGAACGTGTTGTCGATGCCGAACAGCACATCGCCCAGCGGCGCATCCTTGGTGAGGATGGCTTCGGCCACGAGGGTGCCCGCATCGCCGACTTCGAGCAGCTCCACCGTCACGCCGGTCAGCGCCGTGAACTCCTCGAGCGTCCCGTCGGACAGATTGAACGAGTCATGGGTGATCAGCGTCACCGTCGTGCCGTCGATGGACGGCGCCTCATCGGCCGGTTCTGCCGTCTCCGGGGCTGCCGCCGACGGAGACTCCGTCTCGGGCGGTGGCGCCGGAAAATCTGTCTCGGGGACGTCGTCGCTGCCGCAAGCCGCAATGAGCAGCGTCGTTGCCGCAACGGCAACAGCGAGACGAAATGGCCTGTGCATTCGGTGGGCGTTCATGTGCTTCCTCCGCTGGCATTACCCAGATCAGGTTCTCGGGTCGGCGACGGCACTGCTGTCGCCCTCTCAGCCCCATGGGCTCCCCGGTATGTGTTGTCGCCGTCACCCTACCGTGCGGCCCAGCGTGCGGTGCCGGTCGGCCCGTCTCGGAACCGGCCTCAGAACCAGCGCCGCGAGGTGTGCAACGGTGTCAGCACCGGTGCCGTGGAGATGAGATCCAACAGCTCCAGTTGGTCCTCGCTGAGATAGCGGGTGCGGCCCGCGACTTCGGCGAGGGGCCGCAGGGCGATGCCGGTGGAGTGCACCCCCACCATGCATCCCGACGTGCCCTCCATGAGCACCTCGACCGCACGGGCGCCGAGTCGGCTGCCGAGCAGCCGGTCAGCCGGCGTGGGCGGCCCGCCGCGCTGAATGTATCCGAGCACGGTTGTGCGCGTGTCGTAGCCGGTGCGCTCCGCAAGCAGATCGCCGACGAACTGCCCCATGCCGTCGAGGATCCGGTTGCCCCATTCGTCGGTGCCAGTGTCGGGCGCCTCGACGCTGCTGCCAGGAAGCGCACCTTCGGCGACCACCACGATGGACGCATTGCGGTCGCGGTGATGCCGGGCAATGAGGCGCTCGGCGATGGCGTCGATGTCGAACGGAGCTTCGGGCACCAAGATCGCGGCGGCGCCCCCGGCGATGCCCGCACCTGCCGCAATGTGTCCGGCCTGGCGGCCCATCACTTCGAGCACCATGATCCGGTTGTGCGACTCGGCGGTGGTGTGCAACCGGTCGACCGCCTCGGTGGCGACTCCCAGCGCCGTGTCGAATCCGATGCAGACATCGGTGCCCTGCACATCGTTGTCGATCGTCTTGGGCACTGCGATCACCGGGAACCCGGCCTCGGAGAGCCGTCCGGCGGTGATCAGCGTGCCATCGCCGCCGATGGTCACCAGCGCGTCGACGCCGTCTCGCTCGAGCTGAGCGATCAGCGGCGCCGCACCCTCGGTTTCGAGGCGACGGCTGCTGCGGGAGGTGCCGAGCATCGTGCCGCCCCGCGGCAGCACGCCCCGCATCGCCTCGGAATCCAGCTTCACGCTGTCGCCGTCGAGCACGCCGTTCCAGCCGCGCCGGTAGCCGATGACGCTGCGGTCGAGCTCATGACCGGCCGCGCGCACGACCCCCCGGATGGCCGCGTTCAGGCCAGCGCAGTCGCCCCCACCGGTCAGCACCCCGATTCGCACGGGCTCAAGCTAATGGCGAGCCTCGCGAGGGAGGTTTCAAGCGGTGACGAGCACCCCGGCAGACTCGAGCTCGTCGAGCTGCTGATCGTCATAGCCGAGCAGACCGCCGATGACGTCACGGTTGTCGGCACCGCGGGCCGCAACATGGCCGTCAGTGCCGATGCCCGATCCGAGCGCTGGGCGTGCCGGCACAGCGAAGCCCGAGGCAGTCTCGGCCAGCAGCCCGCGATGAGCGGCCCAGTCAGTCTCAGCCAGCTCGGTGATGGAGCGCATCTCGGCCACGCTGAACGGTGTGCCCGCTTCGATCGCTCGCCGGAAGTCGTCCACATCGGCGAAGCCCGCGGCCCACTGGGTCATCTCGTCGTACAGCTCGTAGCGATTGGCCATGCGTGCTGCAGGTGTGGCGAATCGGGGGTCGTCAGCCAGCTCTGGTCGGCCCATGGCCTTGAGCAGGTCGTCGAACCATGCGGCAGGGTTGCCGGCGATGGCCCACACCCGACCGTCGGGCAGCACCAGGATCGGGCATTCGTGGGCGAGGCCTGCGTTGGGCTCGGTCCAGCCGCCGGCCAGCTCCAGCGCTGACCACTCTTGGATGTACACCATCGCTTCCACCATGCACACGTCGATGTGGCCGCCCCGGCCCGTGCGGGCCGCCTTGACCAGCATGGCGTTGACGGTGGCGGCGGCGGACATCGCCGTCACGATGTCACCCACCACCAGCGGCGGGTTCTCAGGTCGGGCACCGGTCTCGCGGATGGCGTAGTCGATGTAGCCCGACTCCATGTGGCCGACGGGCGCGTACGCTCGCTTGTCGGCCCACGGTCCGGTCTGGCCGAATCCGGTGACCGAGCAGTACACGAGTGCGGGGTGTGCGGCGCACATCTCGTCGGGCCCGAGCCCGAACTTGGCCATCACGCCGGGCCGGTAGTTCTCCACCACCGCATCGCAGCGGCCGACGAGTTCCCGCACCAGCTCCGGCGCCCCGGGCGCCCGCAGGTCGATCGAGCAGAAGCGCTTGCCGGCGTTCTGCTGGGAGAAGTACGGGTTGACGTCACCCGGCACATAGGGCGGGAATGTCCGACTCAGATCGCCGTCGACCGGCTCGATCTTGATGACCTCGGCTCCCATGTCGGCCATCATCCGGGTGGCCAGCGGCCCGGCCACCACCCGCGTGAAGTCCAGCACCCGGATGCCGTCAAGCGGCCGCTCCCCCGCTGTGTCCCCGCTGGCGTCGCCCATAGCGCCGCGAATTCTGGCACGCCTCCGGCCAGCCCGCCCTGTTCGGCAACCCCAGCCGCTGTCGCCTCGAGGTGAAACAGGCTGTGGCGCCGCCGACCTACGGCACCTCTGTCTTGACGAGTTCGCAGACCGCAGGTGTCAGCGGTCGTCGCTGTACCAGCCGGCGGCGATGACGAGGTCGTCGGCGCTGCGCGCGTAGACGTTGATCGCGCTGGCGTGTGCGTCGGCGCCGGTCTCGGTGATCCACTGGCCGTCGTCGTCGGATTGCTCGAGCAGCGCCGTGCCCAGGAAATCGGTGATGTTGGTGCCCACCAGCTCGGGGTTGTGCTCTGCGGACACGACGAGGCCGTCGCGGGAGGCAACGAAGCCGAGCCAGAACCCGTCGTGTACCGGCGTGGCGTTGTAATACGCCATCGAGGCGCCTATCGCGTCGGCGAGGCCGCCCAGGTCGAGCTGGGCAGTGATGTCGCTGGTCACGCCGGCGGCGACCACATCGGCGGCGGCGTCCACGATTGCTTCGATGAATCCGCGGGCATCCATGTACCAACCGGCGCCGAACAGCAGGCCGTCGTGGCGCTGCACCCATGAGTGCTTGATGTGCAGGTTGCCTTCGGCGAACGAGCCCGCGGCGAGCGCGTCAGGCAGCACGAAGGTGTAGGTCACCCACTTGCCGCCCTCGTCGGCCGACATCATCTCGGTGCCGAATTCGTACCCGTAGAGATCGGTTCCGAGCCAGTCGTACAGGCTGTAGCCCCGTCGCTGTTCGTCCCAGTGCCCGATCATCTCGCCGCTGTCGGCGTCTACCACGAACACGTACCGTTCGCCCTCGATGCTGTCGGGGCTGTTGTGCAATTCCAAGGCCGCGTCCAGCCCTTCGGCGTCGTAATGGTCGATGGCCTGCTCCACCGCCGCCTTGGCCGACGCGGCTTCGGCCGCGGCAATGTCGCCATAGGTCACGGTCTCGTCTTCCGCAGCGGGTGCCGTCTCGCCTGCCACAGAAGGCGCCGACTCGTCCACCACTGAGGGCGCGGTCTCGTCACTGCCGGTGCATGAAGCGGCCATCAGCGCCCCGCACAGGGCAACCGCCAGGATCTTGATGGAGGACATGCAGCCGCGTGCACTCGTCAGTGGCTACGCGCCTCCCGCCGGATAGAAGTACACGGCTACAGTGCGAGACTTCTTCTCGCTGGTTCCCACCCGGTACAGGTTGATGCCCGCCTGCACCGACGAGTCGAACTCGCTGCGGTTGTGAGGCCGGTAGTCGAGGATGAGGTCCGCATGGATATAGGTGAAACCGGTCTCCCCGTTGCTGATGTTGCGCCGGTACACCTTGTTCACGCCGGGTTCGTTTCCGCTCCACTCCAGCCACACGGCGTACCTGCTGTGGAAGGCGTACCACTTCCGTTCCGCTGAGACCGAGGTCGCCGTGCCCGCGTCGCGCTCGGTTTCGAGCACAACCACCGTGACCGTGTCGCTCAGGTCGTAGTAGTCGGCGTCGGCCGAACCGGTGTTCAACTGGATGTCGGTCATCTCGTCGATGCGGTCGCTGTCGCTGACCGCCGTCACGGTGACGGTCTGAGCCCTGTTCCAGTTGCTCGACGTGAACGTGAGATACCGGTATCCGTCCGCGTCGGCGCCATTGACGGTCACGACGGACTGATCGCTCGACCAGATCCCCACGCTCACGTCGTCGCTCACCACCACATCGGTGCCCGGATCGTCGGCTTGCGGCTGAGAAGCGAGCTTGACGGTGAAACTCTTGCTGCCGCCCTCGTCGATGAAGCGCCGGTCATGGCTCACCACCAGACCCGCCTCGTTATCGCTGCCGCCAACTGAGGCACTCAACGGCACCGCCAACAGCGCCCCCGCCGCAACCAGCACCGCCAATGCGCCACGAATCAATCTGCGCACGCCAGACCTCCAGATTGGAGCCTAGAAATATCGTAGTACACACTATTATTCGATGTGAGCGCATACAGATGATCGCAACCCAGTCGCAGAGCGTTCGGAAGTGATCCACGACGAGGCACCGCTGAGCAGTGCTCTCGGATGCTGCTGGGGATCCCTGAGATGGATCCTGGGTGTCGGAGGGGAAGAGTCTTCCCGCAGGTCAGGTCTGCGGAGAAGCCCGGCGTGGGCGATACAGGAGTCGAACCTGTGACCTCTTGCGTGTCATGCAAGCGCGCTAACCAACTGCGCCAATCGCCCAATGGGCGATGCAAGCTAACGCAGCGCCCTGAGGGCGACTCACGCTAGCACTCTGTCCATATGGCTCGGCCGACGCCTTCAGCCTGCTCGGGGTCCGGCCGGCCGGCGAGGCGGAGACCGGATTCGAACCGGCGTACACGGCTTTGCAGGCCG
Organism: Acidimicrobiia bacterium; assembly: GCA_022820505.1. GTDB lineage: Bacteria > Actinomycetota > Acidimicrobiia > Acidimicrobiales > Poriferisodalaceae > Poriferisodalis. The sequence goes on along the minus strand of JAJEFK010000054.1, from coordinate 168,796 downwards.
CTGCCTAACCACTCGGCCACTCCGCCCGGCCCACCGCAGGGTAGTGGCCGACCCTGGCGTTGGCGGCGGCATTTGCGGTGCTCTCGAGCGCGGCGCCTCACACGCCAATCGGTGGCGTCACACGCCTTCCTCCGCCGCCCCGCACCGCTGCTCCCATACACTCGGCAGCCAAGGCAGTTCGCCGCGTGGCCTCACTGCCCAGCGTTGTCGCAGTTCGCGTAGCTGGCAGCGCAACCCTTGGGCCACGACCTTCGAAAAGACCCCCGTGACAACATTCAGTGAACTAGGCGTACCCGAACCCCTCTGCGACACCCTGGCTGACCAAGGAATCACCGAGCCGTTCGCCATCCAGGAATTGACCATCGGCGAAGCACTCGCCGGCCGAGACGTCTGCGGCAAAGCCAAGACGGGTTCCGGCAAGACGCTGGCGTTCAGCCTGCCCATGCTGGCGCTGACGCCTCGTGCCGCCGACGGCCACCCCACCACCCTCATGCTCACGCCGACCCGCGAGCTGGCGAACCAGATCGCCGCCGTGGTCGAGCCGCTGGCCAAAGCAGCCGACCTGCGGTCTATTGCGACCTATGGCGGCACCAACCTCGATCGGCAGATCGAGCTGCTGTCGGGGGGCATGGATGTGGTCATCGCCACTCCCGGACGGCTCATCGATCTCATCGACCGCGGCGCTGTCAACGTTTCGGGCATCCAGCGGGTGGTGGTCGACGAAGCCGACCGGATGGCCGACATGGGGTTCCTGCCCCAGGTCGAGTGGGTGCTGCGCCACATCGACGGTCAGCATCAGACGCTGCTCTTCTCGGCGACGCTCGACGGAGTCGTGGACACGCTGGTGAAGCGACACCTGCGAGACCCGGTCTTCCACGAAGTCACCGAACGCGAGGTGACTGTCTCGGAGATGGGGCACCTGTTCCTGTCGGTGCACAAGATGGACCGGGTACGGGTCGCCGCCCGCATCATCGAGGCGAACGGGCGCACGCTGCTGTTCACCCGCACGAAGCGGGGCGCCGACCAGCTCACCCGTGACCTGCGAGAGGCGGGAGTGCAAGCAGGCGCCATCCACGGCGACCTGCCCCAGGTCAAGCGGGAGCGTGCGCTCGCCAGCTTCGCCAAGGGCAAGCTGGCCGCACTTGTGGCTACCGACGTGGCCGCCCGAGGGCTGCACATCGATGAGGTCGACGTGGTGGTGCATTACAACGTGCCCCCCGAGCACAAGACCTACCTGCACCGCTCCGGTCGGACGGCTCGCGCTGGCCGCAGCGGCACCGCCGTCACCATGTTCCTGTGGGACGAAGAGCTCGAGGTGCGCCAGCTGCAGCGCCGGCTGGGCCTGCGGCTGCGGCTGCACGATGTGTTCTCGAATGACGAGCGTCTCGACGATCTCGCAGCGTTTGCGGCCAGCAGCGACAACGCCAGCCGCTGAATAATCCCTTTAGACGGGCCAGAAGCGACCGGTACCCTTGCCTATCCAGCGGCAATCTGGCCGCTGGAACCCGGCCTCCGGAATCGAAGGCCCCAGGACGAAGGCTCAGCTGTGGACAGTGCGAGGCGCGCGAGCGCCCCGAACGACGATGCGGCGGCCTGGCCGCTGCCCGCCTCGGGTGCATGGCACCCGGGCCTCGGCGCGGCCGAGCGGCAGTTCTTCGAGCTGTCGCCGGATCGGCCGTTCACGCTGGAAGGCGGCGGCCTGCTCCACCAGCCAGTGCTCGCGTATGAGACCTGGGGCGCACTCGACGCTGACGCGTCCAACGCGGTGCTGGTCTGCCATGCACTGACCGGCGATGCGCACGCTCATGGCGCTGCACATCCGCCCGCTCAGCTCACCGAGGGCTGGTGGAACGACTTCATCGGCCCCGGCCGCCCGCTCGACACCAACCGCTACTTCATCGTGTGCGCCAACGTGCTCGGCGGCTGCCAAGGCAGCACCGGCCCGTCGTCGCTGAACCCGTCCACCGGCGAGCGCTACGGACCCGATTTTCCCGTGGTCACCAACCGCGACGTGGTGCGGTCGCAGTGGGCGCTGGGTCGGCACCTCGGCATCAGCCGCTGGCTCAGCGTCGTGGGTGGCTCCATGGGCGGCATGGCCGTGCTGGAGTGGGGCATCACCTACCCCCAGCGGGTCGGCTCGCTGGTCGTGATCGCAGCGTCGGCTGAGGCATCCGCGCAGCAGATTGCCTGGAGCAAGGTCGGGCGGCAGGCGATCCATGACGACCCCAACTTCAGGGGCGGCCGCTACTACGACGCACCCGACGGCGGCGGGCCCCATCGTGGTCTCGCCAATGCACGGCGGATCGCGATGATCCACTACCGCTCCGGCGACGAGTTCGATCGCCGGTTCGCCCGCCACAGCGAGGATCCGGTGCTTCCGCTGCGGCTCGAGCAGCGCTTCGACGTCGAGAGCTATCTCGACTACCAGGGAGCGAAGTTCGTGCCCCGCTTCGACGCCAACACCTACTTGGTGCTCAACAAGATGATGGACCTGCACGATGTCGGGCGGGGCCGTGGCGGCATCGATGCCGCGCTCGCACGCATCGTGGCGCCGACCATGGTGATGAGCGTGCGCACCGATTTCCTCTACCCGCGACCCCAGCAGCTCAGGATCGTCGAGGCTCTGCGGAGCCGCGGCATGATGCGAGTCGAGCACGTCGACATCGACAGCGACAACGGCCACGACGGCTTTCTCACCGAGCCCGACCAGACCGGCCCGCCGATGGGCGAGTTCATCGACGACATCTACAAGAGCGATGCGGGATCGCCGGGAGCCACCCGTTGATGGGCAGCGGCGCGGCGCTGCTGGCCGATGCGCATACCAGCGTGCCGTCCGAAGCCGTGGGCTCGGGCCTCGGCGTGTGGTGGCTGCTGGTGGCAGTGTTGGGCCTGCTCACCGTGGCGTGCGGTACCGGATTCGTCCTGTACCTGCGGCGGACGGCCCCGCAGCGGTGGCAAGGTGACGTGAGCACTGCGGCCGAGCCATCATGAGAGCCAGAATGACATGAGCGAGACCTTCGACCCCCAGGAAATGATCACCCGCTTCGTCGAGCGTGCCGAGGCGGTGCGCAAGCGCAACCTGCCCGCCATCGGCGGCGAGGAACGGCGCCACTTCATCCGTCAGGCCGAGCTCGACTTCATGGACTACGCCATGATCGGCGATGCCACCGCCACGCTCGACGACGGGATCCTGACGCTGCGGATCGACCTGCGGCCCCCCGCCGAATAGCCCGCCCGGAAGCGGCAGCACCCCTCTGATTCCACACGTCTGTGCGGTAGGTGCTTGCTACAGTGATCCGCCGCGCGGATGTAGCTCAGTTGGTTAGAGCGCAACCTTGCCAAGGTTGAGGTCGCCGGTTCGACCCCGGTCATCCGCTCCAAGTTCCATGACGGGAGAACAACATGGGTGCACTTGACGGACGTGTCGTCCTGATTACCGGCGCCGGCCGCGGCATCGGCCGTGAGCATGCGCTGCTGATGGCGTCGGAGGGGGCGAAGATCGTCGTGAACGACCTCGGCGGTTCCGCGGACGGCACTGGCGCGGATCAAGGACCTGCGCAAGAGGTGGTGTCCGAGATCGAGGCCATGGGCGGTGAGGCAGTTGCGAACGGCGACAGCGTCACCGACTGGGAGGGCGCCCAGCGCATGGTGAACCAGGCCGTCGAGGCCTTCGGCGACCTGCACGTGCTGGTGAACAACGCAGGGATCCTGCGCGACCGCGTCGTGGTCAATATGACCGAGCCGGAGTGGGACGCTGTCGTGGAAGTGCACATGAAGGGTCACTTCTGTCCCACCCGCTGGGCTGCTGCGTACTGGCGCGAGCAGACCAAGGCGGGCAAGGAAGTCCGCGGCTCGATCATCAATACGGCATCGGGCGCGATGCTCGGCAACCTGGGTCAGTTCAACTACACGGGCGCCAAGGCGGGCATTGCCGCGATGACGCTCGTGGCAGCCGGCGAGCTCGCCCGCTACAACGTGCGCGTCAACTGCCTGGCGCCGGTGGCACGCACCCGTCTGACGCTGCAGACGCCCGGGCTGGGCGACGTGGTGAAGGCGCCCGACGACCCCGCGGAGTTCGACGTGTACGACCCGGCCAATGTCAGCCCGCTGGTGGCGTACCTCTCGACGGAAGACTGCCCGTTCACTGGCGGGGTGTTCCATGTGGGCGCCAACGAGGTGGGGCTGTACCAGGGTTGGTCGCTCGCCGATGACGACATCATCGTCACCGAGGGCCGCTGGACCGTCGAGGGTCTGGCCGCGATGGCCCCGCGGCTGAACGAGGGTCGTTCGAAGCTGGCCTCGGTGGCCACCTCGATCGGCGACACCTTCAAGAACTACGGCCAGCGCGAACCCACCACGTAGGCACGTCGGCAGCTTCTTTGCCCCCGGGCTGGCCGGGGGCAGGCGCACCCATGCTCAAACATGCGCAGCGCCACCCGCAACGGGGTGGATGGGCTGTGGCGCTGCGAACTGCGCGTGGGCACCCCTGCCCCCGCCCACCCCTCGGCGGTCCGGTCGTTCACCCTCTGTCGCAATTCGCTCGTGGAATTCAGGGTCGAGGTGTGACAATGGACGTGTGGAGGCGCTCCGACTCGCCAAGCACCAGGGTCTCGGCAACGACTTTCTCGTCGCCCTGTTGAGCGACCGCGAGAAAGCAGATCTCGAACGACGTGTCGGCGACTTGGCCGGACTTGCCCGAGAGACCTGCGATCGACGCGAGGGCATCGGTGCCGACGGCTTGATACTGGCCAGTGGCATGAATCCCGCGCAGCCGAGCCTGGCTCCGGACGCAGACGAATCCGCTACCGCAACGCCGGCCAGGCGTGTCGGGATGAAGCTGTACAACTCCGACGGGTCGTCAGCAGAGGTGAGCGGCAATGGTCTCGCCTGTTTGGCCAACGAGGTAGCCCGTACCTTCGTTGCGGGCATGGAGTTTGGTGAGCGTGCCGAAGCGCGGGGCGACATTCTCGAATTGACAGTTGACACGGCGGACGGAGCGAGGCGCGTGACCTTGAGCGCCGAATTCGCAGTAGCCGAGAACGGATCAGTCGAGCCCATCGATCCGCTCGCCGAAGTCCACATGCCTCACGTGGCCAGCGGACCGGACATTTCGGCAGCGCTTGACGAACACATCAGGCGGGCCCTCGGAAGCGTGCAGCGGGAGACCGGCGACGTCGGCAATCCGCATCTCGTCATCAACGCTGGTCGGCCGATCAACGCACGCGATACCGCTGATCTCGGTGCAGCGTTCGAGGCACACTTTCCCCGCGGCATCAATGTCGAGTTCATCTGGCCGACCGAGCAAGAGAACTCCGATTCGGCGGACTCATCGTCGATCGGCATGTCCGTCTGGGAACGCGGCGCGGGGCTGACGCAGGCATGCGGCACGGGTGCCGTCACCGCTGCCGTGTGGGCACAGAAATGGGGTCTCGTGCTGCCCGGCACAGAAACTCTCGTCGAGATGCCTGGCGGCGAGGCGACCGTCTCGACCGACCAAGTCGACGGTCACCCCATCCTCAGCGTTTGGGTCGAGCACCTCGGCAACCATGTGTGGCAACTAGACGCACCAGCACTGGATGCTTGATGGCTGAAGCTGACGACGTGGGCCAGGTGGCGGACGAGAGCCATCGGGGGGGCTTTGGGGAGTTTGGGGGGGCTGAGTCGGGGCTGATTGATCGGGCTTTTCGGGAGCAGATCGTGCTGGTGGGGGTGCAGCTGGCGGAGCGGACTGCTGATGAGGTGGACGCCAACCTCGACGAGCTGGAGCGGTTGGTGGACACCGCTGGCGCGGACTCGGTGGAGCGGATTGTTCAGCGGCGGGATGCTCCTGATCCGGCGACGTTTGTGGGGCGGGGGAAGGCTGACGAGATCCTCGATGCGTCGCTTGAGCACGACGCTGACACCGTGGTGTTCGACGACGAGCTGTCGCCGGCGCAGCAGTTCAACCTGGAGCGGATATTGAAGCGCACCGCGCTGGACCGCACGGCGGTGATCCTCGACATCTTTGCCCAGAACGCCACGACGCTCGAGGGCAAGGCCCAGGTGGAACTGGCTCAGCTTCGCTACCGGCTCCCCCGGCTGCGCGGCCGCGGGCGGCAGCTCTCGCAGCAGGCGGGCGGCATCGGCACGCGGGGACCGGGCGAGACCCAGCTCGAGGTGGACCGGCGTCGTATCCAGCGGCGGCTGGCGCGGCTAGAGAAGGACCTGCGGGGGCTGCGGCGGACCCGGCTGAACCAGCGCAAGTCGCGCCGGCGCTCCCGCTACCACACGGTTGCGATCGTGGGTTACACCAACGCCGGCAAGTCGACCCTGCTGCGGCGCCTCACCGGGGCCAATGTGCTGGTGGAAGATCGGCTGTTCGCGACGCTCGACGCCACCACCCGGCGGCTGCAGCTGCCCGGCGGCGAGACGGTGCTCGTTACCGACACGGTCGGGTTCATCAAGAAGCTACCCACATCGCTGGTGGAGGCGTTCATGTCGACGCTGGAGGAGGTGGCCGAGGCCGATCTGCTGGTGCACCTGGTCGACGCCTCTGCAGCGGAGCCGGAGATGCACATCGACGTGGTGCGCGCTGTGCTGCGCGAGATCGGCGCCGGCGACGTCGAAGAGCTCATCGCGTTCAACAAGTGCGATGCCGCCGACGGCGGCACGGTGAGGCAGTTGCTGGAGCGCTACGAGGGCTCCCGGGCGATATCGGCCAGCAGGGGCGACGGCGTCGAGGAGCTCCTGCTCGCTGTCGGCGACCGTCTCCGGCACCTCACCGAGGTCACCGAGCTGCGCATCCCTTACTCCCGCGGCGACGCCCTCGCGGCCGTCCACCGGGAAGGCGAGGTGCTCTCGGAGACTCACGACGACGACGGAACCGTGGTGCGTGCACGGCTCGACGCCGTCTCCCGCAGCCTCTTCGCCGAATTCGCGACCGGCGCCGCTCACGGCGACGCGCCCTCAGATGTTGCCCAAGGCAATGGCGCGCAATGATGTCGCGGTGAACGCACGCGCCGGGTATGTGCCGCCGCCGTATCCCTATGACCGGCTGGACGAGCTGAAGCCGCTCGCTGAGCGGCATGACGGCGGGCTGGTGGACCTCTCCATCGGCACGCCGGTGGACCCGCCCACGCCGGCTGTGCTGGCAGCGCTGGGAGGGTCGGATTCCGAGCGCGGCTACCCGCCGTCGATCGGCACGCCCGAGCTTCGGGAGGCCGCCACGCGCTGGTGCACCGAACGGCTCAGTGTGCAGGTCGACGCCGATGCAGAAGTGGCAGCGACGATTGGCTCGAAGGAGTTCGTGGCAGGACTGCCACACTGGCTGCGATTGCGAACTCCCGAACGGGACACCGTGCTCTTCCCCGAGATCAGCTACCCCAGCTATGCCATGGGAGCTGAGCTGGCCGGCTGCCGGGCAGTGCCTGTGCCGGCTGACGAACACTGGTCGATCCAGCTCGACGCCATCTCCGATGCCGACGCCGAGCGGGCCCTGGTGCTCTGGGTAAACACACCCGGCAATCCCGCCGGCGGCCTTGATGATCTCGATGCCGCTGCGCGCTGGGGACGCGAACGGGATGTGTCTGTCTTCAGCGACGAGTGCTACGCCGAGTTCACCTGGGACGGACCTCCACGCACAATCCTGACGCCGGCCTCCGCGGCCACGGCCGGCGACTCAACTGGCGGCGATGAGTGCTGTGCAGAGTCGGGCAGCAGCGTGCGCGCTGAGGTCGACGGAGTGGTTGCGGTTCATTCGTTGTCCAAGCGGTCGAACCTGGCCGGCGTGAGGGTGGGCTTCTACGCAGGTGATCCCGAACTTGTCCACTACCTGCGAGAGGTTCGCAAGCACGCCGGGTTCATGGTGCCGGGCCCCGCACAAGCGGCGGCGGTCGCAGCACTGGCCGAACAGGACCATGTCGCCGAGCAACGGGAGCGATACCGGAACCGGCTGGAGCGACTGGCGCGCATCGTCGGCCGATTCGGTCCCGAGCCTGCGCTGCCGCGCGGCGGCTTCTACCTCTGGGTCGCGGCCCCCGACGGCGACGCTTGGGCGTTCACTCGCACGCTGCTCCGCGAGGCGGGCATTCTCGTCTCGCCGGGCGAGTTCTACGGGCCAGCCGCTGCCGATCGTGTCCGAGTCGCCGCCGTGCTGACCGACGACGCCCTCGACATGGTCGAATCCCGCCTGAGCTAAACCTTCGATCAATACTTGAGGCTTCGGCGGGCCGAGAGCTGTCAGGTATCAAGCTGGTCTACGCGGTCGGCCATCTCCGCAGGGCTTCCGTACGGGATCCACATGATCCTGGGGTCTCGGGCGAACCAGCGCTGCTGGCGGCGGGCGAATCGCCGGGTGCGTGCGATGGCAACGTCGAGCGCCTCTTCCAGAGTGCATTCCCCTGCCAGGTGCGCTCGCAACTCCTTGTAGCCGAGAGCTTGCGCGGCCGTGCGCGACAGCGGCTGAGCGGCAAGCCAGCGCACTTCCTCAAGGAAGCCCTGCTCCATCTGCTGCCGGTACCTGTCGCTGATGAGCTCGTCCAGCGCCTCCCGGCCTAGATCGATGCCCACGATCCGGAACGGGACCTCGGGATAGCTCTGCAGCCCCGGCCCGAACGACGAGAACGGCCGGCCGCTGCCCAAGCACACCGACAGCGCCCGGACGATTCGGCGTAGATTCGTCGGCTCCATACGCGAAGCGGCCAGCGGGTCCAACTCCGCCAGCCGACGGTGCAGAGCGACGGTTCCCTCGGGTTCACCTTCGGCACCTACCGCGGCCTCAAGTTCGGCGGCGATGTCGGCGAACTCCGGGGGCGGCGTGAGACCGTCTATGACGGCGCGCAGGTACAGGCCGGTGCCACCGACCAGCAATGGGACCGCGCCGCGGTCTGCGATGTCGGACATCGCAGCTTCGAACGCAGTGGCGTAGTCGACCACGGTGAACCGCTCTGCGGGATCGACCAAGTCGATGAGGTGGTGCGGCACGTCAGCCTGTTCGGCGGCCGTGGGCTTGGCGGTGCCGATGTCCATGCCCCGGTACACCTGCATCGAATCGACCGACACCAATTCCGTCGTACCCGCGATGTCCGGCCCGGCGCGGGCACGCCTGGCCAACTCCAGCGCGAGCGCCGACTTGCCCGACGCCGTCGGGCCCACGATGACCACGGGCCCATGGCCGCCGTCACCACCCATGGCGTCCCGCCTCTCAGCGGGCGGCAACCGGGATGCGGGTGCGATGTCGCGCTGGGGCGATGACCTCGATGAGCTCGCCGCTGAGGTGGAACGTGGCGGCGCCGGTCACCCGCACCCGCGCATAGGTGCCGGTACGCAGCGGCTCGGCCGACGCGAAGTGGACGAGACGGTTCTGGCGCGTGCGACCGGTAAGCGTGCCCGGATCTCGCTTCGACGGTCCCTCCACTAGCAGCTCTTCGACACGACCCACCCGGGATTCGTTGCCCCGGCGTGCAGAGCGCTCGATCACGGCTCGCAGCCGTTCCATGCGGTCAGCAGATACCTCGGGGGCCACGAACCGGTCAACCATCTCTGCGGCTTCGGTGCCCGGCCGCGGCGAGAAGACGAACGTGAATGCACTGTCGAAACCGGCTGCCGCAGCTAGTTCGAGCGTGTCAGCGAAGTCGCGCTCGGACTCGCCGGGAAAGCCCACGATGATGTCGGTGCTGACTGCGAGGTCGTCAACGGCGGCGCGGGCGGCCTCCAGCCGCTCCAGGTAGCGCTGGGCGCTATAGCCGCGATGCATTGCCCTCAGCACTTCGTCGCTGCCGGACTGCAGCGGCAGGTGCAGGTGCTCGCACACCGCGGGCGTCTCGGCCATGGCTGCGATGACGTCGGCCCGCAGGTCCTTCGGGTGCGGGCTGGTGAATCGCACCCGCTCAATGCCGTCGACCGCACCGACCGCCCGCAGCAGATCGCCGAACAGCGGGCGAGCAGTGCGCCGCCCACTCGCCCAGGCCTCGCCGGCTCGCCATGACGCATCGGCTGGGCCGTCCGAGCCAGACGCACCGTTTGCGCGGCGGAGTGCCAGGGTCACGTCGCGGCCGTAGCTGTTGACGTTCTGCCCCAGCAGCGTCACCTCGCTGACGCCGTCCGCTGCCAGGCGGCCCACCTCGTCGATGAGCTCGCCGAACGGCCGGGAGATCTCCCGGCCCCGCACCGACGGCACGATGCAGAACGCGCAGGTGTTGTCGCAGCCGATCTGGATTGTGACCCATGCAGCGTGCTGGGCATCTCGTCGCACCGGCAGCGCGGAGGGGAACTCGTCGGATTCAGCCAGGATCTCCGTCACCGGGCCTGAGACGCGGGCCTCGCTCAGCAGGTCGGCAGCACGGGCCACGTTGTGCGTGCCGAACACCACATCCACGTGAGGCGCTCGCTGGCGCACGAGATCCTGATCCTTCTGCGCGAGGCAGCCGGCGACAGCGATCTGCACCTCGGGCCGCTCCTCTTTGAGGCGCTTGAGGTGTCCGAGTTGCCCGTAGAGCTTGTTGTCGGCGTTCTCGCGGATGCAGCACGTGTTGAGCACGATGACGTCGGCGTCGGCCATCGTGGGTGCGGCCACGAGATCGTCGGCTTCCAGCAGGCCAGCGATCCGCTCGGAGTCGTGCTCGTTCATCTGGCACCCGTAGGTGCGCACGAAGTAGCTGCGCCGGCTCCCGTTCTCGCCCGCTCGCTCGCCCGCAGTCACGGCGTCAAGGCTAGGGGCGCGCCCAAAGGCGGAAGGCAGGTTGAACTCAGTCAGATCAGGCCGCGGTCAGCGCTGCGTGAAAGCGAAGTTCTCCGACATGTTCTCGCGGGCGTGGGCCATGAAGCCCAAGTACTGCTTGATGTTGCCGTTGAAGTTGCCGTCTTGCCGGCGGTTCTCGGCGCCTTCGAAGTTGTAGTAGCCGGGGGTGCAGTCGCGGTTGCGGGTGGTCTTGCCGCGGTTGGCGATGACCTGCTGCACCCACCATTCCTCGGCTTCGGGCAGGCAGTCCATGGTCTGCAGGCCGCCCCGGCGGACGAAGTCGATGCACTCGGAGATGTGCTCGCCCTGGCTGTTGAGCACGTCGGTCAGGTTGAACGCGAAGAACGCCTGGTAGCCCCCCATGATGAACAGGTTCGGGTAGCCGGCGGTGTGGATGCCCAGCAGCGTGCGGATGCCGTCTGCGTACTTGTCGGTCAGTTCCAGGTCGTTCTCGCCGACGATGCGGTTGTAGATGCCGGTCTTCTGCACCTCGAACCCGGTGGCGTAGATCAGCAGGTCGAGCTCGTACTGGGTGCCGTCGAAGAGCGGGCCCTGCTCGGTGATCTGGGTGATGCCCTTGCCCTGGGTATCGACCAGGTGCACATTCGGCCGGTTGAACGTGGGCAGGTAGTCGTTGTGGAAGCACGGCCGCTTGCACATCAGCATGTACCAGGGCTTGAGTGCCTCGGCCGTTGCGGGGTCTTCCACGACCTCGTCGATGCGCCGGTGGATGCGCATCATGGCGTCGATGTTGGCGTTCTCCTGGCGGCGGATCTTCTCCTCGCGTGACATTGCCGCGCGGCGCGCCTTCTGCTCGTCGCTGAGGCGAGGCCCGGCCATGGCTCGCTCGCGCCGGCGCGCCTGCCAGCCCGGCTTCAGCTTCGCCGCCCACTCGGCGTCGGTCTGCCAGTCGTCGCGGATGTCGATCGAGGACGGCGTCCGCTGGAAGACGTAGAGCTCCTTGGCCATCTCGCCGAGCTGCGGGATGGCCTGCACCGCAGTTGCGCCGGTGCCGATGATGCCCACCCGCTTGTCGCCGAGGTTCTCGAGGTCGGCGCCGGTGTAGTCGTAGTCCCACCGCGACGTGTGGAAGGAGTGCCCGGCGAAGCGCTCCATGCCCTCGATGACGGCCAGCTTCGGCTTGGCAAGAGTCCCGTTCGCGCAGATGACGAACTGTGCGCTGATCTCATCGCCACGGTCGGTGCCGATGCGCCACAGCTCCGCCTCGCCGTCCCAGACGGTCGACGTCACGGTGGTCTGGAACATCGCCAGGTCGTAGAGGTCGTACTTGCGGGCGATCAGCCGGCAGTACTCGTAGATCTCGTCGCCGGTGGCGTAGTGCCGCGACGGCACGTAGCCGGTCTCGTCCAGCAAGGGCAGGTAGTCGTAGGAGACGACGTCGCAGGCCACCCCCGGGTACCGGTTCCAGTACCACGTGCCGCCCACATCGGCGCCGCGCTCGACGATGCGGATGCTCTCGACGCCCTTCTGACGCAGCCGAGCTGAGGTCAGCAGCGCCGAGAACCCGCCCCCGATGAACAGCACCTCGACCTCGTCGTTGATGGGCGGGCGCTCGATGCGCTCGCTCGCATACGGGTCTTCCTCGTAGCGGGCGAATTCGCCGACGAACTCTGACGTGTAGATCTGCGTGCCCGGAGGCCGGTAGCTCAGCCGCAGATCGCGTTCTTCAGCGAACCGCTGCTTGATGTCGTCGTAGTACGACTGCGGCGGGCGGCCGTCAACGTCGCGGGAATAGTCGAAGTTGAAGACGTTCTGCGGCTTGTCGGTCTTCTTTTCTTCGACCTTCTGATTCCCGGTCTGCTGCGCCACCTGACTCTCCCCGATCCGAGGCTTCTGATCCGAAACCGGATCGCCCCGCTCGCCTACGACCGGATCAGGCTACGACAACACCGCCGTGCGGTGCCGGTTCGTCAGGATGGCCCATGGGCCGCCCGCTGTGGCACCTGTATCGAGCAGATCGGGGGCGTCAGTCGACGCTGGCGCCCTCGGAGCGTGCCGACTGCGCGTCGTCGAGGCGGTCGAGCACGTCGGCATCGTCGTCTGCCTCGCCTTCGGCTCCGATGCCGAGCGCGGTGCGGATCTGGCCGTCGATTTCGACGGTGACCTCGGGATTCGCGATCAGGAACTTCTTGGCGTTCTCGCGGCCCTGACCCAACTGCTCGCCCTCGTAGGTGTACCAAGCACCCGACTTCTTCACGATGCCGTGCTCGACACCCACGTCGAGCAGCGAGCCCTCACGGCTGATGCCTTGGCCGTACATGATGTCGAACTCGGCCTGGCGGAAGGGAGGCGCCACCTTGTTCTTGACGACCTTGACGCGGGTGCGCCCGCCCACGACCTCGCCCTCGACCTTGATGGCCTCGATGCGGCGGATGTCGATCCGCACGGACGAATAGAACTTCAGCGCCCGGCCGCCCGAGGTGGTCTCGGGACTCCCGAACATCACGCCGATCTTCTCGCGCAGCTGGTTGATGAACACGCAGATCGTCTTGGTCTTGTTCAGGTTGGCAGTGAGCTTGCGCAGCGCCTGGGACATGAGGCGCGCCTGCAGGCCGACATGGGTGTCGCCCATCTCGCCCTCGATCTCGGCCCGCGGCGTGAGTGCCGCCACTGAGTCGACGACCACGACATCGATGGCACCCGAGCGGATGAGCATGTCGGTGATCTCGAGCGCCTGCTCGCCGGTGTCGGGCTGGGAGATCAGCAGCTCGTCGACATCGACGCCGATGTTCTTTGCGTACACCGGATCCATCGCATGCTCGGCGTCGACGTAGGCGCACACGCCGCCGGTTCGCTGCGCCTCGGCCACCAAGTGCATGGCGAGCGTGGACTTGCCCGATGCCTCCGGGCCGTACACCTCCACCACCCGGCCGCGGGGAAAGCCCCCGATGCCGAGCGCCAAGTCGATCGCGAGGCTGCCCGAGGAGATCGCCTCGACCGCCATGTGGTGCTTCTCGCCCATCTTCATCACGGATCCGTCGCCGAACTGGCGGCGGATCTGCGTGAGCGTCATGTCCAGCGCCCGGTCTCGTTCTGCGTCCTGCTGACTCATGTCGTCCTCCTCGGACTCCCGTTCGGCCGCACCCGATGTGCGATGCCGTCTTGGGGCACCGTAGAAGCGGGGTGTGACAACTCACGGGTGAATTTCGGCCGTGCGGTAATGACAGGAATGTAGTTCCGAACATCAGTTCGTGTCAAGCCTTCAAGCCGTCGTGTGCCGAGCGGAGGCGAGCACGCCATCGTGTCGCACGCATGTGGCACGCTGCGACCCATGAGCCCCCCTGCTGAGAAATCCACCGCTATGACCGACGGCGACTTCGAGCTGCTGCACATCGAGCGCGACGCGGGTGTCGTGTTCGCCACCATCGACGCTCCGCCGATCAACGTGATGACGCCGGCGCTGTTCCGCGAGCTCGCGAAGTTCAGCGTTCACGTCGCCGATGACGACTCGGTGCGGGTGGTGGTGCTCCGCAGCGACAACCCGGATTTCTTCATCGCCCACTTCGACGTGACGGCGATCCTGGGCTACCCCACCGATGGTCCCGCCGAGCGACCCACAGAACACGTCGGGTTCCACGCCATGTGCGAGACGTACCGCACGATGCCCAAGGCCACCATCGTCGAGATCGGCGGGCGAGTCGGCGGCGGCGGCAGCGAGCTGTCGATGTCGTGCGACATGCGCTTCGGCGCGCTCGACCGCACGGTCATCAACCAGATGGAGGTGCCGATCGGCATCCTTCCCGGCGGCACCGGCACGCAGCGGCTCCCCCGCCTGGTCGGGCGCGGCCGCGCCATGGAGGTGATCCTCGGCGGCGTCGACGTCGATGCCCGCACGGCTGAACAGTGGGGCTACCTGAACCGGGCACTGCCCGCCGACGAGCTGCGGCCGTTCGTCACCGAGCTGGCGTACCGCATCGCGAAGTTCCCGCCCCAAGCCGTCGCGCTGGCCAAGCAAGCCGTCAATGCAGCCGACGAACTTCCCCTCAGGGACGGCATGTTCGAGGAGCGGTACCTCTTCCAGCGGCTTCTGCGCACGCCGGAGGCGCAGCCAGCCATGGAGCAGTTCATTGAACTGGGCGGCCAGACGCGCGATGGCGAGATGCGGGTCGGCGACCTCGTCGCCGGCATCAACACCGGCGGCTCCGCTGACGGCGACAGCACAGACAACTGAAGCCCACTCCTGTGGCAGATGCCGCTCCCCCGCTCGCGAGCCAGCCTGAGCTGATCGACTCGTGGCGCGCCTGGCTGGTGGCGGTCGGCGCCGGCCTGTCGTGCGGCGTGGCCTTCGGCACCATCTACACATTCGGTGCGTTCATCGAGTCGATGTCGGCCGAATTCGGGGCCGGTCAAGGCGGCACCTCGGTGATGATCGGGATCGCCACGCTCCTGTTCTTCAGCACCGGGATCATCTCGGGCCCGCTGCTGCATCGGCTGGGGCCGCGGCCGCTGCTGGCAGTCGGCGGCGCGATGTTCGTGGCCGGCCTGGTCCTGACCTCGTCGGTGTCGCAGATCTGGCACGGCTACGTGGTGTACGGCATCGGCTGCGGATTCGGAGCGGGACTGTTCGTCTCGCCCCTGTTCGCGACGGCAGCGTCGTGGTTCCTGCGGCACCGGGCAGTGTCTCAAGGGCTGGTCGCGACCGGACCCGGCCTGGGCACCATGTTCTTGGTACCGCTGGCTGAGCGCATGATCGAGAACCTGGGCTGGCGCGAGGCCTTCCGGTGGCTCGCCGTGATCGGAGCGGTCACCTTCGTCGTGTGCTTCGTGCTGGTGCGGCGCACGCCGATCGTCGCGACTGCTCATCCGCGCGAGCACGTTCGCCGCGTCTGCCGCACGAAGGCGTTCTGGCTGCTGACGATCGGCTCCGCGCTGTTCGCGGTGCCCGTGATCGGTTCGCTTGCTGCCATCATCCCCTTCGCCCGCTCGGTCGGCATCAGCGCCAGCGCGGCTGCGTGGCTGCTCTCGGTCGTCGGCGGGGCGAGCATCGTCGGGCGCCTGCTGCTGACCAGCTTCGCCCGGGCCCTCGGATCGGTGCGCTTGCTGACCATCTCGTTCGGGATGCTGCCGGTCGCGTATGTGATCTGGTTCTTCGCATCCGACCGCTACTGGCAGATCGTGGTGTTCGCCGTGTTGCTGGGCGTGGGCTACGGCGGCTTCGTCGCGCTGCAGGGCGACGTCACGCCGCACCTGTTCGGCGTCGCCGGCATCGGGTCGGTGCTGGGCCGACTGTTCTTCTGCTACGGCATCGGCAGCATGGTGGGCCCGATCCTGATGCTCACCATGCACGAGCAGACCGGCGGGACGCTCGTGCCCATCGCCGCCGTGGCAGTGTTCGCCCTGGCGGGAACGCTGGTCATCTCGAGACTGACCCGCGACCCAGTGCCGCTCGAGCCGCCCGACGCTGCACCGGCGCGCCGACTGCCCTCGCAACTGTCGCCGCCCAGCGTCTGGATGCCGGTGCCGGCGAGCAGCGGCATCGGCCGCTGAGAGTGGGCAGTGCCATCGGGCGCTGAAGGCGGGCAGCGGGCGCTGCCCGGCTCTATCGTCGTGCGCCGTGGAACGACCGCTCGAAGACGTGCTCGTGCTGGATCTGACCCGCGCCGTGGCGGGGCCGATCACCGGTCGCCTGCTGGCCGATCTGGGCGCCCGCGTGGTGAAGATCGAGCCTCCCGATGCCGACCTCACCAGGTTCATCGTTCCCAACGTCGACGGATTCTCGCCCTACTTCGCCCAGTTCAACGTCGGCAAGGAGTGCGTCTCGCTCGACCTGACCCAGCCCGCCGGCCGCGACGTGCTGCTGTCGATGGTCCCCAAGGCCGACATCGTGCTGGAGAACTACCGACCGGGAGTGCTCGACAAGCTGGGGCTGGGCTACGACGTGCTCAGCGATATCAACCCCGGCATCATCGTGGCGTCGGTCTCGGGCTGGGGGCACGGCAACAGTCGCAGCGGCCGGGGAGCGTTCGCGTCGGTGCTGCACGCTGAGGCCGGCGTGACCGAGATGGTCTCCCGGCGGCGGGGCGGGGATGCCTACCGCAACGACCCGATGTCGCATGCCGACACCTACACCGGGCTGCATGCACTGGGCGCCGTTCTGGCGGCGCTTCACATGCGTGTGCGGACCGGGCGCGGCCAGACCGTCGAGGTGTCCATGGCCGAGAGCACGCTCATGTGCAACGACCAGGCAGCGACCGACCTGACCGGCCAGGATCCGCTGATCGGTTTCAAGGGCGGGCAGAACTGGGCAGCGGTGTACGCGCTGTCGAACGGCCGCCACGTCACGGTGACGCTCGACCTGACTGCCAACTTCGGCTTCAAGGTGATCGCGGCGGCGATGAACCGGCCGGACCTGCGCGAAGACCCCCGTTTCGCGCGCATCGAGGACCGTGTGCTGCATCGTGACGAGATCGAGGCCATCTTCGGTGAGTGGGTAAGCCAATTCGACAGCGCCGAGGCTGTCGAGGCGTCGATCGGCGTGAAATCGGTGATGGCGGCAGAAGTGCGCACCGTGGCTGAACTCGCCGCAACCGACTGGGCAGCCGAGCGCGGCGCTTTCGTTGACATCGTGGGAGGCGAAGCCGCCGCACCGATGACGGTTCCGCAGTCGCCGTGGCGCTTCAGGGCGGCCGATGCCGGTGTGGCGCCGGGAGCGGTTGCCGGTGACCGGGGTCAGCACAATCGCGAGGTGCTGCGCGATCTCGCCGGCCTCGACGACGGAGCGATCGATGCGCTCGAAGACCAGGGCATCGTGTCTGCCGGCGAGGCAATCCGCCGCCCGAGCGCTCCGGAGCGTCGGTAGTCCGGCCATCACGCCCGGCCCCGGCTGGGCTCGGTTCAGCGTTCAGTTCAGGATCGTCGAGCCGATGTGGTCGACGAAGGCGGCGACTTCGTCGACGGTCTGGCCGTTGGGCAGCAGCACCAGCCGATCCACGCCCATCTCGGCGAAACGCTCGACCATCTCCGGTGTCGGCCGCACGCGCGGCGTCACGGTAATCTCCAGCCTGCCGAGCTCGGCGGGCCGGTCGTAGCGGGCGCCTGCCTCCGACAGACCGTCGATGCATTTCTGCGTGGCGTCGTAGTCGAGCGCGAACCCGTACCAGCCCTCGCTCATCG
Organism: Acidimicrobiia bacterium; assembly: GCA_022820505.1. Taxonomy (GTDB): domain Bacteria; phylum Actinomycetota; class Acidimicrobiia; order Acidimicrobiales; family Poriferisodalaceae; genus Poriferisodalis. The sequence goes on along the minus strand of JAJEFK010000054.1, from coordinate 150,945 downwards.
TGACCGATCGGCGGTAGGCGGGTGCGGTGTGGCCGCCCATCACCACCGGCGGGCCCGGCTGCTGGACCGGTTGGGGCCGCGCCTGCACGTTCGAGAACTTCACGAATTCACCGTCGTATGCGGGAGCGTCCATTGACCAGATGGCGCGCATGGCCTCGATGTACTCCTCGGTGCGGCGAGCACGGTCTTCCATCGGGATGCCCAACGCCTCGAACTCCGGCCCGAGATAGCCCACGCCCACGCCGAACAGCAGCCGGCCGCCCGACAGCACATCCACGCTGGCCAGCTCTTTGGCCAGCACCAGCGGGTTGCGCTGGGGAACAATGATGATGCCGGTGCCCAGCTTGATCTCGCTGGTGAGCGCTGCGACGTACGCGAGCGCGACGGCGGGGTCGAGCATCGGATGCAACGGCGGCAGCGGCGACGGCGGCGCCTGCGGGTCGGGCAGCACCACGTGCTCCCCCGTCCACACCGACTCGAAGCCGGCATGCTCGGCGGCCACGGCGATGCGGCCGGCCCCCTCAGCGCCGGCTGCATCGCCCAGCGCCCCCATGTTGATCTGAAACAGACCGATCTTCATCTCGTTCTCCCGTTGTCGGAGTGTCGTGTGGTGCGGTGTTGCGCTGCCGTCAGCGGAAGTTGGGTGCTACCTCGTTGATGAACAGGTCCATGGAGTGCCTTTTGGCATCCATGGGGCCGAAGGTGAAGTCGGGGATGATCAGCTCGTCGACGCCGACCTGCCGGTACTGCTCGACGACCTCGCTGACCTCGTCGGGAGTGCCGACGATGGTGGCCCGACCCAGGTCCATGGCACGGAAGCGGTCCAGCTTGGCCGAGTCCTCATTGATGAACAGCAATGCGCAGGCTGAACGGCTGATCTCGCCGGGGTCGCGGCCGATCGCCTCGCAGTGCCCGTCGAGTACCGAGCACAGTTCGGCGATGTCATCGGGCATACCCCAGTAGTTCCATTCGGTGGCCCAGCGAGCAGTGGTCCGCAGCGTGCGCTTCCGACCGCCCCCGCCGATCAGCAGCGGGACCGGTGACTGCACCGGCTTGGGGTCGAGCGGCGCCCCGGCCACCGTGTAGTGCTCGCCGTCGAAGTTCGTGCGTGTGTTGCCGAGCAGCGAGCTGATGATCTCGACGGCCTCGTCGAAGCGATCCATGCGGCTGCGCAGCGTGCCGAAATCGAATCCGTAGGCCTCGTGCTCGTTCTCCTGCCATCCGGCGCCGATGCCCAGCACCACCCGGCCGCCCGACAGGTGGTCGATCGTCGTGGCGATCTTGGCCGTGAGCGCCGGGTTGCGGTAGGTGTTGCCGGCCACGAGCGGGCCGAGACGCACCCGGGGCACTGCTACCGCAAGCGCCGCGAGCACCGACCACGCCTCGTGGACCGGCTGGTCCACGTTCTCCTCGTTGGGCATGAAGTGGTCGGCAAACCACAACCCGTCCCAGCCGGTGGCCTCGGCGTGCTGGCAGCACTCGATGACTGCCGAGGTCTCTTGATCGTTCTTCGTCCAGAATCCGAATCGCATCGGGACAGCCTGCCATCCAGAGATCGCGTTCGCGGGATGTGGGAATGGCCGTCCGTCGGCCGCTCGGGCCACGGCTTCGCCCTGAGCTTCCCGCTCTAGCTCGCTGCGTTCGCGGGCCGCTCGGGCCCGGGGCTCAGCCTCTAGCGGCGGCCGGTGAGTGTGAGGCGCAGCAGATTGAGCGCCGAGATGGCGCTGTAGTCGGCGAGCCGCTCGCGGTCACCGGGCAGGCGGATCTCGTCGACCTTGTCGCGGTGAGCGACTGCCGGAATGCCGCCGCGCACTGGCTGCGCCGAGATCGACACGGCCAGGAACGCCGTGCCGAAGGGATGCTCGGGCGTGGCTGCGTTGCGGTCTTCGATTGCCGTGACAGCGAGGCCCACGCTGGCGCCGGTGCGCAGGCGGGCCGCTCGGGCGAGCGCCTCGGCGCCGGCGGCCGACGCGAGCGGCGGAACGAGATCGTCGCCCATCGGCGACACCGTCGACGAGCCGGCATGCAGCAGGTACTCCGTGAGGTGCTCTGAGCGGGCCACGATGCCGCCCGCGAAGGTGCGCGGGCCGGGTCCTGCGGGCGGGTCGTCATCGGCTGCGGACGCGAGCCCGGGATCGCCCAGCATGGCCCCGCCCGGCGCCCTGCCAGCACGCATCGCCGCCTCCGCCGACGACAGACGGTTCGCCATGCGGCCGCCGGTGATCGTCTCGGCGACACCGAGCGTTAAACCGAGCCCACCCAGCTCAGCGAGCACCGCCGTTTCCATGTTGTCGTCGTCGTAGGCGAAGACCAGGTCGCCGAGCAGCGGCTCAAGCACCGCCTGCTCGGCCTCGATCAGGCGCCACGCCTCGGCCGAGTCAGCACCCTTAGCAGTGATCCGCACCTTGATGCCCTCGATGCCGCTGGCCAGGAACGCCAAGGTCGGGTTGCCAGCTTCGTCCAGCTCGTCGATGCGGCCGGCCAGCATCTCGGCCAAACCCGATTCGCTCTGGCCCCACGTGCGCAGCACCCGGCTCTCGATGGTTGCGCTGACACCGGCGCGCCGCTGCAGGTCGCCCAGCACGGTGCCGTTCATCATCTCGCGCATCTCATACGGCACACCGGGCACGACGTACACCACGCGGTCGAGTACCTCCGCCCCGTCCGGCGGCTCAGCGCCGGGAGCGACGGCCCCGGTGCCCTGCACCCAGCGAATGGGCGCCACCAGGCCGGGCGCAGTGCCGGGCTGCTGCGGGATCGGCGACGCGCCGACGGGAACCATGGCTTGGCGCAGGTTGTTCTCGGGCATCGGGCGGCTGCGGCTTGCGAACATCGCCCGGATTCGCTCGGCGATGCGCTCGTCGAGCACCAGCTCGACCCCCATCACCGACGCCAGCACCTCACGGGTGATGTCGTCTTGGGTGGGCCCCAGGCCGCCGCACACGATGACGGAGTCGCTGCGGTCGAGTGCCAGCCGGAACGCATCCTCGATGCGATCCCAGTTGTCCCCCACCTTGGTCTGGTAGTGGCTGTCGATGCCGGCCAGGGCGAGCTGCTCACCCATCCACGAGGAGTTCGTGTCGACGATCTGGCCCAGCAATAACTCGGTGCCCACTGCGACGATCTCTGTCTTCACAAGCCGTGACCCTAGGGGCAGAGGCTGGCGCGGTTCAGCCGGAAGTGTCGTCGCCAAGCTGCGCGGCCGCCACGCCACGAGCCGACCGCAGGTACGACCAGCCGGTCCACGCAGTGAGCGCGACCGCCAGCCACAGCGTGAGCGTGGCGACCCAGTGGGCATTGGTGGCCAGCGGCGGCATGACCGCGAAGCCGATGGCCCAGAGCTGTACGAACGTCTTCCACTTGGCGAGCTTGGTCGCCGGCACCGTGATGCCTCGGCGGCCGGCGCGTGACCGGTAGGCGCTGATCAGCAGCTCCCGTGCCGCGATGACGATCACCGGGACAGCGTGGAATTGGCCGTTCCACACGAGCGCCGCCATGCCGCCGAGCACCAGCACCTTGTCGGCCAGCGGGTCCAGGAAGGCACCGGCGCGCGTCGTGCCGTGTCGGCGGGCCAGCCAGCCGTCGAGGTAGTCGGTCATCGCGATGGCGAATCCGACGGCGAACGTGGACCAGCGGGCCTCGTCGGTCCGCACGATCATCCAGATGAACACCGGCGAGGCCGCAATCCGGGCGACCGTCACCAGGTTGGCCGGCGTCGCCAGCGCCGTCGGCCCGAATGCCGGGGGCGCGTCCTCCCCATCCGGAACCGCCATTGCCCTGCGAGGCTACGCGCGCCGACCGGCCGACACTTCCCGAGCCGGGCACGGCAGTCCACGTAGTATCGGCATGTGGCGTTGCGGACAGTCTCTGGGAACAGCGACGCTGCTACCGGTGGCCAGCCGAACTCCGGCTTGCGCCCGGCCCAGCAGATCCTGAGCGCTGCCCAAGCTGTCGAGCGAATGGCCGCGCGACGCCAGGGCAAGCGCGGTTGCTACGCCATGTTCAGCTCCTACCTGGGTGGCGTCGTCACCGATCCCACCGTCATGACGGTGCCGCTCGACGATCACATGGTTCACCGGGGCCACGGCGTCTTCGACACATGCTCGCTGGTGAACGGCCGGCTGTACCGGCTCGGCATCCATATCGACCGGCTGCTTGCGAGTGCAGTGGGCGCCCGCCTCACGATCCCGTGGTCACGCGACGAGCTCATCCAGATGGTCGCCGACACCGCGGCAGCCTCGGGTGCCCGCAACGCCATCGTCCGCTACTGGCTGACGGCGGGCCCGGGCGGGTTCTCGTTCATGCCCGCCGAGTGCGAAGAGCCGTGCTTCTACTGCGTCGTACTCGATCCCATGAGCTTCGGCGATGGAGGCTTCGACCCGATGCGGGACGGCTTCCGCGAAGCGACGGTGCGCGAGACGCCCCAGAAGCCGCCGCTGCTGGCCCAGATCAAGTCGAACAACTACCTGCTGAATGTCCTCACCCACCTCGAGGCTGCCGACGGCGGCGGCACGTTCGGGATCATCGTGGACGACGACGGCTTCATCGCCGAAGCCTGCGTACTGAACGTGTGCAGCGTGAGCCACGACGGCGTCTTCGTGACTCCCCCGTTCGAGGGCATCCTGCACGGCACCACCATGCGGCGCCTGCTGGATCTGGCCCGGGGGCCGCTCAGCGACGAGGGGTTGCTCAGCGACGTTCAGCAGCGCCCGCTGCGGGCCGACGAGGCCCGCGCGGGAGCCGAGGTCATCATGTCCGGCGGCGACACCCATGTGTTCCCGGTGGTGGAGTGGGACGGCGCCCCGATCGGCAACGGCACAGTCGGCCCCGTGGCCAAGCGCCTGGACGAGCTCATCACCGCCGAGACCGAAGCAGGCGACGGCGCACCCGACGACTTCATCGAAATCCAGTACGCCTGAGCTGCTTGAGGGGCCATCCCGTCCGGACGCCCGCGGCACGCGCTGCAACGGTCCTGCCACCGTCGCAGGGCCTTCCATCCCGGCGCCCGACAACATCGCATGAGCTGTCCGGTGGCTGTCGCAGGGCCGTCCTAGGGTGCGCTCGTGGACGCCGCCGATGTTGCCTGTGCCCCAGCGGACCTCCGGCGACTCGATCCGCGTCCTGAGCCCTCGCGAGACCCGGCTGAGGTGCCGATCACGGTAGTAGGCCGCGACGAGCTCGGCGACTTCGTCGACGCGCTCCGCGCCTCCACAGCCCGCGCAATGGACACCGAGACGGACTTCGAGCCGCGCGAAGCGGAGACGCGCGGCCGTGTGCCGAAGCTGCGGGTGATCTCCGCCGCCACCCGTGATGCTGGCGGCACCGAGCGCGCGTGGGTCGTCGACATCGGCAGGCACGACCAGGTGGAGCTGGCGACCGCGCTGCATGAGGGTCTCCGGGTGCCGGATCTGGCATCGGACGCCTGGAACGCGACGTTTGACGATCGGGTCATCGACACCCACCTCATGGAGCCGGCCATGGCCGCGGGTGCGGCGGTCGGGTCGTTGCGCTGGTGGGATGCGCAGCTGGCCGATGCCCTGCTGCATCAGGGGCTCACCGGGTTCAGCTTCTTTCACGGTCTGGCCTGGGCGGCCGAGCGCTACCTGGGCCTGAGCGTCGAGGGCAAGGCCACAACGCAGTTCTCCTTCGGAGCCAATGGCCCGTTGAGCGATCGCCAGGTTGCCTATGCCGCAGCCGACGCCGTCGAGACGTTGTGGGTGTCGCACGTGCTGCGTGAGGGGTTGCGAGACGCAGGGTTGGAAGAGGTCTGCCGTCTGGAGCAGGCAGCCCGGCCGTTTCTCGACCGCATGGAGCGCGCCGGTCTGCCCTTCGACGTGCAGGGCTGGGAAGCCGAGCTGGCGGAGCTGGCGTCGCGGCGTGCTGAGGTGCTCACCCAGCTGGCCGAGCTGACCGGCGGCGGTCAAGGCGATCTCTTCGGTGGCGGCCTCGAGCCCAGCTGGAACCCCGACAGCGAGCAACAGGCACGTGACGTGCTGAACCGTTTCGCGGCTGACGAGGTGGAGGCATGGACAACCAAGACCGACGGCCGAGCCCGGCCGCTGGCGCCGACTGATTCGCTCGGCGCCTCGGTGCTGGCCGGCATCGGCGGCGAGCTCTGCAGCACGCTGCTGGCCTACCGCGACCTGTCCAAGACCTTGAGCACCTACGGGCACACAATGGCGGAGCACCTGTGGGCCGACGGCCGGCTGCACCCCGAATACCTGCAGGTGGTGGGCACCAACACCGGCCGGCTGGCCAGCCGCAACCCGAATGCGCAGAACTTCACGCCGCGGCTGAAGCCGTACATGAAACCCCCGCCCGGGCGGGTCTTCGTCTATTCGGACTTGAGCCAGGCCGAACTGCGCTTCGCCACCCAGCTCGCGGGCGATGACGGCCTGCGGTCGGCGTTCGAGCAGGGCCTCGACATCCACACCGCCACCGCTGAGCGGATGTTCGGCGTGCGCCTCGACGGACCGGCGGGATTGGCGGCGCTCGACCGGCCTCGCTACGAGGAGTTCCGCACCAAGGCCAAGCGCATCAACTTCGGCATCCTGTACGGGCAGCGCGGCGCGGGGCTGTCGCGCGGCCTCACCGACGCCGGCGTGCCGACCAGCCGAGGCGAGGCAGACGCACTCATCGAGGCTTACCTGAGCGCGTACCCCGGCATCGCCCACTGGGTGGACGAGCGGGACCGCTTCATCGGACATTTCGCCGCCACCTCGCTGGATGCCGATTGGCCGCTGACGCTGCGGCTGGGGGCCCTGTGGCCCCGCACCGACGACGCTCGGCGGACGCTTCGGAGCCAGCAGCGCCGGCATCACAGCGCCGAGGAGGTCCACGAGGCCCTGCTCGCAGCCGATCGGGCCGGCGCGATCGACCCGGGCCGGTTCGCCGGCGGCCCGACGATCGGCCTGAGCGAGATCGACGTTGCCGAGGTGGCGTGGGCGCTGTCGTTTGCCGCGCCGGTCGTCGTCCGTTCCGATGGCTCGCCGCTGTCGTTCAGCTCGCACACACCAGCGGGCCGCCGTCAGCAGTTCACGTTCTCCGTGGACTGGGTGCTTGGCGAAGCCGCTGCTGTCGTGGGCTGCTCGACCAAGCCTCGGCCGGCTGATGTGTGGCGGCGGGTGCTGGCCCGCTTTGACCTCGCTCCGCCGACGGCAGTGGCGGGCGGCACGCTGCGGGCGGCCGTGGACAAGGTGCTGGAGCAACGGCACCTGCGGCGGGCCGTCATCGATGAGGTGGGCGTCGCGATGGGCGACGCCGATCAGCAGTTCCTGCTGCGGCGCGCGTTGCACACCCGCGTCGGCCAGATGGCCAACGCCTACCGAAACGCCCCCATCCAGGGCGGCGTGGCCGACGTGATGCTCGACGCCTACGGTCGGCTGAGCGAAGTATTGGCTCACTACCCCACAGCCGACGCTGTGCAGACCGTCCACGACAGCGTTGTCATCGAGTGCGACGAAGCCGACGCTCGGGCGATAGCCGCAGATGTCAAGTCAGCGCTGGAGGCAGCGATGTCACGCTGGTGCCCCGACGTGCCGACGGTTGCCGACACCGACATCCGCACGAGCCTCTCGGAGACCTCGATCCTCGAACAGTTGGGCTGAGCGACGGTCGCCTGCCGAGCTCGGCCCCGAACGCGCACACCGCCGGTTTCGGCGCGGCCGAGGTCGTCGATCAGACCGACGCTCGTGACCCCCCGGACGCCGTCAACCGACCCGCTGCACCTAGCGAGAACCGGCTGGCTGGGACGATCTGCCGCCGCCCAGGCTCGCCATCGAATACACGACCATGCTGAGCGTGACGGCGATTCCCATGGTCAGGAACATGGTGCGCACGCCAGCCCATTCGGCCAGCACCCCCAGCGGCGCGGCAGCGATGGCGAACGCCGCGAACGGCAACTGCACCAGAGACTGAACGCGTCCCTGGTATGCCTCGTCGGTGGCCCGCATCACGATGGTCTGGACGAGCGAGATGAACCCGGTTGATGCCCCGCCGACAGCGGCGGTGATCGCCAGTGCCCAGATGTAGGTGGGGGCCCAGCTCAAAATGATCACCGAAGCACCGAAGGCGTAACCCAAGCCGACGAGGATCGAGCCGGCGCTCGGCGAGTCGGCACGTGAAGCGAGCACAATCGACGCGACCACCGCACCTATGGACGACGCTCCGGCGATGAACCCGACCTGCCTGTCGCCGAGCCCGAAGACCCCTTCGACGAGCGCCGGCTGGAAGGCGACATAGCTGAAGCCGAACATGATCACGATGATCGACGTGAGGATCGGCCGCCGCAGCTCGGGGCGGCTCATCGCGTAACGGATTCCCTGGCGGATCTCGGCCAGGGGGTTGCCGACCGCGAGCCGAGCCAGCCGGGCGCTGCCGGCGGGCGAAGCCTCCCGCGTGCTCGTCTCCGGCAGCGGCAGCAGCAGCACATAGCTGAGGGTCGCGATGGCCGCCGAGACGAAATAGGCCCCGGCGAGGCCGAACAGCGCCCACCCTGCCAGCAATCCGGCCCCGGTCGGGGCGATGACGCGGCTGCCGCTGAGCGACAACGACGAGAGCGTGATCGCGTTTCCGAGCCGCTCGCGCCCGACCAGCTCGGTCGTCATCGAGATGCGAGCAGGACCGATCAAGCCGAACATCAGGCCTTGCAGCGCACTGGAGACGAGCAGCATCCAGAAGTGGATGACGTCGGTGGCCAGCGCCACACCCATGCCGATGGAACCGAGCAGCAGCACCATCTGGCCGAACAGCATGAGCCGACGCTTCGAGAGTCGATCCGCGGCCACGCCGCCGAACAGCGTCGACACCCCGAGCGCCAATCCGAACGCGAAGAACACGACGCCCAGTGCCCCCTCGCTCTCGGTGAGGTCCCAGGCGAGCAGCGAACGCAGCAAGAACTGCATCTGGATGCTCATGAACGAGAACACCCCGCTCAGCCACAGCAGCCGGAAAGCTGGCACCCCGAGTGCGGCGAACGTCGCCGTGCGCTCGCTCTTCATCGCGGTGGACCCTCCGACATGCCGACTGCCGACGCTAGCTTCGATCCGGCGTAAACGACTTGGAGGAAAGCAACATGCCGCGTCTTGATCTCAGCGGAGCATCAGCCATCGTCACCGGCGGAGCGTCGGGCATCGGCGAGGCCAGCGCCCGCCAGCTTGCCGATGCCGGGGCCCATGTGGTCATCGCTGACCTGCAGGACGACCTCGGCACCGAGGTGGCATCGTCGGTCGGCGGGCTGTTCGTGCGCTGCGACGTCACCAGCATCGACGACGCGAGCGCCGCGGTGGATGCCGCATCGGAGATGGGGCCGCTTCGTGCGCTGGTCAACTCGGCCGGGCTGGGCCGTGCGGGTCGCACCATCGACCGCAACAACGTGCCGATGGACCTCGAACAGTTCCGCTTCGTGATCAACGTGAACCTCATCGGCTCGTTCAACATGCTCGCCCAGGCGGCATCGGCCATGGCCAAGACCGAGCCCGTCGACGAAGACGGGTCTCGCGGCGCGGTCGTCAACATGGCCTCGGTGGCGGCCTTCGACGGCCAGATCGGCCAAGCCGCCTACTCGGCCTCCAAGGGCGGCGTGGTGGGCATGACCCTGCCGATCGCCCGCGACCTGTCCGCCACCGGCATCCGGGTCAACACGATCGCGCCGGGCCTCATCGACACGCCGATCTACGGCGAGGGCGAGCAGTCTGAGCAGTTCAAGGCGCACCTGGGCCAGAGCGTGCTGTTCCCCAAGCGGCTGGGCTACGGCGAGGAGCTGGCCTTCATGGTGATGGAGTGCATCACCAACCCGTACATGAACGGCGAAGTCATCCGGGTCGACGGCGGCATCCGGCTGCCTCCCCGCTGATCGGCATCGTCACGCCAGATTCTCAACCGGTCGCGTCCGCCAGGAACCCGGCGATGGCGTCGTTGAAGGCGCTTGGCTGTTCTTGGTTGGCGAGGTGGCCGGCGTCGGCGATCTCTGCGTAACGCGCGCCCGCAATTCCTTCCGCCAGCCGTTGTGACGTGCGGGGCGGGGTGACCTCGTCGTGCTCGCCCACCACCACCAGCGTCGGCGCAGCGATGCGCTCGAGGTCCGGGTAGTGGTTCGACTCTGCCATCGAGTCGCAGGCCCACTGGTAGCAGGGCATGCGGATCGACGGGATCATCATGTCGGCAACGTGAGCCCGAAGCTCGTCGGAGGCGTCAGGGCCGACGAGCCGCTGCGCCCGGGCCGCGGCGAAGCCCTCGGGGCCGAGGTCGACGAAATCGACGGCCCGAGCGCGCATCGCTTCGGCCTGCTCGGGCTTCGTGCCGGCGCCGGCGCTGGAGTCGGCCAGCACCAGCGCAGAGACCAGCTCAGGGTGCCGCAGGACCAGCCGGGTCGCGGTGACACCGCCCCACGAAACGCCCAGCACGACGACCGGCCCGTCTGATTCGGCCGTGATCAGCGATGCTGCTGCGTCAGCCCAGCCGTCGATGCCGGGAGCAGCAGCGGGGTCGGCCGAATAGCGGTATCCGGGAGCGTCCCACGCCACGAGCCGCACACCCAGACGTTCCGCTAGCGGGCGCTGATCCAAGAAGGCATCCGCGCACGAGCCGATGCCGTGCAGGCACAGCAGCACCGGTGCGTCATGCGCGCCATAGGACCAGCGGAAGATGCCGGACATGGGACTCGGGCTCACTGGACGGAGCTCATTGGCGCGAGCGCACCCGGGCCAGCGGCGTCGGGACGCCGGCAACAGGGGCACGAGTGCGGAAGATGCAGCCGCCACCGCCGGTGCCGCCGCCGTCCGACGCCCCGCCGGTCACGATGTAGAGATCGCGCATGTCGGCACCGCCGAAGCAGACGCTGGTGACGAACTGGTCAGGAACCGGCACGGCGAGATCGGGCTCGCCGTCGGGCGTGTAGCGCTGTACTCGTGCCCCTTCGGCCAGCGCGACCCACACGCCTCCTTCGACGTCCACGGCCAGGCCGTCGGGCACCTTGCCTTCCCGCACAAACTCCCGGCGGTTGGTCACGGCATCGCCGTCCACATCCGACACCCAGACCCTGCCCGGGATGCTGTCGGAGTGGTACAGCTGCGACCCGTCGGGCGAGAAGCCGATGCCATTGGTGAGCTGCACGTCGCCGTAGACCTCATCGGCTGTGCCGTCGAGGTTGATGCGATACAGCTCGCCGGCCTCATCGGGTGACGACAGGTCGAACGGGTTGCGCCTCAGCGAGCCCACGTAGACGCGCCCCAGCGAATCAGTGTGCATGTCGTTGAAACCGGCGACATCGGGAGCGAACAGCACTTCCGAGCCGGCGTCGGTGACGTGCTGGATGTTGCGACCGCTCACCACCACACCGCCGTCGGCGTGCAGCACCATGCCGCCCACGCCCCGGCGCTTCGGCACCACGATCTCGATCTCGCCATCGGGCCGCCTGCGGCGCACGCCGCCGTTGGGCACGTCGGAGAAGTAGAGGTTGTCGTGCTCGTCCACCCGCGGACCCTCGATCAGGCCCCATCCCGAACTCAGCATCTCCAACTCGAATTCAGCGCTCATGTCTCATCCCCCTCGCACCAACGGGCAGGCATGGGTCGCGCCAGCCGCAGTGTGGGGACCATAACGAACGCACGGCTGCAGCGGCGGGGCTTGCTCAGCTGGACGGGCTGAACTGGATCGGGAGGGGGTGGCCGGTGCGGGTGAACAGGTCTTGCAGCATCCGCAGCGTCATGCCCCAGATCACTCGTCCGTGGCCGACTTCGATGCCGGGGAAGCGCTCGTCGGGTCGAGGCGGGTAGTGATAGTCGATGTGGTGTCGAGGGTCGGCCAGTTCCACCACCCGCACCCAGAACGCGTCGGCCACCTCGTAGTTCAGCGTCAGTGCGGGGCGGGCGCCGTCGAGCCAGCACACGTGCGGCGTCACCCGCAGTGCCGCGCCGCGCCAGCGCGGATTGCCTTCGAGGTCGTTGAGCCGGCCGAGCCAGCGCACGCCGGCGTGCGCGGTGATGTCGAAGCCGATCTCCTCGCGGCTCTCGCGCACTGCCGTGTCGAACGTGTCGTCGTCGTCGGGCTCGGTGCGCCCGCCCGGAAACGCCATGTGGCCCGACCACGGGTCGCCGTCGCGGGTGGCTCGTTCGATGAAGAGCATCTCGGGGCCGCTGTCTCCCGAGCGCACCACTGCGGCGACAGCTGCCGTCGGGCCGTGATGCGGTGTGTCGAGATCCTGGCTGAGCACTGCCGACAGGCGTTCCGGTTCGAACGCCTCAGCGACAGAGCGCAGACCGACCACGGCCTCGCAGCGTAGGTCGGACGCATGCGACGGCTCTCGGTTCGCCCCCGAACACCGCTGCTACCGTCGCCGCGATGACTGCTGCCGACGTTGACAACTCGATCGCTGCAGACGATCCGCTGACGGGCATGGACGCAGGATCGTTCGAAGCGTTCGTCAGCGAAGTCAGCCAGTTCCGCGACACGGTCGTGGCGCCGAACGTGAACCGCTGGGAGAGCGAGAAACGCATGGCGCCGGAGGCGCTGCGGGATGCGTCGGCGATCGGGCTGCTCGCCATGGAGGTGCCTGCCGAGCTGGGCGGGCTGGGGATGAGCTTTGCCCAGAAGTGCCGCATCGTCGAGGTGCTGAGCGCAGTGTCGATGCCGTTCGCCTTCAGCCTGGTGAACACCGGAAACGTCGCAGCGCGAGTGGCTCGGCTCGGCAGCGACACCCACCGCGAGCGCTACCTGGCCGAGCTGATGGCCGGACGCCGGTTCGGGTCCACGGCACTGACCGAACCGGGCGCCGGCAGCGACTTCGCCAACATCGCCACCACCGCGACGCCTGTCGACGGCGGCTGGCGGCTCGACGGCGCCAAAGCCTGGATCACCAACGCCGCGCACTCCGACGTGATCTTCTGCTATGCGCAGACGCAGCCCGGCTCCCGGGGTCGAGGCATTGCGCTGTTCCTGGTCGATGGCACCCAGCCCGGCTTCGAGCGGCTGCCGCCATACGAGCTTGCCGGGGGCCACCTCATCGGCACCGGTGGCTTCCGACTGGACGGCTACGTCGCCGCCGCCGAAGATCTTCTGAGCCCTGCGGGGGAAGCCTTCATCGCAGCCTTGTCGAGCGTGAACGGCGCCCGCACCTACGTCGCCGCCATGTGCTGCGCCATGGTGGAGGCCACCCTCGCGAGCGCAGTCCGCTACGGAGCCGAGCGGGAGGCGTTCGGCAAGCCGGTCATCGCCCATCAAGGACTGGCATGGAAGTTGGCTGGGGTGCAGAACCGCCTCGAAGCCGCCCAGCTGCTCACCGAACGGGCTGTCAGCGCGGTCACCGAGTCGCTCCGTACCGGCGATGCCTCCGGCGCCATCCTGCCAGCGGCGCACGCCAAGAAGTTCGCCACCGAGACGGCCGAAGCCGACATCGCCGCATGCATCCAAGCAATGGGCGCCGAGGGCCTGCGCAGCGACCGCCCCGGAGGCCACCACCTCGTCGGGGCACGTATCGCCAACTACGTGGACGGCAGCACCGAAATCCAGACCGACCGCATCGCCCGCTCTCTCGCTGCCACCTACGCGGCCAGCTGAACCCGCCGCAGTACGCCCCCCGCCGCCGGCGGGGCCACAGGCTGCGTCGACAATCTCAGCCGAAAACGCCCTCTTCCCGCAGTGCGGTGATGTCGTCCCACGTGTAGCCGTGCTCGAGCAGCACTTCCTCGGTGTGCTGGCCGAGTTCGGGTGCGACGGCGCCGGGTTCGAGCGGCGTGGCCGACATGCGAATCGGGGTGCCGATCACCGCACGTTCGCCATCAGGGTGCTCCACCCATCGCAGGTAACCGTTCTCGTACATCGTCTCGTCGGCCACGATCGCCTCGTAGTCACGGACCAGCCCGTAGCGGACGCGGGCGCCGGTGAGCACCGCTTCCCACTCGTCGAGGGTCCTGGTGGGAAACATCTCGTCGATGATGGCGACCAATTCGGCCCTGGCTTCCGAGCTCAGGATCAGTGCCAGGAACCGTTCGTCGTCGGCGAGGTCGGGCCGGTCGAGCAGCTTGGCGAATTCGGGCCATCCCGGACCGGTGCCGCTGAGCAGGTGGATCCAGCCGTCGGCCGCCTCGACGGTGTGAAGGAGCGTGGGAACGAACGCATGGCCTGAGTCGATCCGCTCCGGGTTGCGACCGGTCAGCAGGGTGTAGGTGATCTCCGACGCCTGGGCGTAGATCATGCCCCCCACGAGCGACACGTCGACGCGCTGCCCGAGGCCGGTCTCGGTGCGATGGAGCAGCGCCGCCAGAATGCCGGTGACCATGTTCTGGCAGCCGACATGGTCGGAGATGACCGCCCCGTTCATGACCGGGGGGCCGCCGCTGATCCGGGTGGCCCACATGAGCCCGCCCTCTGCCTGACCGGATGAGTCGGCTCCCTCCCGTATCGACTTGGGGCCGACCGGCCCGAAGGTCGAGCCGGTGGCATACACGAGCCGGGGATTGATGCCAGACAGGTGCTCGTATGACAGGCCCCAGGCCTCCATGGTCCCGGGCACGAAGTTGTGGATCAGGATGTCGGTGGTCTCGACAAACCGCTCGAGTGCGCGCTTGCCGCCGGGCGTGCGCAGGTCGAGGGTGACCGACCGCTTCCCCCGATTGCACGCTTCGTAGTACGGATTTCGCGGATCGGCGGGCGACACGGGGATCACCCGGGCGAGGTCGCCCATGCCCGGCAGCTCGATCTTGATGACCGACGCTCCCATGTCGTGCAACGTTGCCGCAGCTTGAGGACCCTGCACCAGGATGGACAGGTCGAGGACGGTGTAGTCGTCAAGCGCTCCCATCGCCGGATCGTAACCCCGCCCGCTTGCTGCTTTTTTGGGTGCCGACAATCCGCCGGTATGTCAGGATGCTGCTCATCAGGATCTACTCGTCGAGTGAGGCAGATATGAGCGAGCCGATGCCAACTTCGAAGTCTCAGGAGCTGTACGAGCGGGCGAAGGCCGTGGTTCCCAAAGGCGTGTACGGCCACTACGGACCCGCAGTCATCGAGGACGGCCCGGTCTTCTTCTCATCGGCTGAGGGCGCACGGTTCACCGATGTGGACGGGAACTCCTACATCGACTGGATGTGCGCATACGGGCCGAACATCTTGGGCTACAACCATCCGGCAGTCGAGGAGGCCGCCGAGAAGCAGGCCGCCGACGGCAGCACGGTCAGCCTCGCGGCGCCGGTCATGGTGGAACTCGCCGAGGAGCTCGTCGACCTCGTGGAGGGGGCCGACTGGGCGCTGTTCGGCAAGAACGGCGCCGATGCCACAGGACTGGCCGTGATGGTGGCCCGCGCAGCCACCGGGCGGCGGTACATCCTCAAGATCCAGGGCGGCTATCACGGCTCGGCGCCGTGGATGCAGGCGCCCGGCAACAAGGGCACGATTGCGGAGGACCAGGCCTTCGTCATCGAGGTGCCGTGGAACGACGCCGGGGCCGTGCAAGCGGCCATAGACGCGCATCCGGGCGACATCGCCTGCTTCATCTCATCGCCGTACCACCATCCCGTGTTCGCCGACAACGAGCTGCCCGCGGACGGCTACTGGGCCGCAGTCGAAGGCGCCTGCCGGGCTGCGGGAATCGTCGTGATCGTGGACGAAGTCCGCAGCGGGTTCCGGATCGACCTGGCAGGCGCGCACGTCGCGTACGGGTTCACACCGGATCTGATGTGCTTCGGCAAGGCGATCGGGAACGGGCATCCGCTCGCAGCGCTGGCTGGCAATGACACCCTCAAGGAAGCCGCCGGCGAGACGTTCTTCACCGGCACCCAGTTCTTCAACGCGGCGCCCATGGCTGCGGGGCTCGCCACGCTGCGGGAGCTGCGCGCGGCAGATGCCGCCAACGCAGCAACCGAGATCGGCACCCGCCTGGGCGAGGCGCTGACCGACGTGGCAGCGGCTCACGGGCACGAGCTGCGGGTGAGCGGCGTGCCCGCCATGCCGTACCTGCGCATCGTCGGCCCCGGCGGCGGAGGCTTCCACGCACGATGGGTGGCCGAGTGCATCCGCCGGGGCGCCTACCTGCTCAGCTACCACAACAACTTCGTCTGCGCGGCGCACACCGACGACGACATCAAGCGCACCTGCGAGATCGCCGACGCAGCCTTTGCGGCGCTGGCCTGAGGCTCGCTACCGCTCACAACCGCACGTGCGCAGCCCGCGCCGCGCTCATCCTGGGAGGCTCTGATCATGAAGTTTGGCTTCACCGTGCCCAACAACTTCGGGGTGGACGACCCTGCCGAGGTGGTCGCTCTGGCAGTCGAGGCCGAGCAACTCGGCTTCGACTCGGTGTGGGTGAACCATCACGTCCTCAACGTGGGCTACGTGTGGGACCGGCTGGGCGAGCGGCCCTACCACGATGCGCTGGTGACGCTCACCTGGATGGCGGCACACACATCACGCGTGCGCCTCGGCACCAGCGTCCTGGTGATGCCGTACCTGCACCCGATGGTGCTGGCCAAGGAGCTGGCCACGCTGGACCGCCTGAGCGGCGGCCGCCTGGTGGTCGGGCTGGGCGTGGGCAGCCTGCCCGAGGAGAACGCACTGCTCGGCGCGGAATACGACGACCGCGGCAAGCTCAGCAACGAGTTCGTCGAGGTGCTCGACCTGCTGTGGACCCAGCCGAGCGCGAGCTACGACGGGCACTACTACTCGTTCGACGGCGCCGTGAGCTCGCCCAAGCCCCTGCAGCAGCCTCGACCTCCGATCCTGATCGGTGGCAACCGCCCGCCGGCGCTGCGGCGCGTCGGCCGCCTGGGCGACGGCTGGCACCCGATGATGCTGTCGCCCGAGAGCGTCGCGAAGCGTCTGCCGGTGATCCGCGAGGCCGCAGAGGCGGCAGGCCGCCCGGGCGTCCCCGCTGAGGTCTCCGTGCGCCGGACGGCCAGCGACGTGACTCCGGAGCTGGCTGCCAGCTATGCGGCCGTCGGGGTCACGGAGCTCGTGGTCTCCTGGAACACCGGCGAGATTGCCGAGATCAGCGAGGGCCTCGCCGCCTTCGCCGCCGAACACGGCATCGGCGGCTGAAACGCCGGGCTGCTCGATCTGGCTACTTCGAGCGGAACGAGGCCTCCATCTCGTCGATGTCGAAGCCGCCGTGCGCGACGCCGTCGGTGGCGTACTCGTACAGCGCTGTCTTGAAGTAGAGGCTCAACGCGCTCACGACAACGCTCACGGTGAGCACACCGATCGCGCCGACGGCAATGCCGATGTACAGGCCGATCCCCGGGACCAACGAGGCGATCAGCACCGCGACCAGGATGATCGGCAGGGCGATCACGAAGCCCAGCAGGCCGAACCCCGCCTGGGCGATGAGGTTCTCGCCCCAGGTGCGGCGGACCAGCGACATGGAGTGCTTCACGCTGGCGAAGGACCGGTAGTCGTCGATGATGATGGCGGGAACGACGAGGTAGGTGGCCACGCCCCACGCCGCCTCGGCCAAGAACGTGAGCATCTGGCCCAGCCAGCCCATGCGCTCTCGCAGGAAACGCAGAATCAGCCCGACGGTCAACGTGATGAGCGCCCAGCCGAGCAGGCTCGGCAGCCGTGACGCTGCCTTGCCCATCGCGCTGCGCACGGTGGGATCGCCGCCGGTCATGCGCTCGTGCGCGCCAGCCACGAGTGCGCCTTCGAAGTACACCACCGTGGCCGTTGCTACGAAGGCGAACACGAGCCCGAGCACGACGGCGCTGCCTTGGACGCTCTCGGCGCCCCCGCTTGTATCGAAGCTGCCGGTCACGAAGCCGACCACCGCCGCCGCAATAGCGATGGCCAGGATGGTCAGCATGCTGAGGACGGGCAGCCACAGCAGCTCGCGATCCTGTTTCAGCAGCGACCATGAGTTCTTGGTCAGCCGCCAGGTGTTGGCGAATCGGCCCATGGAGATGCTCCTTGCCTCCTCAGCCCTGCAGGCGGATCGATGGCAAACCCCTGCGTCGCGGCTGGTGCACTGTGCACGGCCGAGCGTACTCAGCCCGCGCGACACCGGATCGTCAGTTTCGTGAACGCGCGGCGACCGGTGATTCGGACTCAGCGACCTGTTCGGACCGTGCAGGCGCAGCGCGCGATCCGGTCGGCGTGCGGATCACCATGGCCACCGAGAACAGCACGACGGCACCGCCCAGGAACTGCATGGGCGTGACCGGCTCGCCGTGGATGAGCCACGCCGTCCCCACGGCCACGATGTGCATCGCCAACACGTACAACGACGAGCGGGCCACCTCGATGTGACCGTGGCACCACGTCATCAGCACGTGGCCGAAGACCCCGGTCACGAACGCCACGATCACGATCCACAGCCAGTCCAGCCCGCCGAATTCGAAGAACCGGTCCGGCGTCACCATCAGCACCGTGGGAGGGACCGCGGCCACGAACGACCAGAAGTTGATGCCGGCCATCCACTCGATCGGATCCACATCGGTGGAGGCTCGGGCCATCCGGGTCAGCACGAAATAGACGGTGAAGGTCAGCACCGACATCGCGGTGAGGAACAGCCCGAACCCGCTGGCTCGGAACTCGCCGCCGGCGCCCATGATCACGCCGACGGCACCGCCGACTCCGATCAGCGTGAAGACGATCTGACGGAAGCTGACCCGATCGCCGAAGATCGGGCCCACCAGCGCCAGGAGCATGGCCGGCTGCAAGGCCATCATCACCGACATCACGGAGATCGTGACTTCCTGCACCGCAGCGAAGACGAAGACCATGTTGATGCCGAAGCACAGGCCCGGCAGCGCGGTCTGGGTGAACACCCGCCGAGACAGCCAGCGGCCGCGCAGCGCCAGCACCACAAGCAGGAACGGCGTGGACATACCGAAGCGGATGAAGGCGCTCACCATCGCCGGTGCGGTGAGCAGCTTGGAGATGGGCGGCCCGAGACCCCATGAGACGACCACGAGGCCCATGACCAGCAGCGGAAGCGCGCCGCCGGCGGTCCGCACGGTTGTGGCACCGGTCGCGGCGCCCCCAGCCGAGCCTTCGGCCGGTGCGCGCCGCGCGACCGTCGCAGCACCGTTGAGCGGCGCTTCGACGCCGCCCGTCCGGTCGATGGCCGGGGCGACATGGAAGACGGCGCCCGACGGCACGGCTGGTCCGCTGTCGCTCGCCGCTGCCGGCCCGCCCGCACCCCTCACCGGAGCGAGGCTACGGCCGCCAGGCACCGTGAGCCCGGGACCAGCCAAAGCTGTGAGCCACACCACGGCGGCCAATACGCTGCGGTGCTGAACCCACGAGCAGAGTGGGCAGTGTGTGGGCTGTCGGTGCGGCGGCCAAGGAGGCCAACATGAACGACGACGCCAGCGCCGGAGCCGAGGTCAGCCTGCCGCCCCAGTGGTCGGCCGACCTGGGCGGTCAGACGGCGTTCGTCACCGGCACCACGTCGGGATTGGGCCGCCGTTTCGCCACGGTGCTGGCTGCCTGCGGCGCCAGCGTGGTGATTTGCGGTCGCCGTGTCGAACGGCTGAATGCCCTGGCCGGCGAGCTGGAGGCCAGCGGCGCCACCGTGCTGCCCATCCCGCTCGACGTGACCGACACCGAGGCGCTGTTCGAGGCCGTCGCCACCGCCGAGTCCCAGCTCGGGACCGTGCAGATCCTCGTGAACAACGCCGGCAAGCCCGACGCCCGCTTGGCACTCAAGATGGACCCGGCCTTCGTCGACGAGATGATCTCCACCAACCTCACGTCGCTGTTCCACCTGTCGTGCGAGGTCGCACGTCGCCTGATCGCTGCCGAACTGCCCGGCCGGATCGTCAACATTTCGTCGGGGGCCGCATTCAGGGCGCCGCTGGGCACCTCCATGTACGCGATCACCAAGAGCGCCGTGGTGCGCATGACCGAAGTGCTGGCCCAGGAGTTCGCCCGCTACCACATCAACGTCAACACCATCGCCCCAGGTGCGTTCGACAGCGAGATGATGGACGGGATGCTCGAGCGCATGGGCGACTTCACCCAGATGTTCCCCCGTCGCCGTCTCGGCAAGCCCTCGCAGCTCGACTCGACGCTGCTGTACCTGGTGTCGCCGCTGTCGGACTTCGTGTCCGGCACCTGCATCACCGTCGACGACGCACAGGGCGCCGACTGAACTCGTGAGCACGCCCGTCGATCGCACCGATGCCGGCGCCACGAGCGTCGGCATTGCCGATCTCGACGAGGCGGCACAGCATTGGCGCGAGCACGGCTGGGTACTGGTCGATCAGCTCGTGCCGACCGCCGACATCGACCACGCCGTCGAACAGCTCTGGGATCTGTACCCGCGCCCCGAAGAGTTCCATTCGGGCGATCCGGCACTTCGAGAACGTTTCGTCGGACGCAGCTACAACCAAGGTCACAAGTTCCCCGAGGCCGACTCCGAAGGGGCCGCGTTCCGACCTGAGCAGTTCCTGGGTCACATCCTGTTCCCGTACACCTCGCACCGGCTGAACCGGCTGCAGGTACACGCCGATGTGCTGCGGTTCGCCCGCAAGGCGATGGGCATCGACGACATCCGCATCTACCAGGCCCGCATCTGGGGCAAGTACACCGGGGTTGCCAACTACGAGCAGCCGTTCCATCAGGACCGCAACCACAACGTGGTGCCCGACCGTCTCGAAGCCGGCTGGTGGAACCTGGAGGGCTTCCTGTACCTGAGCGATGTGGATGACGGCGTGGCACCCACCGAGTTGGCCGGAGGCCCTGCCGACGCCACCCAGCCCTACGACGGTCCGCCCGACGGCGATCGGATCTCTGCCGCAGGAGTGCGCGGCTCGTTCTTGGCGTACCGGCCAGACGTGTGGCACCGCGGCGTCGACCTCACCCGTCCCGGCGGCAGCCGATTCCTGATGAGCGCCTCATTCAAGCCCGGCGGCGCCGACTGGATCGGCTACGACAACGTGCAGCCGGTCTCGAATGGACCCCTGTGGTCCAAGTTCGCCGCCTCCTGCACACCCGACGAGCTGTCCTTGTTCGGCGCCCCGTTGCCTGGCCACCCGTACTGGACACCCGAACTGGTCGACGCTCTCGAACACCGCTACCGCGGCATCGACGCCTCCCCCTGGCGCGACGCACTGAGCTGACAGCGTTGCAGCGCTGGATTGGCAGGAAGCCGGGCATGGTCGCGAAGTAGCGTCGGCGGCCATGAGCTTTTTCGGACCTGACCACTTCGAGACCATCACCGACGGCCTGATCTTCCCCGAGGGACCGGTGGTGCTGGCAGACGGCTCGGTGGCCGTCGTCGAGATCGGGCGCGGCACGATTACCCGCGTCGATGTCTCCGACGGTCGCAAGGACATCCTGGCCACGCCGGGCGGCGGGCCGAACGGCGCAGCACTGGGCCCCGACGGCGCGCTGTACGTGTGCAACAACGGCGGCTTCGAGTGGATCACCGTGCGGGGCCGCACCGTGCCCGGCGAGGTGGCATCCGACTACACCACCGGCCGCATCGAGCGCATCGACCTCGAGACCGGCGAGGTGGACATCCTGTATGCCGATGTGAACGGCGTGTCGCTCAAGGGGCCGAACGACATCATGTTCGACTCCACCGGCGGCTTCTGGTTCACCGATCACGGCAAGACCCGCACCCGCGACCGGGACCGCGGCGGGCTGTACTACGCCAAGGCCGACGGCAGCCACATCGAGGAAATCGCATTCCCGATGGACGGCCCGAATGGTGTGGGCATCTCCCCCGAGGAAGACCGGGTCTATGTGGCCGAGACGTTCCAGGGCGCCATGTTCGCCTTCGACCTCGAAGGACCGGGCAAGGTTGCCGCCGGGGTGCCAGCACGGGGCTGGTTCCTGGCCCGACCGGCCGGCCGCAAGTACTTCGACTCGCTGGCGATGGACGCCGAAGGCAACGTGAGCGTGGCCACGATCCTCACCGGCGGCATCAGCACCTTCACCCGCGACGGCGACGAGCTCGAGTTCGCCCCCACCGACGACTCGGCCACCACCAACATCTGCTTCGGCGGCGACGACATGCGCACGGCGTACGTCACCCTGTCGGGCACCGGCCGTCTCGCCGTCGGCGACTGGCCCCGCCCAGGGCTCAAGCTCCCGTTCTGACGCCGGCTCGCTGATCGACCGGAATCCGCGGTTCGGTACCATCGAAGCCGCGGCCTTCGCAACAGCCCTCGAAGGGACTCATGACGGCCAAACGACAGGGTGGCTACCCGACCATCAAGGACATCTCGCAGCACGCCGGTGTCTCAAAGTCGCTGGTGTCACGCGCCCTGCGCGGCGAGGGCCACGTCCGCGACAGCACGCGCCAGCGCATCCTGGAGTCGGCCGCCGAACTGGGCTACCGGGCGCACGCCGGCGCTCGATCGCTCGCGGGCCTGAGCAGCGGCACCATCGGCTTCGTCATTACCGGTCTCTTCGACGCGTTCTGGGGCGAGGTCATGTTTGCCGTGGATCAAGAAGTCAGCCGTCGCGGCATGCGCACGCTGTACCTGTCGAGCCCGCCTGAGGTGAGCGGTGAGCGCGAGGTCATCGAGCGGATGCTCGAGTACCGGGTGGACGGCCTCGCACTGGGGCTGCTCGGTGGGCGTGCTGCGGCCGAACTCGAGGAGTACGCCGATGTCCTGCCGGTCTTGGCGTTGATGTACGACCTTCGATCCGATCGGTACGACACGCTCGTCACCGACGACGAAGCGGCCATGGTGTCGGTCGTCCGGCACCTGGCCGAATTGGGCCACAGCGACATCGCTCTCGTCGGCGATGCCGAGATGCCGAATGTCGCAGCACGAACCCGTGGGTACACCGGCGAGATGGAACGGCGGGGATGCTCGGAGCACATCTCGTTCGAGCCGGCCGGCTTCCTGCAATCGGACGGGTACGAAGCGGCCGACAAGCTGCTGCGCCGTTCGCGGCGACCGACGGCCATCGCCTGCGTCAACGACGCCCAGGCCCGCGGCGCCGTGCTCGCCGCGGTCGATGCCGGCCTCGACGTGCCCGACGACATCAGCATCACGGGCTTCGACGACTCCCTGTATGCCGTCGCCGGCGTGCCCCGGCTGACCACGGTGCGGCTGCCTCGTTCCGATATCGGGCAGACAGCGGTCAGCATGCTGAGCGACCGCATGAACGGCCGTGACACTGCACTGGTGTCGGTGCTGCACGCCGAGTTGGTCGTGCGGGACTCGACCGGCCCCGTTCGCTAGCCGGGTCCGACGACAGTCGCTCGCATCGCCGCGAGGTATCGCTGGCTGTTCATAACCAGACGTCCGCCACGCGGACAGGACGTCCCTCGCGTGCCGAGCGCGTGGCCGCCAATGCGATCGCCAAGCACGCCCGGCCGTCCTCCAGCGTCACCAGCGGCGGCTCACCGGCCAGCACGTCGACGAATGCCGCCCACTCGGCCCGATACGACTCGGCATACCGCTCGGTGAAGAACCACGGCATCGGCGCAGCGGCCGCTCCTGCGGGCCCGGATCGCACGGCGCTGTGCACCGTCGGGTTCTGCGAGGCCATCGCCCCGGCGCTGCCGAACGCCTCGACGCGCTGGTCGTAGCCGTAGATCGCCTGCCGGCTGTTGTCGATGGTGGTGATGGTTCCATCGACGTGGGTGAGCACAGCCACTGCGGTGTCCCAATCGCCGAGTTCGCCGATCACGGGATCGATGCGCACTGCGCCTGCCGCATACACCTCGGCAACCTCAGCGCCGACGACGAAGCGCGCCATGTCGAAGTCGTGGATCATCATGTCGGCGAAGATGCCCCCCGAGGTGGCGACATAGTCGTGCGGCGGGGGCTCCGGGTCACGGCTCGTGATCCGGACGACGTGCACCTCGCCGAGCTCGCCGCTGTGGGCCGCGGCGGCCACAGCCCGATGCGATGGGTCGAAGCGACAGTTGAAGCCCAGTTGAACTGCCGTGCCTGCTGCGGCAACGGCCGACACAGCGCGTTCGGCCTCGGCCAGTTCCAGCGACACGGGCTTCTCACAGAAAGCAGGCAGCCCAGCCTCCGCCGCCGCCACGATCAAGTCGACATGGGTCTCCGTCGGTGAGCAAATGGCCACGGCGTCGACGTCGGATCGGTCCATCAGCATTGCCGGGGTGTCGGCTACCGGCACCCCCAGCTCTGCTGCGATCGATGCCGATGCCGCCGGAACGGCATCACACACGGCAGCAAGACGGAGGCCGTCGATGCCGACCAGATGGCGCGCGTGCATCTGGCCGATTCGGCCGCAGCCGATGAGGCCGATGCCTGATGTGCTCACAAGCCTCGCCGCTGAGCAGCCATTGCCTCGGCCATGCCTGCGGCTGCTTCGGCGATTTCGGGCCGGTCACTGGATTCGGGCACGCCCACCTGCCATGCCACTCCGCCTTCGGTCCACGATGTGGGATGTGTGGCGAGCACGATCACATACGTGCGCTCGGATGCCTTCGCCCGCTCCAGCGCTGCCTCCAGCTCCGCGATGGTGGTCACGGTTTCCGATGTGCACCCCATGGACGCTGCGTGCGCGGCGAAATCGACGTGGGGAGGCTCCGGCCCTGTTCGATCCACCGTCCCCGATGGACTCTGGGTCATCGTGTCGGCCAGGAAGTTGTTGAACGACTCGCCGCCCTGGGCGCGCTGCAGCCGGTTGATGACGGCAAAACCCCCGTTGTCGCAGACCACCACGGTGATCGGGTGGCCGCTCAGCACCGAGCTGTACAGGTCTGAGTTCATCATCAGGTACGAGCCGTCGCCGATGAGCGCAACGACATCGCGAGCGGGCTGCGCCTGCTTCGCGCCCCACG
This sequence comes from Acidimicrobiia bacterium, assembly GCA_022820505.1. Lineage (GTDB taxonomy): Bacteria > Actinomycetota > Acidimicrobiia > Acidimicrobiales > Poriferisodalaceae > Poriferisodalis. The sequence continues at coordinate 126,233 of JAJEFK010000054.1, read as the reverse complement.
CGCCCGAAATCTCGTAGCCCATCGTCGAGTAGCCGTACTCGCAATCGAAGGAGTGCTCGACATCGCTGCGCCAGCCGTTCACGGTCTCCCCAGGCAGACCGCCGGCCGCCGTCACCACGTAGGTGCGCTCATCGGCCGCTCTCGACACTGCGCCCACCACCTGCGCATAGGTGGGCGGATCGGCGGCAGCTTCGTCGGTGCCCACGACGCCGACAGTGTCGGGCGCGGCGAGCTTGTCGATGTACGCGTGGTATTGCGCTGTTTCGGTCTCGGCGCGCGCCGTCCAGTCGGCCGGTGCGACATAACCCCCGATCGCGGATGCCAGCTCAACCAGCCCTTCTCGGGCGTCGGCCACCAGCGGCAGGCTGCCGTGCTTGGATGCATCGAACCGTGCCGTGTTCAGCCCGATGAACGTCGAGTCATGATCGAACACGGTCCACGAGCCGGTGGCGAAGTCGCCCAGCCGTGTGCCCACCGCCACGATCACGTCGGCAGCATCGGCCATCGCGTTCGCTGAGACACAGCCCGTCACGCCGATCGGCCCGCAGCCGAGCGGATGGCTGGACGGGAAGCTGGTGCGGCCGGCCACCGTCTCGACCACCGGGATGCCGTGGCGCTCTGCAAACGCCCGCAGCTCGGCCTCGGCCATCGACCAGCGCACGCCGCCGCCGCTGATGAGCAGCGGGCGATTCGCTGCCGACAGCGCCGCTGCAGCGGCTGCGAGCTCGCGCCGGTCGGGGCGTGGACGTCGCACCCGGTGCACGACCGGCTCAAAGAACCGCTCCGGAAATGAATACGTCTGCGCCTGGACGTCTTGCGGCAGCCCGATGAAGGCGGGGCCGCAGTCGGCCGGATCCAGCATCGTCGCCACTGCGTTCGGCAGGCTCCCCAGCGCCTGCGCGGGCGTCGTGAGCCTGTCCCAGTAGCGGACCACGGATCGAAAGGCGTCGTTGACCGTCATCGATGGATCGCCGAAGTGCTCCACTTGCTGCAGCACCGGGTCAGGGAGCCGATGGCTGAAGGTGTCTCCCGACAGGAGCAGCAGCGGCATGCGGTTCGCGTGGGCCACCGCTGCGGCGGTGACCATGTTGGTGGCGCCCGGGCCGATGGAGCTGGTCGCCGCCATGATCCTGCGGCGTCTCATCGCCCGTGCGAAGCCGACGCCCGCCAAGGCCATGCCCTGCTCGTTCTGCCCGCGCCATGTCGGGAGCGCGTGACGTGCGCTGTGCAGCTCAGGCCCGAGACATGTCACATTTCCGTGGCCGAAGATCGCGTAGACGCCCCCGAACAGCGGCACCGAGTCGCCGTCGGAAACGCCGGAGGCAGCCAGTTGACCGCCTGCCGCCGGGTCGAGATCATCCAGTGCAATCCGCTGAGCTGCGAGATAGCGGACGATTGCGCCGGCGGCCGTCAGCTCGATGTCTGCCATCGCAAGCCTCCCTTCAGTGCGGCCTCTCCGTTGCCGCGTGGGCTCGATTCACCTGCCTGCTGTGTCAGCAGGATCGCGCGGTGCCAGCTCCTCGACGTTGTCGGCGGTGAGCGGGATCACGTCCTCCCAGGCACCGCTCATCCAGCTCCGCAGCAGGGCGGCCTGCACGCTGACGTAGGCCACCGCTTCGGCGAAGCCTGCGCAATGCGGGCGACCGTCGCTGACCGCCGAGAGGTACTGGTGATCCTCGAGCGCGACGAGGTCTTCGAACCCGATGGCATTGGCGTCGCCGGGAACAAAGGCGCTGTGGCCGGGGTGCCGTTCGCCGGCCCGGACCGTCGTGTAACCACGCTCAGACGTGCTCCCGTTCTCTGGTGCCAGATACAACCGCAGCTCGTTCATGGTCTCCAGATTCCAGCCCAGTGCGCCCTCGGTGCCGTAGATGTCGAATGCCATCTGGCTCTCGGGTCCCACCATCGTGCGACTGACCTCGAACGTTCCCCGCGAGCCGTTGGCGAACACGGCGAGGGCACCGAAGTAGTCCTCGTTGGTGACCGGACCGGTCGGGTCGCCCGGCCGCCCGCGGGCGTAGTGGCTTGCCCCGGCTGCCGCGACCGGCCGCTCGGCAATGAACGTGGCACCGCTGCCGATCACCCTGGCAATCGGCCCGTTCAGCATCATGGCCAAGTCGATGGCATGGCTGAGAATGTCGCTGGTGACACCGTGGCCCGCTTGATCCAGCCCGAAGCGCCACGAGAGCAGCCCCAGCGGATCGGCTCCGAACATCGAGAAGAAGCGTCCCCGGTAGTTGGTGATCGATCCGAGCGCGCCCTCGTCGATGAGCGCCTTGGCGTGCTGCACGAGCGGCGCGTACCGGTAGTTGTAGCCAACTCCCGTGATGCTGCCCGCCGCTCTTGCAGCCTCGAAGCAGCGCACCGTCTGCGCCGGCGTGCCGCCGACCGGCTTCTCGCAGAACACGTGCTTGCCGGCGGCCACAGCCGCCGTGACGATCTCCTCGTGCAGCATGTTCGGCGCCGTGACGTATACGACTTCCACATCAGGACGTTCCACGGCCGGCCGCCAGTCGTCGGTTGCCTCACTGAAGCCGAAGCCCTCGCTGGCCATCTCGCGCCGTTCGCCGACCGTGTCAGCGCAAACCACGAGTTCGGGCGTGTAGCTGCGGTCGTCGAACAGGCTCGGGATGCGCATGACCGAGCGCGCATGCGCCTGGCCCATCCAGCCGAAGCCGACCACGGCAATGCCCAAGCGCTGTCGCATCGATCGGTTCAGTGCGTCGCCAGCTCGTGCTGCAGTGCTTCGAGCTCGGCGCCGCCGGCCATCATCTGGGTCAGCTCGGCCTGCGAGATGTCTTCCTTCGCAAAATTGCCCATCGAATGACCGCGGTTGAGAATCACGAAGCGGTCGCCGACGGGGTACGCGTGGTTCGGATTGTGCGTGATGAAGATCACTGCAAGCCCCCGGTCACGCGCCTCCACGATGCGCCGCAACACGACGCCGGACTGCTTGACGCCGAGCGCCGAGGTGGGCTCGTCGAGGATCAGCACGCGAGCGCCGAAGTAGCTGGCCCGGGCAATCGCCACTGACTGACGCTCACCGCCCGACAGCGTGCCGACCGGCTGCTCGGTATCACGGATGTCGATGCCCATCTCCGCGAGCTGCTCTTTGGCGATCTGCTTTGCCTTCTCGATGTCGATCTGGCGGAATGGCCCGAATCCCCTTGTGGGCTCAGCGCCGAGGAAGAAGTTCCGCCAGACCGACATGAGCGGCACCATGGCCAAGTCCTGGTACACGGTGGCGATGCCAGCAGCGAGGGCTGCCCGCGGCGAAGAGAACTTGACCTCCTCCCCTTCGAGCAGCAGCTCCCCCTCGTCGTGCTGGTGCACGCCGGCGAGGATCTTGATGAACGTCGACTTGCCGGCACCGTTGTCGCCCAGCACGCACGTCACCTCGCCGGGATTGACCGTGGTGGATACCCCGGTGAGGGCGATGATGTTGCCGTAGAACTTCGAGATGTTCCGCAGTTCGATCAGCGAGTCGCTCATGGCTCAGCTCCTGCCGAGACAGATTCATCGGCCGCGTCGGCATCGCCGCCCGGCGGCTCGTCGTCGTCTGGATCGCCCCGCGCCGCCTGGGATCGCTCTGCCCGCTGGCGTACGTAGTTGTTGACGATCACCGCCACCACCAGCAGCCCGCCGAGCACGAGGAAGCGCCAGTCGGTGTTCCATCGCGCGAAGCCGATGCCCTGGCTGATCATCCCCCAGATCAGCGCGCCGATCCCGGCGCCGATCGCCGAGCCGTAGCCGCCGGTCAGCAGGTTGCCGCCGACGACGGCGACGATGATGTAGCGGAATTCGTTGCCGTCGCCGACATTGGCCTGCACCGAATTGAGGCGGAACGCGATGAGCATGCCCGCGACCCAGGCACAGACCGAGACCAGCATGAACAGCGTCGTCTTGGTGCGGGCAGCCGGCACGCCCACCGACCGGGCCGCGTCCTTGTTGCCGCCCACGGCGAAGGTCCAGCTGCCGAAGCGCGTCTTGGCCAGCACCCACGCGCCAATGGCCGCGAACAGCAGGTAGAAGAGCACCGAGACCCGGAACCGGGTCACCGCCTGGGTCGCCTCTTCCTCCAGGGTGGTGATGAACATCAGCTTGACCGCGAGTGCCAGGCCCGCTGCCGCCAGCCCGACCGTCACGAGCGGTCGGCCCATGCCTTCGTCGCTGCTGAACAGCAACCGGTAGAACGTGCCGAGGGCGAAGATGCCGAGCGCTATCGCGCCGCCCTTGGCGACTCCGGTCGAGAGGGCGTAGAGCAGGCCGTCGCCGTCGATCAGCTCGATCACCGCGAACACGACTGCCGCAGCTCCGCCGGCCGCCGCAGCGACACGCGGCCACAGCCCCATCTGCGGCACGGGCACTGCCGTGCTGCGTCGCTGTGCGAGGGCCCGGGCCGCTGCGGTGGCTGCGAGCGCGAGCGCGATCAGCAGCAGCACCGAGAACAGTTCGACGCGCAGCTTGCGCGATTCAGACTCGGCCTGCACCACGAACGCAGCGACAGCCACGATGGCTGCGGTCGCCATCGGCAGCCACAGCGAGAGGCCGGTTCGCGCTGCCACCAGCATCAGCGCCACTACGCCGGCCACGGCGAGGCCGCCGAACAGCAGCGCCCGGGCGGCCTGGACGGTCATCATGAAGCTGATCGCGGGCAGCAGCGCCACGACCACGCCGATGACCGGCGCGCTCGAACGGACATGGCCGGTTGCGGCCAGCGCTGCCAGCACACCGGTGCCAGCGATGCCGATGGCGAAGATCGCACGCCCGAGACCGCCCCCGAGGAATCCGAGCTGGTCTGAGTTGGTCGCATCCATGACCAATGCCAGCACCACGGCAACCACGACAGCGCCGACGCCGATGCCGATCATCCGCATCGTGCGGTTGTCGGGCGCCGTTCGGCGCTGCTGCACCCGTTCGTAGCGGGAAGAGCACCAGATCGACACTCCCGCCAAGGTGCCTGCGGCGATGACGGCACCCCACAGCCAGTTCGCGGCGGTGCCGTCGGTGGTGAGCAGCATGACGAAGCCGAACAGCGGCACCGCGACGGCCCCGATGAACGAGCCTGCCGCTGCCCACGGCGGGGGGTCGGGCCGACGCGTGTAGCTCATCTCGAGCAGCCCCAACAGCAGGGCGACGCCGGCCAGCACGAGCAGCCCCGCCCACGCCCAATCCCGGCCGTCCCAGATGTGCTGGTTGCGGATCCACTCCGCGCCGAAGATGTCGTCCCAGAACTCGTAGCCCTGCGCCTCGTCGAGCCCCTCGACGATGACCTTGTTGGTGAACAGCTTGCCGAAGCCGAGCTTGGCGCCGATGAGGATGAAGAACGTGCCCAGCGTGACGATGAAGCTCGGCAGCGACGTGCGCTCGACCAGCGTGCCGTTGAACCAGCCGATCGCCAGCGCGAAGCACAGCGACAGCGGCACGGCGAGGTGCAGGCTGAACCCGGCGCCGCCCAGCTCGCCCACCTCGCGGCTCATCAGGATGACGAAGATGGCGGTGGCGCCCGTCATCGCGCCCGACGACAGGTCGAACTCGCCGCCGATCATCAGCAGCGCTACCGGCACCGCCATGATGCCCAGCAGCGCCGCGACATCCAGGAAGTTGGCTGTACCCCCTGCTGTGCCGAATGCTTCAGATGTCAGCCAGAACAGCAGCCACACGCCGGCGAGGCCCAGCAGCGCACCAATCTCAGGACGGGTGAGCAGCTGTTGGATCGGCCCGCGATATGCGAGCCGTTCGTCGGCCCCGCCGGCGGTGTCGGCCGCCAAGGGAGGGCTACCTCGTGCCGGCGCTGACGAGCGCTGCGACCTCTGCAGCGTTGTCAGGCGTGACGAAGCCGGGACCCGTCAGGATCGGCAGGCCGCCGCCGGCAGTGTTCTGGTTCGTTGCCTGCAGGTGCATCAGGATCACCGGAATGTATCCCTGCAGGTACTGCTGCTGGTCGACGGTGAAGGCGATGTCGCCGGCTTCGATCGCGGAGATGAGGTCGGAAGACAGGTCGAAACCGCCGATGTGCAGCGTGCGCCCAGCCGACTCGGCAGCGTCGAGCGCCCGCAGCGGCAGGTTCGGCCCGACGCCCAGCACTGCATCGATGCTGGAATCCGCGGTGAGGATCGAGGCGATGGTCTGCTCCTGCTCATCGGGATTGGCGTCGAGGCCGACGAATTCCGAGGTCACCTGGCCGTCGAAGGTCTCCGCGAGACCCTGGCAGCGCTCCTCGAGGCCAATGTTGGCCTGCTACTGGCGAGCGCACAGCACATGCGTGGCGCCCAAGGCGTTGAAACGCTCGCCGGCGCCATTGCCGGCCACGATCTCGGTCTGGCCGATGTGGGTCACCGCGCCGAGGTCCTTGTAGTTGTTGACGCCGGAGTTCAGCGTGTACAGCGGGATGCCTGCTGCCACGACTGCACGGGCGGCGGATTCGAGACCTGCGGGGTCCGCCAGCGAGATGGCGATGCCGTCGGAACCGTCGGCGATCGCACCCTCGATGGCCTGTGACTGCGCCTGCGCGTCGTTGTTCGCGCCGAAATAGACGACGTCGCAGCCGATGGCTTCGGCCGCATCCGCTACGGCCACCTCTACGACTGACCAGAAGGTTCCCGAGTCGCCGTGGGTGATCACGTGATAGGTCTTGTCGCAGTCGCTCTGCGTGAGCGTGACCTCGGTCGCATCCGAAGCGGCCTCGGTCGTCTCCGCGGGTGCCGGGGCGTCCGGCTCGTCCGCGACTTCGTCGGAGCTGTCGCTGCTGCACGCTGCAGCGAACAATGTCATCGCTGCGAGCAATGCAAGAAGTCGTGTAATGCGCCTCATGTTCTGTTCTTCCTCCCGAAGACGTGAATGGCGTGAGCGCCAACACCCGCGTTCGTGGGAGTGCTAGCGCACTGCGTCGAATTCTTGCACAAAGCTGAGACTCTTGACGACGCCGCGCCGCAACCGTTCCACATCAGCGGCGTCGGGACCGCTGAGGGCCGCATCCTGCTCCAGCACGTACCACAGCTCGGGGCGCGCATGCTCCAGCGCACTGATGATCTCGGCGAGTGGAACCGAGCCATCGCCGAGCGGGGGAAAGAGCCCCTGCTGGACGGCTTGCATCAGGGTGACCTCGCCGGAGCGAAGCCGTACGGCCACGTCGGGATCGACATCTTTGAGGTGCACCAGCCCGATGCGATCGGCATGGCTCGCCACCAGCGCCGCAGGGTCGCTGCCGCCCAGCGTGAGGTGCGCCGTATCGAGCACGAGCTGCGTGCCGGTGTGCTCGAGCACTGCCCGCGTCTCGACATCGTCTTGGACGAGGGATCCGACATGGGGATGGAATGCATGCTTCATGCCCGACCCGGCGGTGATGCCGTCGATCTCCGCAAAGCCGCGGAACATATGGTTCCACTGGGAGTTGTCCAGCTCGGGGCGCTGCCAGTCGTCGTGGTCGTACACGGGGCAGCTGACGAACCACGTCCCGCCCGCAGAGGCCATCTGGTCGACCACTGCAGCGACGCGTGCCATCTCAGCCTCGAATCGGTCGCGATCGTGCAGCACCACGGCAACGAACCCACCGAGCAGCGAGAGCCCGTGGCGTGCCAGCACTGCTCGCAGCTCGCGGCCGTCGGCCGGCAGGAAGCCCACCGAGCCGAACTCCGTGTGCGTGAAGCCCAGCGCAGCCATGTCGGAGAGCACCTCGTCGGGGGTGAGCTGGTATCCCCACCCCGGTACCTCGCACACACCCCAAGTGATTGGGGCGGCAGCCAGGCGTTCGCGCAGTGGCCTTCTCATCGACACCTCCCGAAGCCGGCCGAACCGAGACCGGCCGATAGTTGCACGATTTCGTCAACCGTTCCACGGAACGACATGCCGACGCAACCCCGACACGTTCGCCTACGGCTGGCAGCGACTCCTAGGCCAGAAAGCGCGGCGGGGCACCGCCGTAGTGGGCGACGTGTCTGATGGGCCGCCTACGGCCGGCGCAAGCTGCTACGCCACACAACGCGGCAACGCACCGCCGTTGTAGGCGACCATGTCCATGATCGCTTGGGGGACGCCGGGGAATTCGTAGCCGCCTGAAGCTGCCTCGCGGTAGGCGACATGAAGGTTGCCGGCGAGACGCTCGGGGTCGGTGTAGCGGCCGTGCGGGCCGAGGTCGGTGGCCTGGGCCTGCTCGAGCGGCGTTCTGCCTGCTGCGAGCCCCTCGGCGGCCGCTTCCTGCACGAAGCGCAGGTAGGAGCGCTGTTCGTCGAGCACGCGAGCGATGTCGTCGCCGCCGAAGTGCGGGCCGTGGCCCGGCACGATCACGTCTGCTCCGAAGCTCTCGATGACATCCATCGCCTGGATCGTCCCCGACACCGATCCGAACAGCGCGAACGGCGTGCCGCCGTGGAAGATCAGGTCGCCGCAGAACAGCACGCGGCAATCGGGCAGCCACGCCACGATGTCGCCATCGGTGTGGGCTACGAAGCCCAGGTCCGACAGTTCGATGCGACGGTCGTCGAGATGCAGCACCATCGAGCCCTCGAAGGTCACATCAGGCGCCCGGAACTGCAGGTCCCCCCACTCGACGCCGGGAAAGACAGCGCTGTAGTCGGGGATGCCGGCAGCCACCATCACGTCACGGCACCTGGCGTGCGAGATGATCGTGGCGTCAGTGAACTGGTAGTTGCCGTGGGTGTGGTCGGCGTGATGATGCGTGTTGACCACAACCCTCACGGGGTTCGACGTCACCGACGCGATGGCCTCCAGGTAAGCCCGGTTGCGGCGCTCCGTCGAGGTGGTGTCGATCGACACCACAACGCTGGAGCCGGCGACGAACCCCATGTTGTTGATGAACCAGGTGCCATCGGGCTGCACGTAGCTGTACACGCCCGGGGCTACCTCGCTGAGCTGCGCCGCTTCGACTGACGCGTGCGCTCCATGACCTGCGTGTGCCGACATGTGCCCCCCTCGAACCGGCCGAAGCGGCCGCTCGTGCTTGGTCAGTACTACGGCGCAGCGTAGAACCCGTCGCCTACGCTGGGAAGCGCCTCGGACCGCGCCCGCGGGCACTCAAGGGAGCCGCCATGAGCACGACTGCTGACACCGACAGCGCTTCTGCAGAGCGGGACTTCGACGTCTACAGCGACGAGTACATCCAGGGCGCCGCAGACGTGTGGGACGAGCTGCGCGCGGAGTGTCCCGTCGCCCACAGCCCCCACAATGACGGGCACTGGATGCCTACGACGTGGGACGACATCGCCGCGGTCGCTTACGACACCGAGAACTTCAGCTCCCGCGACATCGCCGTGGCGCCCACGCCTGAAGGCGTCGGGCTGCTCACCGCCCCGCCGATCACCTCGGACCCGCCGTTCCACACCGACGCCCGCCGCCTGCTGCTGCCGTTCTTCGGGCCGACAGCCGTGGAGGAAATGGTCGAGGTCACTCGCAGCATCGCCCGCGAGCGCATCGACGCCATCGCAGCCGAAACCGGGGCCGATGCGGGTCGCAGCGGCGTGACGGATGCCGCCGACACCTACTCCAAGCACATTCCCGTGCGGGTCATCGCCCGCATCCTGGGACTGCCCGAGTCGGACGAGCCCAAGTTCACCCGCTGGGCGGTCGACGTTCTGCAGTCCAAGGGCGACGAGTTCGACCGGCGGGCAAATGCGACCCGTGAGGTGCTCCACTACTTCGGCGAGCTCACCGACCAGCGGCGCCGGGAACGCGCAGACGACCTGCCGTCGAAGCTGCTCGACATGGAGCTGCCCAACGGCGACCCGCTGGCCAACCACCACATCACTGGTGCCAGCTTCCTGTTGCTGCTGGCGGGAATCGACACCACGTGGAGCTCGATCTCGGCCAGCTTGATGCACTTGGCCATGAACCCTGCTGACCGCGAGCGGCTCGTGGCCGAACCCGAGCTCATCCCGGTGGCCATCGAAGAGTTCCTGCGTGCCTACTCCCCCGTCACCATGGCCCGCGTCACTGCCACGGACGATGCCGAGATCGGCGGATGCCCCGTGGCCAAGGGCGACAAGGTGCTGCTCCCATTCGGCGCCGGCAACCGCGATCCGTCCAAGTTCGACCGTCCCGACGAGGTCGTCATCGACCGCGCCGAGAACCGCCACTTCGCCTTCGGGCTCGGGATCCACCGCTGCCTGGGCTCGAATCTGGCCCGCATGGAGCTGAAGGTCGCCATCGAGGAGTGGCTGGCCCGGTTCCCGAACTTCGAGCTCGCCACCGATGTCGGCCACGGCGGCGTGGAATGGGGCGGCGTGCAGGTGCGCGGCCCCCGCAACCTGCAGATCCGCGTCGGCATCTGAGCCAGTGGCGACCGGCGCCGCTCGCCGTCACTCTCCCAGCGCGTTCGACAGTTCCTCGGGTGTCATCAGCACGTCGCGGGCCTTGGAGCCCTGCGACGGACCCACCACGCCTCGCTGCTCAAGCAAGTCCATCAGCCGTCCGGCGCGAGCGAAGCCCACTTTCAGCTTCCGCTGCAGCATGGACGTCGAGCCGAGCTGTGTCTCGACGACGATGGCCATTGCCTGGCGCAGCAGCTCGTCGTCGTCGGCATCGCCGGTGGTGCCGCCCGGCAGGATGCTGCTGCCGTCCGAGTCGTCGCTGCCCTCCACACCTTCCACGTATTCGACCTCGGGCGCCTGCCGGCGCCAGTGAGCCACCACGTGGGCAACCTCCGACTCGCTCACCCACGCGCCCTGGATGCGGCGCGGCGTGCTGGAGTTCGCCGACAGCAGCAGCATGTCGCCCTGGCCCACCAACCGCTCAGCGCCGGGCTGGTCGAGGATGACCCGGCTGTCGGCCAGGCTGGACACGGCGAATGCCAGCCGGCTGGGGATGTTGGCCTTGATCACCCCGGTGATGACGTTCACACTCGGGCGCTGAGTGGCTACGACGAGGTGGACGCCGACGGCACGGGCCATCTGAGCCAAGCGGGTGATGGACTCCTCGACGTCGCGGGCCGCCACCATCATGAGGTCGTTCAGCTCGTCGACGACCACGACGATGAAGGGCATTGACTCGTGCGGCTGGTCGTTGCCCAGCAGCTCGCTCTCGTCGCTGTGCAGCGCCCCGTCGAGCACGGCCGCGTTGTACCCGGTGATGTCGCGAAAGCCCGCCTCCGACAGCACGTCGTAGCGACGCTCCATCTCCTTGACGGCCCACGCCAAGGCATTCGCCGCCTTGCGCGGCTCGGTCACCACGGCCGTCAGCAGGTGCGGCAGGCCGTCGTACTGCCCGAGCTCCACCCGTTTGGGGTCGACGAGGATCATCCGCACCTCATCGGGCGTGGATCGCATGAGCAGCGACGCAATGATCGAGTTGATGCACGACGACTTCCCCGAGCCGGTCGCGCCGGCAATGAGCACGTGGGGCATCGTGGCCAGATTGAGCATGACCTCGCGGCCCGAGATGTCCTTGCCCATCGCCACTTCGAGCGGGTGCATGGCTTCGGTTGCAGCCTTGGCGGACAGGATGTCGCCGAGCGCGACCAGGTGACGGTCAGAATTGGGAACCTCGATGCCGATCGCCGACCGGCCGGGGATCGGCGCGAGGATCCGGACATCGGCGGCGGCCATGGCGTAGGCGATGTCCTTGTGGAGCGCAGTGACGCGCGACACCTTCACGCCCAGGCCGAGCTTCAGCTCGTAGCGCGTGACCGTAGGTCCGGGTTCCCAGCCGGTGACCTGAGTTTCCACGCCGTGACTGGCCAGTGCCGCCACCAGTGCTGCAGCGCCCGCCGACAGCTGCGCCCGGTCGAACTGCTGGGTGCCGCTGCGCTTCAGCATCGACTTCTTCGGCAGCTTCCAACGTGGACGTTGGCTGCCAGATCCAGCGCCCTTGCTGGCCGCGAGGGCCGCTGGCACAGGTGTCGGGATTGGATCATCGCCGGGTGGCTCCACGAACTGCGGGGGCGATGGCTCGAAGACAGCCTCGTCGGATGCCGCCTCGCTGGCATCCGAGGCGCCCAGTTCCAGACCCGGAATCTGGCCTGCTGACTCAGCCTCTAGGTCGTACTGCTCTTCCCCGAACGACGGCGGTTCGGGATCCTCGCCGACGCGCTGCAGGCTTCGGGCACCCTTCGACAGCGAGCCGCTCAGCTTCTGACCGAGTGCAGACAGACCGGTCCATATCCATCGCAAGACCTGGCCGAGGCCGATGTTGGCGACGATCATGACGGCGAACACCATCACCAGCAGCAGCAGAACCCATGTCGCGGGATCGTCGATCAGGCGCCGCAGGGGCTCGGCAACGACGGCACCCAGCACTCCCCCGCTGCTTCGCAGGTCCTCCAGCGAACCGAAGCCGTCGGCGGATCCGGACAGGTGTGCGGCCGCAGCGAATGCAACCGTGAGCATGCTCAGTCCGAAGGCGGCTCGGCCGCTCCGCTCCGAAGCGGTCATGCGGGCGAGCGCGACGCCGATCCAGACCAGCAGGATCGGCACGACGTACCGGAACACGCCCAGCAGAATTGCGAGCGCGCTCTCCAAAACTCGGCCCACGACGCCCGCTCGGTCGCCCAGCAGCCCCAGCGCGCAGATCACAGCGAGAGCGAACAGCGACAGCGCCACGATCTCGCGGGATCGGCCGCTCAGGGCATTGCGAACGACCCGCGAGAACCCGCTGCGGCCGTCTTTCGCATTCGACGACTTGGACGCGTCCGTTGAGCCATTCGCCCCGGCGGTACCGCGCATACTCACCTCAGCGAGAGTACCGAGGCCGGGCCGGGCCTTTGGAGACCCCGCCGACTATGCGTCGTCTGTTCCTGCCTCGAACGAACGCTGCTCTGCGGCCGCATTCCGGCGCTGGTTGCGGACGGTTTGCACCGCAACCAGCACAAACATCGCCACGGTGAACGGGATCGAGTAGCGATTGATGAACCTGATCACCGCTCCGAGGGGGCCAGCGAACAGATCGGCAACCCACCACACCAGCGCCAGGCGGGTGAAGGTGCCGGCGAGGTTCACCACCACGAACAGCGGCTGGCGCATGCGCGCAATCCCCGAGAGCAAGCACATCGGGTAGCCGGGAATGGCGAACAGCAGCAGCCAGCCGGCGCGCGGGAACCAGCGTTCCAGCCAGTCCATGGTGCGGATGACGCGGCTGCGGGGTCCCATCTCGGCTGCCAGGTAGGCCTTGGCATTGGGTCCGTAGTCGTAGCCGAGCCGGTACAGGAACGGGTCGGTGATGAACAGGCGGGTCAGCCCGATGGCCATGAATGCCCACAGCGGGGCCTGATGGGCCACGCCGAGCAAGATGGGGTCGGTGGCGTTCAGCGACAGCAACAGCAGCGGCGCCCGCGCAATGAGCGCCGCGAAGAAGATCTGCCCCGCATAGGCCGCCAAGGCGAAGCCCACCGGCACCGCAGCCAGCAGCTGCATCCGCCGTCGGTCTGCATCGGTGATCACCGGGCCCGACGATGCTCCGTCGGCAGCGGCGGCTTCGGCTGCCGTTGATTCGTCCCCGCCGTCGTCAGCCACCGCGGCCGAGGCTACGCACCGGCGCACCCCAAGCGCCGGTGTTCAAGTGCGCCGGCACGCCCTTCGAGGCGACGCCCCATGCCCTCTAGCCTGCGGCGTCATGGAATCGACGATGATGGACGTGCCGCTCACCTTGGACCCGCTGTTCGAACGCGCCGAGACGCTGTTCGCGGACAAGGAGTTGGTGACTGCCACCGCAACCGGCATCGAGCGCACGAACTACGGGCGCTGGGCTGAGCGGACTCGGCTGCTCGGCGGTGCACTCGACGATCTCGGCGTTTCCGCGGATGGCCGCGTAGCCACATTTGCGTGGAACACCGACCGCCATCTCGAGCTGTACTTCGCTGCGCCCTGCTCGGGCCGGGTGCTGCACACGCTCAATATCCGGCTGTTCGCCGAGCAGGTCACCTACATCGCGAATCACGCAGAGGACGAGGTGATCTTCGCCGACCGTTCGCTGCTGCCCCTGCTGTGGCCGCTGGTGGACGAGATGGCCACGGTCCGCCACGTCGTCGTGATGGACGACTCGGGCAGCAGCACCGGACCCGAGATTCCCGACGATCCGCGCATCGTCGACTACGAAGAGCTACTGGAGGCCGCGTCGCCGGCGGGGTTCCGCGTCGCCGACGAACGCCAAGCGGCATCCATGTGTTACACGAGCGGGACTACCGGCGAGCCCAAGGGCGTGGTGTACAGCCACCGCTCCACCTACCTCCACACCCTCGCAGCGATGCTCGTCGACTCGGCCGGCGTGTGCGAGAGCGATGTGGTCATGCCGGTGGTGCCGATGTTCCACGCCAACAGCTGGGGGCTGAGCCATGCGGCGGTGGCCGCCGGGGCCAAGCTCGTCAACCCCGGCCCCAACCTGGCGCCCAAGCCGCTGGCGGAACTGATCGAGACTGAGCGGGTCACGCTCGCCGCCGGGGTTCCCACGATCTGGATGGGCGTGCTGGGCGAGCTGGAAGGGCGCGACGTGTCCAGCCTGCGAGCCATCCCCTGCGGCGGCTCGGCGGTGCCCAAGGCGCTCTCTGAGGGGTACCGGGAGGCGGTGGGGCTGCCGATCCTGCAGGCGTGGGGCATGACCGAGACCAGCCCGCTGTGCTCGATCGCGCATATCCGCTCCGGACAGCAGGGCCTCGACGACGATGCCAAGGCCGACCTGCGCACCACCGTCGGCACGATCCTGCCGACCGTGGAGTTCCGCATCTGCGAGCCCGACACCACCAATGAGCTGCCCCGGGACGGCGAGTCGTCCGGCGAGCTGCACGTACGCGGCCCCTATGTGACCGGCTCGTATTACAACCGGCCCGACGCCGCAGACTCATTCACCGAGGACGGCTGGCTTCGCACTGGCGACGTGGCCACCTGCGACCCAAACGGCTACATCCGCCTCGTGGACCGCACCAAGGATCTCATCAAGTCCGGCGGCGAGTGGATCAGCTCGGCCGAGGTGGAGAACGAGATCATGAGCCACCCCAAGGTGGCAGAGGCCGCGGTAGTCGCTGTTGCCTCCGACCGCTGGATGGAGCGGCCAATGGCCTGCGTGGTGCCGGTCGAGGGGGAAACGATCACCCACGACGAGCTCATCGAGTACCTCACGCCGCGGATGGCGAAGTGGTGGCTGCCGAGCGCAACCCAGATCATCGACGAGGTCCCGAAGACCTCGACCGGCAAGTTCTCCAAGAAGACGCTGCGGGATCGCTTCGCCGATCTCGTGGTGGAGTGAGCCGGGCGTGAGCACCCCGCACCGCTCCGAGTCTGATGCGAGCGGTCCACACCGCTCCGAACCGCGCCTGCTCGTTTGGCTGGCCCTGCGCTTGAAGGGCCTGGGCGAGATCGATGACGTCGCTGCGATCCACGGGCTCGAGCCCGACGACACCGAGTGGCTGCTGGCGGAGCTGGACGCTGCCGGGCACTGCATGTTCCGCGAGGTCGGCGGGGTGCCGAAGTTCATCCTCACCCCAACCGGCCGCGACGACGGCGAGACCGCGCTGGCCGCTGAGCTGGATGCGGCCGGTGCCCGCGACGCCGTCACGGCGGCCTACCGGGACTTCCTGGCACTGAACCCCAAGATGCTGCAGCTGTGCACCGACTGGCAGGTGCTTCCCGAAGATCACCCGGCTGTGGCTGACGCGGGTCCCGGCGACGGCGGGCGGCTCAATGACCACGGTGATCCGGATTACGACGCGGCCATCATCAGCCGGCTGGACGACCTGCATGGCGAACTTGGCGGGGTGCTCGACCAGCTCTGCAGCGTGATGGCCCGCTACGACAACTACGCGCCCAGGTTCGCCGAGGCGCTCAGCCGGCTGCAGGACGGCGAGCTGGACTACCTCACCAAGCCGATGATGCCCAGCTACCACACGGTGTGGTTCGAGCTGCACGAGGATCTGCTGGCAACCCTCGGCATCAACCGCGCCGACGAGGGCAGCGTCTGAGGTGGTTACGGCGTCCGCGCGCAGGAAAATCAAGACCAGCGTTGTCAGGGCGCAGCAGTAGTCTCGGAGCCATGAGCGCGCGATTCGGACGAGTGGTTCCGGCGATGGTGACGCCCTTCGCGGCAGATGGATCGCTGGACGTGGATGCTGGGGTGACACTGGCACGCTGGCTCGTCGGCGAGGGCGCCGAGGGCCTCGTGATCACCGGCACGACCGGTGAGGCACCCACCATCACCGACGAGGAAGATTGGGAGCTGTGGCGCGCCGTGGCGGAGGCCGTCACGGTGCCGGTTGTGGCCGGCACCAGCACGAACGACACGGCGCATTCGGTGAGCCAGACCCGCAAGGCCGCCGAGCTGGGCGTGGACGGCATCCTGGCCGTCACGCCGTACTACAACCGGCCCTCCCAAGCCGGCATCGCAGCGCACTTCGCCGCCGTTGCCGAGTCCACCGACCTGCCGATCATCATGTACGACATCCCGATCCGCACGGGGCGCAAGATCAACACGCCGACGCTGCTGGAGCTGGCGCAGATCCCGAACATCGTGGCGGTGAAAGATGCTGCAGCGAATCCGGGTGAAACCGCGAAGGTCATCGCCGAGGCGCCCGAAGGCTTCGAGGTGTACAGCGGCGACGACACCTTCACGCTGCCGCTGCTGGCTGTCGGCGCTGTAGGCGTGATCAGCGTGGCGGCGCACTGGAGCATTCCCGAGCACGTGGCGATGTTCGATGCCTGGGATGCCGGCGACGCCACCAAGGCCCGCGAGATCAACGCCGCTCTGCTGGAGAGCTACGACTTCGAGACCGGCGACGAGGCACCCAATCCAGTGCCCGCCAAGGCCATGCTGCGCACGCTGGGACTGCCGGTCGGCGAGCCGCGCCTGCCCATGGGCCCGACGCCCGACGGTCTGGAGGACCGCGCCCGAGAGGTCTACGCCCGTCTGAAGCAGACTTGAGCCGCCGCAAGCGCCGCTCCCCTGCCGAGGGCCCGCCCGCCGGGTCTGACGGCCGCAACGACCGCGCACGGTCACAACGAAGCAGCCGCGCGCGCCGAACACGGCAAGCGCCTGCGCACAGCGCCAAGGGTGGCGGCGACAGCGGCAGCGTCACTGTCACGTTTCTGGGCGGGCTCGGCGACGTCGGGCGCAACTGCACCGTGGTCGAGCAGAGCGGCAAGCTTCTCGTCATCGATTTCGGGGTGATGTTTCCTGACCCGGCGATCATGCCGGGCGTCCAGCACGTGCTGCCCGACATGGGCTGGCTTAACTCGCGTGCCCGCGACATCGTCGGACTGGTGGTCACCCACGGCCACGAAGACCACCTCGGCGGCGTGCCCCACTTCCTGCGCAGCATCGAGGTTCCTCTGTACGGGTCGGCCCTGTCTATGGCGCTCGCCGAGCACAAGGTGACCGAGGCACGCTTGGCAGACCGCACGTCGTTCCATGTCATCGGCGACGGCGAGCGCCGCAAGATCGGCCCGTTCGATGTCGAAGCACTGCCGATCACCCACTCGGTGCCCCAGAGCCTGTGCATCGTGCTGCACACGCCAGTCGGCGCACTGGTGCACACGGGCGACTTCAAGATCGACCCCTCTCCGGTGGATGGTCGGCTGACCGACCTAGAGCGCCTGCGGGGGCTGGGCGACGAGGGCATCGCCCTGCTGATGGCCGATTCCACCAACGCCGACCGGCCGGGCCGCAGCGCGTCGGAGACCGAGATCGGCGCGACGCTTCGCCGGCTGTTCAGCGAGCGCCCGGACCGGCGACTGATCGTGAGCTGCTTCGCCAGCCACCTGCACCGGGTCCAGCAGATCTGCGACGCCGCCATATCCGAAGGCCGCGTGGTGGTCCCGGTAGGTCGTTCGATGGTGAACAACGTCCGCATCGCACGCCAGCTCGGCGTGCTCGATGTGCCAGACCGTGCGCTGTTCGCTGTCGAGCAGCTCGACCGCTTCGACCCTGACGAAGTCTGCATCGTCTGCACCGGCAGCCAGGGCGAGCCTGGCGCGGCACTGTCGCAGATCGCCAGCGGAGCGCACTCCGACGTGAAGACCGGCTCCGACGACACGGTGATCCTGTCGAGCCATCCGATCCCGGGCAACGAGCGCGCCGTGTTCCGCATGGTGTCCCGCCTGGCGCGACTGGGTGCCGACGTGATCCACGACGGACACGAGTTGGTGCACACGTCCGGGCACGCCCAGCGCGACGAGCTCCGCGAGCTGCATCAGGCATGCCGCCCGCGCTGGTTCGTGCCGATCGAGGGCGAGTTCCACATGCTGGCTCGCCATGCCGGACTTGCCCGTGAGGTGGGGATGAAGGCCAAGCGGGTGCTGACGCTGACCGACGGGGCCCAGATCACGCTCAAGGGCAATGAACTCCAAGTTCGTGCCGGCGTTCCGGCGCCGTACCACTACGTAGACGGGACACTCGACGATCCCGACACTGAGGTCATCGACGCGCGCTTGGCCCTGACAGCAGGATTCGTGCATGTGACGGTGGTGCTCGACCGGAAGGGCCATCTGGCGGCAACACCCGACGTCGCCTCACGAGGCTGGCTCGACGTGACCAAGCACGCCGATGTCGTCAAGGCCCTCTCCGACGAGATCGCCCAAGCCGTCGAACAGAGCGCCAAGACGTCACAAGTCAGCCGTGACACCGACGAGATCGAGCGCGTCATCCGCCGCGCCGCCGGCCGCTTCGTCGGCAACCGCACACGCCGCCGCCCAGCAATCTCGGCCACCGTGATCCCCCTCACCTGATCGCAGGCGAGCAGTACTTCAGCTGCGCCTGGCTGAGGTCACACGATGCGGATGGGGTGTGGCACCGGTTGGTTGAAGAGGTAGCCCTTGCGGTTGTAGGGGACCTTTTTGGGCTGGGTGTTGCTGGCGGTATCGGCGGCTCGGGTCATCACGGTGTGGCGGCCCGCGGGCGCATCCCAGGTGAACTCGAATCGGGCCCAGCCGAGGCGCGTCTGTGGACCCACGAGTTGCGCTTCGCGCCACGATTGGCCCGAATCGTCGCTCCATTCCACCGCGGCGATCCTGCCCGCGGGTGAATGCGCGTAGCCGCCGATGCGGTGCTCGCCGGCGTCGAGTTCGGCCGGCCACGGCAGCGCTAGCGCGCTCTTGATGGTCTGGGTGGTCGCTACCTTGCCGTCGGCTTGGCCCTCGGGCGGGTAGGCATCGCCGATCAGCACGTAGGACGTGGTGTTGTTTCGCGCCCACTGCTGATCTGTCGAGACCACGATTTGGCGCAGCCACTTAATGCTTGTGCTGCCCACCCAGCCCGGGACGAGCGCCCGGAGCGGGTAGCCGTGGTCGCGTGGCAGCGTGGCGCCGTTCATGCCATGCACCAGCAGCGTGTCGGGGTCCATCGCCTTGGCCACCGGGATCACACGGCGAAAACCCGCCTCGGGTGAGTCGACATCCATGCCGATCAGCATCACGCTGACGGCGTCGTCGCTGACGCCCGCCTCGCGCAGCACGTCTGCGAGCGGCACGCCGGCCCAGGTCGCATTGCCGACAGCACCGGTGCCCCACTGCGTGCCCTCGGCCGCCTGGCCGTTGACCAGGTCGAACATGGCCCGGTGGTTCCCGGCGCATTCGAGGTACGCCTCCAGCGTTCGGCTCTCCATGGCGAGCACGTCGTCATAGGCCAGCGCAGTCTCAGAACGGACGGCGTCGCCGGTGATGCTCAGCGACCAGTCGTCGACGTCGACATCGAGGCTGACCGAATTGTTCCGCACGAAGAAGAACCGCTCCGGCGTGATCAGTCCGTCCATGTTCTCGAGACGGGCTTCGAGGCCTGCGGTACCGCGTACGATGAACGGCGCCGGATCCTTGAACCATGGCGCCGTCCCGACGGCCGGGGCCGTCGACGCCGGAGTCTCCAGCGGAACCCGGGTCCCCGTGCATGCGGCCAGCACGGCCGATGCCCCGCCGGCCGACAGCAGCCAGAGGAACCGGCGCCGGCTCATCCCCCGCTCGTGGGCGAACTCCCAGAGCGGTCGAGGTTGCGCGGCCCCGGTCACCATTGGCCCCGCACGAACTAGAGCTGCAGGTACGTATCGAGGCCGATCGTGACGCCGGGGTACTCGCCGATGGACTTGCAGGCGAGCAGCACACCCGGCATGAACGACACCCGGTCCAGGCTGTCGTGGCGGATGGTGAGCGTCTCGCCGGCCGTGCCCAGCAGCACCTGCTGGTGCGCCACCAGCCCCCGCAGCCGGACGGAGTGAACCGGAATGCCGCCGGGGCCCTTGCCGCCGCGGGCGCCCGGCACCACCTCGTCACGGGTGGGATCTGGCCCCCAGTCATCGGAGGCCTCTGCCATCGCACGCACGGTCTGCATGGCAGTTCCAGAGGGCGCATCCACCTTGTTGTCGTGATGCAGCTCGATGACCTCGGCCGTCGGGAAGAACGGAGCGGCGAGCTCGGCAAAGCGCATCATGAGCACCGCACCGATGGCGAAGTTCGGGGCGATGAGGCAATTGCTGGCGGTGAACGCAGCCCGGCACCTCTCGTAATCGTCGGGATCGAGGCCGCTCGTGCCCACAACGGCATGCACGCCGTTCTCCGCGCACCATGCCAAGTTCTCGCGGGCTGCCGCGGCAACCGTGAAATCGACAGCCACGTCGACGGCCGCCGCGTCGACGGCGGCGACCGATGCGACGATGTCGATGCTGTCGGTGACGTCTCGCCGGCCCGGCGCACCGGGATCCACACCGGCCGCCAACTCCAGGTCATCGTCAGCGGCAACCGCCTCGCAGACGGTTGCGCCCATACGCCCGCCCGCGCCGAACACCAGCACTCTCACGGTGGTCACGCTAGTAGCGCGTCAGAACGCCCCGTTGTGTGCGAGCAGGACGCAGTACGGGCCCGCCCGCTGGTCGAGCCGCTCAGCGGCGGCCGCGGCGGCGGCCTGAACCCCGTCCGGACTGCTCGAGCTCGGGGCCGAGGTCGCCGTAGACGTCCTTCGCGATCTGCTCGAAATGCTCGCCGAACGAGACGTCCTCACGGGCAGTGCCGCTCGGTGCCGATGCAACGCCGCCCTCGCCGTCGCCGTCTGCAGCGGGTGCATCTGCACCATCGCCTGCCGGCACCGCGGCGGCCACCGGCGTGCGGGACCGGCGTGTGCCGTTGCCGCTGCTGCCCCTGTCCCGGTCGCGGCCGCGTTCACGCCGCGGCGGCGCATCGTCGTCCGCCCCGTCGGCGTCGCCCTCGGAGCCGCCGACCTGCGTCGGATCGGCTGGCGAGAGGCTGATCTTGCCGTTGGGGTCGATCTCCTCGACGATCACGCTCACCACATCGCCGAGCTCGAGCACTTCCTCGACCGAGTTCAGCCGCCGGCGGCCACCCAGCTTGGAGATGTGCAGCAACCCGTCGGTGCCGGGCAGCACGTTCACGAAGGCGCCGAACTTGGTGATGTTGACCACGCGGCCTTCGTAGGTGGCACCCACGTCGGGCGTCGGCGGGTTGACGATCAGCCGGATCTGCCGCTCGGCCTCTTCAACGACCTCACGGTCGGTTGCGCCGATGCTGACGGTGCCCACGGTGCCGTCGTCGTCGACGTTGATGTCGGCGCCGGTCTCCTCCTGGATGGAGTTGATGACCTTGCCCCGCGGTCCGATGACCTCGGCGATCTTGTCGATCGGGATCTCGAAGCTGGTGATCTTCGGCGCCGTCTCGCCCACGTCGGGCCTCGGCTCGGCGATCGCAGCGCGCATGACCTCGAGGATCTGCAGGCGAGCCTGCCGGGCCTGCTGCAGCGCCTGGGCCAGCACCTCGGCGGGAATGCCGTCGATCTTGGTGTCGAGCTGGAGCGCTGTGATCGCATCTTCGGTGCCGGCAACCTTGAAGTCCATGTCGCCGAAGGCGTCTTCGGCGCCCAGGATGTCGGTGAGCGTCACGTACTTGCCGTCGGCATACACCAGGCCCATCGCCACGCCGGCGACGTGGTCCACGATCGGAACGCCGGCATCCATCAGCGACAGCGACGATGCGCACACCGACCCCATCGAGGTGGAGCCGTTGGAGCTGAGCACGTCGGACACGAGCCGGATGGCGTACGGGAAGTCTTCCTTGGACGGGATGACCGGGAAGATCGCTCGCTCGGCGAGTGCGCCGTGGCCGATCTCGCGCCGCTTGGGGCCACGCATGAAGCCGGCCTCGCCGGTGGAGAACGGCGGGAAGTTGTAGTGATGCATGAACCTGCGCCGGTCCTGAGGGTTCAGCGTGTCGACGATCTGCTCCATCCGGGACATCGCCAAGGTGGTGACGTTCAGCACCTGGGTCTCGCCGCGCTGAAACAGGCCCGACCCGTGAGCGGTGCGACCGAGGTAGCCCGCGACCGACGAGAGCGACCGGACCTCATCCGTGGCGCGTCCGTCAATACGGAAGCCGTCGGCCACGATGCGCTCGCGCACGATCTCTTTCGACAGCGACCTGACGGCCTCACGGATCTGATCCTTGGCGCCGTCGAGGTCATCGAACTCTGCGGCAACCTCGTCGACCACCGCGCTGCTGGTCTCAGACTGGGCGGCCTCGCGCTCAGCCTTGTCGGCAATGGCCATCACCTCACGCATGCGATCGGACGCGACCTCGCGCACGCGATCGAGCACCTCGTCGGAGTAGTCCTTGCTGGACGTGTACTCCATCACTGAGATCGGGCCGGATTGCTCTTCGACCAGCCGGCGCAGCGATTTCTGCATCTCGATGATGTCGTCGATCCACTGCTTGGAGGCTTCGAGACCGCTCGCAAGCACGTCCTCGCTGACCTTCGGCGCGCCCTCGGCGTAGTACTCGAAGGCCTTCTCGGTGCCGCCGGCCTCCACCATCATCACGGCGATGTCGCCGCTGTCGAGCTGGCGACCGGCCACCACCATCTCGAACGTGGCGGCCTCGGACTCCTCGTGGGTGGCGAAGGGGATCCACTCGCCGTCGGTGGACCAGGCGATCCGCACGCCGGCGATCGGGCAGTCGAACGGGATGCCGCTCAGCCACAGAGCCGCCGATGCCCCGTTCAGCGCCACCAGGTCGTACGGGTTGACGTGGTCGGCGCCGAGGATCGTGCCCACGATGTGGGTGTCGTGGCGGTAGTCGCCCGGGAAGTTCGGCCGCAGCGGGCGGTCGATCAGCCGGCACGTGAGGATCGCGTCGTCGGACGCACGCCCCTCTCGCCGGAAGAATGAGCCGGGAATCCGGCCCACTGCGTACATGCGCTCCTCGATGTCGACGGTGAGCGGGAAGAACGATGCGCCGTCGCGTGGGCGGTTCGACGCGGTTGCGGTGACGAGCACTTGCGTGTCGCCGATGCGGGACGTGACCGCCCCGTTTGCGAGCCCGGCAAGCACGCCGGTCTCGAAGGTGATGGTCTTGTCGGTGCCCGCGATGGGACCGGTGACCGAAATGGCTTCAGCCATGTCTGCTCCTGTTGTGGGGTGGGGATCGGTGGTCAGCGCCGGAGGCCGAGCTTTGCGATCAAAGCCCGGTACCGCTCGACGTCGTTGGCGTTCAGGTAGTCGAGCAACCTGCGCCGTCGTCCGACGAGCTTCAACAGCCCTCGGCGGCTGTGGTGATCCTTGTGGTGGGTCTGGAGGTGTTCGGTGAGGTGGTCAATGCGGGCGCTCAACTGAGCGACCTGCACCTCTGGCGATCCGGTGTCGGCCTCGGAATGGCGATGTTCGTCGATCGCCGAGGCCGCAGGACTTGATCTCTTGGCACTCATGCCTTTGCTGTATTCCCTCTGTGTTGCCGTCGCAGAGCCGATGGGAGGCCTGCTGCGACGAGCCGGCCGGACAACCCGGCCGTGGTCTTCTGTCTCTTGTCAGCCGTGGAGGCTACCAGCAGAACTGTGGTGCACCCGCTGGGGAGGCGGCACGACCCTCACGTGTGCAGGCATTTTGCGGCGTCTTCGATGTCTCGGCGAAGCTGAGCCTTCAGCTCGTCGATGCCGTCGAAGCGGCGCTCGGGCCGCAGCCTGCGGACGAAGCGGACCTTGGCGGTCTCGTCGTAGAGATCGCCGCGGAAGCCGATCAGGTGCGCCTCGATGAGCGAGCGCTCTGCGAACTCGTAGAACGTCGGGCGGCGGCCGATGTTGACAGCCGCTGGGTATTGGGCGCCGTCGGGGCGCACGTACCACGCGGCATAAACACCGTCGGCAGGAATCTGCAGGTCGGGAGTGGTGGGCAGGTTGGCGGTGGGCACGCCGATCTGGCGGCCGCGGCGGTCGCCGAGCGTGACGACGCCACGGACTTCGAACGGCCGCCCGAGCAGCCGATGGGCTCGTTCCACATCCCCCGCGGCAAGCGCTTCGCGGATCGATGTGGACGAGATCACGTCGCCGTCGCCGGTCATCTGCTTCACCAGCGGGAGCCCGACCACTTCGTAGCCGTACTCGGCGCCGACCTGGCGGAGCGTCTCGATATTGCCCCGGCGTCCCTTGCCGAAATGGAAGTCGGCGCCGACCACGATCGCCCGTGCGGTCAGGCATCGCACGAGTATCTCGTGCGCGAACTGCTCGGCAGGCACCGCCGCCTGTGCTTCGTCGAAGGTGACCACCAGCGTGAAGTCGACGCCGGTCTCGGCCAGCAGCTCGAGCTTGTGGTCGAGGTCGCACAGCAGCAGCGGGGCGGATTCGGGTCGCACCACGGTGGCGGGGTGACGGTCGAAGGTCACGACGGCTGTCGCGCATCCCCGCTCCGCTGCGAGGCGGTGCATTTCGGAGATCACGGTCCGGTGTCCGCGGTGGACGCCGTCGTACTCCCCCACGGTCACGACGCTGCCGTGCTCGAGCACCGGGCACCAATCCAAGTCGCGGATGACCTCCATGCGCGCAACGCTACTCAGAGGCCGGTCCGCGCACGCTCTACGAGGGCAGCACCGTCGCCCGCAGGCGACCGTCAGCGCGCTCGTGCACCGCTACGAGCCAGCCTTCGGGATCGAAGAGCGTCCACGGGCCCGAGCCGTGGTAGCGATGAGCGGCCAGATGAGCGCCTTGGCGAGCCTTGGCGGTGTCGTCGTCGGACAGATGGATTTGCGGCAGATCACGAACCAGCTCGCCGGGCGGTCGCAGGGCCGCCTCTTCGGGAGATTGGGCCTCGGCCAGCGAGAACGAGCCGCTGCGCGTCCGCCGGAGCGCTCGGATGTGGGCACCGCCGCCCAGCGCACTCCCCAAGTCGGCGCCGAGCGTCCTGACGTAGGTGCCTGCGGAACAGTCGACCGAGGCCCGGTACACCTGCGGGTCACCGGTGGGCGCCACCTCGAATCGGTAGACCTCGATATCGCGCGGCACGCGTTCCGCAGCTTCGCCCGACCGGGCGATCTCGTGCAGGCGGCGGCCGCCCACACGGACGGCGGACACCATCGGCGGCAGCTGGGAGATCGAGCCGACGAAGCCCGCAGCCGCGCCGGCGACCTCGGCCGGATCGAGGTCCATGGACCAGGTGGCGACGGTCTCGCCGGCAGCATCGAGCGTGCTGGTCTCGACCCCGAACACGATCTCGCACTCGTAGCTCTTGCGGCCCGCGGTGGCGAAGCGCAGCAGGCGCGTCGCGCTGCCGATGCCGACCACCAGGACGCCCGTTGCGGACGGGTCGAGCGTGCCGGCGTGGCCGATGCGCCGCTCGCCGAAGCGGCGACGCAGCAGGGCCACGACGTCGTGCGAGGTGGGCCCGTGCGGCTTGTCGACGATGACGCTGCCATGAACGGCGGCCGGGCGGCGTCGCGCCATGCCGTTCAGGGCCTCTCGTCCCGCTCATCGCCAGCGTCGGACGACGGCGGCGGCTCGTACTGCAGGTCGGAGAGGCCCGCCAGCAGGTCGTCGATCCGCTCGGCGGCAATGGCCCCCCGGTCGCGGCGGAAGCGAAGCGTGGGAGTGCGTCTCAGGCTGGTGCTCGCACCCAACGCCCGCTGCAGCCGGTGATGGTGCTCATCGAACGCCGCGGCCGCCCTGTCTGCAGCATCGTCGTCGCGCACGTCGTAGTGCACCACGGCGACGCTCAGCTCACGATCGACATCCACGCCGGCAATCACGATGCCCTCGAACGACTCGTCGAGCCGCTCCATCTCCGATGCCACGACGCCACGCACGAGCTGGGCAACCCGATCGGTCCGCTCGTACCCGTGCGCAGTCGGCATCGTGTGCCGCCGGCGGCGGGAGCGACGTGCCATCGGGCGGGTGCTCCGTCAGGCGACGCGGGCGATCTCGCGCTCGGTGTAGGTCTCGATCACATCGCCCTCCTTCAGATCGGAGAAGTCAGAGAGACCGATACCGCACTCCATGCCTGCGGACACCTCAGCGACGTCGTCTTGGAAGTGCCGCAGCGAAGAGATCGCGCCTTTCCAGATGATCGTGCCGTCTCGCAGGAACCTGACCTTGGCACCGCTGCGCACGTTGCCGTGCTCCACGACGCAGCCTGCCACGGGTCCCACGCCGGAGATACGGAAGACCTGACGCACCTGTGCCTCGCCCACCACGATCTCCTCGAATTCCGGCTCGAGCAGGCCGACCATGGCGTTCTGCACATCGGAGATGAGGTCGTAGATGATCTCGTACAGCCGGACTTCTACGTCCTCGGTCTCGGCCGTCTGGCGCGCATTGCGGTCGGGACGCACGTTGAAGCCGATGATCGTGGCTTCCGAAGCAGCTGCGAGCTGTACGTCGTTCTCATTGATGCCGCCGACACCCCGGCTCACAAAGGAAAGCTTGACGTCCTCGCGCTCGAGCTTGCGCAGGCTGTCGGTGACCGCCTCGAGCGAGCCGTGGACATCCGCCTTGAGCACCAGGTTGAGGGTGGCCGTCTCGCCGGCCTGCACCTGCTTGAAGATGTCTTCCAGACGGGCTCCACCGCCGCTGCCGCCGGCGGTGCCGGCCAGGCTGGCCTGGCGCTGCCAGTGCTCGCGGGTCTCCGCCACCTTGCCCGCAGTCTTCTCGTCGGGTGCCACGACGAACAAGTCGCCCGAGCGCGCCACCTCGCCGAGACCGAGCACTTCCACGGGCATGGACGGCCCCGCCTCGCTGAGCGGGGCGCCGCGATCATCAGTCATGGCACGCACGCGACCCCACGCGGCGCCGGCGACCATCGGCTCGCCGATGCGCAGCGTGCCGCGCTGCACCAGCACTGTCGCAACCGGGCCGCGGCCGCGGTCGAGATGGGCCTCGAGCACGATGCCCACTGCGCGCCCGGACGCGGGGGCCGTGAGCTCCTCGAGCTCGGCGACGAGCAGGATCTGGTCCAGCAGCTCGTCGATGCCCTCGCCCGTCATCGCCGACATGGGCACGGTGATCACCTCGCCGCCGTACGATTCGGGCACCAGGCCCCGCTCGGCGAGCTGGGCCCGCACCCGATCAGCGTCGGCACCGGGCCGGTCCATCTTGTTGATGGCCACAATGATCGGCACGTCGGCCGCCTGCGCGTGGTCGATGGCTTCGGCCGTCTGCGGCATGACGCCGTCATCGGCGGCCACCACCAGCACGACGACATCAGTGGCCTGCGCTCCCCTGGCCCGCATCGCCGTGAAGGCCTCGTGACCGGGGGTGTCGATGAACGTGATCCGGTGATCGCCGCGCGTGGTCTGGTACGCGCCGATGTGCTGCGTGATGCCGCCCGCCTCGCCCTCGACGACGTTCGAGGAACGGATGCGGTCGAGCAACAGCGTCTTGCCGTGGTCGACGTGGCCCATGACCGTCACCACCGCCGGCCGGATCTGAGCGCCCTCGTCAGCCAGGTCGACTTCGAGCGCCCGCAGCAGCTCCTCTTCCTGCTCCGCGCCCGGCTCGGTGATGCGCACTTCGGCGCCGAGCTCAGCAGCGAAGAGCTCGATCATGTCATCGCTGAGCGACTGGGTGGCCGTCACCATCTCACCCTGCTGCAGCAGGAATCGCACGATGTCGGCCGCTGAGCGATTCAGCCGGGCGGCCACTTCTTGAGCCGTCGATCCCCGCTCGATGACGATTTCGCCTTCGGGAACGGGCGCATCTACCGGCGTATAGGCGGTGAGCTGCTGAGGCTGCAGTTCCTCGCGCTGGCGACGACGGCGGCGGCGCGGCCGGCCTCGTGGACCACCTCGCGGTGCTCCTCGCGGGCCTCCCGGACGAGCACCGCCGGGGGGTCCGCCCGGACGGCCGCCGGGGGGTGGCGGCGCTCCCGCGTGCGCGCGCCCGCCGCCTGGCCCGCCACCGTGCGGACGGTCACCGCCGCCCGCGGGACGCCGGAACCCGCCGGGGGGACCCGAGCGATACGGGCCCCCGCTGCGAGCTGATGTGCGGGGAGGGCCCGGCGGCGGGGGGATCGGCTTGCCGGATCCCGAGCGAGGCGCCGCCGGCGGGGGCGGGATCGGTCGGCCATCGGCAGATTTCGGTGGCACCGGCAGACGAGAAGGAGGAGGCGGCGGCAGGGCAGATCCGGCAGCTTCGTCCGACGCTGGCCTTGACGGCGCGGCCGGTTCCTCGGCGCGCGCTGCCGGACGCCCGGACGGCGGCAGGATCGGCCGCGCTGATTCCTGGCCGCTGGAGGTGACCAACCGCCGTGGCGGCGGCGGCACCGGCGGCGGGGCACCCGCCGATGGCAGCGTGCTCGGCGGCGGAGAGCCAGGCGGCGGCATGTCCGGCGGCGCGCTCGGTGCCTTCGGCGGAGCCGGCTCGGCCGCAGCAGCAGGCGGAGTTGCCGTCTGGGGCGATGCGCCGGCGGTCGGCGCGGCTGCGGGGGCCGGTGCCGTCTGCGCATCCGGCTTCGACTCAGCCGGTGCCTTGCGGGCCGGGCGGGTCGCCGGCGGCGACTGCTGTGCCTCTGCCGAGTCGTCACGCGGGGCTGCGCGCGAGGTCGCAGCGGCAGCCTTCGCCGGCGCTTTACGAGCCTTGCGTGCCTCGGGCGGCGGCTCGTCACGAATCAGTCCTTCACGCGCGGCCTTGCGCCGGACGCGGTCAGCCTGAGCGTCCTCCATGCTGGACGAGTGCGTCTTCACACCGATGCCCAACGACTCGCATACGTCGAGCACCTCGGTGAGCGTCATGCCCAGCTCTTTGGAGAGCTCGTGAACGCGGACTTTCTTCGGCAAGCGGTCGGTCTTTCTGTCGGAAGTTCTGTCGAGAGTTGACGGGGCGCCCGGCGGGGCTCAGGGAACGAAACGGGGACGCGACGAACCGGGCCATCGGCCTCAAGGCGCCGTCGAGTCCGATGGA
This sequence comes from Acidimicrobiia bacterium, assembly GCA_022820505.1. Lineage (GTDB taxonomy): Bacteria > Actinomycetota > Acidimicrobiia > Acidimicrobiales > Poriferisodalaceae > Poriferisodalis. Next base: position 97,157 of record JAJEFK010000054.1, on the reverse strand, counting down.
AGCGTACTGGGGTCGGTGTTGGCCTCTGCGGGGGTCTCGGCCACCGCATCGTCGGCCGGCGCGGCATTGTCGGCTTGCGCAGCCTCGCTGGTCTGCACGGACTCGCCGGCCGGCACAGCGTCGCCGGCTTCGTCGCCATCCTGCTGCTCGGTGACGGCTTCGGACCACTGGCCCGCCGTGATGGCCTCGCTGCCGTCGGCTGGAACCCAGGTCTGCTCGCCGGTGTCGGGGTTCGTGACCCACTCCCCCTCGGCCCACTCTTCCCCTGAGTAGCCGGCTTCCTCCTCGGCGATCTGGGTTTCGCTCTTGATGTCAATGCGCCAGCCGGTCAGTCGGGCCGCCAAGCGTGCATTCTGGCCCTCGCGGCCGATCGCCAGCGACAGCTGGTGGTCGGGCACAACCACCTCGGCAACACCCTCTTCGGAATGGAAGCGAACCTCACGGACCCGGGCCGGCGACAGCGCCTTCGCCACGAAGTCATGGAGGTCGTCGGAGAACGGGACGATGTCGATCTTCTCGCCTCGCAGCTCGTTCACCACCTGGCGCACCCGGCTGCCCCGCGCACCCACGCACGCACCCACCGGATCGATATTGGGGTCATTCGACCAGACGGCGATCTTGGTGCGGTGGCCGGGCTCGCGCGCACAGGCCTTCAATTCGACGACGCCATCGGAGATCTCGGGGACCTCCAGCTTGAACAGCTCGCGGATCAGTCCAGGATGCGTGCGCGACACGACGATCTGCGGACCCTTGGCGGTCTTGCGCACCTCCACGATGTATGCCTTGAGGCGGCTGTTGGGCTCGGGCCGCTCGTAGGGAACCTGCTCGGACTGGGGCAGCAGTGCCTCCACACGGCCCAGGTCGAGCAACGTGTAGCGGGCGTCGTTCTGCTGGATGATGCCGGTGACGATGTCGCCCTCGCGCCCGGCGTATTCGTCGTACTTCATGTCGCGCTCGACTTCACGGATGCGCTGGTTCAGGACCTGCCGAACGGTTTGGGCCACGATCCTGCCCAAGTCGTGCGGCGTGTCGTCCCATTCGCGCACGACGTTGCCCAGCTCATCGACTTCTTGGGCGTAGACCGTGATGTTGAACGACTCGTCGATGATGACGTAAGCCTGCTCGGCTGCACCTTCGCGGCGCTTGTAGGCCGATTCGAGGCCGTTAGCGACCGCCTCGAGCAAGACTTCGGTGGTCATGCCCTTCTCGGCAGCGAGTGCTTGGAGCGCTTCCATGATCTCCGGGCTGTTCATCGTCCCTGCCTTCCCGGGGAGCTGCGCGGCGTGCGTCGCGGCGGTGAGCCCCATTCGAATGTCGTGCGGGCCTTGGCGATATCGCCGAGCGGCACCGACAGCGTCTGACCAGGTCCCGGCTGGATCCCCTGCCCCGCGCCGGCAACGCCGGAAATCTCCTCGATGCGAATCGAAACCGCGGATCCGTCGGCTTCCAGGATCTCGCCGACGATGCGCCGGCGCAGCGGTCCGCTCGTGCGGATGACTGCTCGCTCGCCGACCGCACCGGCAAAGTGCTCTGGACGGCGCAGGCTGCGCTCGAGTCCAGGGCTGGACACCTCGAGCACGTAGCGGCCGTTGATCAAGTCGGCGGCATCGAGTGCGGCGGACAGACTGCGGCTCAGCTTGCTCAGCGCCTCAACGCCGATGGCGCCACCCTCCGATGCCGTGGCCAGCACCACGAGCGTGCCGCCCCGCCACTGCACGTCATAGAGGGCACAGCCGGCCTCGGCGGCGATCGGCTCGGCGAGCGCGGTCACCTGCGCAGGGGCAACGGCAGACGGGGCGCGCACCGGGGCGCGCGAGCTGGCACATTCGGCCTCGCGCGCGGCGCGATTGTCGCGACCGGCACGGGACCCCGTGCTCTTGGGGGCGCGCGAGGCCGCAGCGGTGTCAGTCATCGCAACCTCCCTGTCCGCGTCGCCCCAGCCGCCCTCGGGGCTGTGCCTGCGGTACCAGCCCTTGCGGCCGAGCCACAAGGACCCGACCCACAAGAACATGGCGCAGAGCCCAGGTCCGACCGAAACTGTCCTGAAAGTACGACGCTACCAGCGCATTCGAAACGGCAGCGCGCGCGGGTCGGTGTGCCCGCTGTTGGGGCGGCAGGACCCTCAGCGGCGGCGTATCAGGGCGACGCGCTCGGCGGCCTGATTGACGTCGTCGCCCTGCTCGCTGACGAGCGCGGCGCGGTCGGCTTCGGCGGCTGCCGCTGCGCCGGCCTCCGCCCGCGACAGCGCCGCCTCGACGCCGTCGGCAGCGACGATCTCAGCCCAACTCACCAGCGCCGCGACCATCTCGGCCTCAGGCACCACAGACACAACCTGGCCCTTCACGAACAAGTGACCGCGGGATCGGCCCGCGGCAATCCCCAGGTCGGCACTGCGTGCCTCACCCGGCCCATTCACGACGCAGCCCATCACGGCAACTTGCACGGGCAGGTCAAGGTCACGGAACGCTTCTTGCGCCTCCTGGGCTACCGAGATCACGTCGACTTCGGCGCGGCCGCACGACGGGCAGGCAATGAGATCGGTGCCCGAACGCTCCCGCAGTCCCAGCGCCTGGAGCAACTGCTGGCCAGCGGTGGCTTCCTGGACGGGATCGGCGGTCAAGCTGTAGCGGATGGTGTCGCCGATGCCCTCGTTGAGCAAGGTCGCGATGCCCGCAGTCGCCTTCACCAAGCCGGCAGGCGGGGGGCCGGCTTCGGTGACGCCGAGATGCAGCGGGAAATCGACCTCGTCGGCGAGCATCCGGTACGACTCCACCATCAAGGTCACGTCGCTGGCCTTGACCGAGATCTTGACGTCATCGAATCCCACCTCGTCGAAGTAGCCGAGCTCCCGCTTGGCCGACTCGACCAGAGCGGCAGGCGTCATGCCGAAGCGTGATTCGATGTCGGGGTCGAGGGAGCCGCCATTGACGCCGATGCGGATCGGCACGCCGCGATCGCGGGCCTCCGTCGCGACGGCGCGGATCTGGTCGGGTTTGCGGATATTGCCCGGATTGAGCCGCAAGCACGCCACTCCGGCGTCGAGCGCGGCGAGCGCGAGCCGGTACTGGAAGTGAACGTCGGCCACCAGAGGCACTGGCGAACGCGGAACAATCTGCGCAAGCGCCTCGACGGCCGCTATGTCGTTGGCTGTGCAGCGCACGATGTCGGCCCCCGCACCGGCCAGCGCGTAGATCTGCGCCAGCGTGCCGTCGACATCGGAGGTCTTGGTGGTGGTCATCGACTGCACCGATATGGGTGCCCCGCCCCCGACTGCGACCGAGCCGACATGCACTTGTCGGGTGTGCCGTCGGGCGTAGCGAGCAGAGGCATTCATGGCGCGAAAGGTCTCACAGATCGATCGGGTTGGCGATGTCGAGGTAGAGCAATCCGACCGCCAGCAGGGCGAGCGCAGTCACCACCACGGCGACAACCGGTGCCAACGCCCGTGGATCGCTGAAGTACCGATCGCGGCCCCCGCGCTCCCGCCATCGCTCATAGGTAGCTATGGCCACATGGCCCCCATCGAACGGCGGCACCGGCACCATGTTGAACACGCCGAGGAAGACGTTGACCATGGCAAACATCAATGCCCGCTCGGACCACCCCCAGGAGGTGTCCGAGGCCAAGTCCACGATGCCGATGACCCCTAGCGGCCGCGTGCCCAGGTCGTCGTTCGCCGTGGAATCACCAGGCGGCGACACGATCCGGTCGATCACGTCGCCGAAGTTCACGAACAGCGACCAGATGCCACGCACCGAATCGGCAATCGCCTGTCCGAGGTCGGCGAACGCGCGGGCCATGGCTGTGGGCAGACCGGCCGTCTCGTAGGTGACCGCCTGCGCGGCACGAACGCCCAGCAGGCCCCGTCCCGTCTCCGGGTCTGCCGCCAGCGTGGTCTCGGCAGCGAGGAAGGCACCGTCCCGCTCGATCTCCAGCAGCACCAGTTCGCCGGGCCGAGCCTGCACCTGCGACACGAAGGCGTTCCAGTCTTCGGTGGCGGCACCGTTCACGGCCACAATGCGATCGCCCACTTCGATGCCCGCCGTTCCGGCGGGAAGCGTCACGCCGTCCCGCTGGCTCATCACCTCAGCAACCTGCCAGCGGTTCTCCTCGAGGGCGGGCGCGCCGAGTGCCGCATGCAGCACCAGGTAGGCGACCAGCGCCATCACCAGGTGCATGAGCGAGCCGGCACACACCACAAGCAGCCGGCGGGGGTAGCTCTTGACGCGGTAGGCGCGGTGCTCGTCGCCGGGCTCGACCACATCGCTGCTCGACATGCCGATCACGCGCACGTAGGCCCCGAGCGGCAGGGCGCGCAGACCGTACGTGGTTTCGCCGCGGCGAAAGCTCCACAGCCGCGGGCCGAAGCCGAGGAAGAAATCGGTGACCTTCATGCCCACAGCACGTGCAGCCACGTAGTGCCCGAGCTCGTGCATGAACAGCACAGCGGCGAGGACTACCGCTGCGCCGACGGCGAACGGGTAGCCCCATGCCAGCAGCACAAGCACCACGAGCGCTGCCATGCCCCCGACGGTGCGCGCGACCGAGCTCGGCGTCGGCGCCTGCGGCTCGTCGGTATGGCCCCTCATACGCGGATGCCCATCACTGCAGCAGCCGCAGAACGGCGGCCCTCACGATCCGCAGCGATGACCGCATCCACGCTGTCCGCCGAGGCTCCATCGTGATCCTGCATCGCAACCGAGATCACACGCTCGATCTCATGCCAGCGCAGTTGTCCGGCCAGAAACGCACCAACAGCATGCTCGTTGGCGCCGTTCAGCCACGCGGGTGCGGTGCCGCCTGCTCGGCCCGCGTCGTACGCCAGGCGCAGACAGCCGAAGGTCTCGGTGTCCGGCAATTCGAAGTCGAGGCGGCCGACCGTCGACCAGTCGACAGCGCCGAACGGCGTCTCGATTCGTTCGGGATAGGCGAGGGCGTAGCCGATCGGCAGGCGCATGTCGGGCAGGGAGAGCTGCGCGACGGTGCTGCCGTCGGCGAACGTCACCATCGAGTGAACCACCGACTGCGGCTGGATGACCACTTCGATCCGGTCGTAATCGATCCCGAACAGCTCGTGTGCCTCGATGACCTCGAGGCCCTTGTTCATGAGGGTCGAGGAGTCGACGGTGATCTTCGGTCCCATTGACCACGTGGGGTGCGCCAGGGCGTCTTCAACAGTTGCCTCGCGCAGTTCGGCGGCGGTGTGGCCGCGGAACGGTCCGCCGCTGCCGGTGAGAATCAGCCGCTCCGGCAGTGCCGACTGGCCGGCGAGGCACTGGTGCAGGGCACTGTGCTCGCTGTCGACCGGAATGAGCTCGGCGCCGGGCACTGCCCGCAAGGGCTGCACCAGCGGCCCCGCTGCGATGAGGCTCTCCTTGTTCGCCAGCGCCAGACGACGCCCGGCCCGAAGCGTCGACAGGGTGACACCCAGTCCAGCGAAACCCACCACGCCGTTCACGACCACGTCGGCCGTGCTTGCGAGATCGGCGAACGCGTCGGCGCCGGCCAGAGCTTCGACTCCGGCGGGCAGCGCGGCCCGCAGCTCCGGCACCAGCTGCGCATCGCCGATGGCGACTGCGGCGGGCGCAAACTCGGCGGCTTGGGCTGCGAGCTCGCTCACCGAGCTGTTCGCGGCAAGGGCCACGGCCCGGAACCGGTCCGGCTCGGCGCGCATGACCTCCAGCGTCTGGGTACCGATCGAACCCGTCGAGCCGAGCACCGCGACGGTCGTCGCGCCCATCGGCCTACCCGACGACGAATGTGCCGACGAAGTACGCCGCCGGCAAGGAAAAGAGCAGCGCGTCGAAGCGATCGAAGACACCGCCGTGACCGGGCAACAGGCTGCCCATGTCCTTGATCGACACATCGCGCTTGACCATCGACTGCGTCAGGTCGCCCAGCGGTGCGGCAAGTGCGACGGCGAGGCTCAGCCACAAGGCGTCCAGCAAGCCTCCGGTCCACGGGAACACGCCAGGGAAGCGATTCAGCACCAGCGTGGTGATCACCACCGACAGCACGATCCCCCCGATGAGACCCTCGTGCGTCTTGCTCGGACTGATCCGCGCCGCGAGTCGGCTCTGGCCTGTCGTTCGACCGACGACATAGCCGCCCACGTCGTACACCACGGTCCCGATCACGGCGGCGATCAGCATCGAGTCGCCGTTCGGCTCGCGCAGCATCAGCGCAGCGAATGATCCCAAGCCGCCCACCCACAGCAGACCGAGCGCCGTGATGGCCATGTTCGCGGTGGGGTGGTCTCGCTCGACGCCGAACAGGAACCAGCAGAGGATGGTCACCGCAGAAACGGCCAGCACGATCGGATACGCCTCGACACCACGCAGGTGCACGGCGACGGTCAAGCCTGCGACGCCCGCAAGACCTGCCAGCGTCGCCGGGCGGTAGCCCAGCGGCCGGGCGGCCCGGTAGAACTCTGCTGCGGCCAGCACCAGCACGATCGCAACGAGCGCGACGGTGGCTGCTTCGCCCAGCCGCAGCGCCCCGAAGAACAACGCGGCCAGCACGGCGCCCACCGCGATGGCAGCCGGCAGGTTGCGACCGGTGCCGCCGGAGTCCGAAGGGGCGTTGTGCAAGACAGTCCGGGCTTCGTCGCTCACGACTCCACGCTCCTCATAGTCCTGGTTCCCCTCGCGCCAGTGTGATGCAGACGCATCGAGCTGAGCCCATTGAGCGAAGCGGTCAGTGTCGGATGGCGCTGCACCAGCCTCCGACGGTACTTCGGCAGCGGTCGGGGCCGCGGCGACAGGCGCCGGATCGGCGGCGGACGGGGCGGCAGCCTCGGCGGGGGGCGCCACCGGCAGGTCGGCCGGCGTTGGGGGGCCATCAGCCGGCGGGATCGGCGGCGGGGTTGTCGCATCGGGCGAATCGAACAGCGGTTCAAGGTTTTCTGCGGCGGGTGCTTCGGCGTCGGGGTCGGGGGCCGCTGGCGTCTCGCCGGCCAGACGCGGGTCGTCGGGAAGTTGGGGGAACAGGCGCGAGCCGCCGCGACGTTCTGGCTCCGTATCCGCCGGATCGGGTGCCGCGGCCGGTGGCGCCGGCTCATCGGGCGCTGGAGCGTCGTCGGCGTCGAAGTTCACCAGCGGCCGGGTCGAGCCCAGCGGATCGTCTGTGCCCGCCGGATCGCTGGGATCGGAACCGGACTGGGCTGGCGGATGCGCGCTGCTTTCGGACATCTACCTTCACACCTGCTCGGTCAGACCTCGAGGAGTTCCTGCTCCTTGGCGTCCAACGCCCGATCAATGTCTCCGACGAACTTGGCGGTGTCGGCGTCGAGCTCCTGTTCGAAGCTGCGCTTCTGGTCGGCGGAGATCTCCTTCTCCTTTTCGAGGGTATCGAGATCGTGACGAGCGCTGCGACGCAAATTGCGCACCGCGACGCGCCCGTCCTCTGCCATCTGCTTCACCACGCGTACCAGGTCCTTGCGCCGGTCTTCGGTCAAGGGAGGAAAGAGCAGCCGCAGGACATGGCCGTCGCTCGATGGGTTGATGCCGAGGTCGGACTCCATCACGGCCTTGGAGATGGCGTCGAGCGCGCCCCGGTCGAACGGCTGGATGACCAGCATGCGTGCCTCGGGCACCGAGAACCCCGCGAGCTGCTGCAGCGGGACGGCTGCGCCGTAGTAGTCGACCTGCAGCTTCTCGACCAGCGCCGGCGTTGCACGGCCCGTGCGGACGGTGGCGAAGTTGCCGCGGGCGTGCTCGACGGCGCCGCGCATCCGCTCGCGAGCGTCCGCACAGATCTCAGCGGCGAATTCGCTCACCCGGCCAGCGTAGCGATGACCTGTCGGGAGTGGCCGTCACCCCTCAGCGCACCAACGTGCCGAGCGCTTCACCTTCGACGACACGGCGGAAATTGCCCTGCGTCATGAGGTCGAACACCACGATGGGAGTGGCATTGTCCTTGCACACGGCGATCGCGGCGGAGTCCATCACCGCCAGCTCCCGGGACAGCACTTCCAGGAACGTCACTTCGCTGAGGAGCTGAGCATCCGGATCGGTCTGCGGATCGGCCGTATAGACACCGTTGACACCGGAATGAGTGCCCTTCAGCACGACATCGGCGTCGACTTCCGCGGCGCGTAGCGCCGCCGCAGTGTCGGTCGTGAAGAACGGGTTGCCGGTGCCCGCCGCAAAGATCACTACACGGCCTTTTTCCAGGTGGCGCACGGCCCGGCGCCGGATGTAGGGCTCTGCAATCTGTGCCATGCCGATGGCGGTCATCACACGGGTGGGCACATCCCGGCGTTCGAGCGCATCTTGCAACGCAAGCGCGTTGATGACGGTGGCGAGCATTCCCATGTGGTCAGACTGTGCGCGGTCCATGCCGCCGATCGAGCCCGCCATGCCGCGCCAGATGTTGCCGCCACCGACGACGACAGCGATGTCGACCTTCAACGAGGTCCAGACATCGGCGATCTCCGAAGCCAACGCGTCCACCACAGCAGCGCTGACGTTGTTCCCTCCGGCATCGGCCAAGGCCTCGCCGGACAGCTTCAGCACCACCCGCGTCCACTTGGGGGCATCGGAGCGACGGGTCCTCTGCGGCTCCGGAGTCTCCGCCGCGGCCACAGCGATGCTCAGTGGCCGATCTCGACTTGGGCGAAACGCGTCACGTTCGCTGATCCGACGAGATCGGCGATCGTTTGCTTCTCGTCCTTCACGAACTTCTGCTCCATGAGCGTGTGCTCGCGCAGGTAACCGGTCAGGCGGCCCTCGACGATCTTCGGCAGCGCAGCCTCGGGCTTGCCCTCATTCCGGCTGATCGCTTCGAAGGTCGCCCGCTCCCGGTCGAGGACCTCCGTCGGTACATCAGAACGCCGGATGTAGGTGGGACGGCTGCTCGCGATATGCAGCGCCACGTCGTGGGCAACCTCGGGCGTGGCCCCTTCGATTTCCACGAGTACAGCATTGACGCCACGGCCGTTCTGCTGGTGGACGTAGGCGTCGATGCAGGATCCGGCAGGGGCCTCGAAGCGCTCGACCGTGCCGACGGCGATGTTCTCTTTGAGCGTGATCTTCAGATCGTCGATCACCTCGGCCGCGTCGGCAACCGCAGACGGGCCAATGGCGATCACATCGGTCAGCAGCTTGTTTGCCATAGACAGGAACCCGTCAGACTTGGCGACAAAGTCCGTCTCGCAGCGCAACTCCACGACGGCGCCGACGGCGCCTTCTCCGCTGTCAACCACGCGCGCCACAACCACACCGTCGCTGTTGTCACGATCTGCTCGTGCTGCAGACTTGGCGATGCCGTTCTCACGCAGCCACTGGGCAGCCGCTTCGGCATCCCCATCGCATCGGGTCAGCGCGTTCTTCGCATCCATCATCCCGGCGCCGGTGGCGTGGCGCAGGGCCTGAACGTCCTTCGCTGTGAACGCTGCCATGTCAGGCGGCTCCTTGTGATGCAGATGAGGGGGCCAGGGTGTCAGCGTCGGCGGCATCGCCCGCAGCCTCGGCAGCAGGCTCGGCGGACGCGGACGTGTCGCTGCTGGGCTCAGCCGACGCTGATGCCTCGGCAGCGGGGTCTGCGTCACCGCCGACATCAGCGGGCGCGGCAGGGGCATCGGCCGACCGCATGTCGGGAACGGCGGCCGCCGCGGCGGCCTTCTTGGCCTGATCGGCGGCAATGCGGGCCTCCCGGGCCGCAGCCTCGGCCATGGCAGCCCGCTGTGCCTCGGCCTGCTGCGCAGCGATGCGCGCCTCCTCCTCAGGCGAGCGCTCGCCTGCCGGGGCCACCGCCACGCCGCTGCGCTCGGCCATGTAGCGGCCTTCCAACGCGGCGTCGGCGATGACACGGCACAGCAGTTCGGTCGAGCGGATGGCGTCGTCGTTGCCGGGGATGACGTAGGTGATCGGATCGGGATCGGAGTTCGAGTCGGCGACGGCGACCACCGGCAGCTTCAGCCGTACAGCCTCCGCCACCGCGATGTGCTCCTTCGGGGTGTCGAGCACGAAAACGGCGTCCGGCAGCTTGTCCATGTTCCGGATGCCGTTCAGGTTGCGCTGCAGCTTGGTGAGCTCGCGGGTGTGCAGCAGGGCTTCCTTCTTCGGCATGTTGTCGAAGTCGCCGGCGGACTGCATCCGCTCGTACTCGAGCATCTTGGTGACCCGGCCGCGGATCGTGCGGAAGTTGGTCAGCATCCCGCCCAGCCAACGCTGGTTCACATACGGCATGCCGCACGCATTGGCGTGGCGCTGGATCGGATACTGGGCTTGTCGCTTGGTGCCGACGAACAGGATCGTGCCGCCACGGGCCACGGTGTCGCGCACGTAGGCGTAGGCGTCTTCAAGAAGCTGAAGCGTCTGCCGGAGATCGATGATGTAGATGCCATTGCGTTCGCCCCACAGGAACCGTTCCATCTTCGGATTCCAGCGGCGGGTCTGGTGGCCGAAATGCACGCCGGCGGCGAGCAGGTCGGACATGGTCACAACAGCGGACATGGATGCTCCTCCCCACGGTTCGAATCTCTGCACCGGGGACGACGCCGCTTGGGCAGCGGCGACCGTGGGGTCGCCCCGGCTGGTCAGTGAATGGTCGGTGGCATTGCGATCTCGGCGAGACGCGCCGACGCAGGCTCGGGCTTCCGGGAGACTTGGCCTCCTGAATGCCAGGTCTCCGTCGGCGTGAGCCTCAGAGCACCGCATTGCCGACGCCGGAGTGTAACCAGCGCAGTTGCAGGCGATACACGGAGGGCAATGAGGGGACGAGATGCGGGCGGCCAAGCGACGGTCCGCCTGAGCCGCGACTGCTGTCAAAGGCCCGAGCCGGGTCGAGGTAGGTCTCGCCCCGACGCACACCGACATGCAGCCGATCGCCCGTCGTGCCGAGCTGCTGTCCCTGCTGGACCCGTTCGCCTCGGCGGACGCCGATGGTCGCGACCCCGGAGTACGACACCCTCAGGCCATCGGGATGGCTCACGGTCACATGCAGTCGCCCTCCCACCGGCCCGGCGAAGCTGACGACTCCGTCGGCAGCAGCCCAGAACGCCGAGCCGGGCTGCGTCGCGAACTCGAGGCCGCGATTGCCGGGTCCGTACGGGTTGTCCGGCGGCCGGAACGGATCCACGACGGTGCCGTGCACTGGCCAGATGTAAGCGAGCGCCGGCACAGCTTGTGCCAGCGCCGGACCGCTCGCGGCAGCCAGAACTGCCGCGCCCGCAAGAGCAAACGCGGCCGTCAGGCGCGCGGGTGCGCCGACTCGTACACCTCTCTGAGGCGCTCCCTGCTGACTCGCGTGTAGATCTGCGTGGTCGCGAGTCGCGCGTGACCGAGCAGTTCCTGCACCACGCGCAGGTCGGCTCCGCCGTCCAGCAAGTGCGTGGCGTAGGTGTGTCGCAGGGCATGCGGATGGGTCGGCGCGGCGGCGTAGCGATCCAGGATCCGCTGCACGTCTCGGGTGCCGAGCCGGTTGCCGCGCAGGTTCACCAGCAGCGCCGCAAGGTCGCGGTCGGCCGGCTCGCTCAGCCGCCGCCCATCGAACTCGTCGCTGCCACCATCGCGCCATGCCGCGAGCAAGGCCATAGCCGGCTCGCTGAGCGGTACCCGGCGATGCTTGGCGCCCTTGCCGATCACCTCGATGTGAGCGCTGCCGGGCCGGAAGGCGCCGCGATCGAGCTGGCAGAGTTCGGCGACACGCAGGCCGCTGCCGTAGAGCAGCTCGAGCACGAGCCGGTCGCGCAGCTCGGTCGGATCGTTTGGCACCGTGCCGTCTCCCAGCATCTCGGACACTTCGGCCGAACCGAGCACGCGCGGCAAGCGTCCCGAGCCGGCCGGCGCGGCGAGTCCGAGCGCTGGATCGGCCTCGATGGTGCCTTGGCGCGCCAGCCAAGCGAAGTAACGCCTCAATGCGGACGCTTTGCGAGCCACCGAGCGTCTTGACAGCCCGCGCACCGACAGGAATGCGATGTATCGGCGCAGCCAGCGCCGATCGACGTCGCCTGGTTCGTCGAGCCCGGCCCGGGCTGCCCATTCGGCGAACTGGCGCAGATCCGAACGGTAGGCGCGCTTGGTGGAATCCGATGCCGCAGTCAGCGACAGAACGAATTCGGGGACTCGCCACATCGGCGGCGTCCCCATCTCGGGACGCGACGTCGCCAGACCCGCAGTCACCAGAACCACAGTACCGAGGGGTCCCCACCGGTTCGCAAGCCCCGCCACAGCGACACTGGGCGCTCATCTGGCCTTCTCCCACCATCCGCCGGTCTCGCTGGCCCACCCTGACAGCTGCAATCGGCCGAGCGATGACGCCAGTTCGCCGAGACTGGCGCCGGTCTGCAGCGTCAGTTCATCGAGCGTGCGCGGGCCGGCGCTGAGCTCGTCCAAGACTCGCTGGTCGAGCGGCTCCGCAATAGCTGGCCCGGGCTGCCCGAAACTGGCCGGTGCCGCATCGGCGCGACCCGGCTCGCCGAGCGCCGTCAATACGTCGGCCACGTCGCAGGCGGGCGCGCAGCCTTCGGCGAGGAGCCGGTTGGTGCCGGCCGAGGCAGCGCTGGTAATCGGCCCCGGTACCGCCATGACCGGCCGGTTCCGCTCGGCTGCGGCATCCACCGTGTACATCGAGCCGCCTGCGGAACCCGACTCAACCACCACCAGCACTTCGCACAGGGCCGCCACGATTCGATTGCGCGCCGGGAACTGCCAGTGCGCTGCACGCCGGCCGAGCGGGTACTCGCTGAGCAGCGTCCCGCGCCGTGCCACATCGGCCCACAGCGTCCGATTCGCGGCCGGGTACACCTGGTCGAGCCCGCTGCCGACGATGCCGATGACGGGCCCGCCCGCGTCGAGCGCCGTTCGCTGAGCGATGCCGTCTATGCCGGTCGCCAGGCCCGACACCACTGCCACCCCCGCCGCTGCGAGACCCGACCCGAGTTGTCGTGCCACCGTGCGCCCGTACGCAGTGCATCTCCGTGTGCCCACCACGCCGACGCGCCGGATCTCCGGATCGATAGCGGCGCCCTGGCCGAACAGCAGCGCAGGCGGCTCGGGGTCCGACTCCCAGATCTCGGTTGCATCGCTGCGAGACGGCACAGACAGCCAGATGCCCTCACGCGCATGCGCGGCGAGCAAGTCGGTGCCGACTGGATGCCCGCTGATCGCCGCACGCTCGAACGCCGATGCGACCTGCCGCCGCCAGTCGGCGATGAGCGGTTCATCCACGCCGCGGCACGACCGCAGCGCTGCCCGTACAGCAGGGCGACCGGCACGTAGCTGATCGATGGCTTCGGGCGCGTCACGACCGGTCAGCAAGGCACGCAGTCGCGCCGGGCCCATGTGCGGCAACGAGCACAGCTCGATCAGCGCACCGAGTTCCGCTCGCTCGGCATCGGAATGGCCGAGGGTGCTCACGGCGTGACCTTCTCGCGGGCGTCTGCGCCCGAACTCACGCCGCCGTGGCAGGTGCATGCAGCCTGCCGACGCTGGCACGCAGCGTGAGCGCTTCGGCGAGACGTTCAGAATCGATGGGCGGTTCGTCGCCGGCGAGATCACACAGAGTGAGCGCAACGCAGCGCACACGGTGCAATCCGCGGCCGCTGAGCAGGCCACCACGCAGGCGCTCGCGCAGCGCGGCGTGGGCAGGGGGCGTGAGCGGCGCGAACTGCTCGAGTTGCGCGCCGGTCAGCTCGACGTTGGCCTCGACACCCCGGCAGAAGGCCCGCTTGCGCGCCGCCGCCACCCGGCTGGCCACCGCGGCAGTCGGCTCGCCGCGGATGCCGTCGAGCAATTGGTCGGGATCGGGCGGCCGCACTTGGATGCGGAGATCGAAGCGGTCGAGCAGTGGGCCGGAGAGGCGCCGTAGGTAGCGCTGGCGGACGAGATCCGAACAGCGGCACGAGTTCGGCCGACCGGCCTGCCCGCACGGACATGGATTCATGGCCGCCACGAGCAAGAAGCGAGCCGGAAACGAACACGTTCCCAACGCTCGGCTCACTCGAACGACGCCTTCTTCGAGCGGCTGGCGCATGGCGTCGAGCACGCTGGGCGCGAACTCGCCGAGCTCGTCGAGGAAAAGCACACCGCGGTGTGCAAGCGAGATCTCTCCAGGGCGTATCGCATTCGTGCCTCCGCCGATCAGCGCTGTGACCGTGGCGGTGTGATGCGGGCTGCGCAGAAGCGGCCTGGTGGCCAAGCCGGTGGGCAGCGGCAGACCCGCTGCCGACTGGACCCGCGTGGCCTCGATCGCGCACTGTCGGCTGAGCTCGGGCAGCAGGCCCACCAACCGACGGGCCAGCATCGTCTTGCCTGCGCCCGGCGGACCCAGCATCAGCAAGTGGTGACCGCCCGCAGCAGCAACCTCGACCGCTCGTCGGGCGGAGGGCTGCCCGATGACGTCGCTCAGATCAGGCACCGGGACAGAGGGAGGCTGGGGCGGAACGGGCGGCGGATCGGGCCAGGGTGCGCGGCCTGCGAGCACCGACGCGAGCTGGCCCAGCGTCCGAACTGCGTGAACGTCTCGCGGACTCGCGGCCAATGCAACGTGATAGGCCTCGGACGCGACGACGACGGCGTGGTGGCGAAGCGCATCGGTGAGCGGCAGCACTCCGGCCGTGCCCCTGACGGCGCCATCGAGCCCGAGTTCGCCCAGGAACGCCTTCCCGCGCAGCGACTCGGCTGGCACCTGCTCGGTCACGGCGAGCACGGCCACTGCCATGGCCACGTCGAGGACCGCACCGCCCTTGCGCAGGCCCGACGGTGCCAGGTTGACGGTGACGCGACTGTCGGGCCAGTCGAGTCCTGACGAGAGGACCGCGGCCCGAACCCGGTCGCGCGCCTCGCGACAGGCGGCGTCGGGCAGCCCGACAATGGTGAATGACGGAAGTCCGTTCGAGGTGTGCACCTCGACAGTGACGACATGACCGTCGACGCCGACCAGCGTCGCCGTAGTTGCAGTAGCCAGCATGGGCGTCCTCCGGAGCTCGGACCGGACGCGGCACCGAGGCGGCGCAGTCCGGATGCGACGAAGAAGCCCGCTGGGGGCAACGATCGGTACAGGAGCGCCGGTGACGACTGACCTGCAGAGCCTGCATCACGGCACTCGAGCCGTCGCTGCAGCCTCGAGGCAGGACCGTACACCGGGGCTCTCCGCAGCAGGCCGGCATTTTCGGGCACCACGCGGCCGAGCCGCGCCGGGCGATACTGCATCCGTGGGATACGACCCGTATCGCAAGCACAGCACCACCCGGCTCGACTACGTGCTCGTTGCCATAGCGTCGCTGGTCGCGCTCGGCCTGGTGCTGTGGGCGGTGCTGGCCTGATGCCGCCGATGCGCCGGCTCAAGCCTGTGCCCGGTTTCGAGGTGCGCCGGGTCCAGCCTTTCGAAGCGGCCAAGCGATACATCTGCGGCGGCTGCGGCAACGCCATCGAGGCCGGTACCGGCCATGTAGTGGCAGTGCCGATCGATGCTCCCGATCTGCGGCGCCACTGGCACTGGAGCTGTTGGCAGGCACGCGATCGGCGCCGGCCGGTGGGATGAACGACGCCGCTGGCTAGAAGGCGCCCGTGAGCACCTCTACCTTGCGGCCCATCACGGACGCGGCGTCACAGCGAATCGGACCGCTCCAGCCGCCCCGCCGGCGCACGTAGTGCGCTGCGAGTCGTCGAACCTGCTGCTGCTTGCGAGCGGTGATCGCCTCGAAGCCCGTGCCGAAGCGATCAGTGGAGCGTGTTTTGACTTCGCAGACCACCAGATGGGTTCCGTCGGTCACCACCAGGTCCAGCTCCCCGAGCGGGCATCGCCAATTGCGATCCAGCACGCGGTAGCCGCGATCGGCATACCAGCGCTCGACGAGACCTTCCCCGTACCTGCCGAGTGCTTGACGCCGAGCGGTCACGCGCAGCCCACATCCGGCCCGCGACCGACGGTGTGCCGCTAGAAGCGCTTCTCAGGAATACGCGCTGCCTTGCCGACACGGTCGCGCAGGTAATACAGCTTCGCTCGGCGTACGTCGCCGACCGCCACACGCTCGATCTTCGCGATGGTGGGAGCGTGCAGCGGAAATGTCCGCTCGACCCCCACGCCGAAGCTGAGCTTGCGAACCGTGAAGGTCCCGCTGATGCCCGACGAGTGCCGTGCGATCACATACCCCTCGAACACCTGGGTGCGCTGACGGTTGCCCTCGACGACGCGCACATGGACGCGCACGGTGTCACCGGGGCCGAAGTCGGGATGATCGTCTCGAAGACGAGCCTGGTCGACAAGATCGGTGCTGCCCATGGCGATCCGACTCCCGTGATCGGCGTGACGACGAACACCGCAGGCTAGTGGTCAGTCTGCGGATTGCCGCAACGGGAGTTCGAGGCCGAACTCTGCGAGGAGCTCCCGGTCGGCCTCGCTCAGGCCTCGTGCTGCCAGCAGATCGGGTCGCTCTGCAGCAGTGCGGACGAGCGCCATCGCCTGACGCCAGCGGCCGACACGGGCGTGGTCGCCGCTGCGCAGCACGTCGGGCGCGTCGAGTCCGCGAAACGATGCGGGGCGCGTCCACTGCGGGTGCTCCAGCAGCCCGGTCGCGAAGCTCTCGTCGGCACTGGAAGCCTCGTTGCCCAATACACCGGGCACGAGCCTCCCGACCGCCTCCACGACGACCATGGCGGCGAATTCGCCGCCCGCCAGCACAACATCGCCAACCGAGACCGAGCCGTCGACCAGCTCGGTGCGAATGCGCTCGTCTACGCCTTCGTAACGGCCGCACAGCAGGCTGAAGCCGCCTGAGGCTGCCAGCTCGGCGGCCATCGCCTGATCGAATCTCCGGCCGCCGGCGTCGAGCAGCAGCAGCGGCCGCGGCGGCGCGACCGACTCGACGGCCGCGAAGACTGGCTCAGGCATCAGGATCATGCCCGGACCGCCTCCGAAGGGGGCATCGTCAACCGTGCGGTGGGCGTCCGTGGTCGCCAGCCGCAGGTCCCAGCAGCGGATGTCGAGCACGCCGCTGCGTCGGGCCCGCCCGAGAATGCTCAGCGCGCACATGGCATCGAGCTCGGCAGGGAAAATGGAGAACAGGTCGATGCGCAGCCCGGCACCCGGTGCTTGCGCGGGAGTGGACTGGGCGCTACCCGAGCTCGAAGAGGCCATCGGGCACCTCCACGTGGACCGCACCGGGTTCGCTGCGCACCACGAAGGTCAGCGGCACGAGGTGCCCTGTATCGAGTTCGAGCAGGTCCGCGGCCGGATTCGCCACCACACTGGTGATCACACCCGCGTGGCAGCCGTGCTGATCGATGACCGAGCTTCCGCACAACTCGTGCACCCACAGCTCGTCGGGATCATCCAACGGCTCAGCAAACACCGTCGTGCCGGTCAGCGCTGCTGCGGCATCACGGTCGTCGATGCCCTCAAAGCTGACCAGCCATCGATTGCCGTCGAAGCGGGCACGTGACACCGCTCGCTCCCCGGCGGCGGTGATGAGCCGCGAGCCGATGTCGAATCGCTCCAGCCGGTTGGTGACCGGATGCAGCACGACGTCGCCGCGCACACCGTGCGCGCGCCCGACAGTTGCAATCTCCAGCAGGCCTGCTGGATCAGTCCCGGAAGTCGACTTCGACCTGGACGCCATCGCGATGGGCTGCGGCGCGCACCAGCGTTCGGATGGCGTTCGCGACGCGACCTCGCTTGCCGATGACCCGACCGATGTCGTCCGAGCTCACCGTCGCCGTCAGGCTCAGCTTCGAGCCTGATTCGGCGATCTCCACTTCCACCTGGTCTGGATGCTCGACGAGCTGGGCGATCAGGTACAGCAAGACTTCTTCGGCAGTGGTGGTCTCGGTGTCTGCGCCGGTGTGACCGTCGGTCACTGGGCCTCCCCAGGTTCAGGAGACTTCGGCTCAGATTCCCCGTCTCGGAGCGCTGGCTCATCGGCAGGCACGTCTGCGGAAGCCTCTGGTGAGTCGTCTGCGCCCGGCTCGGGGGTGTCGAGCACCAGATCGGGCGTGGGTGCGGGTGCGGGCTCGGACGGTGCAGCTTGCGCAGCCTCATCACTGCCGTCTGCGGGCCCCGAGGAACCCTGCGAGCGGAATTCGTCCCACGCGCCGGAAATCGTCAGCAGCTTGGAGACGGTGTCGCTGGGCTGAGCCCCGTGGCTGAGCCAATGGACAGCGCGCTCATTGGCGATCGAGATCGCAGAGGGCTCCTGTCGAGGGTCGTAGGTGCCGATGATCTCCAGAACGCGGCCATCGCGTGGCTTGCGACTGTCGACTGCTACGACGCGATAGCTGGGCTGCTTCTTCTTGCCGGTGCGCTTGAGGCGCAGACGAACGGCCATGTTGCTCCCGGTTAGGTGAATTCGGATGGGGGCTCGTTGGGATCGGCGAGCCGCTAGGCCGCCGCGCCGACGAACGATCCTAACGGGCCGCTGCTCGCTAACCCCTTGGAGACGCACCCGCTGTATGTGCCGGCAGCGCTCAGCGGCCGGGCAGCTTCAGGTCGAGCGCGTCCCAGTCGATGTCGGCGACCGACGGCTTGCCTGCCGGCTTGCCCGTCCGGGATGCTCCCTTGGGTGTGGCTCTGCCTCCCCCGCCAGTGCGCGAGCCGCCGCCGGCACGACCGGTGCTCTTTCCACGCTTGCGAGCAGCCTTCCGGCCGGCCGGCCGGCGCTTCGAGCCCAGACCCATCATTCCGCCCATCATCTTGCGCATCTGCGTGAACTGCTTGAGCAGGTTGCTGACCTGCGCTGACGACGTGCCGCTGCCGGCGGCAATGCGGGCCCGGCGGGAAGCGTCGATGATCTCCGGCGACACGCGCTCCGCCGGCGTCATCGACAGCACGATGGCCTCAGCGGTGGTGATGCGATCATCGTCGATCTCCGCATTGCGAACCTGGTCGGAAACGCCCGGCATCATCGAGACGATGCTCTGCAGGTTGCCCATCTTGCGAAGCTGCCGAAGCTGATCCACGAAATCGTCGAGCGTGAATGTGCCCTCGACGAGACGCTGAGCCGCCGCTTCCGCCTCCTCCTGCTCGTAGACGCGCTCGGCCTTCTCGATGAGCGTCATCACGTCGCCCATGCCGAGAATCCGGCTCGCCATGCGGTCCGGATGGAACTGCTCGAAGTCGTCGATCTTCTCGCCGACTGATGCGAACGCCACCGGGCGGCCGACGACCTCGGCGACCGACAGGGCCGCGCCGCCGCGGGCGTCGCCGTCGAGCTTGGTCAGGATGATCCCGTCCACTTCGAGCGTTGCGTGGAAGGTCTCAGCGGTCGCAACAGCGTCCTGGCCCACCATGGCATCGACGACGAGGAAGGTGTAATGGGGCTCGACGGCGTCGGAGATGCGGGCCACCTCGGTCATCAGCTCCGCGTCGACCGCCAGCCGGCCCGCCGTGTCCACGATGAGCACGTCGCGGCCGGCTTGCTGGGCGTGGGAGAGCCCGCCGGCTGCACAGTCCACCGGGTCGCCCGCTTCGCTCCAGACCTCCACATCGATGCTGCGGGCGAGCGTCCTCAGCTGCTCGACGGCTGCGGGGCGCTGCAGGTCGGCTCCGACCAGCAGCGGGTTGCGGCCCTGGGACTTGCACCACTGGGCCAACTTGGCCGCGGCGGTCGTCTTGCCGGAGCCCTGGAGCCCGGCCAGCAGCACCACGGTGGGCGGCTTGGACGCGAACTGGACGTCGAGCGGGCTGGTGCCCAGGATGTCGATGAGCTCGTCGTTGACGATCTTGGTGACCTGCTGGCCGGGTGTGAGGCTGGCAGTGACCTCGCCGCCGATGCTGCGTTCGCGGACCCGCTCCACGAAGCGGCGCACGACCGCAACGTTGACGTCGGCTTCGAGCAGCGCCAAGCGGATCTCCGCCAATGCCTCGTCGACGTCGGCCGGGCGCATGCGTCCGCGACCCCGCAAGCCCCGCAGGGTTCCGGACAGGCGGTCAGTCAGCGTGTCGAACATCACCCATCCCTGCTAGTCGGCGTCGACGCCGAGCAGCGCGTCGATGTAGCTGTCGGGTTCGAAGTCGACGAGATCGTCGGGGCCCTCGCCGAGTCCCACCAGCTTCACCGGCAGGCCCAGCTCGGCCTCGATGGCGAACACGATCCCGCCCTTGGCCGAGCCGTCCAGTTTGGTGAGCACGACGCCCGTGACATCGGTGGCCTCGGCGAAAGCCCGCGCTTGGCTCAAGCCGTTCTGTCCGGTGGTGGCGTCGATGACGAGCAGCGTCTCGGCAACGGCGCCGGGCTCTCGGTCGGCGACTCGACGGACTTTGGCGAGTTCGTCCATCAGATTCTTGCGGTTCTGCAGCCTGCCGGCAGTGTCGGCGAGCACCACGTCGGCACCGCGGGCTGCGGCCGCGCTGACCGCGTCATGCACGACCGAGCTGGGGTCCGCCCCGGAACTGCCCGAGATCAGCTCCGCCCCGCATCGATCAGCCCAGGTTTGCAATTGGTCGGTCGCTGCCGCGCGGAAAGTGTCGCCGGCCGCCATCACCACAGCTTGACCCTGTGCCGAGAGCCGGGCACCCACTTTGCCGATCGTGGTGGTCTTGCCGACACCGTTGACGCCCACGAACAGCCACACGGGCGTGGTGCCCTCCCGCTCCGGCGCGGTCGCGTGCAGCGTGCGATCTGCATCCAGCGATGCGCGCATCCCCTCAGCCAGTGCGTGCATCAGTTCGTCCGCGTCGACGATGCCCTGGTCGGCGGCAGTGGTGCGCAGGCGTTCCAGAGTGGCCATCGTGGTCGTCACGCCGACATCGGCGCCGAGCAGCGCCTCCTCCAGGCTCTCCCACGTGGTCTCGTCTGGCCGCCGCCGGTTCATCGACGCCAGCCGGTCTCGCAGGGTGCGGCGCGAGGAGGCCAGTCCCGAGCTGAAGGTGGCAGGGGTCGGCGCCTGCACCGCGACCGGCTCATCGATCGTCCGTGCCGCAGGTGGGGACACGGCAACAGGGGTGTGCGGTGACGCCGGTCTCGAGCGCCGCTGCCGTGCACGATGAACGAATGGAAGGGAGGCGAGGAGCACAGTTGCCACGACAAAGATGACAATGACGATGAGAACTGTCGTGGTGCTCACTGGTCGGCAGGCTACCGAGGCGCCGTCGCGGGCTCCCTGCCGTGTTCCGATTCGAGCTGTTCCGACTCCGGCCGTTCCGGCAGCGGCCCCTCGGATCCGGGTGAGCCGCCAGCAGCGATGAGTGCGGCCGCTTGGGAAGGCCGCTCCGAAACCACCACGCTCGAGCCGCCGGGCGGCATGGACACGCCGTACAGGACATCAGCCGATTCCATCGTGCGTCGTTGGTGGCTCACGATGATCAACTGCGACTCCCTCCGGAACTCTGCCACCAGGTCCAAGAAACGCTGCAGGTTGACGTCGTCGAGCGCTGCTTCGACTTCGTCGAGGACGTAGAACGGCGACGGCCGGCTGCGAAAGACGGCGAAGAGGTAGGCCAGCGCCACCAGCGAGCGCTCGCCGCCCGACAGCAGCGACAGCCGTCCGACGCGCTTGCCGGCCGGCCGAACATCAAGTTCCACCCCGCACGTGAGGAGCTCTTCGGGATCGGTCAGCGAGAGCCGGCCCGTGCCGCCCGGGAACAGCGTGCTGAACAGCTCGGCAAAGTTCCGGGCGACATCTTCGAATGCGTCCGCGAATGTGGCGATGATCTCCGCGTCGATGGCGCGGATGACCTTGTGCAGCTCCCTGCGGCTGTTGCGCACGTCCGCAAGCTGGGCGGCCACGAATTCGAAGCGCTCCGAAGCTTCCTCGTACTCCGACAGCGCCAGCGGGTTCACCGGGCCCAGGCGGTTCAGATCCGCTCGCAGTGCCCGCTCGTGTGCCGCCGCGGTGACGCCGTCGGGCAGCGGCGGCGGCGATGCAGCGAGCGCCGTCGCAGGGTCTGCGTCGAAGTCCGCACGCAGCGCCGAGATCAGGGCGTCCCGCTTGGTGCGCCGTTCTGCATCAGCCACGTCGAGCGCCGCGAGCTCGGTGCGCAGCTGCTCTTGGCGGGCGGCCGCCGCGTCACGTTCGTGACGGAGTGCGTCGAGGCGCTCCGTGAGCTGCCGCACGAGCTCGGTGCGGGCCTCGTAGCGAGAACGCAGGTGCCGTGCCTCGGCATCGAGGCGCTGACGGTGCTGTGAGAGCAGCAGCGCGAGTCGATCCAACCCCGACACGATGACCTCGGCCCTGTCCAGCCGAGCGGACGCGGCTGCATGAGAGCTCTGGTGACCTGCAAGACGCTGCGAAATGGCCTCGAGCCGCTCGGCGAGCGCCGACTGGCGCTGCTGCTGCGCGGCGGCCTGCTCGTGGGCGGCCTGGGCTTGAGCGGCCTGCCGGGCGGCAGCAGCGGCGACACGGCGTCGCAGCGCCTCCGCTGCGCGCTGAGCCTGCTGGAACCCATCGAGTGCGGCCCCATGCGCCTGCTGCGCCGAGGCCCAAGCTGCGGCCGCCTGACGATGGTCGTGGGTCAGCTCGTCAATCCGTCCGCGTGCATGATCGAGCGCCGCGGTGGCCGCAGCCGGACCGGTGCTGCCGATCCGCCAACGTCGAGGCCCGAACCGGTCGCCGCTTGCCGTCACAAAGACTGCTTCGCGGTCGGCCAGCGCACGGTCGTACGCGCTCGACCAGTCACCCGGGACACAGGTCGCTTCATCGACAACTGCATCCAGCAGCATCTCAAGCTCATTGCGGCACCAATCCGGAGCATCGGCGGCCACCTGCAGATGCGGTCGCACGAACTCGCCGCCTGCTGCCTGACGGCTCGGCTCGCGAGCGGCTGGCAGCTTGTCGAGCGAGATCACCGAGCCGTGCGAATCGCCGTCGGCCAGCGCCGCAAGGGCCGCTGCAGCTGCTCTGTCATCGCGAACGACGACTGCCGACAGCGCTCCGTCCGCGGCAGCCTCGGCAGCGGCTTCCCAGCCGCCCTCAATCGTCACCAGATCGCCGAGCACACCGACAACTCCGGTCACGCCATCCAGCGCAGCGATGCCCGAATCGGTGCGCGCAGCGGCGACCGCGGACGCCAACGCCTCGAAGCGCCCGATCCAGTGCTGCAGCTCCTCGGCCGTGCCTCTCTGATGCTCGTCGGCCTGTGACAGCGATGCGGCTGCAGAGGCGAGACGCTCCTCGGCCTCAGCGTGGGCTTGTTCGGCCGTATGGACGTCCGCACCGTCACCGGTCTGCGAGCCGGCGTCATCCGCCGGATCGCCTGACGATGCAGCCTGCGCAGAGGCGACGTCGATATCGGCCAGTTCGGCCGAGACGCGAGCGTGCTCGTCGGTCAACGTCACCACCACATCGGAATCGAGCAGGGCGTTGCGTTCTCGCTCGACTGAGCGCATTCGCTCATACGTCTGGCCGATCAAGCCGCGCGCCCGCTCCGACAGCGACACCACCCGCGGCAGCCGATCAGCCGGTTCGGCGGTCAGTTGTGCAAGCTGGGACTGCGCATCGTCGATCGCCCCGTCGATGTCGGATATCGATGCCGCCACCGCTTCCTGCTGGGCTGTGAAGGTGACTCGCCGAGCGTCGGACTCGCGCTGCGCCTCCTGGTGTGCAGCCAGCTCGCGTCCGGCGTTGTAGAGCTGGAGCTCAACCAGTTCTGCGCTGATCTCCTGATACCGCCGGGCAGCGGCGGCCTGACGCTCCAGCGGCCGCAGCTGGCGACGCAGCTCGCGCTGCAGATCCACCAGCCGGGTCACATGTGCCTCAGTGCCCTCCAGCCGCCGTTCGGCGCGCTCCTTGCGGCGACGGAACTTCAGCACACCGGCCGCTTCCTCGATCAGCGCTCGCCGTTCTTCGGGACGAGCTGCCAACACCTGCTCGATCTGGCCTTGGGCCACGATGATGTGCTGCTGGCGGCCGACCCCGGCGTCGTTGAGCAGTTCCTGCAGGTCGAGCAGCCGGCAGGGCGTTCCGTTGAGTGCATATTCGGACTCGCCCGAGCGGAACAGCGTGCGAGTGATGGCTACTTCTGCCGTCTGCGTGGGCAGCGTCTGCGACTCGTTGTCGATGACCAGGGTGACCTGTGCTCGGCCCAGGGCCGTCCGGCGATCAGTGCCCGCGAAGACGACGTCGTCCATCCGCTGACCTCGCAACGCGCGCGGCCCTTGCGCGCCGAGCACCCACGCGATCGCGTCGACGACGTTCGACTTGCCGCTGCCGTTCGGGCCCACCACCACGGTGACGCCCGGCTCGAAGGTGAGCGTGGCCGTGTCCGCGAACGACTTGAAACCGGACAGAGTCAGGGAGCGGAGGAACACGGCAGCTCGAAGTGTGAAGGTCGGCGTCTACACCTGATAATCGCAGTAGTGGTGCGTCACACCCCGGATCACCGTCGTGAGGACATCGCCCCGGCCGTTGCGACATCGCTCGCCCGCCCGCCCGAAGACCTCGAGATAGGAATCGAAGCCCCCCGACTTGCCGAAGATGTCGAGATGGCCGCTGGTGCCCGAACCTCGGTACTTGATGGAGTTGTGAACCGTTTCGACGATGGCGCGGTACAGCCGACGCACTTCTTGAGTGTTCAGTTCGCTGGCAACGCGTGCATGGGAGAGCCGCGCCGCATGCAGCACCTCGTCGGAGTACATCGGTCCGAGGCCGACAACGAACGTCTGGTCCAGCAGCAGATCGCGGATCGTGTCAGAACGGCCGCGCAGCATGAGCGCGAAGTCAGTCCACGGCATCGGCATGTCAACCGGGTCGAAGCCGAGATCGACCTGCTGCGGGTAGATCTTGTCGTAGCGAGACCACGACAGTACGCGCAGCGTCGCCTCGTCACCTGAGTCGAGCAGGCGCAACTGCCCGCCCTTTGTGAACGTGAGCACGACCTTGGTATCGGGATCCTGTGGCATGCGTGACGTTGCCCGCCTGAACGAACCTGTCGCGCCGAGGTTCGCGACCATGATCTCCTCTGTGTCGAGATGGAAGAGAATCAGCGTTCCCTGGCGGGACACCGAAGTGATCCTCTTGTCAACCAGCAAGTCGGCGAACTGCTGCTTGGAGCGCATCGCCGGCAGCGCCTTCTTGGTGCCGGGGACATCGACCGACTTGATCTTGCGCGGGGTCGCGACTTCCTTGTCCAGATCGCGCTTGGCAATCTCGATCTCCGGCAGCTCAGCCATGAGCAGGCTCCTCCGCATCAACAGGTGGGTCGTCGAGATCTTGAAGGCGAGTGCACGCAGCTTGCGCCGCGCGCCGTTCGGCCGCGCGCTTGGTAGAGCCCTCACCGCGCCCCCAGACCTCATCGCAAATGCGCGCCGCGGCAACGAATCGAGGGCGGTGCGCTGGTCCTGAGCTCGACACGTCGTAAATGGGCTCGGTGCCGAATTGCCGCGCCACGAGCTCTTGCAGCCGGTTCTTTGCCTCGCGGGTGCCCGGCTCGCTCGCTGCTTCGGCCAGACGCTCGCCCAGCAGCCGCTCTACGACATCGCGGGCAGCAGCGAGGCCGCCGTCGAGGAATATCGCGCCCAGCACAGCTTCGAGCCCATCGGCCAGGATTGACTCCTTGTCGGCGCCACCGGTCGCGGCCTCACCCTTGCCGAGCAGCAAAGCCGGCCCCAGCTCGCAGCGTCGAGCGGCTTCGGCCAACGCGCTGGCGTTCACTACTGCAGATCGCACCGCACTCAGGTCGCCTGGTCCGAGATCAGGCCAGCGTGTCACTGCGAGCTGGCAGACACAGAGACCGAGCACGGCATCTCCGAGGAATTCCAAGCGCTCGTTGGAGGCCACCTGCGATCCCGTCGGCTGTTCAACGTTGCGCTCGTGGCACCAGCTCCGGTGAGACAGCGCCTCGGTCAGAAGTCCGGCGTCAGCAAAGCGATATCCGACACGCCGCTCAAAGCTGTCGTGCTCAGCCAGTTGGGCGACAGCGGTCTGCACGTCAGCCGACGCGCTCCATCACGTAATCGATGGCATCGCGCACGGTCTTGAGGTCTTCGAGGTCCTCGTCTTCGATACGAAAGCCCACCGTGCGGTCCGACAGCTCCTCTTCCAGCGCTTCGACCAGTTCGATCAGTGCCAGCGAGTCGGCACCGAGATCGTCCACGAACGAGGACGACTCGGCGACCTGGGACGGCTCCAGCTCCAAGATGTCGGCGAGCTGGTCGCGGATGAGATCGAAGACCTCCTCACGCTCGGGGGGACTCTGGCGCACATGAGTTTCGGCGGGCATGGCGGCCACGAGCCTACCGGTGGTCCGCAGGAGGAGACGGGAGGCTCGTGGCCGCCAGCTCGCCCAGCAAATCAGCCTCGACCATCCGGTGGGCAGACCTGATGGCGCTCGTGATGGCCTTCGGACTCGACGAACCGTGCGCGATCACACAGACTCCCCGAACGCCGAGCAGCATCGCTCCGCCGATGTTGTCGGCGCTCATTTCGTCTGCGAGCGGCGCCAGCAGGCGAAGTGCTTCCGCGCCCGCCTCCCCGCCCTCGGCGAGACGTTCGAGGATCAGACGCACGAAGAACGACGCCGTGCCTTCGAGCGACTTCAGCAGCACGTTGCCGGTGAAGCCGTCGGTGACCACGACATCCACGGGGCCGTCGAGGAGGTCGCCGCCTTCGACGTTGCCGTAGAAATCGATCTCGTCGTCGACCGCAAGCAGCTTGTGAGTCTCCTTGATGAGCAAGCTGCCCTTTTCGGGTTCCTCGCCGATCGAGAGCAAGCCGACGCTCGGCACCGCCACGCCGAAGCGGATGCGGCTGTAGGCCGAGCCGAGACGGGCGAATTGGTGCAGCCATTGGGCGTCGCAATCGGCCATCGCGCCCGAATCGAGCAGGACGCGGGCAGTGCGGCCGCCCGGCACGGGGAACGCAGTTGCTATGGCCGGGCGGGCAACGCCGGGCAAGCGCTTGAGCCTCAGCAGCGCCGCTGCCGCCACGGCACCGGTATTGCCGGCGCTCACCACCGCAGAGGCCTCGCCGTCACGCACGGCGTTGACTGCCCGGCTGATCGACGAGTCTCTCTTGGTCCGCACCGCGCGGCTCGGCTCCTCGGACATCTCGATGACCTCGGAAGCCTCGATGATGGGGAGCGACTCGCCGCCGACAGCGGCGATCGCATCGCGGCGACCCACGAGGACGACATCGAGGCCCTCGCGCACGGCCTCCAGCGCCCCCTCCACGACCGCAGCGGGGGCATCATCGCCGCCCATTGCGTCCACGGCGACCGGCAGCGTCATCAGCCCGGTCCCGAGGTTGCCATTCGGCTCTGCCCTAGGCGATATCGAGGGCTTGGCGACCGCCGTACCAACCGCACTGCCCGCAGACTCGGTGGGGCAGCTTTGCCGCGCCGCAGCGGGGGCACAGGCTCCGTGGCGCCTCGGCCAGACGCCACGCCGCAGCGCGGCGCGAACGCGTCTTGCTCTTGGATGTCTTCTTCTTGGGGACTGCCACCGTTCGGGCTCCTCGATCGGATCGACTCCTCGAGCGGACCATGCAGCCTATCCATTAGCGCTCCTGACCCGATACGCGAACTGGACTTCAGGTGGTCTCATCCGAGCGGCCTCGCAACGCCTCCAGCGCCTCCCAGCGCGGATCTGCAAACTCTGCCGGGCCGCCTTCGGCCGCATCTTCGTGGGCCTCGGCGAGCTCTGCGGGAAGGTTCGGGCACGGCTCGGGATGCGGACACCGGATGGCCTCGATGGGCAGCTCGAGCAGCACCGCCTCTCGCACCATCGGAGCGAGATCTGCAAATTCAGGGCCGAGCCCGTACTGCTCGCCCTCATGGGGTTCGGCGGTGAACACCTCGCGGACCGTCGTCCGCACCTCCCCGTCGACCGGCAGCCAGCAACGAGCGCACGGACCCGTCCAAGCGGCCCTGACCTCGCCGGCGACGCTGAGACCGCCGCTGATCAGCTCCAGCGCCAATGCCACGCCGACGTCGCTGTCGAGCGGCACTTCGACATCGGCGATGCGCAGAGTGTCTCGTGATTCAGGCTCGAGCAGCGCTGCCGCTGGCACTGTCGCCGACCAATTCAACTGCCCATCCGAAATCAGTCGCAAGGGCACAGACAGGGACCGCTGGCGGTCCCCCTTGCTCACATCTGGTCCTGGTCGAACACAACTGGATGGGTGTCGGGCGGTCGAGCGTCGGGGCCACGGCCAGTCGGTCCGGCCGCCCCGGTATCTGCGGCGTCTCCCCCGTTGTGCGTGAGCGGAGCGCTCGGTGACGCAGGTGTCACTGGCGTCGCGGCACGCTTGCCGAGCTTTCGCCGAGCGGCCTGCACCGCAATCTGAACCTGGTCGACAGCGCTCGCAAACTGCGCGAGCTGTCGTTCGCAGTACTCGTCGACTTCGTGGCGCCGGCGCCGGGTTTGGATCCGGGCATCGTCGAGCAGCTGGCGCGCACGCCGCTCGGCTGTGCGCACGACCTCGGTTCGCTGCACCATCTGGGCGACGCGGCTGCGTGCCTCATCGATGACCAGATTGGCATCGACGCGTGCCTGGGCCAGCACCTCATCGCGCTCGCGCAACAGCCAACGAGCCTGGCGTGTCTCGTCGGGCACGGCCGCCAGCGCAGACTCGAGCAAGGTCATCACCTCGTCCCGGTTGATCATGACCGAGGTGGACAGTGGCATCGGGCGTGCCGCGTCGATGATCTCCATGGCCTCGCGGATGAACTGCTCGGCCGTCACCGACGCGGGGCGCGGGGCGAGTGTTGCCGGGCCACGAGCGTGTGGTGACGTCGGCGTCTCCTCAGTGGGCGCCGCTGGCTCGAACGACGGCGGCCCGAACGGAGCTTGCGGCTGGGGCGCTGCGGGGTGAACCCCAGACTGTGGCAGCGCCTCGACGCCGCCCTCGGACATGCTCATGTGCCCGCCTCCTGCGTGATGTGCCGCCGCAGTCGAGTGGCGACGGCGGACGGAACGAGATGCGAGCAGTCCCCGCCGAACTTGGTGATCTCGCGGATGTAGTTGGACGCGATGAAGAGATGCTCGGTCCGCGGCGGGACGAAGACGGTCTCGACACCGGTGACCGAGTGATTCATGTGCGCCATGCGCAACTCGGACTCGAAGTCACTCTGGCTGCGAAGGCCCTTCACTATGACATCGGCACCAAGGCGCTGAGCGAGGTCCACAACCAGTTCTCCGAACTGCACCACCGAGACGTTGCCGAGATGGCTGGTCGCTTCGACGATCATCGCGACCCGCTCGTCATCGGAGAACAGGGGCGTGGCCTTGGCCGGATTCCGCATAGCCGCCACCGTGACCGAATCGAACAGCCGGGATGCCGCCGATATCACGTCGAGATGCCCGTTGTGCACAGGATCGAACGAGCCTGGATACATCGCCATGACCACCGAAAACGGTCCCTCCGGATCGATCCGTGTCCAGTGGGGCGACCGTACCGCGCCACGGTCGCGAATCGAGGGACCCTCCCCGCTGAACCTCCGGGCGAAGCCGTGGCCTGACTGGTGAAGCCGTGAGCCGGATCAGCCTGCGGATTCGGTGTCGGGGACGATGAGGTCCCAGCGGTCGCCGCAGTCAGCGCAGCGGTAGGCCACGACATCTCCGGGCTGGAATCCCCAGTCCGGCTCCGGCACGCTCAGCAGGCCGCAACGCCCACCGCAGTCGACGCAAACGATCTCTGCGGGCACTGCGATGTC
Source organism: Acidimicrobiia bacterium (assembly GCA_022820505.1). Classification (GTDB taxonomy): domain Bacteria; phylum Actinomycetota; class Acidimicrobiia; order Acidimicrobiales; family Poriferisodalaceae; genus Poriferisodalis. The sequence goes on along the minus strand of JAJEFK010000054.1, from coordinate 67,628 downwards.
GTCCATCGTCGCAGTGTCGCACCCGCGTACGGTGACGCCATGCGCGTTGTCGGCGGGGTGTTGGGCGGCCGCCGCCTGGAGACAGTCGGCACGGATGCGATCCGGCCGACGTCGGACCGCGCCCGCGAGGCCATCTTCAACATGCTCGTGAGCCTGCAATTGCCCGAAGGCGCCATGGTGCTGGACCTGTTCGCCGGCTCCGGCGCGCTCGGCATCGAAGCGCTCTCGCGCGGTGCCGCGCATGCCACGCTCGTGGATTCCGACGCGGCAGCCTGCCGCACCATCGCAACGAACCTGGCAGCACTCGGCATCGGCGATCGCGCCACGGTGGTTCGATCCGACGCCAGCCTGCATCTGGCGGCCCATGGCGAGCTGGTCGACCTTGCGTTCGCCGATCCGCCCTACCAGTTCGAAGGCTGGAGCGAACTCCTCGACTCGGTCAACGCCGAGGTGCTGGTGTGCGAGTCGGACCGCGAGATCGAGCCCGGTTCGAACCATGCGTGGCAGACGCATCGCGTGCGCCGCTACGGCACGCCCGTCGTCACCCTGCTGGTGCGGCGAGACAGCAAGTTTCATGCCGCTGTGAAAAGGTCGTGTTGATCGCTTTCTGGCGGTGATCGGTCGTCTTCGGCCGGGGAGCCATCGTCACCCATATCTCGACCCATCGAAGTGGGGCCGGCAGCTTCCCTGCCTTCACTGTGGCCGCGACTATCCGCCGACTGGTTCGCACCGCCTGTTCGCACTTTGCTGACTGGTTTGCGTGATCGGGCTGGGTTGCGCGGATGTGCCGGGTCGGGTGGGGCCAGCCGAAACCGGCCGTCGCGGACGATCACTCGCCAGTTGTGGTCGTGGATGAGGTCGTGGCATGACCAGCACACCAGTACGAGGTTGTCGACGCGTGTCTTGCCGCCGGATTTCCACGGGATGATGTGGTGCGCCTCGCATTCGCCGGGGGGTTCGCCGCAGCCGATGCATGCGCCGTCGCGGGCGATCAGGGCGCGGCGCTGGGATGCGGTTGGTGCCCGGCTGGCAACGGCCTCGTATAGCGGTGTGAAGTCTGCGCCGCACAAGACCAACGACAGGTCGGCGCCGCAGAGGAGCCGATCCAGCGTGCTCGGTGGGATGGGACCGGCGCCGGCGATCTCGGCAATACCGCCGGGCTTGCCCAGCAGTGCGTCGAGATCGGCTCGCACGATGATCTCCGTGACCGTGCGACGCTGCTCAATACCAATCTGATCGTCCGCCGACGGCGTTCGAATCAGCGCTGCTGAAGTCTCAGAAGACTCCGCTGCGGAGTGGTCTCCGGCGAACGGACGGTTTGCCGACGTGGGTACCTCAGAGGACTCCGCAGCAGCGCCAGGGCCAGCAGCAGCGCCTGTCGGGGCCGTAGCAGTCGACGGGGCGCCGGCGAGCAGCCTGTCGAGGGCGTCGGCCATGCGTTGATCACGTGTCCGAACAACAGCTTCGACCCGCGTGCCAGGAGGCGTCGTCCCATTGACGGCAGCTCCGTTTTCGCCTGGGTCAGCGGTGCCTCCCGCGGCATGGGTGCTGTCGCGGAGCTTGCGGCGGTCGGCGCGTCGAAGCTGTTCGGCTGTGTCGCGCAGGCGGCTCTGGATTCGTGCGCCCATCTCGGCGTCGAACGCACCGCGCATCTGGACGGTGCCGTCGTCGCCGTTCCAGAACCGCACGCTGCGGTTGCGCCGATTCCGGCGGTGCTGTGCTTCCAGGTTGGACGCGCTCTGGTGCTGGATCGTCCAGCGCTGGGCCGCCTGCGCGAACTCGTCTGCGGGCAGTGCCTTGGCCATCTCCACCAGGCCGGCATCGTCTTGGACTGCATCGGGGCTGGTCTTGCGTGCAGCCTGCGCCAGGCTCGCAGCGTTCGCGAAGCTGATCTCGCCCTCGGCGACTGCCGACTGCGCGTCGGGCAGCGCGGCCAGTTCCGCCGTGACCCGGACGTTGCGGGCAGCCTCGGACCGGGACCGGCCGCCGACTTGGCTCAGCAGCCCGGCGCCGCCGTCGCCGTGCCGTTCACGCTGGGCGACCAGCGAAGCGGCTCGGGTCTCCAGCAGCTCAGCCTTGGTGCGCAGGGACTTGGCGAGACCTAGTGCGCGCCGCAGTTCGCCGGTCGGTGCCATCTCGACGCCGTCGAGGGCTGCGCTGAGGGATTCAAGCGCCTGCTGCACTTGTGAGAACATACGTTCATCATAGCCGCTGCATGTGACAAGAACGCCTATTCAAAGCTATTCAGTTCATTACAGATATGTTACATCTAATTATTGCCTATAATAGTCAATGTCAGTAAATTACATATCTAAAGCACTGACGGGTAGTCATTGCGGGGTTCGATGATTCCCGCAATCAGCCTGTTCGCTCACACCCAAGCCGGACCAGTCGCGCCCACGCGACGCCCTGCAAGCCCAAAGCGCCACGGAATCACCTGAACTTCGCCGCGGAACTACGCTCAGCGCTCTCATGGAGGAGTTCCTCATTGACCGGGTGCCGCAGACGTGGACGGCGCCGTCTGGGTTTCCGAACTCCCTTGCAGCTGTACAACTGTTCGTCCAACCGGGGCGCAATGGCCTAGAGGTAGCGGTCGCGACAGCCACCCGCAAGCCGACTGTGGCCGATCTGCGTGCCGCATGGGCGGCCCGACGGAACAAGCGGGCTGCACCGGTGCTGCTGATCGTGTTCTACCCATCGCCTGAGGCTTCAGGCGGCGAGTGCGTAGCCCTATGCGGTCCGACAGGCGACCATCCGGTGCCGCATCTCGATGTGGAGGTATCCCAAGCCGAGCGTCTTGCCGACGTCGCCCTCAGCGAGCCGAATCATCATGCGGCCACCCGCCTGCTGATGGCCGCCCTTCCGGAACTGGACTCGCCGTTTCCCGGCCTCCATAACTCGGGCTTGCTCGCAACCCAGGAACTCACCGCGGGCGTCCCGCTGCGCCCCGACTGGGCATCGGCCAGAGGCGATGCCGCTCCGCTGCTCGACAAGCGAGGCCGCCGGCTCATCGAAGGATTGGGCTACGAGATTGCGACGCTCGCCACAAACGCCTCATTGCTGACGATCGCCGGTCGGCGCGAGGCCATCGCCGTGTTCTGCGACGACAGCGAACCGTTCGAAGCGCCGTCCGACCGGTTCGACGGCATGTCGCCTGTGTCGAGAGCTCTGGCGCTGGCGGATCGGGAGAACGTCGACTGGGTGGTACTCACCCGCGCCTCGGAGATTCGCCTCTACTCAGCACGGCCCGGCGTCGGCGTGGGTCGCAAGGGCCGAGCAGAGACGTACGTCGAGCTGAACCTGTCGCTCCTCGCTGCCGCGCAGGCCGGCTACCTGCACCTGCTGTTCTCGGCCACTGCAATCGCCCGTGGCGGTTCGCTGCATGAGATTCTCGACGACTCCGAGCGCTTTGCCGCCGATCTCGCTGTCCGGCTGCGCGAACGGGTCTATCACGAGACGGTTCCGACGCTGGCTCAGGCTGTTGCAACGCGGCTCGGCGACAACTCGCCCGCAGGCGGCATCAGCGAAGCCGTCCTCGACAACGCTTACGAACAAGTCATGGTCATCTTGTTCCGGCTGTTGTTCGTCGCCTACGCCGAAGACAAGGATCTGCTCCCCTACCGCAGCAACGGCCGCTACGCGGATCACTCGCTGTCGCGCATGGCTCAACGACTCGCCGATGGCGAGCACAACGCCAGGACTCATTTCGACAAGCGCGCCACCGACATGTGGGATGACGTATGCGGCCTGTGGGATGCGGTCAACCAGGGCAACGCCGACTGGGGCGTGCCGACCTACAACGGAGGCCTGTTCTCTGAGGATCCGAAGGTCAGCCCTACCGGCGCAGCGATCGCACAGTTGCGCCTCACTAACGCCGAGTTCGGTCCCGCTCTTGCGGCGGCGCTGGTCGACCACGGCCCTCAGGGGCTGGGTCCCGTCGACTTCCGGTCGCTGTCGGTGCGGGAGTTTGGAACGATCTATGAGGGTTTGCTGGAATCGAAGCTGTCAGTTGCACCTGACGATCTGACCGTCAAGAAAGTCAAAAGCGACCTGCAGTATGTGCCTGCCGGAGCGAAGGACGAGGCGGTGGTGAAGGCCGGCGAGGTGTACTTCCACAACCTTTCCGGCACCCGCAAGGCGACAGGTTCCTACTTCACCAAGCCGTTCGCGGTAGAGCACTTGCTGGATCACGCGCTCGAACCTGCGCTCGACGACCACCTCGCCCGACTCGACACGCTGCGAAACGCTGATGACGACGCTGGGGTGGCTGCGGCGTTCTTCGACTTCCGGTGTGCAGACATCGCCATGGGTTCCGCTCATTTCCTCGTGGCGACAGTCGACCGGATCGAGGCACGTCTGTCGGCATGGCTTTCGCTACACCCGGTTCCGGCGATCACGGCGGAACTGAACAGGCTGCGAAACGTCGCCATGGACGAACTCGGCGACCTGGGCGACGGCATCGAGATCGAGACTGGCTCGCTACTGCGTCGCCAGATTGCTCGACACTGCGTCTACGGCGTCGACAAGAACCGCGTTGCCGTCGAGCTGGCGCGTCTCGCCATCTGGGTCCACACCTTCGTGCCCGGCCTCCCGCTGTCCTTCCTCGACCACAACCTCGTCCACGGCGACAGCCTCACCGGCGTTGCTTCGGTGGAGGACGGCGCGTTGGCTGTTCGGCCCAAAGGAGACACATCGCAACCCTCGCTGTTCGTACACCAGTTGGAGATCATGATCGAGGCGATCCACGAGCCGCTGGCTCGGCTCGCTGCGCTGAATGACGCTGACAAGTCGGAAGTGGCGGCGGCGAGGGAAGCTCACTTCGCCACTCGTTCAGCAGTCCGACCAATCGACGACGTGTTCGACGTGGCGACCGCTGTCCGTGCCGGGATGATCGAGATACATCGCGATTTTGACTTCACCCCGGCTCGCATCGCCGCACTGGCCGATGACCCTGTGGTGCGAAGCGTCATCGAACGACTGGCGCCCGTTCACTACCCGACGACATGGCCCGAGGTATTCGCGAGATCAGGGCGGAGCGGCTTCGATTGCCTGCTTGGCAACCCGCCGTGGGAGAAAGTGGTGGTCGACCGCGAAGTGTGGTGGGGCATGCACTTGCCCGGCGTGCGCTCGCTGCCGGTTGCGCGCCGCCGGGAACGCATCGACACGCTGGAGGCACAACGGCCTGATCTCGCAGGGGAGTTCGAGTCCGAGCGAGAACGCGCGGAGTTTCTCAAGCTGATCCTGCGAGCGGCGTTCCCCCATCTCGGCACCGGCCAGACCGACCTGTATAAGGCGTTCGCGTGGGCGAATCTCGCGCTCTGCCGCGATGGCGGCAGGCTGGGCATCGTCTTGCCGCGTTCGGCCGTCTCTGACGCGGGCATGGCGAACTGGCGTCAGGAGATTGTCAGCATCGACGGGGGGGGGGGGGCAAATCCAGTGCATCGCCACCTCAACCCTCATCAATCACAAGGGCTGGGTGTTCGAGGGAGTCCACAACTCCTACACGGTGGTGCTGGCCGCGGTCACGCGCAACTCACGGTCGTCACGTGCCTCAATGCCCAACAATGGACGTTCGACGACGTCGACGGCCGCTACACGATCGCCATCGTCGCGGCCCGCAAGCGCAGCCGGGGCGCCGAACCATGGGGGTGGCTTTGAGGCCGAAGCCGACGACCCGCACGTAGCGATCTACCCCGGACCGGCCCGCTCGCTCGCTCACTTTCGAGAACTGGTCGACGGCAAGCCCGAACTGATCCCGGTCTCAGAATTCCTGAGCTGGTCCAACACAGCAGCCTTTCCGCAGATTCCGCGACGTGATGCCTTCCGCGTGTGGCGGCGTATGAAGCTGCAGCCGCGTTTCGATGGCGCGAATGCGCCAGACGCGCTGGGGGGGGGGGGGGGCCCCCGCCCCCCCCTCTCTCTGGCGGGAACGCGCACGCCGCGCGGACCCCCCCCCCCCCCCCCCGCAAGATTCTCGAGCACCAGGAACGGCCACGAACGTGGCGGTTCCGACCGGTCCAGGGCGACCTCAACGCCACGACCGACCGGCACCGCTTCCTCAACGACGATGGCGCTTCCGCCCAATCGCCGAGCTCCACGCGACGCACGACCGACACCTCTTCATGAACGACGATGGCGCTTCCGCCCTGTCCGTGAGTTCGACGCGACCCGGGACCGGGAGCGGTTCGTGAACGACGATGGCGCTGCGGCTCGGCGAACAAGTGGGCCTCGAGATGCCTGACATCTGGCCCGTCTACAAGGGCTCGTCGTTCAACATCTGGGAGCCCGACACGGGCACCTACTACGACAGCGCCGTTGCCGATGAGATGATCGAGCACCTACACGACAAACGCCTGACGCAGCATTCGAAATCCGCCTCGGCCTTCGCCGCACAGGAACACGCCACTACTGACAATCCGGATACGTTGCCGTGTCTGCACGCACGAATCACCTTTCGTGACGTAGCTAGGGCGACTGATACACGCTCGCTGATCGCAGCGCTCGTGCCCGGTGAGCGAGTCATAGTGCATCAAGCGCCGTATCTCCTCAGGGTTGCTGGCACGCCGACGGATGAGGCCTTCCTTCTCGGTGTGCTTTCGTCCATGCCCTGTGACTGGCAGGCTCGCCGCAGTGTCGAATTGCACATGACATTCGAGCAGTTGGGATTGCTGTCCATTCCGGACCCGGGCAAGGGAAATCCTGTGCGGGATCGGGTGGTGGAGATTACGGGACGGCTGGCTGCAGTCGATGACCGCTTCGCTGAGTGGGCCTCAGAGGTCGGCGTGCCTGTTGGCTCAGCGAATGACGAGGCAACCAAGCGGGACCTGATCCACGAACTCGACGCGTGCGTAGCTCACCTGTACGGCCTTGACGAGGACGATCTCGAGGTCATCTACACCACGTTCGACGAGAAGCGGCCCGAGCGCTACTTGGACCGGCTCGCGGCGGTCATCGAACACTTCAGGAGATTGACATGACAGGTCCGCAGGCCGAAGAGATCACCGGCTGTATCGACAGCGCGAGCGAGCCTGGTGAACGCTCACACGCCGGGATACCGTGAGCGACGCTTCGGGTCAGTCCGCAATGGCTGAGATGCCGAGCAAGCCCGAACTGGCGGTCAACCGTGACGGCCGGACCGTGGCGCAGGCGCTGAACGGGTTCATCGCTCATGCCGCTACCGGCTTCGTGGGCGGTGCCGCAGTGGACATTGCGACCGCCTATTTCAATGTCGGCGGGTACTCCCTGCTGGCTGATGCGCTCGACCATGCATCAGGCGTCCGGCTGCTGCTGGGCGCCGAGCCGCAGCCGCCGGAGAACCGCCGACGAGCACTGCACACCGAGCCGGCTCACCCGGCACGGGCAGCTCGGGCCCGGATGCACAGCGCGCTGGCGAAACAGGAACAGCTCCTCCGGTTCGAACGCGACCACTTGGGCTTCAGCCGCCAGTCCCACGCAGCGGCGCGACGCCTCACCGATTGGCTGGCATCGCCAAGCGTGGAAGTGCGGCGTCTCGAGGGCCGATTCCTGCACGGCAAGGCCTTCGTGGTGGGTGACCGATCGCACGGCGTCGTGGCTGGATCGTCCAACTTCACCTACGCCGGACTCGCGTCCAACCTGGAGCTGAACCTCGGCAACTACGCACCGTACGTCGTGACACAAGTGCAGGAGTGGTTCGACGAGCTGTGGGATCAAGCGGCCCCGTACGATCTCTCCGCCCTGTTCGAGGCCAGGTTCGAACCGCACTCACCACAGCTCGTGTACCTGCGGATGCTGTGGGAGCGATATGGCGACGAGCTGCAAGCCGAAGCCGATGCCGAGGGCGCCCCGCAGATCCACCTCACCTCGTTCCAAGCAGACGGACTGTGGCGCGCGCGCCGCATCCTCGACGAGCGCCACGGCGTGCTGGTGGCCGACGAGGTTGGTCTCGGCAAGACGTTCCTCGCCGGCGAGCTGATTCGCGAAGCCGCCCTGGAGCGTCGCCAGAAGGTGCTGGTGATCACGCCTGCCACGCTGCGGGACGGCCCGTGGCGTGCGTTCCGAGCCGAGCACAACCTGCCGATGGAGCTCGTGTCGTTCGAGGCGTTGATGCGCGACGGGCGACTCAACCCTGAGCACACCACTGGCACCAAGCTCGAACAGCGCTACGTCACCGACTACGCGATGGTGGTGATCGACGAGGCGCACAATCTGCGCAATCCATCCACGCAGCGGGCACAAGCGCTGCGACGGCTGCTCGCCGGATCGCCGCCGAAGCAACTCGTCATGCTGACTGCGACGCCGGTAAACAACAGCCTGTGGGACTTGTACCACCTGCTGGGCTACTTCCTTCGTAACGACGCGGAATTCGCCGACGTCGGCATCGGCTCGCTGCGCGATCACTTCGCCAAGGCCGTCGCGCTCAACCCCGACGACCTGACTCCTGAGCATCTCTTCGACGTGCTCGACGCCGTGGCCGTGCGCCGCACCCGTTCGTTCGTGAAGCGCTTCTACCCCAACGACATCGTGCGCATAGGCGGACACGACACGCCGATCGTCTTCCCGACCCCTCGGGTCCGCAAGGTGAACTACGACCTCGACGCGGTCCTGCCCGGATTCTTCGACCGGTTCGCCGCAGCGCTCGATGCCGACCCTGTCGTCAGCACCGGGGAGTCTGACGTTGCCAAGGCCGATGATCCGGCAAGCGCTGGGCGCCCGCTGACTGACGAATCCACTGACACAAACACCCTCACACTGGCGCGCTACGCACCCTCGCGCTACCGGCTTGACCACGCGATCGACACCTACGAACTGCAGCTCACCGGGCTGCTGCGCTCGGGCCTGTTGAAGCGTTTCGAATCGTCGCCCCACGCCTTCGCAGAGACGTGCGTGCGCATGGCAAACAGCCACGACGCGTTCCTGTCGCTGCTTGACGGAGGCCGGGTGGGCACCGGGGACGTACTGGCGGACTGGATCGCCGCCGACACCGATGATTTCGACGACAAGCAGCGCGACGCCTTCTTGGACCACCTGGTCCAAGTCACCGACGATGCTGCAGAATTCGACATCGAGCGGTTGCGCCAGGACACCGAGCGTGACCGAGACCTGCTGCGCGACTTCGCAGCCGAGGCACGCACTGTGACACGGGATGCAGACCCGAACCTGGCTGCCCTCACCGATGAGCTTGCCGCTATCGCCGCCGACGCACGTGCCCACGGCATCGGTGCCGAAGACACCCGCGACCGGCACAAGGTGCTGATCTTCAGCTACTACGCCGACACCGTCCACTGGATCGTCGAGCACCTCGAAACGGTGACCCACACCGACGCTCGGCTCGCTGCCTACCGGGGGCGCATCGCTTCGGTGGCAGGCAGCTCGGGCTCTGCCGACAAGGAATCGGTGCTGTGGGGATTCGCCCCGCGCACCACCGATGCGCCCGAGGGCCGCGACGACGACCTGTACGACATCGTGGTGGCAACCGATGTGCTGGCCGAAGGCGTGAACCTGCAGCAGGCCTGCCACATCGTCAACTACGACCTTCCGTGGAACCCGATGCGCCTCGTGCAGCGTCATGGGCGCATCGACCGCATCGGCTCACGTCACGCTGAGGTATTTCTGCGCTGCGTCTTTCCCGACAGCCGGCTGGACGACCTGCTCGGGCTCTCCGAACGACTGCACCGCAAGATCGCGCAAGCCGCGGCCAGTGTGGGCGTCGGCGAGATACTGCCCGATCAAGGCCAGCATCACGAACTCAACTTCACCGAGACACGCGAGGAGATAGAACGCATCCGTCGCGAGGACGCAACCATGTTCGAGCGGGGCGGAACAGCGAAGGGCGTCCTGTCGGGTGAGGAGTTCCGCCAAGAGCTGCGCCAGGCAATGGAGGACGCAGATCTCGCGGAGCACATCGCCTCGCTGCCCTGGGGCTCCGGATCGGGAATGGCAGCCCGCTCAGGCGACGGGCGAGCCGGCTACGTCTTTTGCGCCCGCGTCGGCGACCACCCGACGCCCCTGTTCCGATTCGTCGGCCGGGACGGATCATCTCCCGGCGACGTGGTGGACGAGTCGCTGGCCTGCCTCGACCTCGCCCGCCCGCCTGCCGGCTTCGAGACCCCGCGCACATTGGAAGACTTCGATGTCGAAGGCGCATTCGAGGCGTGGAAAGTTGCCCAGGACGACATTGTCCGCAAATGGAACGTCATGTCCGACAAGGCGAACCTCGAGCCGCGGATTTCGCCCCGGCTGGCCCGCGCCGCACAAGTAGTGCGTGACCACGCTCCACCGGAGATGACGCAAGACGACATCGACCGCACCGTCGACACGATCACTGCTCCCTACCCGGAGCGAACCATCCGAACGCTCGCTGCTGCACTCAAGAGCTCGACTAGCCCGGCTGAGCAGGCCATCGAGATCATCAGGGTGATCGACGCGCTGGGCCTGCAGCCCTACGAACCGCCCGAGCCGCTGCCCGAGATCACGCCTGACGACGTCTACTGCGTCACCTGGCTCGCCCTCGTGTGACTGGCGTCAGTCGTTGTCGGTGATGGTGCCGATGCCTTCGCCGTCGGCGACTGCTGCTTGGACCTCGGCGTACAGGACGACTACGAACGTCTCGTCTTCTTCGGTTCGGCTGTCGTCGACCGCTGCCACGGTGACGGTCTTGGTTGTCTCGCCGGGTCTGAAGGTCAGCATCCCGTAGGCCTGTTCGAAGTCCGCGAAGGTCGCCGACAGCCCAGCCCCGTACCTGGGCCGCGCGTAGTAGTGCACCCACACATACCGGTCGCTGGCGGGGCTGAGCGTCACCGTGAACGTCAGCGTGCCACCCTCGTCCGCCGACGCGTCGCTGATCGACAACGACGGCGTCGCGTTCGGCGGCGGGTCGTCGTCATCGGCCACCGCGACCGTCGCGGTGCCCGCCGACTGGGACACCGTGTAGCCGCTGCCGGCGTCGATCGCGACCGTCACCGACCCGTCCGGCTCGTCGGTGCTGTCGCCGGTCGTGGCGACGGTCAGCGTGACGCTGCCCGACGTCGGCACCGTGACCGACCGCGACCCCGTTGCGGCACCGAAATCGCCGACCTGAGCCACGGTCACGTCCACCGTCAAAGCCGCCGACGGCGCCGGAACAGCAGTGACCGTGAACGTCGCGTCGCCGCCCTCGGTGACCCCGCCGCCGGCGGTGATGCTCACCTCAGGATCAGCCACCGGCGGAGGCGGATCGTCGTCATCTGCGACCGCGACCGTCGCTGTGCCCGCGGCCGCGGACACGGTGTAGCCGGTGCCGCCGTTGACCGTGACAGCGACCGACCCGTCGGCTTCATCCGCGGAGTCGTTCACAGTGGCCACCGTCAGCGTGACTGTCCCCGATGTCGGGACGGTCACCTGGCGCGTGCCGGTCGCTACGCCGAAGTCGCCTGTCTGGGCCACCGTGACGCTTACTGCCAGCGGCGCCGACGGCGCCGGATCAGCAGTGACCGTGAAGGTCGCGTCGCCGCCTTCAGTGATCCCGCCGCCCGCAGCGATGCTGATCTCGGGGTCCGCCGCAGGCGCAGGTGGCGGGTCGGTGTCGCATTGGGCCATGGCCTGCAGCGTGCGCACGGTGCGGTCCCAGCGGGAGTTGTCGATCCGCGCCTTGACCGCCTGCGCGTCCGCCACGGTCATCGCCTCCTCGCCGGTGTCCACCCCCAAAGCGGCCAGCACCCGGTCCCAGCGCTGCTGATGGGCAGCATGGGAGAGCTCGCCGCGCCAGCCGGTCACCTCAGCCACCGTCACCGCATCCCACGGCAGACTCGGCACGCACACCGTCGGCGGCGCATCGTCGTCGGCCACCGCGACCGACGCCGACCCGGCCGTTGCGGAGACCGTGTAACCCGTCCCGACGCTGACCGACGCAGTGACCGACCCGTCAGCCTCGTCGACCGAGTCGCCGGTCGTCGCCACCGTCAGCGTGGCGGTGCCCGTCGTGGGGATCGTGACGGTGTGCGACCCCGGCGACACACCGAAATCGCCCGCTGCCGTCACCGCCACCGTCACATCCAACGCCGCCGACGGCGCCGGAACCGCAGTGACCGTGAACGTCGCGTCGCCGCCTTCGGTGATCCCGCTGCCCGCAGCGATAGCGATCTCCGGGTCCGGCGGTGCCACGGTCTGTGTCGGGATGCCGTCCACTGTCAGCGTGAACTTCCCCGGCGTCGACGCGTGATAGGTCGTCGCCTCGATCGTGTAACCGCCCGCCGCAAGCGTCCGGCTGATCCGCGAGTCAAAGTTGCCGCCGCCGTCATCGTCGGACGCCAACGCAGCACCCGACCTCTGGCCCGCACCGCGGCGCAGGTACAGATACGTGTCAGCCGGGGACTTCAGATCGACCGTCACCCGGCCCGGGCTGTCCAGCGAGAACGTGTAATACCGCGCATAGCGGCCGGAGCGCGCCGACGAACCGCAGCCCGCAGCCCACACCCCGCTCACGCTCCCGTCGCCCGACAGCACCGCCACGCACCGATCGGCCACCGGCGGCGGGTCATCGTCATCAGACACCGCCACCGACGCCGAACCCGCCGTCGCAGAGACGGTGTAACCCGTGCCGGCGCTGACCGTCGCCGTGACCGACCCGTCCGGCTCGTCGACCGAGTCGCCGGTCGTCGCCACCGTCAGCGTGATGCTGCCCGACGTGGGAACAGTGACCGTCCGCGAGCCCGGCGACACACCGAAACTGCCCGCCTGCGCTACCGACACAGCGACCGTCAGCGGCGCAGACGGCACCGGAACAGCAGCAACTGTGAACACCGCAACGCCGCCCTCGGTGATACCGCTGCCTGCAGCGATGCTCACCACAGGATCAGACACCGGCGGATCATCATCATCCCGGACATCCACCGCAGCCGTCCCCGCAACAGCCGACACCGTGTAACCGCTCCCTATGCCGACGGTCGCAGTGACCGACCCGTCAGCCTCATCAGCGCTGTCGTCGGCCGTAGCGACCGTGAGCGTCGCCGTGCCCGACGTCGGGACCGTGACCGTCCGCGAGCCCGGCGACACACCGAAATCGCCAGCTTGGGTGACTGCCACAGACACATCCAAAGCCGCCCACGGCGCAGGACTGGCAGACACCGTGAACACCGCATCGCCGCCCTCACCGACATCAGCACCCGCAGCAATGCTGACCTCAGGCACATCGTCATCAGCCACCCCAACAGAGGCCGTGCCCGCAGCAACGGAGACCCGGTAGCCGCTGCCAGCACCGACCGTCGCAGTGACCGACCCGTCAGCCTCATCAGCGCTGTCGTTGGTCGTAGCGACAGTCAAGGCGGCGCTGCCGGTGGTGGGGACCCTCACCGTATGCGACCCCGGCGACACACCGAAATCGCCCGACACGACGACCGCCACCGTCACAGCCAGCGCGGCTGTCGGCGCGGGGTCGGCGCTGACCGTGAAGATCGCGTCGCCGCCCTCGTCGATGTCGGCGCCGGCTGCGATGCTGATCTCGGGCGGCGGGGGATGGCATGACATGGCGGCGTTGATGGGCACCCAGCCAGGCCACGACTTGCCATCGCTGAACGTCTTCACCGCCTCAGGAGTGGTCGACGCGAGGACTGCGCCGCCCGGCAGCGCAGGCAACGGATCAGCACCCAGATAGGCCAAGATCTGCCAGAACCAAACCTCGTTGCCGCCATTGTTGTCGACATGCCACACGAACGCAGCACGCGCCCGGCCGACCGCCGTCGCAACATCACACAGCGGACCGTCGTCGTCTTCGACAGTTGCGGTGTCTGACTGAGGAGCGCCGAGGGTGTAGCCGGCGTCAGTATTCAGGGTGGCGGTGACGATGCTGTTGTGCTCGGCTTGAGAGTCTGGCTCCGTCCCGATAGCGATGGTTGCATTGGTTTGATTCGCAGGAATCGTGACTTCGGCGGGCAGCGTGCTCACGAGCATCTGGCCGGTTTCGTGCACCGTGAAGCCGACGCTGAGAGGTACCGACAGAATCCCACCGCTGCGGGTGACCACAAGCTGAAGATCGTTGCCTTCGGTGACTTGGTCGTCGACAAAGCCAAGAGACACGGTTGGGTTCGGCACGACGAGCGGTTCGGTAAACAGCCACGGCCGTGCCTGCTTGATGGCCAGCACGTTGTCGGCAGTGATCTTGAACTCGATCTCGATCGCATAGTCGTCGCCGGTCTGGACGGCGTACAGCGTCTTGAAGTGATCGTGGATCGTGGCGAGATTGCTGCGCAGCTGCTGCATCTGCGCGTCGGTCATGAGCAGCTGTCGTGAAGCCTTCAGGTTCGAATACGACAGCACCGTCGCAATGCCGTTGGCGTCGAGGAGGATCTCCTCCGGTCGTGACAGCGGTTCGGGGTTGGTGACCAAGTCCTCACCGACTTGTGAGTTGACGTAGAACATGCCGTCGCGATGCGTGAATGGGTCATAGCTGACGGCCACGCCGTTGACGAGTTCGTCTTCGTAGTTGGGGTGTACGAGCACTCCCATGGCAACCGTGGTGTGGTCGACGCGATGAAAGTCGCGTTCGCGAAATGCACGGTAGTTCCACAAGCTGGCCCAGACGCTCTTGATCGACTTGTCTATGCCGTCATCTGCCGTCTCGTCAGGATCCTGGGTTTTCGAGCTGTAGAGACCGGCACCGCTGAACGATGGCAGATCCTCATTATTCGTGCTCGAACGGTACCGTAACGACTGTCCGTCCGGATACTTGGCGTGCATCGCGGTCAAGGCGTCAGTGATGAACTGGGGAGTGGTGGCATCCTTGATGGCGTCACGCAAGTCGTCCAGCATCTCTTCTTGGATGTCATAGTCAGCCTGGAACTTGGCGTGAGCGAGCATCTGCGTGACGGCGCTGGCCAGCGTCGTTCCGGCGGCCAGCGTGATCTTTTCGTCGCCGGGCCATTTCTTCTTGCCGAGCAGAGTTTTCTCAGTGACCGTCGCCTGCTTCATGAATTCGTCATAGAAGTAGAACGGAATCGCGAAACCGACCGGTGCAGTACCATCTGGCAGTGAGAGATGTGTAAGCTCGGCAACGTTGGCGGCCTTGACGCCGAACGCAGTCCAGTCAGCAAACTCTACGTCAGCGAGCGATGCGATCTCGGTGACGCTCAAATCACGCTGCAGCGTCTGCGTCTGTGCTGGCCGCAGCTTCTCGTAATGCGCATCGACTTCGGCTTTGGACGCCTTGCGAACGGTGTACCCATCCGCCGTCACGGAAAAGTGAACGTAGCTTCCGATAAGGGAGACGATGGACTCCTCATCCAGTGCATCCCGAATGAACGCATTGGGGAGACCATTCTGAATTGCCCGCAAGTTCACATGCGACAACGGCGTCTGAGGCACCGTCGTAATCGTCCCAGCAACACGGGGCAGATCATTCGGAAGCGAACGATAGATGGCAACATCGTACGGCAGCGGATGCTCTCCGTCCTCCATCAACCGCAGACGACCATACCCTTCCGCCTGATTCAGCGGAATGAAACCCACATCCGGCAAGATATCTTCCTGCAACAAGACGTTGACCCTCGATGCATCGAAGTCTGCCTTCTGGCGATTGTACTGGTCCAAAAACGACCAGCCGATAGGATGGTAGGCAAGATTGTTGTCGAGAAATGGCATCGCTGACGCGAGAATCTCATACGCTCGCTCCACGCGCGTGAACGGAAAGTCGTTCCAATGGGCTGACGATGGATCAAGGCGGTAGACCCCCAAAGACCCGTCCGGAGCGACGACATTTGGGTTATAGATGAGTGTGCCTCGTATTTCATCACGGAATGTGTCGTGGAAGCCCAGCTTCTTGGCGAAATCCAAGTGCCGAATCGTATTGTTGGTATTCATGAAATAGACAGTCGGGCGATCAGACAAGGCATTCAGAATCCAAAAGTTGACGTACTCCACAGCTCCAAAGTAAGATCCGCCGATCGGCACACCCTTGAGGGCAAGCGTCTCGAATGCGCTGCGATTCGGAATGGCCACAGCGCCGAGAGCGTTCTTGCTGATTTGCCCGGGATTCACGGGATTGTGAGTTCCCAGATCTGCGAGTTCGGTGAGATCGTCGATGCAATCGCCGTCGATGTCGGCAGGCTGGCTCACCGAGTATTTCTCGACGAGGTAGCGATCGGCGCTCAAAGGACTGAGATTGTCCGCGAGAGAGGTCGTCCCATCCTCCCCCAACACCACGGCGATCGGCAGATCTGTCGTGGGCGAACTGCTGTCGATTCTGATGTACAGAACAAAGTAGTCGTCAGTGGTCGAGGCCACTTCGATCGGGACATCGGTGACAGTCACAGAAACAGGAGCCGGCGCGACCCAGCCAGACTCGCATGGCCCTGGCGGAGGGGTCGCCGCGCCCGCAGAGAGCGGCAGCAGCGCAGCAGCGGTCAGTACGCCAAGGGCCGCAATCAAGCACCGCAATAGCGAGCTGCCGCGCAGCGGGCCGGCGGGGAAGAGGCGCCTGTTCGCATCGTCCGAGTTCACCACTAGGGCCACCTGTTTCCCGCCCGCGATGCCGTAGACATTACGTGCCCTGACCTCCTGTCAAGATCCGTTCAGCAGTTCAGTGCCATGTTCGAGGAAGTCGAGCCAGTTCGACCTGCGTCGATGTCGGCGATCACCCCTGACGATGGCGATCGGATCACTGGCTATCCGTCGTGCGATCAGCTGCGCTGCAGGTAGTCGGGGTCGCGGCGGCTGGCGAACCAGTCGACCTCGTCTGCCAGCGCCGGATGCGCATCGAGGTCCCCGTCGGCCGCGATCAGATCGGCGGCCGCGTCACGGGCTGCCTGCACCCAGTGCAAGTCGCGGACCAGCGACGCCAGCTTGAGATCGCTGCGACCCGATTGGCGTTCGTCGAACAGCGTTCCCTCGCCGCGGAGCTCGAGGTCGCGCTCGGCCAGCTCGAACCCGTCGTTCGTCGCGGCCAGCGCGCTCAGCCGCTCGACAGCGATCGCTGTCGGGTCCTCGTCGCTGACGAGATAGCACGACGACGCATGGCTGCCCCGGCCCACCCGACCTCGCAGTTGGTGCAGCTGCGCGATCCCGAATCGGTCTGCCGACAGCACCACCATGACCGTGGCATTCGGAACATCGATCCCGACCTCGATGACCGTCGTCGCGACCAAGGCGTCGAGATCGCCCGCCCGGAATCGGGCCATCGTTGCTTCCTTCTCGGACATCGGCAGGCGCCCGTGGAGCAGCCCGACCCGCAGGCCCGCCAAGGCGCCCGCCGACAGCTCTGCGTGCGTCTGCTCCGCCGAGCGCGCGTCGAGACTCTCGCTCTCGGCGACCAGCGGGCACACCACATAGGCCTGACGCCCGGCTTCGATCTCGCGCTGCACGTCGATCCACATCGATTCAGTCGCAAGGGGACCGCGCACCCACTGCGTAGCGATCGGCGTGCGGCCCGGCGGGAGCTCGTCGAGTACCGAGACATCGAGATCGCCGTACACCGTCATGGCCGCCGTGCGGGGAATCGGCGTAGCGGTCATCACCAGCAGGTGGGGAATGCGGCGGTCGTCACGGCCGCTCTCGCGCAGCCGCGCCCGTTGAGACACGCCGAAACGGTGCTGCTCGTCGACCACCACAACGCTGAGCGACGCGAACTTCACCGACTCCTCCAGAAGCGCGTGCGTGCCGACGACGATGTCCGCGGAACCGGTCGCAACCTGCACCAACACCTCACGACGCTGCGTCGCCGAGCTCGAACCGCTGAGCAGGCACAGGCGCAGCTGCCGACGGCCGCCGAGTCGCCCTTCGTCTGGCACCTCGAACCCGTCGAGCAAGGCGCGCAGGGCGAAATAGTGCTGTTCGGCCAGCACCTCCGTCGGCGCCATGAGCGCGCCCTGGTGGCCGTTCTGCACAGCAACGAGCACGGCGTGCAACGCCACCAGCGTCTTGCCCGAGCCGACGTCGCCCTGCAGAAGGCGATGCATCGGGCGCAGCATGCTCACGTCGGCGTCGATCTGCGCCATCGCACGCTGCTGCGCCCCTGTCAGCGTGTACAGGAGTCGCCGGTGAAATGCCTCGATGAGCGTGCCGGTCGGCTCGTGTGCGATGCCGAGTTCATGGGCCTCACGCGCCAGGCGCTGGCTGCGCAGCATCAGCTGCACCCGCATCAGTTCGTCGAACACCAGCCGGTCCCGAGCCGCCCACCGGTCCGCCATCGACGGCGGTTGGTGAATATCGGCCAGCGCTCGCGATCGGCTCGCGAGCCCGAGCCGCCTGCGCAGTCGGCCCGGCAGCGGATCAGCGATGCCGCGGACTGAACAGCGTCGCTGCGCCTCGGCGACCCAGTTCGCGACATCCCATGTGACGATGCCGGCGGTCTCCGACTGCGGGTAGATCGCCACGATCTTGCCCGTGCGGTCTGCCTGTCCCGTCCTGTCCATGGCGGAGCCGCCGCCCAGCACATCGACCACGGGGTTCGTCATCTGCTTGCGACCCCGGTAGTCCTCCACCTTGCCGAACAGCGCCACGCTGCGACCTTCGGTGAGCTGACGCTCACGCCATGCCTGATTGAAGAACACGGCGCTCAGCACGCCGCTGGCATCGGTGACATCGGCGCTCACCAGTCGCCGGCCCCCGCGTAAGCGGCGGCTCGACACCGACAGCACATCGGCTACCACGGTGATCTCCGATCCGATCGCGGCTTCGCTGATCGGCGCCTGGGCTGTGCGGTCGACGTAGCGCCGGGGGTAGTAGGTGAGCAGATCGAACACGGACTCGACGCCGACTTCGGCCAGGGCTTTGCGGCGCTGACGGCCGACGCCATTGAGCCGATCAACGCCGATCGCGTCGAGCTCCCGCAGCGTCAGCGGGCCCTTCGCCGCTGTACCCGGAGCATCGGGCCCGACAGCGGCATCGGAGACCTGTGCCGCTGACGGTTCCGATGCAGCGGTGCCCGGGCGCCGGCCCTGAGCGGGCTGGCTGGGTTGGGGTGTGTTCATTCGATGCCGAAGAGGTACGGGTAGTGGTCTTGGCCACCGACGTGCCGCTCAACCTCGACGTCGGGCCAGTGCTCGGCGAGCCACGCCATCACTTCGGCGGTCTCGGCGGCCCGAATGCCCGCTCCTTCAATCAGCGTGAGGATCTCGTGGGCTGGCTGCAGCATGCGTGCGAGCAACCCGACCGCTGCTGCACCGGCCGTCTCTCCCGTTGCGACGATGCCCGATTCGTCGAGGCCGATCCACTGGCCGGCGGCGACGTGGCCGACAGATGCCGTCGTGTCGCGCACCGCCTGCGTCACTTCGCCTGCGGCGACCGCGGCGGCTGTCTCCCCCATGGACGCGGCATTGTGCGTCGCATCAGCGGCGGGGTCATAGCCAATGAGGGCAGCGAGTCCCGCTGGCACCGACGTGGTAGCGACGACCTCCACCTGTTTGTCCGTCTGCGCATCGACCTGGCGGGCAACTGGGACGATGTTGGAGTTGTTGGGCAGCACCACGACGTGCTGCGACGGTGCGGCAGTGACCGCTGCGAGCAGTTCTGCTGTCGAGGGGTTCATTGTCTGCCCGCCGGTGACGATCTCCTGGGCACCCAGCGCCGTGAAGAGCTCGTCGAGCCCCGTCGCGGGCGAGACTGCGACGACTGCACATTCGACCTGCGGGCGATCCGCCGGCGCGGTGCTGGGCTCGGCAGGCATTGCGTGCGCACCGAGGCCAGCGACTTGCTCGTGAAGATCGGTGATCTGGATGCGGTGCGGTCGCCCCACGTCTATGCCCGCCTCGATGACGGGGCCGATGTCATCGGTGTGGATATGGCAATTCCACAGCCCGTCGCCGCCCACCATCACGATCGAATCGCCCAAGGCATCCCAGGCAGCCTTGAACTGGTCGATGTTCTCATCGGGCGCCGCGAGCAGGTACATCACCTCGTAGCGAGTGCCAGACGGATCGTGCACGTCATGACCGCCGCCATCGCCGGAGTCGAGGTGACTGTGCAATTCGGCGCGTTGCTCAGCGACAGGATCGACAGGGTCACTGGTCAGGTTGGTGCCAGCGTTCCCGTGAGCGATGACGGCAGCCACCTCGGCCGGCAAGTCGACCTCGTCCGGCAAAGGGCGCCCGTCGACCACGCTCAGCAGTGCGTCGAGCAGCAGCAGGTAACCGGCGGCACCCGCGTCGACCACTCCAGCGTCCGCCAGCACCGGGAGCTGCTGCGGGGTTGCCTCCAGCGCTGCCTGGCCGGCTTGCCGTGCGCTCTCGAGCACGGCTGCCAGCGCCGTCGCGCCGGTGCCCCGCTCATCGGGGGCGAGAGCTTCGAGCGCGCTCTGCGCCGCCTGGGCTGATGCGCGCGCGACACTCAGGATCGTGCCCTCGACGGGCCGCATGACGGCACTGTCGGCAGCGGTGCTCGCGGCAACCAAGCCTTCGGCGAGCAGCTCGGCGTCGATGGGCGGATCGCTGTCGGGATCTTCGTCCCCGGGAGCGAGCGTGGCCGCAAGGCCCCGCAGCAACTGGCTGACGATGACGCCGCTGTTGCCGCGCGCGCCCATGAGCGCGCCGTGCGAGATCGCTCGGCAGATGTCGCCCCTGCCGGCGCCGGACAGGAGCAATTCCTCGGTGACCGCTGCGAGCGTCAAGGCCATGTTGGTGCCGGTGTCGCCATCGGGCACCGGATAGACGTTGAGGCGATCGATCGTGACCCGGTGCTGGTTCAGCGCGGACTGATATCGGCGCATGACCTCGGCCAGCGCTTCGCTGTCGAGAGAGGGCACAACCCCCACGGATGTATGAGCGTTGCTGTCGCCCATGGACGCCGAAGCTACAACGCGCCCGCGGCGACCGGTTGGTAGCGTTCCGGGGACTGCGCGAGCCGCCGCGGCGGCCGGGCAGATTCCCTGCCACTGGAGGCGCATGTGCAAGGCGTCATCAAGTCGTACGACCCGGCATCGCGAGTCGGGATCGTGACTGATGACGTCACGCGCTCCGAGCACGAACTGGCCCCAAATGCCCTGGAGGGATCCATTTTCCGGATGGTGCGGCAAGGCCAGCGAGTGATCTACGACCTGGACGAACGGGGGCTTGCCACGCGGCTGCGTCTCGGCTCGGAAGTGGATCTGGGAACACCTGAATGGATCACCGCCGGGGGGGAGACAGCGTGATCTGAGGCCGGGGCAGGCGCGCCGGCCGAGGAGCGAGTTACCAGTCTCGATTCGTGCGCGAGCGCGAGACTCGGACCCGGAGGACAATTTGCCTGCGACCACTCACCGTCAGCTGATCGATTGGGTCGATCATTGGGCCGGCGTGCTGCGACCCGATGCAGTCCATTGGTGCGACGGCTCACAAGCAGAGTACGAGCAGCTCTGCAGCCAGATGGTGGAATCGGGAACCCTCATCCCGCTTGATTCCGACGCGCGCCCCAACAGCTACCTCGCCCGGTCCGATCCGGGCGATGTCGCCCGCGTCGAGGACCGCACGTTCATCTGCACCGAGCGCGAGCTGGACGCGGGTCCCAACAACAACTGGCGCGCACCTGATGACATGCGCGAGGAGCTGCTGAAGCTGTTCGGTGGCTCGATGCGCGGGCGCACGATGTACGTGGTGCCGTTCTCGATGGGTCCGCTGGGCAGCCACATCGCGCACATCGGAGTCCAGCTCACCGACTCGCCTTACGTGGCAGCCTCCATGCGGATCATGACCCGCATGGGCCAAGCCGCGCTCGACGTGCTCGGCGACGGTCCCTTCGTGCCGTGCGTTCACTCGCTCGGCGCGCCGCTGGAAGCGGGCCAGGCCGATGTGCCGTGGCCGTGCGACGCCGACCGCAAGTACATCGTCCACTTTCCCGAGACACGCGAGATCTGGTCGTACGGATCGGGCTACGGCGGCAACGCGCTGCTGGGCAAGAAGTGCTTCGCCCTGCGGATCGCATCGACGATGGCCCGCGACGAGGGTTGGCTGGCGGAGCACATGCTGATCGTGGGCGTGACGCCCCCCGACGGCGAGACCGTCTACGTGGCGGCTGCGTTCCCGTCGGCCTGCGGCAAGACGAACATGGCGATGATGATCCCGACGCTGCCCGGCTGGAAGGTGCGCACCATCGGCGACGACATCGCCTGGATGAAATTCGGAGACGACGGCCGCCTGCACGCCATCAATCCCGAGGCCGGCATCTTCGGTGTCGCGCCGGGCACGGGCGACGACACCAATCCGAACGCGCTCGGCACGATGTGGGGCAACTGCATGTTCACCAACGTGGCGCAGACGCCCGACGGCGACGTCTGGTGGGAGGGTCTCACGCCGGAGCCGCCCGAGGGCATCATCGACTGGCGCGGCAACGAGTGGTCGGCCTCTGGCGGCACGCCCGCTGCGCACCCCAATGCCCGCTTCACGGCGCCCGCCGGGCAATGCCCCTCGATTGCGCCCGAGTGGGAGGATCCCGCCGGCGTGCCGATCTCGGCGATCCTCTTCGGCGGCCGGCGAGCAACCACGGTTCCCTTGGTAGCGGAGGCGTTCGACTGGGAGCACGGCGTGTTCCTGGGTTCCCAGATGTCATCGGAGAAAACCGCTGCCGCTGCGGGCGCCATCGGCGAAGTGCGGCGAGATCCGTTTGCGATGCTGCCCTTCTGCGGCTACAACTTCGGCGACTATTTCCAGCACTGGCTCGACATCGGTCACATGCCGGGAACCCGGCTGCCAAAGCTGTTCTACGTGAACTGGTTCCGCAAGGACGCCGACGGCAACTTCATCTGGCCGGGCTTCGGGGACAATTCCCGGGTGCTGAAGTGGGTGGTGGAGCGCGTTGGGGGCCACGGAGAGGCCGTGCCGACAGCGATCGGCCTGGTGCCTCCGCCCGAGGCGCTCGACACCGGCGGCCTCGACCTGACCGATGCCGAGATCGAAACGCTGCTCGGTGTCGATGAAGACGATTGGCGAGCCGAGATCGACATGATCGAGGCGCACTACCGCAACCTGGGCGAGCGCCTGCCCCCGCCGATGCGTCACCAGCTCGACCTTCTGGAAGAGCGGCTCGGGCTCTGACCGGCTGCGCTGAACGGCGCGCCCGCTGCGGGTGCGCCAGCATCGTCAGCCGCCCAGGAACATGGCTCGGATGGCGAGCCCCATGATGAACAGCGCACCGAAGCCGAACAACTCGTAACGACGATGTTGCAGCTGCTGCCGGTAGGCGTAGACAAAGAGGACTGCGACCGCGCAGCAGACCCCGTAGAAGACATGGAATGCCGGGGCGTCGACCGCGGCAGCTCGCATCAGGATGACTCCCGAGGTGAGCTGTACGAACACCAATACCCATGCGCCGCCCAAGAGCCACCACAGGCTGCGGTGGCGCAGCGTTGCCCATCGCCTCGCCCCGAGCGCCCACAGCCCGGCCGCTCCGTTCGACAGCACCATCGCCCAGCCCAGCGCCGTATGGATCGTCGCCCAGACGTCAGCGCTCACTGAGGCGGCGACGGTGCCTGATGGTCTCGCTGCTGCGGCGGCGAGACGTGCTGGGTGAACAGGTGAATGAACATCAGCAGGTTCTGGGCGTCGCCGTGGCCATTGGCGAGGTTCAGTTCGCCAGGACGCCGTGCTTCGGTGTCGCTGAGCTTCATGACATCGAGCGCTCGCAGGAGCCCGACCGGTGCCCCGGCGGAAACCAACTCGCCGATGTCGCGCACGATGTGACGGCCCCGAAGTCCCTGAGATTGGATGAGGCTGCGCAGCAACAGGCGGGCCAGCGCGCAGGCACTCGCCGGAGACACGTCGGCGACGGCGACAGCTTCGGCATACAGCGGCACGAGCTTGCGATCGAGCCCCGGAGGTGCGTCGCTCGGCTCCCGGCCATCCTGCTCGCCGGCGCTGGCCGGTCCCGCAGCGTCGGCTCCAGTGTCAGAGAATGCGCTCAAAGCACGACCTTCTCGTTGCGTCACCTATTGTTTCCCGCTCTTGTTCGCTCCGCTCACGGGCCGCTCGGGCCACGGCTTCGCCATTCGGCTCAGCCTCTCAGGCGACGGCACCGGTGTCGCGCAGCTTTGCGATGTCGTCGGGGTCGTAACCGGCGATGGCCAGCACGTCGTCCGTGTGCTGGCCGGGGTGCGCGGGCGGTCCTTGAACGGCCTGGACCGTGCGGCTGAAGCGGGGCGACGGGCTCGGCTGGATCACACCGGCCACCTCGCAGAACACGTCGCGGTGGATGTTGTGCGCATGCTGGGGAGCTTCGGCCAACGTCAGCACCGGTGCGAAGCACACGTCGGTGGCGTCCATGATCTCGCACCACTCGTCGCGGGTTTTCGATCTGAATACCTCCGCGATGCGGTCCTTCTGGTGCGGCCAGCGGCTGCGCGAGTGCTGCTTGGCGAACTCAGGATCCTCGTCGAGGCCGGTGAGTCGCAGCAGTTCGGCGTAGAACTGAGGCTCGATCGATCCGACCGAGATGTAGTTGCCGTCGGCGCACTGGTACACGTCGTAGAAGTGGCTGCCGGTATCGAGCAGGTTGGTGCCGCGCTCGTCGTTCCAGACCCCAAGCGCCCGCATGGAATGGAACATCGCCATGAGCGTTGCGGCACCGTCGACCATGGCTGCGTCGATCACCTGGCCCTGGCCGGAGCGCTGCGATTCGAACAGGGCGCAGGCCACGCCGAAGGCCAGCAGCATGCCGCCGCCGCCGAAGTCGCCCACGAGGTTCAGCGGCGCGATCGGCGGCTCTCCCTTGCGGCCAATGGGATCGAGTGCGCCGGCCAGCGCGATGTAGTTGATGTCGTGCCCGGCACCCATGTGGTACGGGCCCTCCTGACCCCAGCCCGTCATGCGGCCGTAGACGAGTTGCGGGTTGCGTGCCAGACACTCGTCGGGTCCGATGCCGAGCCGCTCCATCACGCCGGGCCGGAATCCCTCGATGAGCGCGTCGGAACGTTCGACCAAACGCAACAGTGCCTCGATCCCGTCGGAGTTCTTGAGGTCCAGGCCGATCGACGAGCGACCACGGGCGAGCACATCGATCGGCGGGGTGTCGGGGTCGCGGTCGCGCACTCTGGCGGCGCGGTCGATGCGGATGACCTCCGCCCCCATGTCCGAAAGCATCATCCCGCAGAACGGCCCGGGGCCGATGCCCTGCAACTCGATGATGCGAACGCCTGCCAGCGGTCCTGTGCCCATCGTCACTCCCGATCTCGTGGTTTCCCCGGCGGTTGATCCGCAGGCAACGCTACTGCGCGCCGGCACGAGCCTCCCCGGCCGGGCCTGCCGGCGGTGCCGGTCCCCCCAGCGCTCGCGCGATGCCGTTCGCAACGCGCCGGACGGCGGCGGGCGTGCGTGTCCCCCACCAGAACAGGTCCTGACCGTCGATGAGATGGACCGGGCCATACGCGTCGAGCTCGTCAAGATTGCGGCGGTGCCACTCGTACGGCTCGGTGGGAGCGAGGACCAGATCGATTGGCTCGCTGCGCAGATCCTCCTCACTCAGGGTGGGGTATGGCCCAGCCCGGTCGGCGAACGTCACCTGCACGCCGCAGTACTCCAGCAGGGAAACGCCGTACGTGGCGGCACCGACGGTCATGTACGGCCGTCGCCAGATCGGCACGAACACGCGCACGGGCTGCCCTCCGCTGTCCCCGCCGCCGGGATGACGCAGTGGCGGCAGCTCCGAGCGCTCCGGCAGCGGTTCTGGCTGCCAGTCGACACCGACTCGTCTGGCCAGCCGAGCCAGTTCCGGCACCACATGGTCTAGCGACGCGATGTGCAACGCTTCGACCTCGATGCCGCGGGCAATCAGCGCTTCATGGTCCTCTTTGCGGTTCTCTTCGCGATCTGCGACCACGAGGTCGGGTCGCAGATCGGCGATGGCCCCGATGTCGGGGTTCTTGGTGCCGCCGACATGTTCGAGATCGGGTCGCTCGCAGAAGCGCGTGCACGCGATCGGGTCTGCGCCCCAAGCAGCCAGTGTCTCCGTGACGCTCGGAACGAGGCTGATGACTCGCACCGGCAGCAGGCTAACGAAGGTCCAGGTTCGGTCTAGCTTCGCCCCGTGAGCGATGCGGCGCCCGCAACCGATCCGGGTGAGGTTCTCCCGCCCGACGACGGACTCGATTCTGCCCAGCGTGCCGCGGTCCGCTCCCCAGCTGCGGCGCTGTTAGTGGTGGCCGGCCCGGGAAGCGGCAAGACCCGTGTGCTCACGCAACGAATCGCGTGGCGAGCTGCTACCGAGTCGATGCAGGCACAGCACGCAGTGGCAGTGACATTCACTCGCCGCGCGGCACGGCAACTCTGGTCGAGGCTCCAGAAGCTGGACATCCACGACATGGGTCCGATCGGCACGTTTCACTCGATCGCCCTTGCCCACGTGCGGCAGCACGACGCAGACCGCGGCCGGGCAGTGCGCAAGATCCTGCCGAACCGAGCGACGCTCAGCGGCGAGCTCTCGGAGCACCTCCAGCGTGCCTACGGTGCGAGGCCGCCGATCACTGTCGCCAGGGCGCTGCGCGAGATCGACTGGGCGAAGGCGAACGACCTGTCGGTTGCCGACTACCGCGACGGACCGGCGCTGCGGCGGCTCGGGCCCGCCGCCGCGGAGGCAGCAGCTGAGCTCTACGACCGCTTCGAACGCCTCAAGTCGCGCCGCCGGCTGCTTGATTTCGACGATCTGCTCGCCGAATGCACGCGCCTGATGCGCGCCGACGAGCACTTCGCTGCGGCGCGGCGCTGGCTGCACCGGCATTTCTTCGTCGACGAGTTCCAGGATCTCAACCGGCTGCAGTGGAACTTGCTGCAGGAGTGGATCGGAGGTGCTGAAGCGGTGCACAGCGGCGGCGCCGACATCTGCGCCGTCGGCGATGCCGACCAGGCGATCTACGGATGGAACGGTGCCGACAGCCGGTATATCGCCGAGTTCGAGCGCCGTTTCGCAGGGGCGCAGGTCGTCCGGCTCGAGCTCAACTACCGCAGCCACCCCTCGCTGGTCACCGCCGCGCAGGCCGTCATGAACGCCAACTCCGAGCCGGTCGCTGCACACATCGGCAGAACGGCACAGTCGCCGGCACGACCTCACGAGACCGGTCCCTCGCCAACCGTGACGGCGTTCGACGATGCTGTGGCAGAAGCCGCCGGCATCGCCAGATGGATCGCCGATCGTCATGTCGGCGGCGTGCGCTGGGATTCGTTCGGAGTCCTCGCCCGCACGAATGCCCAACTCTCTGACATCGCCGCCGTGCTCGACGCTCGCGGCATCCCCTGTCGCCTCAGCGGGCAGCGAAGCCCATTCCTGCAACTGCCCGCCACCCGGCAGGTGCTGGAGCGCCTCCGCACAACCGGTGATCGGTTCTCGACAGCAGTCTCCGACATGCGAGCAGACGTGCAGGATGCCGAGCCAGGCGATGCATCCGAGCCGGCGCTGGCGCGAGTGCTCGACCTCGCCGACGCCTATCTCACCGAGATGTCCCGTACATCGGGCCGCACGTTCAGTCGCAGCGGCCCTACCGGAGAGGGCTTCGCTACGTGGGTCAGCTTGCTGTCGGCCAGCGACCGCGAACTCACCGCAGACCTGTTCGACAGCGACCATTCGGGCGTCCGCTTCGATATGCGAGACGGGGCCGTGACACTGGCGACGTTTCATGCGGCGAAGGGCCTGCAGTGGCATCACGTCGTGATCGCCGGTGTGGAGGAGGGCCTGGTGCCACTGCGCCGCGATGATCCCGAGGAACGGCGGCTGTTCTACGTCGCAGTCTCGCGGGCCGCCCGCACGCTGCATCTCACCTGGGCACGGCACCGATCTGGGTCTGGCGCGGCAGACGGGTCTCGCAACCCCTCACCTTGGTTGGCACAGATCGCAGCCGCCACCGCCGAGCCCCCACCGCTGTCACCAGACGACGCTGCCTCCCGGCTCGCCGCCGCCCGAGCCGTTCTCGACAACTCAAGCGAGCGCTGAGCGGATCAGATCGCGAGATCAGCGAATACCGGCGTGTGGTCCGAGGGCTTGGTGCCCTTGCGAGCGTTGCGGTCGATGAGGCAGAACTGCGTGGCCGCGACCACTGGCTCGGTGCCCAGCAGCAGATCGATGCGCAGGCCGTGACGCTTGTAGAACGCGCCGTCCCTGTAATCCCACCAGCTGTACAAGCCGTCGGCGTCGTAGTGCTCGCGAAAGATGTCGGCCAGCCCCCAATCGCACACCTCGGCGATGGCATCTCGCTCCGGATCGGTGACGTGCGTGCGCGGTTCAGGGTTGTCGGGGTCCCACACGTCCCGGTCGTCGGGGCACACGTTGAAGTCGCCGCCGACCAGCACCGGCTCGGCGGGATCGCACGTGGCCTCGAGGTGAGCACGCAGGCGTCCCAGCCAGTCCAGCTTGTAGCGGTAGTGCTCGTGGTCGACCGCGCGGCCGTTGGGCACATAGACCGAGCTCACCGTGACGCCGCCGCAGCGGGCCGAGATGATCCGAGCGTCCGGGTCGGGCTCACGGCCGTCGGCGAAGCCGGCGACCGGATCGTCGATGCCAACGCTCGACAGGATGGCCACGCCGTTCCAGCGGCCTTCGCCGTGATGCACTGAGGCATAGCCCTGCGCCTCGAAGTGCAGGTGCGGGAACTGCTCGTCGGACATCTTCGTCTCCTGCAGCAGCAGCACGTCGGGCTCGGCGTAGTCGAGCCACTCGTCGACCCGTTCCTGCCTGGCGTTCAGGCTGTTGACATTCCACGTGGCGATCCGCACGCCACGGACGCTAACTGCCGAAATCAGCGGGCGAGCGGCTTGTAGGTGATCCGGGTCGGGCCCGCGTCGGCGCCCAGCTCGCGCTTGCGGAAAGCCTCGTAGTCGGTGAAGTTGCCTTCGAACCAGCGCACCACGCTGTCGCCCTCGAAGGCCAGCACATGAGTCGCGATCCGGTCCAAGAACCAGCGGTCATGGCTGATGACCACGGCGCAGCCGCCGAACGACTCCAAGGCGGCCTCGAGCGCACGCAGCGTGTCCACGTCGAGGTCGTTGGTGGGCTCGTCGAGCAACAGCACGTTGCATCCGCTGGTCAGCGTCCGGGCCAAGTGCACCCGGTTGCGCTCGCCGCCTGCGAGGTCGCCCACGCGCTTCTGCTGATCTGAGCCGGTGAAGTTGAACGATGCGACGAAGGCCCGGCCGTTGACCTCGCGGGCACCGTCCAAGCCAGTGATGCGGAGCGTGTCGTGCCCATCGGTGATCTCCTCGTAGACCGTGCGGTCGGCGTCCAGCACCGCCCGTGACTGGTCTACGTAGGCAATGTCGACGGTTTCGCCGATGGTGATGCTGCCTGCATCGGGCTGCTCATCGCCGACGAGCAGCCGGAACAGCGTGGTCTTGCCGGCACCGTTGGCGCCCACCACCCCGACGATGCCGCCCGGCGGCAAGCGGAATGAAAGATCGTCGAACAACAGCTTGTCGCCGTAGGCCTTGACGAGACCCTCGGCCTCGATGACCTGCGAGCCCAGGCGACGTGACATCGGGATCGTGATCTGCAGCGCATCTGCCCGGCGCTGCTCGTCAGCGGCCTTGCGATGCGTCGCCAGCAGTTCCTCGTATGCGCTGACACGTGCCCGGCTCTTCGCTTGGCGGGCCCGCGGCGACATGCGCACCCACTCCAGTTCCTGCGCCAGTGTGCGGGCCCGGGCGTCGGACTGCCGCTGCTGCGAGAGGTGCCGAGCATTGCGGTGCTCGAGCCACGCGCTGTAGTTGCCTTCGAATGGATGCGTCCGGCCGTGATCGATCTCGAGAATCCAGCCGGCGACGTTGTCCAGGAAGTAGCGGTCGTGGGTGATGGCGACGACTGTCCCTGAGTAATCGGCCAGGAACCGCTCGAGCCATGCCACCGATTCCGCATCGAGGTGATTGGTCGGCTCATCGAGCAGCAGCAGGTCCGGGTGCGACAGCAGCAGGCGGCACAGCGCCACGCGCCGTCGCTCCCCTCCTGACAGCGTGGTCACGTCGGCATCGCCGGGCGGCAGACGCAGCGCATCCATGGCGATGGCGACTTGGCGGTCCAGATCCCAGGCATTGGATGCGGCGATCCGATCCTCCAGCTCTGCTTGGCGGGAGCCGAGCGCGTCGAAGTCGGCGTCGGGCTCGGCCCAGCCGGCCATCACCTCCTCGTACTGCGTCAGCAGGGCAGCAGTCTCGGCAACGCCGGCCATCACGTTGCCCTCGACATCAGCAGCAGCGTCGAGTTCGGGCTCTTGGTGCAGCAATCCGACCGACGCCTCTGGCGCAAGCCTTGCGTCGCCGACATAGCCGTCGTCGAGGCCGGCCATGATGCGCAGCAGTGTGGATTTGCCCGAGCCGT
Source organism: Acidimicrobiia bacterium (assembly GCA_022820505.1). Taxonomy (GTDB): domain Bacteria; phylum Actinomycetota; class Acidimicrobiia; order Acidimicrobiales; family Poriferisodalaceae; genus Poriferisodalis. The sequence goes on along the minus strand of JAJEFK010000054.1, from coordinate 37,427 downwards.
TGTGGCCGATCACGCCGATCTTCGCGCCCGGCAGGAACGCCAGCGTGACGTCGCGCAGAACTTCCCGGTCGGGCGGGTAGAACCGTCCGAGCTTGCGCAGCGTGTAGATGAACCCTGACTCCATCAGTGCATCGCCGTCACGAGGTCACGGGTTGCCGGCTATTGCAGCTCGAAGCCGACAAGCGCTTCCAGCTCTCGCAGGGCCTGGTCCGGATCTGTCACCTTGATGGCCGCCATGCCCATTGCTGCAGCCGGTTTGCAGTTGATGCCGAGGTCGTCGAGATATGCCGTGCGGGCCGGGTCGATGCCGAGCCGGTCACAGGCCAGCTCGTAGATGCGCGGATCGGGCTTGCGCAGGCCCACTACCGACGACTCGATCACCACGCCGAACAGCTTCATCACCTCCGCCACTGCCGCAGCAGTGCGCCCATCCCGGGACATGCCGGCGCCGTGGCCGGTTCTCACGTTGTTGGTGATGCAGCCCACCGGCAGGCGCGCCGCAAGGATCTCCAGTGCGCGCACCATCCGCGGGCGCAGCCCGCCGCTGAGGCACGCCAGCACCTGCGCGCCGGACATCTCGTGTCCCCGGTCGGCAGCTTCGGCTTCGAACAGCTCCGCGAACTCGTCGACGCTGACTTCGCTGCGCTCCAGTCGCGCCCACGCATTGGTGTCGGGATTGGTGGCATTGATCTGCCGGATCGTGTCGGGCGGCACACCGATGCGATCTTCGTAGCGGTTGAACGCTTCGAACGGGCTCTCGGTGATGACACCGCCGAAGTCGAACAGCACGGCGTTCACGGTCGCCGTGGCGGATTGGCTGTTGCCTCCAGCGCGAGGCGATGGATCGGCGGTGCTGGACGGGCCCTCGGACACGAACCGGCACGCTATCCACGAGGCGACTCGTCGTCACTGCAACGCGCATATCGCGCGACCGTTGGGTCATAATTCGCGCGCAACGCGGAAGAAATCGCGCGTATCGCGCGAATATCCACCTGTAGCGCGCGAGCGTTCGCTAGGGTCCCGCCATGGCTACGGACACCTCGGCGTCGTCATCGGGAACTGCAACGGAAACCACTGCACCCAAACGCAAGCGGTGGAAGAGCAGGGCGGTGTCACGGACCGTGGACGCTGGCAATTCGGCCTACTGCGCCGTCTGCGATGAGCTCATCAAGTTCCGGGCACGTATTCGTGCGGAGCAGATCATCTGCAACGTGTACGTAAAGAACCGTTGGGATCGCGTGGAGCACTACCACCCGGAGTGCTACGAGCAAGCCGGCTCGCCCTACGGCGAACCCAAGGGTTAGGTCGGGCGTCCTGCCGCCCGCGCAGCGGGGGCAGCGGCTAGAGCACTTGGCTCAAGAACAGCTTGGTGCGTTCCTCTGCGGGCTCAGTGAAGAAGTGGTGAGGCGTGCCGACTTCGACGATCTCACCCTCCTCCATGAAGATGATCCGGTCAGCCACCTCACGCGCGAAGCCCATCTCGTGCGTCACAACCATCATGGTCATGCCCGAACGTGCCAGCTCCTCCATCACGTCGAGCACTTCCTTGATCATCTCGGGGTCAAGCGCCGAGGTGGGCTCGTCGAACAGCATCACGCGCGGTTCCATCGCCAACGCCCGCGCAATCGCCACCCGCTGCTGCTGACCGCCTGAGAGCTGGCCGGGAAATTTCTGCGCTTGCTCGGGAATGCCGACGCGCTCCAGCAGCGACTCGGCCAGTTCCTCCGCCTCGGGCCGTGACTTGCGGCGCACCCAGATCGGGGCCAGCGTGATGTTGTCCATCACCGTCAGGTGCGGGAACAGGTTGAACTGCTGGAAGACCATGCCCACCTCGGAACGGATCTTCTCGATGTTGCGCAGGTCGTTGGTCAGCTCGATGCCGTCCACGATGATCTGACCGCTCTGGTGAGCTTCCAGCCGGTTGATGCATCTGATCCAAGTGCTCTTGCCCGATCCGGACGGCCCCAGCACAACGACGATCTCCTGCTCCTTGATCGTCGCGGTGATGCCGCTCAAGGCCTGGAAATCGCCGAACCACTTGTCGACGTCGCGGCACACGATCATGTCGTCGCGTGCCGCGAGCTCGTCGGACACCGCGATGGTGGCGTCACCGTGGGCCGGTTGCGTGCTCATGGTCGATTCCCCTCTGTCTGCGACACCGTTTCCCCGCTCTTGTTCGCTCCGCTCACGGGCCGCTCGGGCCACGGCTTCGCCTCCGGCCGTTCCCGCTCATCGCTGGCCCAATCCCACACGCTGCTCGAGCCGCTGGCTGTACTTCGACATCGCGAATGCCACCACCCAGTACACGACCGAGATGAACAGCAGCCCCTCGCGCCGGACCCCCAGGAACTGCGACTGGTTCGGTACCACCGAATTGGCCATCCGCAGGAAGTCGAACAACCCGATGATGGCGAGCAGCGAAGTCTCCTTGAACGTAGCGATCACCTGACCCACGAGCGGCGGGATGGATACCCGCAAGGACTGGGGCAGCACGATGAACCCAGTTCGCTGGGTGGTGGTCAGCCCGACGGCATCGGCCGCTTCGTACTGCCCGCGGCGGATCGACTGCAACCCGCCGCGCACGTTCTCGGCCAGATACGCGGCGGAGAACAGCGTGTACCCGAGGATCGCCGCGGCCAACTCGGCGATCTCCATGCCGTCGGGCAGGAACAGCGGCAGCACGCCGGAGAAGAACAGCAGCAGCGTGATGAGCGGAACGCCGCGGATCACCTCGATGTAGACCGTGGAGAGCACCCGGAAGATCGGCTGGCGCGAGGTCCGGGCCAGTGCCAGCAGCACCCCGATCGGGAACGACAACATGATCGTCAGCACCGAGACCAGCAGCGTGACGCTGAACCCGCCGATGAACATGTCCGTCGGCGTCTCGATGGTCGACGGCGCATTGATGACGGTTGCGCCGTAGAAGACCAGCAGCACCACGAACAGCCACGCCCCCACCAGCCTGCGCCGCTGAGCGGCCACGCCTGCGAAGTTCGGCGCCAGCAGCCCGGCGACTGCCAGGAGCAGGAAGGCGATGCGCGCCACCTGCAGCATCGAGTACCAGCCGAAGAATGCCGCCACCCAGTGAAACGCGGCCAGCAACAGCAGACCGATCGCCGCCAGGCGCCCCACCTCTCCGGCGTCGCTGCGCGTCAACCACCACAGCACCGCCGAGCCCGCCACGCCGAACGCCAGCCCCATCGGCAGCATGGTCGAGAACACGTGGGCGTAGTCGATCTCGGGATCGCGCATCACGACCCAGTAGAGGAAGAAGGGGCTCAGCACCCATGCCAGGTTGACGACCGCCCGGGTCTTCGCCAAGGCACCCCGGGGCAATTCCGGGGCTCCCTCGCCGCCAGCGCCTTCTTCGGCGACCTCGACATCGTCGCTGGCATCGGCAGCCGCCTGCGCTGAGGCGATAGCGCGTTCGCGTGCGACTCGGCCCAGCCCGTAGCAGCCGATCAGCAACAGCCACATGACCGTCCACGGCACCCTCGTGCTCATTGCCACGAGCTGCCCGGGTTCGGCGATGAACTCGCCGTCGGCGAATGCGTAGTGCCCGTAGCGAATCACCCAGGTGGACGCCACCAGCAGCCCCGGCAATCCGAACACAAGCCAGGCGACAGGGATCTCGCTCGTGCGACGGGCCAAGTCATCGAAGCGCAGCCACAGCGCCAGGCCCAGCGCGAACAGCACGAGCGCGACGGCCCACCACACCCATCGATCCGCCATCGCGGCAGCGAACGACTCGCGCACTAGCTCGCCGGCGTCGTCGCGCACCGTCTCCCCCGCTGCGTCGGTGAGCACGCTCGGCTCGCGTATCAGCACGCCGACGGCAATGAGGCCTCCACCCGACATCAGCCAACCCATCAACCGCTTCAGCGTCACGCCGCCCCAGCGGGCCCAGATGCCCGCACTCAGCCCAGCGAGCACCATGACGATCCCGACTGTCACCCACACGCGTACGTACTGGTGCTCGGGGTAGGCCTGCGTGAACATGAGTCGCAGATTGGTGCGCACCGCAATCCACGAGCGCTCCTCGCTGAACATGAAGTTCAGCAGTCCCCGGTAAGTGAACAGCGCAACGAGGATCGCGAAGACGGTCAGAATCGAGTTGCGGGCGTTGGGGAAGAGGTTTTCGCGGATCCAACGACCGGGCGGCAGGCTGGGCCGGTCGGGCGGGCTCGCTGCGGGGCCCACGGGCTCAGCCGCGAGAGCGCTCGGTGCAGCGGGCGGCATCGGATCGGTCACGTCAACGCTCCACGATCCGCAGCCGGATATTGAAGAAATTGACGGCCGCGGAAATCGTCAGCGAGCAGGCGAGGTAGAACAGCATCCACACCGCCATGACCTGCAGCGTCTTGCCGGTCTGGTTGTAGACCGTCTGGCCAATCTGAACGAGATCGCTGTAACCCACGGCGATGGCCAGCGACGTGTTCTTGGTGAGGTTCAGGTATTGGTTGCCGACGGGCGGCAGGATCACCCGCAGTGCCTGGGGCAGGATCACGCGTCGCAGCGCTGTCGAGCGCCGCAGGCCCACCGCCTGAGCCGCCTCACTCTGGCCCTTGGGCACTGCCAAGATGCCGCCGCGCACGATCTCGGCGATGAACGCTGCGGTGTAGAAGACGACGCCGAAATAGACAGCGGCGAAGCCGATGGGCAAGTTCAAACCGGCGGGACCGTAGTTGGGGAAGTTGCCTGGCTGCACGATGTCGGGGCGCATGGCATCGATCGGCGCACCGGTCCGCCCATTGCCGAACTTGTCTGCCAGCACGCCGAGGCCGTCGCTCGATGAATTGACTATCCAGCTCGACAGTCCGGGCCACAGCACAGCCACGAAGAGCACCACGATCGCCGCTCCTGCGACGGCGAAGATCATGCGGAACCAGTCGTCGTCGGTGAGCCGCACGAGACCTGCCGGCGTGCGGTGTTGCGCGAGGAAGCGGCGTATCCACCACACTGCCACCGCCGCCGCGGCCAGCGCGGCGACGAGCTGCACAGCTCCCTGCGGGATCGAGCCGACTGCGTCCGACAGGCCGTCGAAGATGCCCCCCAGCCAGCCGAAGATGGGGTGCACCCACCACCCCGCGATGGCGAAGACTGCGACTATTCCCGTTGCCCAGGCGCCGGCATTGGTCTGCATTCCGGTCTGCTCGCGCCGAGCCGCCAACCGCTTGAAGACGACACGCGCAATGACGCCTCCGATCAGCATGACGACGGCCCACTGGTAGAAGCCGTCGGCGATGAAAACCCGCGGGATTGACAGGCCCTTGTTGGACAGGTGGACCCAGCCGGGGATCGGCCCCATGCCGAACGAGACGTTCGGGAGCGACGCCAGCACTGCTGCATACACCAGGATCTGCACCAGCAGCGGGATGTTGCGCAACGCCTCCACGTACACGCCTGCGAGCCGCCGCAGCGGCCAGTTGGAGGACAGCCGGGCCAGACCCACCAGCACGCCGACCACCGAAGCGAGCGCGATGCCCGCGGCAGCCATCCGGATGGTGTTCACCATGCCGACCCACAGCGCCCGTCCGCCCGTGTCAGGGTTCGTGTCGATCCCCCAGCCCACCTTGATGCCGATGTGGTCGGAGATGAAGTCGAAGTCGATATTGGCGCCGCGGGCTCGCAGGCTGTCCCCCGCCTCGGTGGCGAGGAACCACATTGCCGCCAAGACGAGAATGAGCGTGCCGACCTGCGCGATCCAGCGCACGACCGTCGCGTCCCGGTAGAACGGCGGACGGGTTCCCAGCGTGCTCAGGGAGGCGTCACGGTCCGGTGCTCGGGGGTCGCTCACCGCAGGTCACCCTACGCGACGAGGTCGCATGCATCGGGCTATTGCATCGGGTGCATTGAGTCATGCAGTGATCGGCTTCTTGCGCCGGAGCGCGCAACGGCCCCCGACCCGGTCGGGTCGGGGGCCGTGCCAGTTGCAGTGATCACCTGCCTGCCGGGCCGGGCTGTGCCCAGCCGCCAGGCATGCGATCAGCGAGCAGGCGGTGCGTAGATGAGACCGCCCGCAGTCCAGCGCGCGTTCGCCGAGCCGTCACGGCTCAGGCCAACGGGGCCGAGGTTGCGGGTGTAGACCTCGTCGTAGTTGCCGACCTGGCTGATCACGTTGTAGAAGGCGTCGGCCGACAGACCCATCTTGGTCTGCAGCTCGCCCTCGCCGCCGAGCATGCGGACTGCCTCGGCATCGAGGTCGCCGCTGCCCATCATCGAATCGATGTTGGCCGAGGTGATGCCCTTCTCATCAGCGATGATCATGGCGTACACGGTCCAGTTCACGACATCGCCGAAGTTCGACTGGTTCTGGATGTAGACCGGACCCAGCGGCTCCTTCGAGATCGGCGTCGGCGGGAAGATCACCCAGTTCTGGTCGCCCTCCTGCTTCACCTTGCGGCCGACGAGCGCAGAGCCGTCAGTGGTCACCGCATCGCACGCACCCGAGATGAAGTTCTCGGTGACGATGTCGAAGTCCTCGAAGGTGGACAGCGTGATCTCGATGCCGGCTGCATTGGCAGCATCGGCAATGTTCTTCTCGGTGGTCGTGCCGGCGTTGGTGCACACCGTGGCACCATCGAGATCCGACACTGTCGACGTGCCCGAGAAGCCGTCATCGACCCGAGCCATGAGCTGCTGGCCGTCGTAGTAGGTGGTGGGCCCGAAGTCGAGCACGAGGTCGGTGTCTCGGCTCTGAGTCCAGGTGGTGTTGCGCACCAGCAGGTCGATGTCGCCGGCCTCCAGCGCCGTGAAGCGCTCGGCCGCCGTCAGCGGCACGAAATTGACCGCTCCGGCATCGCCCAGGATCGCTGCGGCTACTGCACGGCAGTAGTCGGCATCGAAGCCGGTCGTGCTGCCATCAGGCTGCGTCTCCGAGAAGGCCACTGCCGAACCGCTGACGCCGCAGTTGAGGGTGCCGCGATCTTGGACCACCGCGAGCAGGTCGCCGGTGTCCTGCGTCATTTCGACTTCGGCTTCCGGTTCTTCGGCGGCTGCCTCTGCTTCGGTTGTCGCCGCCGGCTCGTGGCCATCAACGTCCTGATCGTCGCCATCGTCAGAGCCGCATGCCGCGGCCACCAATGCGATCGCCATCAGCACGCCGCCGAGTCGCAACGCAGACCGCCGAGAAATCGGCGCGAATCGTCTATTCATAGAGAACATTCCCTCCATCGGTTGTCCATGACGCAGGCGCGCGAAGCGCGGTGTTGCACTCCGCCGCACCTGACGATCCGCGAGGCTACCCGTACGGATTTGCAGCCCCGACACTCTGGGGCGAACAACACCGGCTGCTGTCGGCAGGCATGCTGCCGTGGGTCGCTTCGAAGTCGCTGTCTGCGTGTTGCCAGCCCATCCAGAGGGCACACTTGGCCGATGGCCCAACCCGACGACCATGCTCTTGCCGAGAGCGTGGCCACCGAGACCGGGGCCCTGCTGGTGGAAGTCCGCGATCGACTCTTCAGCTCAGGGGCCGGGACCTGGGAGGTCCGTGACACGGGCGATTCCGAGGCCCACCGGCACATCGTGAAGCGGCTGGCCGAGGCACGGCCCGATGACGCCATCCTGTCCGAGGAAGGGCGCGACGATCTCGCTCGCCTGTCTGCGGACCGCGTCTGGATCGTGGATCCCCTGGATGGAACGCGCGAGTATTCCGAACCCGGTCGCTCGGACTGGGCGGTGCACATCGCTCTGGTCGAGAACGGTGTGCCCACCGCCGGCGCCGTGGCGCTGCCGGCGGTCGGGAAGACGCTGTGCACCGACCCTGAGCCGCTGCTGCCGGCACCGCACAACGGGCAGCCCCGCCTCGTCGTCAGCAGGTCGCGCCCGCCCGCGGCGGCGGTCATCATCGCCCAGGCGCTCGATGCCGAGCTGATGACGCTCGGCTCCGCGGGTGCCAAGGCCATGGCGGTGGTGCTCGGCATGGCGGACATCTACGCCCATTCGGGAGGGCAATTCGAGTGGGACAACTGCGCGCCGGTGGCCGTGGCGCGCGCGGCGGGCCTGCACGCCAGCCGCTGCGACGGATCGGAACTCGAATACAACTTCGCCGACCCATGGCTGCCCGACCTGCTGATCTGCCGCCCCGAACTCGCCGCGGATGCCCTCGAGGCGCTGCGGCAGGTGATCGAAGGCGAGGCCTGAGATCACCCAGCAAGCACAGCATCGAAGGCGAAGCCTGAGATCACCCAGCAAGCACAGCATCGAGGGCGAGGCTTGACGGCCGCCGAGAGGGACACATGGAGCTGAAGGCAACGAAGTACTCCGTCGAGGGCCCGGTCGCGACGCTGACGCTGTCGCGCCCGCATCGCCGCAACGCTTGGACCGGTCGGATGCACACCGAGCTGCGCTGGGTGCTCGAGCAGGCGGAGCAGGACGCGGGGGTCCGCGTCGTCGTGATCACCGGCGAGGGACGCGACTTCTGTGTGGGCGCCGACACTCAAGCCTTGGAGGGCCACAGCGAAAAAGGTGGCTACGACCCCGGCACATCGGCCGATCTGGCGATGCCGGGTTACGGCGTGGCACCCGAGTTCGACCAGAACTTCGCGTTCATGATGGCGCTGGAGACGGTGACGATCGCGGCGGTGAACGGCGCAGCGGCGGGCGCTGGGCTGGTTCTGGCCTGCTATTGCGACCTGCGGTTCGCAGCACCGGATGCCAAGCTCACGGCCGCCCACGGGCCGCTGGGGCTGCCCGCAGAGTTCGGACTCTCATGGGTGCTCCCCCGTCTCGTCGGCATCACGCGGTCCAACGACCTGCTGCTGTCGAGCCGCAAGTTCCTCGCCGCCGACACCGAGGGCTGGGGCCTGTTCAACGAAATCGTCGAGGCATCGGAGCTCATGGATCACGTGTACGAGTACGCGTACGACATGGCCGCCCGCGTCGCGCCCAGCTCGCTGGCCACGACGAAGCGGCAGATCTACCTGGACCAGCACCGGGACGTGGGCACTGCGGTCTCCGAATCGGATCGGCTGCTCAACGAGATGATCCCCAGCCCGGACTACCTCGAAGGTGTGCGGGCGCTGACCGAGCGGCGTCTGCCCGACTGGCCTGAACGCTGAGCGACTACAGCTCGAGCACAGTGATCATGCCGGTGTCGCCATTCACTTCGATGAGCGCGCCATCGGGGATGCGTCCTGTCGCCCCGGTTGCGGAGATGACGCACGGCAGTCCGAGCTCGCGGCTCACGATCACCGAATGGCTGAGCGCTGCGCCGACGTCGACGACCACCGCGCTCGCGCTGACGAACAGCGGCGTCCACGACGGATCGGTGAGCGGCGCCACGAGCACATCGCCGGGCGAGAGGGCGGTCGGGTCGCTGCTGTCGAGCACGACTCGGGCCCGCCCACGGGCGATGCCAGGGCAGCCTGGCAAGCCGGCGAGCGTCTCGCCCGCCGAGAGCTGCGGCAGTTCAGATTCACCTCGGCGAGGCCACTCTGACATCGGCGGCGGGTCGCCGACGATGACGAACGGCTCCTGGCGCGACGCGGCGTCGTCCCACTGGGCCTGACGCTCGGCAATCACCTCTGCCCAACCGGTCGGGTCGTCGAGCATCTCGTGGATTTCGGACAGTCGCAGCATGCCGAACTCGGTCTGCCCGCTGAACTGGCCCCGCTCGACGAGCCGCTCACCCAGCACCCGCGAGGCGATGCGGCACTCGTTCACGAAGCGCACGCAGTTGGTCTTGGTGCGCTCGCGCCCCGGCAGGTACACGGCTGCCGCACCGAGGGCCAGGTTGAACTGCATCTGAGTGTCGGGGTCGGCCTCGAGCAACGCGGAGATCTCTGCAGTCAGCGCCTCTCGCTGGGCGGCCAATTCTGCCCGGCGCCGTGCCGGCTCGGCATCGGCGGGCGCCAGGCGCATGCGGTCGATAGCCGCCAGCGCGATGTCGGGGTCGGTCTCCCACGTCGGGCAGCTCATCTCCCATTCGTTCGGCCCCCGCGAGCCGAACTCGTACACGAAGGAGGCGAAGGCCTCGTTGAACGCCGCGGCGTCGCCTGAAGGTTCCCCAGCGCCGGCCGCAGCCAGGCGGTCGGCCAAGCCCACCGGTCCCTCGTCGAACAGCGCACCCAGCGCGCTCGACGCGGCGACCTGCCGCCCGAGCTCCCACATCGCATCGGAGGGCGCGGCGGAGGCCACGTCGCCGAAGCCGGCCACCAGCTTGAGCGTGTCCTCGGGCCGGCCCAGCGCCGTGCACACCTGCTCGATCGCGCCCAGCGGCACCGCCGCCAGGAACGACACCTTCAGGTGGCGCGCGAACAGCAGCCGGAATCCGGCCCCGTCGCCGTAGCCCGACTGGAGGAAATCGTCGATCCAATCGATGATCTCGTGATCGCCCATCTGGGTGAAGTCGGGCCGCTGTGCACGCAGCTCGGCGATGTTCTGCTCGTCTTCGTGCACCTCCGGCAACGCCGGCGCCGCGAACAGCATGAGGAAGGTCTCGCCGATGCGCTGCTCCGCCGCGGGGCTGGCGTCGTCGGGATGCGGTTCGTACGGCGGGATGCCCGGCTGCTCGCCGAAGAAGGTCCGGTCGACGGTGTCGACGTCGATGCCGGGGGCGCGGGCGCCGAACACGCGACCGACGGCGGCGTTGAGATAGGTGTAGCCGCCGAAGACACCCAAGAAGACGCAGTTGTCGGGATCGAACTCGTCGTAGTCGAACGCGCCCATCTCCACATACGCATCGCGGAATCCCCACTCGGATATGCGAATGCCGTCGTCGTTCTGGAACGCGAAGTCGAAGGTGCTCATCCTCACCGGATCCGGGAACACCTCGCCCACGTTGGCGCGCGTCCAGATGGGGTAGCGCTCCGAAGGCTTGGTGCCGACGAAGTAGCCGCCGCTCCGGTCTGTCAGATCCGCCATGTTCCCTCCCGACGGTGCTGAACGTGAAAGCACAGCGGGCCGGGCAGCCGCCTCCCCCTCATGGCGGCTGCCCGGCCAGGCCGTGATGTGATGCTAGACCGTCACGCACGCGTTCCGACCCGACATGGAGCAGCCGATGCCGGTGACCATCGAGCACTATCGAGATCTCGGCGAGTTCGACTATGGCGCCTGCGACCAGGTGTCGCCGATGATCCGCCGTGTTATCTGCAAGAACCCGACGCCGTTCACCTATCGCGGCACCGGCACCTACATCGTGGGGCGCGGCGAGGTTGCAGTGATCGACGCCGGGCCGCCGCTCGCGAGCCATCTCGACGATGTCCTCGCGGCACTCGAACCTGGCGAGACGGTCGGTGCTGCTCTCGTGACGCACACCCACAGCGATCACTCGCCCCTCACCGGCGACCTGGTCGCGGCCACCGGCGCGCTCAGCTACGGCTACGGCCCGCACGCCAGCGTGTGGAAGCTCGATCCCGACGATCGTGTCGACTTCTCCGGCTACATCAGCGCCGAGGAGCAGGAGAAGTACCAGGCCGAGTTCGACGAGCTGCCCGAGGAACTGAAGCGGGAAGGTGCCGACACCGACTTCGTCCCCGATGTCGCGCTGGTCGACGGCGACATCGTCGCCGGTGACGGCTGGACGCTGCGCGCGGTGCACACGCCGGGTCACTGCTCGAACCACCTGTGCTACGAGCTGCTGGAGGAAAACTCGCTCTTCTCGGGCGACCACGTCATGGGCTGGGCAACGAGCGTCGTGGGTCCTCCCGACGGCTCCATGCAGGACTACCTCGACTCGCTGGCGAAGCTGCTCGAATTCGACCACGAGCGGTACTGGCCGACCCACGGCCCCCCGATTCCCGAGCCCACGGCATACGTGCGCTCGTTCATCGCGCACCGCAGCGACCGCGAGCAGCAGATCATCGAGCACCTCCGGCCGGGACCGTGCCGCATAGCGGATTTCGTTCCGAAGATGTACGAGGCCTACGACAAGCGTCTGTGGTACCCGGCGGCAAGCTCGGTCTACGCGCACATGCTCCATCTCGTCGAGAGCGGCCGCGCCCGGGTGCTCGATGCCGACGGGCCCGACGGGGGCGAGCCCAAGCTCACGTCGGTCTACGAGCTGACAGCAGCCGCGTAGAGCATGCGCGAACTGCCGAGCCTTCCCGTCCCGGCGCCTGTTGTCTCCCGCTCTTGTTCGCTGCGCTCACGGGCCGCTCGGGCCACGGCTTCGCCTGACGGCTCAGCCTCTTGACCAGTGCGGCTGGTCATCGCTCGCTGCACGGTCGACTACTCGGGACGGCTCGACGCGCACCTGCCCGAGGCCGTCCGACTGATCATGGTGAAGGCCGACGGATGCGTGGCCATTCATGCCGACGGCGGTGCCTACAAGCCGCTGAACTGGATGAATGCGCCCAACCGGCTCGTCTGCGAGCCCGATCTGTGGCGCGTCACGAACGACAAGGGCGAGCGTCTCGAGATCCGCATCGCCGAGGTGATCAGCGACACCGCCCATGACATGGGCATCGATCCCGGCCTCGAGCGGGACGGCGTCGAAGCCCACCTGCAAGAACTGGTGGCCGCGCATCCCGAGACGCTGGCCGACGGCGCGGAGCTGGTGCGGCGCGAGTACCCGACCGACATCGGTCCCGTCGATCTGCTGTGCCGCGACAGCGACGGCTCGACGCTGGCAGTGGAGATCAAGCGGCGGGGCGAGATCGACGGCGTCGAGCAGCTGTGCCGCTATCTCGAGTACCTGAACAGGGATGCCCGCTTGGCGCCCGTGAGCGGTGTCTTCGCTGCGCAGGAGATCAAGCCCCAGGCGCGGGTGCTCGCGGCCGATCGTGGCATCCGCTGTGTCGTGCTCGACTACGACGAGCTGCGCGGCATTACCAGCGACGCCCTCAAGCTGTTTTAGGGCTGTTCTCGATCAGGCGTAGGTGCACAGGCCGTTGTCGATGACCACGCGCTGCTCGTCGGTGCCCTTCTGGGCCACCGTGCGGTAGATCGCTCGGCCCTCGCCGTCGTCCCACACCTGGATGGTGAGCTCGTCACCGGGAAACACCGGTGCAGAGAACCGGGAATCCATTGATCGGAAGCGGGCGGGATCGCCCTCGCACAGGGTGTGCAGCAGCGCCCTGCCGGTGAAGCCATACGTGCACAGGCCGTGCAGGATCGGCTTGGGGAAGCCGGCGAGCTCGGTCGCGAACCACGGGTCGCTGTGCAGCGGGTTGTAGTCGCCGCTCAGCCGGTAAGTCAGGGCCTGATCGGGGCGGGTCCGGTACGAGATCTCGTAGTCGGGGTCGCGGTCGGGCGCGCTGACCAGCGGCGCAGTGCTGCCCGCCTCGCCCCCGAAACCGCCTGAGCCGCGGATCACCACCGAGCTTCGAAGCTCGAAGATGACGTCGCCGGAATCAGGATCGACCGCGCTGGCCTCGGTGTCGATGATGGCGTTGCGGCCCTCGCCCTTGTCCCACATGCCGGCGATGCGATCGGTGATCTCGACGGATCCCTCGGTCGGGATCGGCTGGTGCACGGTGATCCCCTGACTGCCGTGCAGCAGCTTGCCCCAGTCGAGATCACCGGCGTTGGCCATGGCACCGCCAGCACCGAATCCGATGACGACGCCCTGGGTCGGGAACGCCTGGTGGGCGATGTCCTTGGAGTTGTGGGTGGTGAACTCCAGCTCGGATCCGAACGGATCCTCCGCGCCGGCGCCGATGCCGACGGCATACAGCAGCGAATCGCGGAATGTCCACGACCGCTTGGTCGGTGTGCCGGTGGCGCCGACTGCTTCGGGGTTGAGTCCCATGATTGATGGCCTCTCTTGTTCTCGTGGTGTGCGGGTTGTTGGAGCGTACGGGTCAGTCGGCCACGCCGCCGTCGGCCGGCGCGCCGCTCATGCCGCTGTTGAGGCGGGCGTCTCGCACGAGCTGTCGGGCTGCATCGCCGATCTTCGTCGGGTCGTCGATGGCGTCGATGGTCGGGCCGCGCTCCCAGCCCTCTGCAATCGCCAGCATGCGTCCGGAGGCCTCGAAGACACGGCCGGACACGCCGGCTGCTTCTTCCGAGCACAGCCACGTGACAATCGGCGCGATGTAGCGGGGATGCATCATGGCTTGGTCTTCCTCGGAGGCTTCGCCCATGCCCAGGTCCTCGGTCATACGCGTGAGCGCGCCCGGCGCCACTGCGTTCACCCGCACGCCGTAGCGCGCCAGTTCACGCGCTGCGATGATCGTGAAGGCCGCGATGCCCATCTTGGCGGCGCCGTAGTTGGTCTGGCCCGGATTGCCGTAGATGCCTGACACCGACGTCGTGTTCACGATCGACGCGTTGACTTGCTCGCCGGCCTTCGACTTCTCTCGCCAGTAGGAACTGGCCCAGCGCGCCGGGGCGAAGGTGCCCTTGAGGTGAACCTTGATCACCGCATCCCATTCGGCCTCGGTCATGTTGACCAGCATCCGGTCGCGCAGAATGCCGGCGTTGTTCACGACGCCATGCAGGTCGCCGAAGGTCTCGATGGCTTGATTCACGAGACGCTGGGCGCCCTCCCAATCGGAGACATCGTCGCCGTTCGCCACCGCCTCGCCGCCCATCGCTGCGATCTCGTTGACGACCTCGTCGGCAGGACCGATGTCGGCGCCGGTGCCGTCGCGCGCACCGCCCAGGTCATTGCAGACCACCTTCGCGCCGTGCTCGGCGAGCATCAGGCAATGCTCACGCCCGATGCCTCGGGCACCTCCGGTCACGATGACGACCCGACCTTCGCACAGCTTGCTCATGATGTTGTGAGTCCCTTCCCTCTCGCCGGCGGCGGGCCTCACTCGGCGCCGCCACGCAGCCTCCTTTGCGGTGATGACGGCTCGGAGTATCGCAGGTTCGACGCGCCGCCCGCTGCCCGCAAGTGACCCGTACGATCAACCCTCGTGCACTGGCCGACGTGGGCCCCTCGCTGGTCGATCATCACGGCGGCCGCCATCCTGGCCGCGTCCATCGGTGGGACGGCTGTGCTGGCGATCCGGAACTCGGATGATGCTCCGCCGCCTACTGCTCCGACGACATCGGCCGCTCCTACGACGACCGATGCGCCAATCGTCGTTCCCACGACCGCTCCAGGCACGCCGGCCCAAGTGAGCCCCGACACCGTGCACTTGCGGATTGCCGCGCTCGCAGCCGAGCTGGCGGCCACGCCTGTCGTGGTGCGCACCGACACCGGCGAGCTGACGCTCACGGTGGCCGACCTCGGCATTGCGCTGGAGCGAGACGCCACGTTCGGGGCCGTTCGGGAACTGCGAGCAGGCGATGCCGAAGAAACCGGCGGAGAGGCTGAGTCGTGGGTTGCGTGGTCCACCGATCCCCAGTTCACCGAGCGTCGGTACCTCGTCGATCGGTCGATGGCCCGAGCCGTGCTGGCCAACGCCACTGACCTCGGTGTCACGGCGACTCCCCCGTCGGTGGTCGTCGTCAATGACACGCTGGCGGTCGACCTGGGCCTGCCCGGGCAGATCGTCGACGCAGATGCCATCGTCGATCAGGTGCTCGAGGGCATTGCACGCTCATTCACCCGCATCGAGATCGCCGCAGAGCTGACGCAGAGCGAGCCGATCGCCTACACGCCCGAGTTGCAGCAGGCCGTCAACACGGCACACCAGAACTACGGTCGCAGCCTCCTGGTGGCGTACGGCGAAGCAACCCACCACCTCACCGTCGAGACGGTCGCCGGCTGGCTCCGGCTCGACCCGGCGGCAACACCCCCGGAGATCGCGTTCGATCACGCGCAGGTCGGGCCGTACCTCGAGGAAGCATTTGCCGCAGCATCGGCACCCTTCACCACCGGCGCGATGGCCGTTGTCAGCGGCGTACCGACGGTGGTAGCGAGCGATGGCAGCGTCGCTTGCTGCGCGGAGGATGTGAGCGCCCTGATCGAAGAAGCGCTGCTGGCGCGCATCGAAGGACCGCTGGCGCTGCCGTCGCGCCCGGCGGTGAGCCGGGAGGAGCAGGCACACCTGGAAGCGCTGGGCATCGTCGAGCTCGTCGGCACCTTCACCACGAAGCACGCGTGCTGCCAGGGACGCGTCGAGAACATCCACCGTTTCGCGGAATTGATGCGCGGCGCGGTGGTTGAGCCAGGTGAGAGCCTCTCGCTGAACGGGCATGTCGGCCGGCGTACCGAAGAAAAGGGCTTCGTGGAGGGCGGCTTCATCGAGAAGGGCGTGCTGGTCGACGACATCGGCGGCGGGGTGTCGCAGTTCGCCACCACCATCTTCAATGCGTTGATCCGGGCCGGTATGACCATCGACGAGTACCAGACGCACTCGCTGTACCTCAGCCGTTACCCGTTCGGGTTGGATCCCACCATCTCGTACCCGAAGCCCGATCTGAAGTTCACCAATCCCACGCCGTACGGCCTGCTCATCTGGCCGACCTACACCGACACATCGATCACCGTCGAGCTGTACTCCACGCGCAATGTCCAGGTGACCATCGGCGAGCCCGAGGAGGAAATGCAGGAATTCTGCCGGCGGGTCCGGACGGAGCGGATACGGGTGTTCTCGGATGGCGCCGTCGACACGGACACGTTCCACGCCCGCTACCGGCCCGAAGAAGGACGCGACTGCGACGGCGCGCGTTCGGTGCCGCGGCAATGCGTGGATCCGCTGCTCGCACCCTCGGAGACACCAGGCGGCGAGCAAGCGGCCGACGGCGAGGCGCCGGAGGATGATTCCGGCACTGCCGAGGCCGAGGGGGCTGAGCCAGAGTTGGTCGATGACGGCAGCGAGCGTGCAGACGGGTCGATCGTGGAATGCCCGCCGCTCGAATGCGTTGAACAGCCCGGCGAGCGCGACTCGGAACTGCCGCGCTATCCCGACGAGCCCTGTCTCGGTGTCGATCTGAGCACGCTGAGGGCCGACGAGGGAACGGAATCCGGCGAAGGCGACGCAGCCGGTGGCGAGGGCGATTCCACCGAGCCTGACGACACCGGCGAAACCGGCAGCACCGGCACCGAAGGCGACGAGGCCGAGGACGGGCAGTCCGACACGGGCGATGGAGTCACCGAAACCGGCGAGCCCCAGAGGTCATGAGCGGGTGACCATCGTCGATGTCCTGATCGTCGGTGCCGGCCCGGCGGGCGCATCCGCGGCCGTGTGGGCACGCCGCGCGGGACTCGGGGTCATGCTCGTCGACCGAGCGGCGCCAGGACGTGACAAGTGCTGCGGCGACGGCCTCACAGCGCTCGCGCTGCGCGAGCTCGAGTCGCTCGGCCTGCGGCCGGATCGGATGAACTCGTGGATGCCGGTGGCAGCTGCGTGCGTGCGCACGCCGCGCGGGCGCGTCATGAGGCTGCCCCTCCCCGACGGGCGCGGGCAGTTTGCGAGCGTGTGCCGGCGCGCCGAGCTGGATGCGGCACTCGTCGACCTCGCAGCGTCAGCGCAGGCCGACGTGCGTCTCGGCATCGCATTCGACAGTTTCGAGGATCCCGGCGAGCGAGCGAGCTCGGCGTCCGTCCGGCTCAGCGACGGCAGCGTCGTGCAGGCCCGATTCGTGGTGGCTGCCGATGGCGTCTATTCCGCCGTGCGCAAAGCGCTCGGCATCGGCCCACATCGCTACCGCGGCGATTGGCATGCGTTTCGTGGCTACCTGCGCGCGAGCGGCCCCGCTGCCCGCGACATGTGGGTCTGGTTCGAGCCCGACCTGCTGCCGGGCTACGCTTGGTCGTTCCCCTTGGGGGACGGGCGAGTCAATGTCGGCTTCGGAGTGCCACGAGACCGCCGCGGCCACGACTCCGCTGGCGACGCTGGCAAGCTCGACGGCAGCGAGATCGCTTCGGTCTGGGCGAGCCTCACCGAGCGTCGTCACATCGCGAGCGTGCTCGGCCCTCACCAACCCGACGGCCCGACGCGGGCGTGGCCGATACCGGCGCGGCTGGGAGAGCTGGAGCTGGCCCGAGGCCGCACGCTGCTGTGCGGCGACGCCGCTGCGGCCGCAGACCCGCTCACCGGCGAGGGAATCGGCCAGGCTCTGCAGATGGGGCGGATGGCGGCGGCGGCGATTGCGCGCGGCGGCCCCCCGCACAGCGTGACGGCTCGCTACGTGCGCGAGACGCGAGGCGAGTTCACGCTCGACCACCGGCTGGCGCGCGGGCTCAGCCGCGTCCTCGCGCACGAACGTCTGGCCGAGCTCTCGCTTCGAGCGGTCGACTGGTCCGATTGGACTCGCCGGCAGTTTGCCCGCTGGATGTTCGAGGACTACCCGCGAGCGGCCATC
The DNA here is from genome assembly GCA_022820505.1 of Acidimicrobiia bacterium. Lineage (GTDB taxonomy): Bacteria > Actinomycetota > Acidimicrobiia > Acidimicrobiales > Poriferisodalaceae > Poriferisodalis. The sequence goes on along the minus strand of JAJEFK010000054.1, from coordinate 19,283 downwards.
GCGACACCTCGTCGCTGGCATCGGGGCATGGCGGCGGCACAAGGCGCGTACGACCCGGTTGCGGTCAGTGCCACAAGTTCGCCAAGCTAGGCGGGTGACGGACGCCGCTGCATTCGACAGAAGGCTCGAGCCGGGCATCGATGACCGGCATTGCAGGTTCACCCGCGAGCAGTGGGCGAAGCTGCGCGACGCCACGCCGCTGTCATTGACCGAAGCCGAGCTCGAGGCGCTCGCGGGCCTCGTCGAGCCCGTGACGCTCGACATGGTGCGCGACATCTACCTGCCCCTGTCGCGCTTGTTGAACCTGCGTGTCGCAGCCAAGCGCCAGCTGCGCGCCGCCACCGAGGGCTTCTTCGGCAGGGTGCTGCCACCGCGCCCGTACCTGATCGGCATCGGCGGAAGCGTCTCGGCCGGCAAGAGCACCACGGCACGCATCCTGCGAGCTGTCTTGGCCTCGTGGCCGGATCACCCGGAAGTGGATCTGGTCACGACGGACGGGTTCCTGCTGCCGAATGCCGAGCTCACCGCGCGCGGCATCCTCGGGCGCAAGGGCTTTCCCGAGTCGTACCGCCGCGGCGAGCTGCGCGATTTCCTCCAGCGGATCTCAAGCGGCGAACCCGATGTCGCTGCGCCCGTCTACTCGCACAGCCTGTACGACGTGACCGACGAGGTTCAGCTCATCAACCAGCCCGACATCCTCATCGTCGAGGGTCTGAATGTGCTGCAGACCGGGCCGCCGTCGAGCACGCCGTTCGTGTCGGACTTCTTCGACTTCACGATCTATGTCGATGCCGAGGCCGAAGATCTCGAGGAGTGGTACGTCGAGCGCTTCCAGCAACTGCGCAAGACGGTGTTCCGCGAGCAGTCCGCCTATTTCGCTCAGTTCGCCGATCTGCCGCCTTCTGCCGCCGACGCGGTCGCGCGCACGATCTGGCGCTCGATCAACCTCGTCAACCTGCAGGAGAACATCCTGCCGACGCGGGCGCGAGCCGATCTGGTGCTCGCAAAGGGCCACGACCACGTCATCGACCACGTCGAGCTCCGGTACCACTGAGCCGCAACGGATGCTCGACTCGTGACGAATTCCTCGCCGGACGCTGGGTTGGCTGCGGGGCGGATGCCAGGCTGCACGTTCTGTTCGATCGTGGCAGGCGACATCGGGGCGCTGCGCATCTACGAAGACGATCACGCCGTGGCGTTCATGGATCGCCTGCCCATGACCGTCGGTCACTGTCTGGTCATCCCCCGCCGGCACGTGACCGACATCTGGGAACTCACCGATGACGACGCCGCACATGTGATGCAGGCAGCACGCCGGGTGGCGAGCCTGGTGCGCGAGCGGCTGAAGCCGGCGGGCGTGAATCTGCTCAACAACAACGGCGCTGCTGCAGACCAGACGCAGTTTCACTTCCACATCCACGTGATCCCCCGCTACGGGCGGGACCGGCTGCTGCACCCGTGGGAGCGGATCTTCGCACCGGCCGGCGAGATCGAATCGGCGTACCGGTTGCTCAGCGCGCCCAGCTCGCAGGCCCCGGCGGCTGCCACCCCGAACAACTAGCTTCGAGCGCCATGAACGACCGCTACGCCCCCTTCTCCGCGCTCCAGATCATCGGTCCCGACGACGACGGCGTGCTCGAGATCGTGATCGATACGCCAGGTCGGCTGAATTCGGTGGATGCGCCCAAGCACCTGGCGCTGGCCGATGTCTGGCGGGCAGTAGACGACGATCCTGACGCCCGGGTGGCCGTCATCCGGGGCGCCAACGGCACGTTCTCCGCCGGCGGCGACCTGGACATGATCCAGGAGATCATGGACGACTTCGAGACGCGCCAGCGGGCACTGCGCGAGGCGCGAGACATCGTCTACAACATGATCAACTGCTCCAAGATCATCGTGTCGGCCATCGAGGGTGTTGCCGTCGGGGCCGGTCTGGCGGCGGCGCTCATGGCCGACATCTCCATCGCTGGGCGCAGCGCGCGGATCGTGGACGGGCACACCAAGCTCGGCGTGGCCGCCGGCGATCACGCAGCGATCGTGTGGCCGATCCTGTGCGGTATGGCCAAGTCGAAGTACTACCTGTTGACCTGCGACACGATCACGGGCGAAGAGGCCGACGACATGGGCCTCGTCAGCAAGGTGGTCGACGACGATGCCGTGCTCGACGAGGCATTCGCCGTCGCCCGCAGGCTGGCGGCGGGGAGCCAGAGCGCCATCCGCTGGACCAAGTACAGCCTCAACAACTGGATGCGGATGGCGGGGCCCATCTTCGACACCTCTGCAGCGCTCGAGATGCTGGGCTTCACAGGTGCCGATGTGCGCGAGGGTCACGCTGCCATCGTCGAGAAGCGCCGCCCGAATTTCGCCTGACCCGGGCAGAGAACCGAAGAGACGAAGACATGACGAAGCTGGATCCCCCTGACGAAGACCATCTCACCGCGCATGAGCGGGCTGCGCCGATGGCTGCCCAGAACTCAGGTCCGCTCCAAGGTGTTCGCATCATCGACTGCACCCATGCGCTGGCAGGCCCGTGGTCGACGATGATGCTTGCGGACCTCGGCGCCGACGTGATCAAGGTGGAGCCGCCGCGGGGCGAGCTGGCCCGCAAGATGCCGCCGTTCACCCGCGAGGACACCGAACGGAATTTCGGCGCCGGGTTCGCCAACTACAACCGCAACAAGCGAGGCATAGCCCTCGATCTCACCGACGACGACCAGCGGGAACAATTCCTGCAGCTCGTCGACACCGCTGACGCACTCGTCGAGAACATGCGCGCGGGCGTGATGGATGCGCTCGGAGTGGGCTGGGAAGTGCTCCACGAGCGCAACTCCCGGCTCGTGTACGGGGCCATCCGCGGCTTCGGCGACCCGCGCTCAGGCGAGAGTCCCTATGTCGACTGGCCCGCGTACGACGTCGTGGCCCAGGCAATGTCGGGCATGGTCTCGGCCACCGGCAGCGGTCCCGACGACCGGCACGTGGTGGGTCCCTACATCGGCGACACCTACCCCGGCACGATCGGCGCCATGGGGGTGCTGGCTGCGCTGTTCCACGCACAGCGGACCGGCGAGGGGCAGTTCGTGGACGTCTCGATGGTGGATGCCGTGATGGCGCTCAGCGAAGTCGGCGTCACCCGTTACAGCGTGATGGGCCAGCCCGATACGCCCCCCAGCGGCAACAAGAACCAGTACATCGTGCCGTTCGACATCTTCGACACCATCGACGGGGCCATCGCCATCGGTGCTCCCACCGACAACCACTGGCGCGAGCTGGCGGTTGCGATGGGTAGGCCCGAGTGGGCCTGGGCAGAAGAGACCCGCACCCTGCGGGCGCGGTACCACCATCGCGACGAGATCATCGCGGCATTGACCGAGTGGGCCGCAACGCTCACCAACGCGGAGGTCATCGCTGCCATCGGGGGCAAGGTGCCCTGCGGGCCGGTCAACCACCCCGGCGACCTGTTCAGCGATCCTCACGTCGCGGCCCGCGACATGCTGGTGGCGGTCGAGCAGCCCGTGGGTCGGCCGATCGTCCAGATCGCGCCGCCGATTCGCATGAGCGCCACGCCGCCGGGCATCTACCGCCGCGCTCCCAAGCTGGGCGAGCACAACGACGAAGTGCTCGGCGAGCTCGGCGAGCATCATGACGAAGTGCTCGGCGAGCTCGGCGACGACTGACCGCGCCCGCTGGCAAGGCGGCACGATCACAGAGCACCCCTGACCCAGGGGTAGCGTGACGACGATGGGCAGGCGCAAGCGTCGAGTGCCAGCAGCGCGCACGAGGCCTACTGGCTTCGAGCCAGTGATTGCTGGCTTGGTCTCGCCCCGCCGGGCGGTGCCCGCGCACATCGAATTGCCGCCCTACGCGCTCAGCGGCAAGTCCTCGCCGGCGCCGAGCGGCGTGGAGCCCTCCGACAGCTCCACGATCGACGCCATGCGGTCGGCAGGTTCGGCGGCACGGCGCGTGCTGAGGGCCGTGGCAGCAGAGATCGCACCAGGCGTCACCAGCGATCATCTCGACGAGGTCTGCCACGAGGCATGCATTGCCGAGGGCGGCTACCCGAGCCCGCTCAACTACAACGGCTTCCCGAAGTCGCTGTGCACTTCGGCCAACGAGATCATCTGCCACGGCATCCCCGACGACCGGCGGCTGCGCGACGGCGACATCGTGAACTGCGATGTGACGATCTACGTCGGCGGCGTGCACGGCGACCACTCCGAGACGTTCCTGGTGGGCGACGTCGACGAGGCCTCGCGGCGGCTCGTCGAGGTCACCCGCGAATCCATGTACCACGGCATCGCTGCGGTACGGCCAGGAGCCCAGGTGTGCGACATCGGGCGCGCCATCCAAGCTCGGGCAGAGTCCGAGGGGTATGGCGTCGTGCGCGAGTTCGTCGGCCACGGCATCGGGCAGATCTTCCACCGGCTGCCCAACATCCCGCACTACTTCGACCCCTCTGCGCGAACCGAGCTGGTCGAAGGCATGACCTTCACCGTGGAGCCGATGATCACGGCGGGAACACCACGCGCCCAGCTCTGGCCTGACGGCTGGACTGCCATGACGGCCGATCGCAGCCGCACCGCGCAGTTCGAACACACGGTGCTGGTCACCGCTGACGGCGCCGAACTGCTGACCCTGACCGACGACGAGCCACAGCCGTTTCTCTCCGCCAGCGCCGCGAGCCGGCTCGATCCCGACGCCTGGCCCCGGCAGCTCCCCACGGCGGCCGTGAGAACCGGCTGAGCCATGCCTCGACCACCTGAAGCAAGCGCCGCATGCGCCGGCCGGCTCGCCGCGGCACTGGTGGCCGTAGTTGCGATTGGCGGTGCCTGTGCCTCCGAGCCGGAGGCAGAGCCGATCCCGACGACCCTTCCCGTGCTCACGACGCTGCGCCCGCAGCTCACCACCACGACCATCGCCGCGCCGCCTCCGCAGCGTCGCATCTACGTGGTGCAGCCGGGCGACACCCTCAGCAAGATCGCCAACGGATTCGGCGTTTCCGTCCAAGCGCTCATGGAAGAGAACGGCAAGGAGGACACGCTGCTCCGCATCGGGGAGCAGCTCGTCATCCCGCCGACCGTGGTCGGCGCCAACAGCTCACAGTGACGAAGGCCAGTGACTGCTCCTGCCCACGGCGCCGGCGAGCAATGAGCGTGGCAATCGCTGTCGCGGCTTCGGGCATGGCAATCGGGTGCACCCTGCTGCCGGGCGAGTCTCGCACCCAGACCTCCGCCACGACGGTTCCTGCGCCCACGGTGGCGCCGGCCACCACGACCGAACCCCCGGTGCTGACGCCGTACACGGTGGTGCGCGGCGACACGCTGATCCAGATCGCCGACAGGTACGGCATTCACCTGAACGACCTGGTGCGGGTGAACAACATCGCCGACCCCACCAAGATCTTCGTCGGCCAGATTCTTCTGATCCCGCCGCCGCCCGACCCCGATGCCGGGCCCGCGCTCACCATCGCTCCCGCCACCGACCCCGTCCTCCCGCCGCTGCTGCCCACCACCACCGCGCCGCCGATCACGCTTGCGGGGTCAGGATGATGTCTGCATCGCCGCCGGGTGACCCTGGGCCAGCCGAGCCGCACGATCCGCTGTCGGCGGGGGCGCAGCAGATCGCTCGCTTTGATCGTGCCGTCGACAGGTGGTGGGAGGTGCTCCGCGGCCGCAAGCTGATGGATCGGGTGATGTACGGGGCCTCAGACGTCGGCGAGTTCAGCCAGATCTGGCACGTGCTGGGTGCTATTCGAGCCCTCGGGCCGCGCCGGGAAGCCGCCGACGCATTGCGCTTCAGCGCACTCATGGCGCTCGAGTCGCTGATCGTGAATCAGGGTGTCAAGCGGCTGTTCGCGCGCCGCAGGCCCGGCACGGCCGCCGAGAACCCGACCGGCCACCGGCTCCGCCAGCCGATCACGTCCAGCTTCCCCTCCGGCCACGCCTCGGCAGCCTTCTGTGCCGCGGTGGTGCTGTCACGCGGGTCGCGGCTGGGGCCCCTCTACCGCCTGGCGGCAGCCATCGTGGCCGTCTCACGCATCCACGTGCGCTTGCATCACGCGAGCGACGTCATTGCAGGCGCCGCCGTCGGCGAGGCAATCGGGCGTCTGGCGTCGCGGCTGATGCGGCGCTGAGCCGGCGCTTCAGGCTCGTGCGACGTCCTGATCGGCCTTGGTGACCGTGGGCAGCTCGTCGGCTTCGTCGCCTCGTCGGAGCAGCGTGCGCACGTCGAGCAGCACGTCGGTGACCTCGACCGATGAGACAAGTTCGCGGCTGAAGAAGTCGCCCAGCGCACTGTCGATGACCTCGAGTGCGTCGGAAATGATCCGGGGCTCAGCTGTCCGAGTCGGTTCCGTTGTCTCGGTCATCTCTGTTCCCTCCCCGCTCCCGACGCCTCTGCAGACGGCGTTGCTGGCTGTGAGCCTCACCCTATCTCGCACCTGACGCCGGCCACCGTCAGTTCGCCGACGCGTCACATAACTGCCCGCAAACGCGCGCAGCAGCTCCGCCGAACGGCGCGGCCGGCGGGTACGGTGCGCCGCCATGAGCGCGAATGGACGACTTCCCTATGGCGTGACCTTCGGCAGCCTGGGGGTGCTGGGACCGGCCGCTGTCACCGACATCGCCCGTTCGGCCGAGGCGCAGGGCTACTCGTCGATCTGGACGGTCGAGGCGACGGGGACCGACGCGTTCTCGCTCCTGGGTGCCGTCGCGCACGCCGCGCCCGGCCTCGATCTGGCCACCGGCATCATTCCCATCCAACTGCGTGCCCCCACGCTGGTGGCCATGACGGCCGCCACCCTGCAGTCGCTCAGCGACGACCGGGACGTGCTGGTGGGACTCGGCGTATCGGCACCCGGCATCCTCCGCCAGCACGGCGAACCGCCGCCCGAGCGCCCCATCGCGATGATGCGCGAGTACGTGGCGCTGCTGCGCGAGTGCCTGAGCGGCGAATCGGTGACGTTCGAGGGCGACTTCTGGCAGGTGCGCCGGTTCCGCCTCGCGATGCGGCTGGGCGAGCGCCGACCGAAGATCGTGCTGGCAGCACTCAACCCGCAGATGCTGCGGCTGGCGGGCGAGGTGGCCGACGGCGTCCTGCTCAACTACCTGCCCGCCTCGCACGTCCCGAGCGTGGTGGCCGAGGTCCGCAAGGGCGGCGACGCGCAGATCATCTGCTATGTCCATGCGGCCGCCGGCGAGCTGGAGCGCTCGGCCCGCTCGGCGCAACGAGACTTGCTCAACTACACCATGGCCGACGGCTACGCCAACGCCTTCCGCGCCGCGGGCTTCGGCGACGAGGTGGACGAAGCCCGCGCCCGCCAGTCCGAGCGGGATCGCGACGGCGCGCTCGCTGCCATCTCGAATGAGATGATCCAGGCGATCGACTTCATCGGCACGCCCGCCGAGATCGGCGAGTTCACACGGGCGTACGTGGACGCGGGCGTGGAGTACCCGGTGCTGATGCCGCTGCCCTGGGGCGACGACCGGCGCGCCGTGACCGATGAGACGATGGCGGCGTTCGCGGACGCCTTCGCCTGATTCGGCGGCACGCCGAGGGGGCGCAGTTCAGTCGGCGGCGGCGACGCCCACCGGGCAGGTCTGGCCGGTGCTGCCCAGGCCGCAGTAGCCCCACGGGATCTTGTGCAGGTACTGCTGGTGGTAGTCCTCGGCGTAGTAGAAGGGCCCGGCCAGGCAGATCTCGGTGGTGATGCGGCCGAGGCCTGCACGGTCCAGTACTGCCTGGAACATGTCGCGGGACGAGATCGCAAGCTCCAGCTCGGCTTCGTCCGCGACATAGATGCCCGACCGGTACTGCGTGCCGATGTCATTGCCCTGCCGCATGCCCTGGGTGGGGTCGTGCCCTTCCCAGAAGGCCTTCAGCATGGCGTCGAAGCTCGTGACCGCTGGATCGAAAACCACGAGGGCCACTTCATTGTGCCCGGTCAGCCCCGAGCACACCTCTTGGTAGCTGGGGTTCGGCGTGTGGCCGCCCGCGTAGCCCACCGCCGTCGTGTACACGCCCGGGAGCTGCCAGAAGATGCGCTCCACTCCCCAGAAGCAGCCCATGCCCACCACGACGTGCTTGAAGCCGTCGGGGAACGGCGGCGTCATCGACGTTCCGAGCACGACATGCGCCGGAGCGACCGGCATCGTCTGGCTGCGACCGGGCAACGCGGCGTCGGCTTCCGGAATCTCCAGCTTCCTCGACCACAACGCCACGGTGTTTCCTCCTGCTGTGCCATAGACGCTAGCGACGTAATGTCAGTGCAATGAGCGAGTCGCTGATCCCGGCCGAGACGCTGGAGCGCGTCGGCGAGGTGCTGTCGGGGCCGGTCACCACCGTCATCGACCGCCGGGAGGCCCAGCGCTACGCGTACGCCGTCGGCGACGAGAACCCCGTCTACTTCGATGAGGTCGCAGCACAGGCGGCCGGCTACCGCACGCTGGTGGCGCCGCCCACCTACGTCACCCATGCCGTGGTGCAGCCGAGAACGGCAGCAGACCTGCGCACGGACGGCCTGTACCGCGAGGGCACCCGGATCCGGCTGCTGGTCGACCGGGTGATGTTCGGCGGCGAGGAATGGGACTTCCTCGAGCCTGTCTGCGTCGGCGACGAGATCACCGCCACCGCTCGGCTCGCCGCAGTCGATCAGAAGGAGGGCCGCAAGGGACCCTTCGTCCGGCAAGTTCGCGAGACCACCTTCGTCAACCAATTCGGCGACGAAGTCGCCCGTTCCCGCATGATCGGCATTGCACGATGAGCACTGACACTGACACGGTCACGACCACCGCAGCCCCGGATCTAGCGACCCTCGAAGCCGGCCAGCAGTTGCCGACAATGCACAAGTTCCCCGACGAGGCACAGCTCTTCCTCTACAGCGCGGCCAGCCACAACCCGCACCGGATCCACTACGACCGCGAATACGCCCGCTTCGAGGGGCACGACGACATCATCGTGCACGGTCCGCTGCAGGGCGCATGGCTCACGCAGTTCGTGACGGACTGGGCGGGCCCCGCCGCCCGGCTGCTGGGCGTCACCTGGCAGAACCGCGCCAGCGGTCTTCCCGGCGAGGAGCTGGTGTTCTCGGGCACCGTGACGTCCGTCGACCACGAGACGGGGGTCGTCGAGCTGGAGATCGCCGAGCACACCTCCGACGGAAGACTGCTCATGCCGGCGACAGCTAGGGTCCGCCTGCCCACGGCCTAGCCGCAGGAGAGGATCCCCGCATGAAGATCGCCGTCGACTTCCCGTCCATCGCGTTCCGGGAAGGACCCCAGCGTGTGCTCGATCTGGCCAAGGCCATCGAGGATCTGGGCTACGACGAGATTGCCGCCTTCGACCATGTGGTGATGGGGCACCCAGGCGAGGGCCGTTTCACGATCTACCCCGCCAACATGCCGATTCTCGAAGCGCTGATGCTGCTCGCGAACGTGGCCGCGGTGACCGAGCGGGTGTCGCTTTCAACCGAGGTGCTGGTGCTGCCCCAGCGCCAGCCCGTGCTGGTGGCCAAGCAGATCTCCACGCTGGACACGCTGTCGGGCGGCCGGGTGCGTCTCGGCATCGGCGTGGGCTGGCAGGACTCCGAGTACGACGCTCTCGAGGAGGATTTCGGCACCCGGGGCAAGCGCATGGACGAGGCCATCGACCTCATGCGCACCTACTGGGCAGGCGGACGGATCGAGTACTCCGGCGAGCACTACAACAGCCACGACATGGGCATGGAGCCCGTGTCGCCCCAGGGCGCCGGCATCCCGCTGTGGATCGGCGGCGACAGCCGCGCCGCGCTGCGACGCACCGCCCAGAAGGGCGACGGCTGGATGGCGTCGGGCGTCAGCGACGAACGGGCGCTGGAATGCATGACGGAGATCCGCCGCCGGGCCGAGGAGGACTTCGGCCGCGATCCCGACTCCATCGGCATGCAGCTCATGCTCGCCCCGCCGCCCCGCTCCGATGCCGACAAAGGCTTCTACAAGGACTTGGACGCCATCGGCGAGCGGGCCGCCGTCGTCAAGGCGCTGGGATTCGACTGGGCCTCGGTGAATGTCACGGCCATCTTCCAGGCCGGTGCCCGCTCGGTCGATGCCATGATCGACCGGCTGGGTGAGATTCTCGATCGCATCCGGGCCGAGACCGGCTGAGCCCCGCCGGATCACCCGCTGCAACTGTCATCACAATTCAGCACAGGCACAACACAGAACAGGACGGCACCATGAGTCAGCCGCAACTCATCATCGACAACCTCAAAACCTGCTGGGCGAGCTCGAAGGAGTTCTACGGCTCGCTCGCGGGCGACCAGTGGGACGTGCAGTCGCACTGCCCCGACTGGACCGTCAAGGGCGTGCTGGCACACCAGGTGTCCGTCGAGCAAGGCCTGTCGGGCTGGCTGCCCGAATCAGTCGAGACACCGCCCCCGTTCGGCGAGATACCCGGCCTCTTCTCGGCGGCCATGGCGATGAGCGGCCCGGAGCTGACGGCGCTGGCCGCCCAGGTGTGGGACGAACGCGCTGCACAGCTCGAGGCGCTCGACGAGGAGGTGTTCGACCGCGGATCGATGACCCCCGTCGGACCGGGCACCTACGGTCGCTTCATGGCCATCCGAGAGTTCGATCACTGGATGCACGAGCGCGACTGCCGCACCCCGCTGGGCCTGCCGACCGGCAACGGCGGCCCCGCCGCCGAGATGGCGCTGAACGAGGTACACCTGTCGATCGGCTACATCGCAGGCAAGCGGGTCGGCCTGCCCGACGGCGCCACGATGCGCTTCGACATCACTGGCGCTGTCGAGCGCGACATCTACGTGCAGGTCGAGGGCCGGGCCCGCGAGGTGGATCACGTCGAGAACCCCGACGTGACGCTGCACTGCGACTCGATGGCATTCATGGACCTCACCTGCGGGCGCATCGACCCCGAAGTGCCAATTGCCGCTGGCCTGGTCACATGGTCCGGCGACGCCGAGATCGGCGCCCACGCCGCCCGCAACCTGCGCTTCACGATGTAGCAACTCGGCAAGCCCCCACCTCGACAAGCAACTCGATAAGCAAGGAGCACCCACATGTCAGAGACATCCCTGCCCGTGCGGCACCTGTTCAGAATGGACATCGATGCCGACCTGTCGAATGCCACCCGCATCCGCGGCGGGCCCGCCGGCACCCGGATGGTCGCCTCGGTCGACAGCGGCACCGTCACCGGCGACCGCATCAACGGCACCATCTTGGGCCCGTCAGGCGACTGGCTGTACCGCGCTGCCGACGGAACCATGCATCTCGACGTCCGCATTTCCATCCGCACCGACGACGAGGTCGACATCCTGATGGAGTACCAGGGGAAGATCTACGAAGACGGCAGTCCCCGCTCGGCGCCCACCTTCCAGACATCGATGGAGGGCCCGTACAACTGGCTCAACAAGATCCAGGCCATCGGCATCGGCTCGCTCGACGACGGCAAGCTGGCATACGAGGTCTACGAGCTGCTGTAGCCGGTCGGCGCCGCCCCGGTACCGGGACGGGCCGCATCACCGGGCGCTTGCGGGTCCACGCGGGTAGCCGAACCACATCAGCGGGATGCACAGCGCCTGCAGCGCGCCCAGCAGCAGCCACATCCAGTTGTAGAGATGCACCTCGTGGGTGCCGCCGAGCACTGCGATCGCGGCGGCCACGCCGACAGCAGCCAACCCATAGCGCAATGACTGGTGGACGCCGTTGGCGGTGGCGATCGAAGCGGCAGGGATGTCGGCGAGCGCTGCCGAGTTGAGGTGGCTGGCAAGCACGCCCAAGCCGAGCCCGAACAGCATCGTCGAGGGAAACAAGGCCAGCCAGTAGCGCACGTTCTCGTCGAGGAAGAACAGCAGCCACAGCATGCCCGCGGTGGCGAAGACTGACGCCAAGGTCATCAGCCCCCGGAAGCCGTGCTTGTCGGCCCAGCGCCCGCTCAGGATCGCGACGGCACCTGAGACGACCGGCGCCGGCGTGAACGCCAGCCCGACTCCCAGCAGGCTGTAGCCCCACACTCCCGTCAGGAACAGCGGCCAGAGGAACCAGCTCGTGAAGGCGCCGATCATCGACAGCGCAACTGCGAGGTTGGCCACTGCGAAACTCCGAATCCGGAACAGCCGCGGATCGAACAGCGGCTCGGGGTGCCGCGCCGACCGCAGCAAGAAGAGCGGCAGCAGGACTGCGCCGCCGCCGAAGCACGCCAAGGTCCAGGCCGACGACCAGCCCCAGTGGCGGCCCTGCAGCGTCGCGAGCACGATCAGGAACACCGCCGCGGTGCCCATGATGACGCCCAGCAGATCCAAGGGAGTGCGCAAGTCTCGCTTGGCTGTCTCGTAGAGGAACCGCAGCGAGCCCAAGAATGCGAGCGCCGCGATGGGCGCGATCGCCAAGTAGACGCCTCGCCAGCTCGAGAACTCCAGGATCACTGCCGCGAGTCCGGGCGCGATGCCGGACGCGACCATGCCAGCGGCTGCCCAGATGCCGATGACGCTGGCCTGGCGACCCGAGGGGAATTGCGGCAGCACCAACGCCAGCGAAGACGGGACGGTGAGCGCACCGCACAGGCCCTGAACCGCACGGGCAGCGAGCAACACGCCGATGCCCGGCGCGAACCCCGCGACGATCGACGAGACCAGCAGTCCCAGCACCCCTGCCCGGAAGACCAGCAGGCGCCCGTAGCGGTCGGCCAACCGACCCCCGACGATGATCGTCGAGGCGAAGGCGAGCGCGTAGCCGCTGACAATCCAGCCGGTGATGGCGTCGGAGACCCCGGCGAATGAGCGGACGATGTCGGGGAACGCCACGTTGGTGACCGTGACGTTGACCGTGCCGAGCACGAACGCCAGCGATCCCGTCGCCAGTGCGAGGCCTGCCCGGCCGCGGGGAGCTTCGGCATCGCCGGAGGACCGGTGCGGGCCCGGCGCCGACGGCGGGCGCGCCGACGCTGCACGGTCGATGCGCTGCGGTGCGATGTGATCTGCGGGCTCGGATGTGACGCGGTCGATGCGCGGCGGCGCCGCGCCGGCCGCGCTGGGCACCAGGCGCGCCGCACCTTCGCTGAGTCGGAGCTGGACGACCTGCGGTGCGGGGTTCGACGCTGGAGCGAGATCCTCAGTCATCGCCCGCCGGGGGACGACGATCGCGCAGGCCGCTGAGCCGCCGCGTAGAGCAGTGCGTTCTCGACGGCGCCGAGGGTCGCGCCGATGATGCGAGATCGACCATGGGGCTGCTCCTCGTACTGCTGTCGGGTCTGCTGGCCGCGGCTGAGTCTTGCCTGCGCGCCGCTCGCTCGCCGGATTGCGAGCGCACGGCCGGCCGCTGTTGCGCTGCTGTTGCCAGCAGAATCCGGCCCCTGAAGCCAATTGGGAGCCGGTGGTACGATCCGGCTATGACGGCTGTCACGCTCAATATCGAACCGCTCGATGCCACGTTCGGGGCGTGGGTGCACGACATCGAGCTCCGATCCATCGACGACGCCACCTTCGAGGCCCTGCACGAGACGTGGCTCGAGTACGCGCTGCTGATCTTCTCCGATCAGTTCCTGACCAACGACGAGCAGGACGCGTTCGCCCTGCGCTTCGGCAACCTGGAATTCAACGCGGCACCCATCTCGAACGTCGGCAAGGACGGCAAGGTCCACCACGAGTCCAGCGACGACCTCGTGAAGTCGCTGAAGGGCAACTGGGGCTGGCACCACGACAGCACCTACATGCCGCTGCAGGCCAAGGGAGCGGTGTTCACCGCCGAGCTGGTGCCCGAAGACGGCGCCGACACCGGCTGGGCCGACATGCGAGCGGCGTACGAGGTGCTGTCCGACGAGGACCGGGAGCTGGTGCACACGCTGGAGGCGCACCACTCGCTCTACTACAGCCAGGGCCGGGCGGGCCTGCTGCCGAAGAAGAAGGACGACGGCAGCTACGGCATGTACGGCTACCACGACATGGACATCTCGGTTCGGCCGATGGTGAAGTACCACCCCGACACCGGCCGTCCCAATCTGCTGATCGGCCGGCATGCGCACGACATCATCGGCATGGATCCAGACGAGTCGGTGGCACTGCTGGACCGGCTCAATCACGAGGCCTGCCAGCCGCCGCGCACCTACCAGCACGCGTGGACCGAGGGCGAGGCCGTGATCTGGGACAACCGCCGGCTCATGCACCAGGGCGTGCCGTTCGACATGTCCCAGCCGCGCAAGATGTGGCATTCACGCATCGCCGGTGAGCTTGAATCCGAGCTGGCGCTCAACCACACGGCCGAGACGGCGGGCTTCAAGCACGGCCGCGACGCCATCATGAACTCGGTTTCGTAGCCGGTCCGATACCTGCAACGAGAGGAACATCGTGGCTGCGTACGTCATCACGCGGGTCAACGTCACCGACCCGGACCAGTACGAGAAGTACAAGGCGCTCTCGCCCGCCGCTGTCGCCGAGAGCGGCGGGAAGTTCATCGTGCGCGGCGGCGATTCGGTGACGCTCGAGGGTCCTGACGAGAATCGCCGCATCGTGGTGCTGGAGTTCCCCGATGTCGATTCGGCGAAGAACTTCTACGACTCCGAGAAGTACCGCCACGCTCGCGACGTGAGGGCGGGTGCCGCCGAGTTTCAGATGGTGGTCGTCGAGGGCGTCTAGCCGGGCCGCCGCAGACGCCTACGTTCGGGTAGCGAGCACACAGGAGCAGGCAACATGGCGCGTACGTCGATCGAGATCGAGAGCTTCCAGCACGCGAACCCCATTCCGGCGGCCACGCGGATCGGGCCGCTGGTGGTGTCCAGCATCACGCCGCCGACCAATCCGGGAAGCCGCGACGTTCCAGACACCCTCGAGGAGCAGATCGACAACCTGTTCACCCACGTCGGCCAGATGCTCGAGGGCGCCGGCGCCACCTGGGACGACATGGCGAAGATGACGTTCTACGTCGCCGATCCGGCGGCGTCACGCCCGGCGCTGAACGGCCCGTGGCTGGAGCGCTTCCCCGACCCCGAATCGCGCCCCGCTCGCCACAACATGAAGGTGGAGGGCGGCGGGCGAGTGCAGATCTCCTGCACCTTCGTGGCCTACGTCGAAGACTGAGCTGCTGAGCCTCAGTTCTCGTCGTCAGGCAACCCCACACCGCTGCATCACTCTTCGGCGTCTCCGACTCCGAAGCTGATCTGGCCGAGGGGGCCGAAGTCGGCCACGATGGCGTCGCCGGGGCGGATCGTGCGGGCACGGATGAACGAGCCCGACAGGATCGCGTGGCCGGCCGACATCGTGACGCCGAACTCGTGGAGCTTGCGGGCCAGCCAGGCCACCGAGTTGAGCGGGTTGCCCATGACGGCAGCGGCCGTGCCGGACTCTTCGAGGTCACCGTTGAGATACAGCGCACCGCCGATATGGCGGATGTCGACGTCGGTGAGCTTGGTGGGGCGGCCGCCCACGATGATGAATCCGCATGAGGCGGCGTCGGCGATGCTGTCGGCCACGCCCGCCTGGGTGCTGCGCCGGTTGTAACGCCGGTCCACTACCTCGATGGCGGGAAGGATGAAGTCGGTTGCCCGCATCACGTCGATGGCGTTGGTGTCGGGTCCGCCGAGGTCGGACTTCAGCACGAACACGACTTCGATCTCCACCAGCGGGACGTTCAGGATCGAGGCGGGCACGATCGAGCCCTCGTCGAGGAACCAGTTGTCGAACAGCGTGCCGTAGTCGGGCTCGGTGGCACCCGATGTCGAACGCATGGCCTTCGAAGTCAGCCCCACCTTGTACCCCTTGACGACCCGGCCCGCTTCCACCTTGGCGTCGGTCACGTACTGGCCGATGGCGTACGCGTCGTCGTTGTCAGCGCCCGGGTAGGTGTCGGTGATCGGGTCGATCCACTCGCGGGTGTTCTCGGCATGCAGCAGCGCCGCAGCTGCCTCACGCCGCTGCTCGTCAGTCATCGCCATGTCGTGCTCCCCGCCTCCAGCGCCTTCGCGCGCCTCATGACCAGCCGGCCCAGTCAGCCGAGAACGCTAGAGCTTGCGCGGCCCCAGTCGTTCGCCGCTGCAGAACTCGGCGAACGTGCCGACAGATCGGCTGGCCGCCGCGAACGGGGCTTGGCTCATGCGAAGCCGAAGATCGGCGGGAAGGCCACGACGACGAGCGCAGCCCAGGCGGCGTAGATGCCGAAGTGGGCGGTCTGCCAGCGAACAATGTCGCCGAAGGGGCGCCGCCGGCGCCACAGCTCCAGATACAGCCACACGCTCCCGGCCAGATTCACCAGGAAGATGGCGTTGATGCCCGCGATTGCCGCCCGATTCGGGCTCCAGCCGAAGTCCGCGATGCGCCCGACGACGGCCACCAGTGTCAGAACGCTGGTGAGCAGCCCCGCAGCGGCGAGCACAGCAGCAGCACCGTCGAAGAATCCCGGTCGATCGCCCGGGCGCCTCGCAGCACCGCAGAACAGCAGCAGGCCCACAACGAAGCCCAGCAGCACGTTGAACAGGATGAGCGCCTCTCGGTCGGCCTCGATGCTGCGGCCCGTCGCCGGCACAGCAACGAGAAACACCACCAGCATCGCTGCGAACAGGGGCGTGAAGATGTACGCCAGCATCGAGGCGAATCTCGAGACGGCACCCGCCCAGAATTCGACGAGCCAGGCGGTGACAACAACGGCGCCGGCCGACCCGGCCACCATCACCCACTCGGTCATCCATCTCGTGTCGATGTCGAGGGCCACGAAGGCGCCGACGGTGAGGGCGCTGAACACCGCGCCCGCCAGCGCGATCAGCACGCCGTACACGATCCACTCGCCTGTGAAGCGCACGTAGTCCATGCGCGGGCCGGCCAGCCTCCAGCGCTCTCCGGTCCGAGCGAGGCCGATGACCAGCCACAGCAGCACCGGCAGGTGCAGCGCGGCGAGCACGAACGTGGAGCTGTCATCGTCGAACGGGTAAGCGTTGACGACCGCCGCCGAGGCGGCGACGACAGCGCCGATCACGGCCGTCACCCAGGAGGGCGGCCGCTTCAGCCACACGAACCAGCCCGCCAATGCCGGCAGCACGAGCAGGCTGAAGTTGCGCGCATAGAAGCTGGCGTCGTCGGAGTCGGTCAGGCTGAATCCGAATGCCTCGGGCAGCCGCACCGCAACCGCTGCCGCGACGGCGAACGCGGCCATGATCCAGAACCCGCGCCGCCCGGTGCCGCGCTCGCCAGCATCCGCCGCGGCATCGGCATCCGTCGATGCTGGCTCGGGCTCGTCCCACATTCCTGCGAAGCGTTCCCGAGCGAACGCCCTCACTTCAGGATCGGCCGCAGCCAGCCGCTGTGCCGCAACAAGCAACGCCTCGTCAGCGGAGAGGCCGTCCGCCCGAAGCGCCTCAGTCTCTGCCCGTAGGCCAGCGTGCTCGACAGTCGGACCAGCCGCCGCCGAATCGCCCGGCTCAGTCATGGCAGCTAGTAGGTGGCGTTGCCCCAGGTCTCGTCGAAGACGATCTCCGACAGCGGCAGCCGGTCGAGCTTGCGCGGGAACGGCGTCGACCGGTAGCCGACGGCGATGTGGGCGGCCGTGGCCACGCCTTCGGGAATGTCGAGCATCTCGGCGACCTGCGGCTCGTACATGCACAGCAGCGTGGTGAGGGCGGTGCCCAAGCCGGCCTCGCGGCAGCCGAGCAGGAAGTTCTGCACGGCGGGGTAGATGGAGCCGCCGCCCACGACGCTGAGCCGGCCCAGCTCGGTGTCGGTGGGATGGACGCCGTCGATGTAGCCGCAGGCCACCACGATCACCGGCACTTCGGCGAAGTGCTCGGCGAAGTAGTCGGCGCTGTCGAGCAGCCGCTTGGCCTTGTCGCCGACGATCTCGATGTCGCCGCTGCGTGCCATGCCCAGATAGGCCTTCCACGGCTCGAGGTACCACTCCTGCAACTGCTGCTTCTTCGCCTCGTCGCGCACCACGATGAAGCGCACCGGCTGACGGTTGCCACCCTGCGGCGCGTGCCGCGCATAGTCGAACGCCTGCTCCAGCGTCGCGTCCGACACCGGATCCTTCGTGAAGTACCGCGTCGTCATCGACGTCAGTGCTGCCTCGCCAAGTTCCATGATTTCCTCGCTTCGCTCAGATGCGGCGCTCGCCGCAGGCCGCCGGGCTCCGGCGACGCCCGCACGACAGTAGCCACCCGTCGCCGGCCAGCGGCCACGAAGCCTGCTCGCCCGCCAGCCGTACTCAGGGCAGTCCGGTACCGGCCGTCATGCAGTTACGTGGCGCAGAACGCCTCCGAGGCGAAGCCGCTTGGCGCGTCTGATCTCTTGGCTGACGGGGTCCACCTCGAAACGGGCCGACTCAAGCGCCAGCACGCCCAGCAGCGGCTCGCAGCCCGGCGGCCCATACACCACGCGCACAAAGGCATCCGAATCCATGAACTCAAGCCGCGCCCCGGTGAATTCGGCGGTCTGGCTGCTGCCGTCGGCTAACTCGTAGGAATCGCTCCCGTAAGGCCGCAAGCCCAACTCCTCCAGGCGGTCTCGCGGCACCAGCGTGTCAGTCGACCCAGTGTCCACCAGGAAGCGTCCTTCCCATGAGCGCTCTGGCTCAGCAGGGCTGCAGACCGTGACGTCGGTATAGGTGAATCCCATGATGTCTCCTCAGTTGCGGCTTCCCACTGCAGCATCTGCGGCGAGCAGCGCCTGCGCTAGCGCAGCAGTGCGATGACCTTGCGTTTGCCATCGTCTCCCAGCGGCCGGATGCCTTGGTCGAAGTCCCACACACCGGTAGTCGCGTCGAGGGCCTCGTACATGTGCAGTGCAACTTGGCGAACGCTGTCGAAGTTCGACGGCCAGTTGTGCTCGTCGGCGCATTCTCGAATCGCTTCCGAATTGGCATCGAGGTGGCGCAGCCAGCGCTCGATCGCCACTGGGGCCAGTATTGAGTCGGACTTGGTGCTGTTGACGCTGGGCGTCGTCATAAGGAAATTTTCGACTTGCGAGAGGCGAGCTCGCGACCACGGCACCACGTGGTCCAGCGAGCGTCTCGCCGCTGGCAACCGTGCCCCCGTGAAGATGCATCGCCCCTGCTGAATCTGGACGAGGCACTCGCGCATCTTCGGAGGCGGCATGACCCGCTCGTGTCCGAACAAGTGCGAATAGACGTCGTCAACTGGCAGATTGAGCGTCTCGTGGTTGATTCTCACCACTTCCTGGAGTTGAGTCCCTGGTAGTGGTGTATGGAGGGGGGCATCCCTTGGGCGCGTGATCACCGCGTCTACCTCTGGAAGTAACGACTCATCCAGAGAGGAAGACACGGTGATCAACCCCAACACGATGGACGCGCTCGGGTGGC
>JAJEFK010000015.1 GCA_022820505.1 Acidimicrobiia bacterium | reverse complement strand
GCCACCCGAGCGCGTCCATCGTGTTGGGGTTGATCACCGTGTCTTCCTCTCTGGATGAGTCGTTACTTCCAGAGGTAGACGCGGTGATCACGCGCCCAAGGGATGCCCCCCTCCATACACCACTACCAGGGACTCAACTCCGCTGGAGCCCCCAATGACGCCGCCTATCCGCTAATCCTCTTAGTAGGCGCAAGCCGAATGCAACCGAAGCACCGCGGCAACGGGACCCCGGACCGCACGGGGTCCCTTTTATGCCCGCTGATTCACCCGAACAGGCACGATCCTGCTTCTCCTTGTTCGGCTCCTTTCCGTGCGATTTCGGGTCCCGACAGCCCCTCAGCGGCCGTTCACGAGCCGCCCGGATACGGCCCGGTGCGGCGTTGCAGGTCAAGCGTTGACATGTGACTGCCAGGGGTAAGCTCTTGATCGAAGACCCCGGAACCGTCAATGCTTCGGCAAACGGCCGGGGTTGCGCCGTTTCAGACAGCAAACACGAGGCCCTGCCGAAGTCCAACGATTTGCGTGCACTCGGCCCGAAACCGGCCAACGCTGAAACGAGCCCAGATGGTGCGGGCACGCATGTCTGTCGTCACTGCGCAACGAGCCGCGGCGAGCTTCTCTCTTGGCTGTAGTAATATTGCTACATATGAAGGCATCGACTGGAGCGGGAACGCAGATGACGAGCCGGGAGTTCAACCAGGCAACTGGCGACGCCAAGACAGCTGCCCGCCGCGGACCGGTCTTCGTGACGAACCGGGGCCAGCCGACTCACGTGCTGCTCACCTATGAGAACTACCGGCTTCTGGCCAGCGGCAGCCTGTCGCTGGTGGACCTGCTCGGCGCCACCCCCGGCGCAAGCGAGGTCGATCTGCCCCTGCCGGCGCGCGACGAGCTCGCACAGCCGGCACAGCTCGGTTGATGTACGTGCTCGACACCAACGTGGTGTCCGAGCTGCGCCGTGCCCCATCCGGAAAGGCCGACGAGCAGGTTGTGAGCTGGGCGTCGCGGATCGAGCCGGCGCTGGCGTACATCTCGGCAGTGACCGCCATGGAGCTCGAGATCGGCGTGCAGCTGGTCGAGCGTCGCGATCGCTCATCGGGCATGGTGCTGCGCCGATGGCTCGACAACGACGTTCATGCGGCGTTCGAGAGCCGCATCCTGGCGGTCGACGTCGAGGTCGCCCGCACCGCAGCAACCTTGCACGTTCCCAACCCAGCTCCAGTCAGCGACGCCCTCATCGCGGCCACAGCCCTGGTCCACTCGATGAGCGTGGTGACACGCGACGCCAGCGGCTTCAGCCGATTCGGCGGGCTGAACGTCATCAACCCATGGGTCGACGCCGGCTCCTAGCCGGGCGGGGTGACGCTGCTGCGGCAGCGCCGCAGCGTGATGGGAAATAGTCCACTATGGACTAGTTTGGGCTGAGCGATGGTACTGACGGGGGTCTGATGCCGGCTGGAGAGACAGGAGCGGATCGGGTCTGGACGGTGTCCGAAGCGAAGGCGCGCCTGTCACACATTCTCCGCTGCGCCGAAGAAGACGGTCCCCAGCGCATCGGCACACGCAGAACGTTCGTGGTCGTTCCTGAGCACGTCTGGCGCGAACGAGCCGAACCTGAGGTGCACGTGGGGCGGTGGCTCGTCGAGAAACTGCCCCGCGGTTACGAGCTGGAACTGCCGGATCGCCATTCGACTCGGCCCACTCCATTCATCGACGATGACGGCGGCGGTGCCAGCGGTGGCGCTGCGGGGCACGCTTCGTGAACGGCATCCTGCTCGACGCCAATGTCGTCTCCGAGGCTGCTCGGCCAGAACCCGACGCCAACGTCATGGCGTTCCTGTCGGGCGAACCGAACCTGTGGCTGTCTGCGATCGTGCTGCACGAGCTTGAGCACGGCATCGGGCTGATGGCTCCGGGCCGACGTCGCGATGCCATCGCCAGTGCCGTCCGCCAGCTCGCCTCGGTGGTGCGCCGGGTGGTGCCCGTGGGCCCCGCCGAAGCAGAGCACGCCGCCGAGTTGCGGGTACAGGCTCGGCGTGCGGGCCGCAGCCTCGACTTGGGCGATGCGCTCATTGCAGCCACTGCCGGTGTGCGACGGCTGGCCTTGGCCACGCGCAATGTCTCGCACTTCGAAGGCCTCGACCTCCGGCTGATCGACCCGTGGGTCGACGCCGGCTCCTAGGAGGGCAGCTCGAACAGGCTGCTGACCACCGGGTGAGCCTCCAGAGCGGCGCAGACGCGAAGAGCCCCGGGGCCGAAACCCCGGGGCTCCTCTCGTCTGCAGGGCCGGCGGGTCGCTGTTCTCGCCCGGCGATGCGCCGCCCGCCCTAACGGCAGGGGTCTCTGCCGTTTCGTCAAAATATTGTTGTTTAAGATATTTGATCTGTCATATATTGATGTCATGAGGACGGGCCGGCCGTTGAGTCGCTCGACTGTGGAGGCAGCTCGGCTGCTCGGGCGGCGCATCGCGCTCGCCCGGCGGGAGCGCAGATGGACCGTCGCGGAGCTCGCGGAGCGGGTGGGCTGCAGCGCGGCCACGATGGGCAAGGTCGAGCGGGGCGATCCGTCGGTGGCGTTGGGCACCGTGTTCGAGGCAGCAGCGCTGGTCGGCATTGCGCTGTTCACCGACGACACCGCGGCGCTGGCACGCGAGGCCGAGCTCCTCGAAGCCCGCCTTGCCGTTCTGCCCCAGCGTGTGCGGCGGCGTCATGTCGATGACGACTTCTGAATC
Source organism: Acidimicrobiia bacterium (assembly GCA_022820505.1). Lineage (GTDB taxonomy): Bacteria > Actinomycetota > Acidimicrobiia > Acidimicrobiales > Poriferisodalaceae > Poriferisodalis. The sequence goes on along the minus strand of JAJEFK010000015.1, from coordinate 23,763 downwards.
GCTGCTGAACCCGCCCACCGTGTACGTGTGGGTGTGGCTTGCGGGCGCCGTCGAACCGGTGGTGGCGGGGCGCCTCGATGACCGAGGGCCCGTGGCGACGTTCACCTACGGCCGCAGCTACCTCGACAATCCCGACGCCGTCCCGCTGTACCTGCCCGACCTGCCGCTGGTGCCCGGAGAGACCCCGCCCGCGTCGGGGGTCCTGCCGGGCTGCATCGCCGACAGTGCGCCCGATGCGTGGGGCCGCAGGGTGATCGAGCACCGGAACCGTTTCGCGGACCGGGATCTCTCTGAGCTCGGCTACCTGCTCAATTCCGGCTCCGACCGCGCCGGCGCGCTCGACTTCCAGGCCTCGCCCGCCCACTACGTGCCGAGGGTCGCCGAGCAATCGTCGCTGGCCGAGCTGGCCGAAGCCGCCGCCAGCATCGAGGAAGGCCGTGCGCTGCCCCCGGCGCTGGAGCGGGCGCTGCTGGGGGGCACGTCTATGGGCGGCGCACGCCCCAAGGCGACCCTGGTCGAGGGGTCGCGTCACATGATCGCGAAGTTCAGCTCCGCAGCCGACAGCTTCCCGGTGGTCAAGGCCGAGTTCGTCGCGATGGAACTGGCGCGCCGAGCCGGCATCGACGCCGCCCCGGTCACGCTGAGCTCCGCTGCGGGCCGCGACGTGCTGGTGGTGGACCGGTTCGACCGCATGCCCGACGGCGGACGTCGGTTGACGGTGTCGGCGCTGACCGTGCTGAACCTGCACGCTGCGGATGGCATCGCAGGCCGATACGGCACCTACGTCGACCTCGCAGACCAGATCCGGGCCCGATTCGTCTCGGCCGATGCGACGCTGCGCGAGCTGTTCTCGCGCATCGTGTTCAACATCCTGGTGAGCAACACCGACGACCACCCCAAGAACCACGCAGCCTTCTGGGACGGCGAGATGCTCACGCTCACCCCCGCGTATGACATCTGCCCTCAGCTGCGCACCGGCGGCGAAGCCTTCCAAGCCATGGCATACGGCCCCGGCGGCGAGCGCATCAGCCAAGTCGACGCCTGCGTCGAGCACGCAGCCCACTACCACCTCGACCGACACGACGCCGCCGGCATAGTCGAGCGCCACACAGACACGATCCTCAGCCAGTGGAACGACGTGTGCGACGTGGCCCAGCTCACCACCCCAGAGCGAGACCAACTCTGGCAGCGCCAATTCCTCAACCCGGCCTCCACCAGCCCAGCCTGACCGCGCCGCCGCAGCACATTGACGATGACGCATCGCTGAGCTGCTCTCGGAGTTCATCCGAACACATTCCCGAGCACTTGGAGCATCTGATGCCGTCCACCCACACCGTCGACCCGTCGACGTCGCTGACACGCGGCGACCTCACGATCCTCAAGACCGACCTGCAGCGCGAGATGAAGCAGCAGTTCCGCGCCGACATGGAAGAGGTGCTGATGAGGTTCGACATCCGCAGCGAGCTGCGCAAGGATCTCCGCACCGAGATGGAGTCGTTGTTCCGTCAGCGAGCCGTAAGACGGTCCGACCTGCTGTTTCGGGTGTACCTGTCGATCATGGGAGCCGTCTTCGTGGCCGCCATCACGGCCGTCATCGTGCGAGCAGCACTCGGCGGGTGATCCCGCTGTGAGCCGCAGCGATGCCGAGTCGGCAGGCGGCGCGTACGTGGCGTTATGGGGCGAGGATTGTCTCGCTGCGCTGGGTTATGGCGTCGAGGAGGCGGCTGGGAGCGCCTGAGGCCCGCAGGGCGGCTGGCAGCGTGTCGATGGCTGCGGCCAGTCGGGCGGGAGTCTCGCGGGCGATGCGCATGACCTCGGCGGCTGCCCAGTCGGGGTCGGCGCCCAGGGCTTGGGCGGTGTCGCGCCAGTCGTGGATGCGGGCGCCTGTGCCCACCTGGTAGCCGGCGCCGAGGGTCATGGCGAGGTGGACGTCGTGGGCTGCCACGTCGGTGTAGGGCAGCCATGAGGCGGTGTCGTACAGCGGTGCCAGCCGGCAGACGCCGCCGGGCAGGTGCACCAGCGCGTGGTTCTTGGCGTGGGCGTCGTTGGCGACGATCACCCAGCAGTAGACGAGCCGCCGGAGGAAGGCCGCGATGTCGGCCGCGGCGTCGCTGCTGTGGGTGTGCAGCAGGCCGGCGATGTCGGCGGGCGACGGTCCGCCGTCTCGCTGGAACCGCAGCGCCGAGGGACGGCCGAGCGCCTGGCACATGTCTTCTTGGTGGGCGCGAGCCAGCGATTCGGGGTTGGCGGCGCCCCGGACGCGGTCGTAGCGCTGCACCACGAGCGTCTCGACGCCGCCGATCACCGCGACCTCGGTGCGGGCCGCCTCGATGCCGAGCCCGCGGGCGGTCGCGAGCGCGAGATGCTCCCCGACCGCTTGGCCCGGGTAGATGGCTACCGAGGGCTTGAGGATGTGGCTGGTGGGCTCGTCGCCGACGGCTCGGTGCCACGCGCCGTCGCTGCGGCGCAGGGCCAGCTTGGGCATGGTGCCCGCGAGGCTGAAGCTGGCGAGCGGGTCCATGCGCCATCCGCCCAAGCGTGCGCCCTCGGCGAGATCGCGCACCGCGGCGGCGAGGTCGGCATCGCTGATCGGCTCGAGCGCCGAGGGGCGATCACCGTGCCGAGCGGCGGGGCCGCCGTCGGGAGCGGCTGCTGCGGGCTCGAACTGCACAGCGCCGGCGCATTCGGCGCCGATGGGCGTGGCGAGCAGGTCGAACGGGTCGACCGACGCAGCGCCCACGCTGGCGCGCCACCGCTCGCGGTCGGCGGGCAGGTCCGGCAACAGGCCGTCCAGCCAGTTCCCGACCGCCGCGCCGCCATGGGGCTGGGCCCGCATCGGCAGCGACAGCGACAGCGGGACCGCGTCGGGGTGAGCGAGGTAGCCGGCGTCATAAGCGAGCACCGTGCCCGTTGCGGTGCGGGAGACGACCGCGGCATCGATGCCGCCGACGCGCACCCTCAACGCGTCGGGCGTCATGGCCGGTCGGCTACCACGTCGCGGTAGGTCGGGCGCTCGCTGTTCGCTTCGCGCACGACGAGGTCGCAGCCGAGCGCGTTGCAGATCTTGACGAGGCCGTCGAGCTGCATGGTGAGCTTGCCCGCCTCCGCATCGCACACGAGCTTGCGAGACACGCCCGCCGCATCCGCGAGCGCCTGCTGGGTCATGCCGAGCTCCCGGCGCCGGCTGGCTACCACGTTCGCCAGCGATCCGGGCGTGCGCACAACGAAAGCCGCCAACGGTCTCACCGCGCACACCCTAACCCGATGTCACCGTCCGCATGCACCAAACGATCTATCACCGAACGCATACAAGCAGCGCGATGACACCATACGCATGCACACGAACCCAACGCAGGCTACGACCCTTGACGCGACCGGCCCGACGCAGATCCCGCCGCCCGCCGCAGCCTCGGGGCCGTCAGGGCCCGAAATCACACGGAAAGGAGCCGAACAAGGAGAAACAGGACCTTGACTACCACTAAAGCGCGGCGGGGCAAGCGCTCTCTCGCAGCGATTCTTGCAGCGAGGCCCATATCCACCCCGATCGGGAAGACCGCCGATAGCGGTCCGTCCCCGGATGGTCGCATTGCTGGTTCGACGCCAGCAGCGGGACCCACTCAAACAAAGGACAAGAGCAAATGAGTGAAGTCAAGTTCACAGCGGAATTCGAGGGCAAGACCTACGATCTCGGCACCGTTGAAGTGCCCGACAGCATTCAGCGCGACACTCTGGTGGCCGCGGGCCTTGCGCGAGGCGTAGAGAAGGAAACTCGGAAGTCCTGGACTGGGGTCGGTGGTGACGGCCACCCTGTGCCCGTCGGCTGACCCCGGCCTCGGGGCGCTGCATCCCCCAACAGCACTGCTTATAGCGAGTTATAGCGAGTAGACGGCCTATCGCGCAGCGTCACCACGAATATTCGAACGCAGTGGCGAGGAGCTAGCCGCCTTTCCGGCTGGCGCTCAGCCCGGCCGACGCAAGCAGGGTCAAGGCTCCGATGCAATTCGGTAGTCTCACGACCAAGGGCCTGAGGCCCCCGCCCGATGCAGGCATCACATTGCGTCCGGGCGGGGGCCTCTCCCTTTGCGAGCGGCACCTCGGCTTCCATCTGAGAACACCTCCAGGAGATCTTGAAGCCGCGGTCAGACTGCATGACCGGAATGTCGCCGTCTGAGCAGCGCCGCGGCTCGGGTTCTGCCGATTCGGCTGTGACGCCTGGGGTGGTGTCACCCGGCGCGGTCGTGGCCGCTGTCGACTCGGCCGTAGCGGACTCCTGGCCTTGCTGGGTCTCGCGGCGCTGGATTGCGCACGTGTGGTTCCTGTTTGACCGCCGAATAAGCCGGGCAGCGAGGCACGGCCACCATAACCCGCCGAGTCCCGAAACCTGAGCCGAGTTAATGCCGATCACCGATGTGCCGCATGCGGTCCGGCACGCTCGCTAAGGTCGATATCGACTTCTCCGTCAGCACTTCGGCATCACTTGGGAAGCCGCCGCAGCACATTGACGATCACGCATCGCTGAGCTGCTCTCGGAGTTCATCCGAACACATTCCCGAGCATCAGGAGCATCAGATGCCGTCCACCCACACCGTCGACCCGTCGACGTCGCTGACACGCGGCGACCTCACGATCCTCAAGACCGACCTGCAGCGCGAGATGAACCAGCAGTTCCGCGCCGACATGGAAGAGGTGCTGATGAGGTTCGACATCCGCAGCGAGCTGCGCAAGGATCTCCGCACCGAGATGGAGTCGCTGTTCCGCGAGCGAGACGCAAGACGGAACGACCTGCTGTTTCGGGTGTATCTGTCGGTCATGGGAGCCGTCTGCGTGGCCGCCATCACGGCAGTTATCGTGCAAGCAGCACTCGGCTAGCACGCGGCGGGTGACCCCGATATGAGCCGCAGCGATGCCGAGTCGGCAGGCGGCGCGTATGTGGCTCGATGCCCGCAACTCGATGTCGCGAGCCAAGGGCTGACAGTGGCAGAGGCACGGCAGAACCTGGCCGAAGCCTTGGTCCTGTTCTTCGAGACCGCGTCCGCGAGCGAGATCGACCAGCGGCTGAGCGACAGCGGCGTCAGCGGCGTCCTTACTCGGCTGACGGGCAGCGGGTTCGGCGGGCAGCGCGGCTGCGGCAGGCGCATGATGTTCGGCATCGGCCCGGGAGAGTTGTGTCTGGTGCATCTCGGTCGCGACGGTGTCGGTTGTGCTGGAGCGTGTTACAGTTCACGCATTCCTCCCCGCCTTCCCGGCTCTGCTGGGAATGGCGGGGCTTATCCTTTTGGTCAGAGGGCTGGGCAATGACACGGGTCGCCGTGTTCTTGGATTACCAGAACGCGTATCACGGGGCTCGTGAGGCGTTCGGCGACCCCCCGCGTGACGCTCCGACGGTGGGACACGTCAATCCCCAGCGCCTGGGGCTGCTGCTGAAGCAGCTCGGCGAGGACTTCGACCCAAGCCGCGAGCTGGTGGCGGTGACCGTCTATCGAGGCGAACCGGGCGTGCGCAGCCATCCGAAGCTGCAGTCGGCGTTCGCCCGCCAGGTCGCGGTTTGGCGTTCGCAACCGCTGGTGACAGTGAAGACCCGGCCGCTGCGCTACCAGCCCATCGAATGGTCGATGAACAGACCGAGCAAGTGGCGCGCCGAGGAGAAGGGCATCGATGTCCTGATGGCGCTCGATATCGCCCTTGGTGCCCGTGACGATCAGTACGACGTTGCGGTGGTTGTCTCGGGCGACACGGACCTGATTCCTGCACTTGAGTACGCGCTTGGCGTGGGCAAGCGAATCGAGACAGCGATGTGGTGGGATCCTCAGTACCGCCATCGGCAGCTGAAGTTGCCCGGGTCTCAGCGCCGACTCTGGAATCACCGGCTCGACCGACAACGCTACGAATACGTCCGCGACGGCACCGACTACACAATCGCCACGTAGCGCTTCGACGCTGTTGAGCGCATTGATGCACGTCGACCGCGGGGCTGACGGCCGGCTTCGTCGAACGCTCTGAATCGGGTCGTGCCATCGAAGCAACCCGAGCAATGCGCGCACAGCCAATTGAGGCAGTCAGGGCCCGAAATCACACCGAAAGGAGCCGAACAAGGAGAAACAGGATCCCGACTACCTCGGGGATTGGCGCTCTGGGGAACTCGTGTTTGGCGCAGCTCGGTCGCGACGGTGCCCGCGGAACTTCGGGGTTAGGGTCCCTCGGGTGCGTAGGGCCGTGTTGTCAGCAGCGGTCGCGGCGATAGTTGCTGCGTCTGTTGTCGTGCTTCCTGGGCCCGTCTCGGCGGCGTCGTCGTCGGGTTCTGCTGAGCTGGGCGGCGTTGCGACGACCCGTTATGGGGGCGCGGATCGGTATGCGACGTCGCTGTTGATTGCGGAGGCGGTGGCGGCGGAGGCTGGGGGTTCGCTGTCGTCGGTGGTGGTGGTGTCGGGGGAGCGTTGGACTGATGCGGTGGTGGCGGCGCCGATCGCTGGGTCGTTGGGTGCTGCGGTGTTGATGACTCCGCCGGGCGAGCTGCGGGCCGATGCGCTGGAGTTTCTGGAGCGCACTGGCGTGACCGCGGCGGTGGTAATCGGCCCTGAGACTGGTGGCGGAGCGCATGGTTCGGGTCGTGGTGTCGCGGCGGCGGTGCTGGCTGCGCTGGGCGAAGTGGGGATCACCGCCGAGCGGGTGGTGGGCGCTGACCGGTTCGGCACGAGTGTCGCGGCGGCCAGGCGGGTCACGCCCGGCTTGATGTCCGGCATGGGGCGCACGGCGATCGTGGCCAGCGGGGAGGTGTTTGCCGATGCTTTGGTGGCGGGGCCGTTCGCTGCCCGCGGCGTCCATCCGGTGTTGTTGTCGGCGCCTGATGAGCTGCCGGCGGGTGTGGCGACATACCTGGGCACGTCGGGTATCGACCATGTGGTGGTGATGGGCGGCGAAGCGGCGCTCAGCGCCGAAGTGGAGACCGCCGTCAAGGGCCTCGGAGTGTCGGTGACCCGTCTGGCGGGCGCTTCCCGTTATGACACCGCGGTCAAGGCCGCGCAGCTGGTCGCCGGCCGCTACAGCACCGCAGCCGGCAAAGACTGCTTCGCGAGCGGCACTGTCGGCCTCGCCCGGGCGCGGGTGCCGTTTGACTCGTTCAGCGCGGCGCCGTTGCTCAGCCGGCTGTGCGCGCCGCTGGTGCTCGCGGATCCCCGCCAGATACCGGCTGACACAGCGGCATTCCTCGATGCGGCACAAACGGCGAACGCCACCGTCGATCTGCGCGTGTTCGGCGGCGACGCCGCAGTATCCCAAGCCGCAATCGACACTTACCTCGCCGGCACAGACACGTCGCAGCCCGACGAGGACGAGGCCGTGCCTGCTGGATTGCCCGCAGGCACCTGCGGCGGGTCCATCAACGACAAGCCCAGCCAGCTCCTCGATTCGGACGCTGCCGAAGACGCCTCGTGGGCCCCTGATTGCAGCACGATCGTCTACACCGAGAACGGCTCGTTGTGGACAGCGAACGTTGACGGTTCCGCCAGCAAGCTGCTCGTGCAGTCCGACAGCGACTATCTCTTGCAGGCTGCGTGGTCGCCCGACGGAAGCCAGATCGTCTACGTGCGCGACTACTGGGATGGCATCAACGGGCAGTCACAGCTGTGGATCGTCAACGCCGACGGCAGCGCCAAGACGAAGCTGTCCCGCGGCGATGTGCAGGAGCGCTGGCCGGCCTGGTCGCCAGACGGCACCAGGATCGCGTTTGAGCACCTATCCGGCTCAGGGCGCGACGCCAACGGCCATTTCATCGATGCGGACCGGTACTTGGTCACCATGGATCCTGACGGTCGCAACCGCAAAGTGCTGAACCGAGGTGGCTGGACCGAAGAGGCGCCCGCGTGGTCTCCTGACGGGCAGCTGCTGGCGTTCACATCGGTCGGGTCGGTGCAGCTGTCAGATGTGGATGGGTCGAACCATCATGCGATCATCGGCGGCGGCTACTGGAACGGCGGCTTGTCGTTCTCGCCCGACGGGCGCCGCATCGCCTTCGTGCGTGGGGATCGCACGGGTTCCGCGATCCACATCGCCAACATCGACGGCACCGATGAGCGGGTGATCTTCGACCGCGATGTGCAGGCAGTAGCGCCGCGGTGGTCGCCTGACGGCCAGCGGCTCTTGTTCCACACCATCGACGACGAGAACCGTCGCCGCATCTATGTGGCGGGCGCGAGCGGCGATCCGGTCCGTGACACGGCCGCCCAGTGCAGACCCCGCGGCGCCGGCGGTGCGCATACGACGGCAGGTTTCCCGCTGAGCCGCGACACCACACCGTCGACGGGGAAGGTGCGAATAGCGGTGCTGTTCATGGACTACCCCGACGCTCAGGCGACCCACTCGACGCAACGCGAAGCAACTTTCGGCCTGTCGCACGTGGAGGAATACCTCGAGGCAGCCAGCTATGGCCGGCTCGATGTGGAGCTCGTGCCACATCACGAGTGGCTGCGCGCCGAGCACAGCTACACCCACTACGCCGACGTGATCGACGTGGTGGGAAGAAGCGCCATCATCTGGCCGGCGACCGCCCACGCGGTCGAGCTTGCCGACGACGATGTGGACTTCTCTAACATCGACATGGTGCTGCACGTCTCCCCCAGTGCGCATTTCGACAGCGGCAACGCCCACCGGACCGCCGAGGCCGACGGAGCGACGCTCAGGCTGGCCCGGGTGGGCACCGAGAGGCGATCGCCCGCAGGCGAGCCGTTCTTCTGGGGGCACAACGCCGCGCACGAGCTCGTGCACCTGTTCGGTCTGCTCGACCTGTACCCCTACGACGCCCGAGCGCACGACACCACCGGGGCCGTGCCCGCAGGCAAGACGAGGGTCGACACGTGGTGGGGCCTCATGGGCCTGCGGTCGTGGTTCTTTGCGGACAGCACCGATCCCCGGCGTCGGCACACCTGGCGACACAGCGACGGACGGTCAAATGCCGGCTACAACACCTACCTCGAACCCCACGAAATGCTCGCGTGGAGCCGCTGGCAGCTCGGCTGGCTCGACGAATCCCAAGTGCAGTGCGTCAACGACAACCAAGCCACCGTCAGCCTCGCGCCGATAGCGCAGCCCAACGACGGCATCGCAATGGCAGCCGTACCGCTGAACGCCCGAGAAGTCATCGTGATCGAGAGCCGCCGCAAGCAGGGCTATGACCACAGCCGCGACTACGCCGCGCCCGACGGCTGGAGCACCACCTACCCCCGCCTCATCGCCGAAGGCGTGCTCGTGTACACCGTCGACGCGCTCACCCAAACCGGCGAACTGCCGCTCAAGGTCGCCGGCGACTCCGGCAACGGCCAAGTCGACGACTTCCCAGTGCTGCAAGCAGGCGAGTCAGTCACCGTGGGCGGCTACACCATCACCGTCACCGCCGACAACGGCGACACGCACACGGTCTCGGTCACAAAGAGCAACTGACCCGCCGGGTCCGGCCCCTCCGAGGCGTCAGAGCTGTTCGGTCGCCTCGGTCGTCGTGGACATCGGGCCTCGCTGGGTCTCGCGGCGCTGGATAGCGCTCGTGTGGTTCTTGTTTGACCGCCGCATGAGCCGGGCGGCGAGGCACTCACACCATAACTCGCGGACCCCGAAACCTGAACCGAGTTAATGGTCATTACAGACCTGCTGCACGCATCCTGGGCGCGTGGTCCGAAACGGGACAGCGCCGTCCAGTACCGACGTGTGCGGCGGTTTGAGCATGCGGTCAGGTGCTGCTTACGATGGTCATCGCTCAGCGCTCAGTTTGAGCGATACGGCACTCGTGGCTGACTGGCCGTATGGCGTTTGGTAGGTGTCGGGCCGCGTGAGGTTGTGTGCGCCTCGCTACCAGCGAGGTCCCCACTTCTTGGCCTCATTCTCTACATCTGGTTGATTCTCGGCCTTTGGATCGGTCAATACGTCGGAATCTGCCGCGGTGGCTTCGTCATCTCTCTCACCGGGGAAACGCTCTTGCAGCCATTTATCGCTGACTACCACTGTCCTCGCCGCAAAATCGTGCAGGGCTTGTCCGCTTCGGTGCGCCAGGGGAGCGATCAACACGAATCCGCCGGTAGCGATCGCGCCAAGGAATATGTAGAGGGAGAGGTGACTAAAGCCCTTGTACGCATCGGGGTCGACTACGGCATTGAATGCCAATCCCGCGGGAACAGCGATGGAGGCTGCTAGTACACATGACCTCGTGAAGATCTGGCATCTGCACGGCCTCCAGTTCAAACCATCTGAAGTGCGTATGCTGATGGTCCGATTCTTGGGCGACTCTCTGAAATTCCTCGAACTCAGAGCAATTTCTAGGGCAAGAATGACGAGCCCGGCTGAGACGACGTAGAACGTCGCAGAACCGATATAGCGATAAGCATCGAACTTACTGCTGTCCCACTCGACGTAGAACCGCCACCAAATGATCCCAACAATAGAGCCAGCAATGCAGGTTCGCGCAATTCTGACGCTTAGGCGAGCTCCACGATGCGCAGGTGGCGCTGGCATACCAATGAGTTCTTTCAGCGTTGGAAGTGCAGGGAACGTTGCAAATGCACCGGCAGTCAGGAGTGCGGCAATTTCTAGAATTGGTCGGCTTCGTGTCCATGGTCCACTCGCGATGTGGGCGAGAGTTGCGATGGTTGCAGCGAGCGCCCAGAGGCTGATCCACCAAAGAATCACGTGGCTCACCGACATCTTTGACTGCCCATCTCGCGCCTTCTCGGTGGCGAATACGAAACCGACAAAACCAATCAGCACTGCTAGCGGTGTGAGCGCATAGGCGAGTGCCTTGGAGATATACCACGAAGTGCCATTCGTATGGACGTAGATGTGCGCAACAACGGCAACCGTAGGCGGCATGATGACGGCCCACAGGACTTTGCCAAAGAAATAGCCCTTCCAGCCGGTGAGACCCTCCTCAAACACGTTGCGAGCCGTAGACCTCGTGGACCTGTACTGCTGGACGGTCATCGTCCTAACGTAGTCATGTCATGCACTCGTCGGCCAGAAATTGTCGAAGAGCGACGTGTCCGGAATTGCCGCTGTGTTCTCCGACAGCAGCGACTGGCTGGCGTCGGGAATGGGTGGCGCGATGGGAATTGAGTTGAACCTCGCTTGATTCGATGCAGTGCCGGATAGGTTTGATCCTGCCAATGCCCTTCTAGACAATAGCATGTATTGTCAAGACAATTCTCCATGAATGAGTGAAGTACATAAACGTATTCTCTCGCGGTCATTTGCACGGGTTTCTAAAGACACATAGCGTCCTGCGCCAATGTCATTTCGGCTGACGCCAGTGAGCACACGGGTGAAATATGTCGACTCTGAATCTGCTTTGAGGAGCCCAACACATGTATGAGCCGCAGCACTCGCGCCCCTCGATGCGCTGTGTCCGGGCCTGGCACCGTCACGAGTCACGTCGCCACTCCGTCGCAGCACGTTGTGCCACCGCAGTAGCGCTCATTATGGCGATTCTCATGGCTGCTGCAACGTTCCCTCAATCAGCCGGCGCACAAACCCCGCAGCCGCCTGCAAATGGCAACTGCACAGGCACTGCAGTGGTGGCGAAGCTGAGTGTCATCGAGGACGTGGCCGCAGCCAACATGCTCGTGGAGGCAGCGAAGACGCTGGGTCTCGGGCAGCGTTGCTTGGTCGACGCCGGCGACCCCGATGCCGGCCAGGTCCCCGCTAGCAGCCGGCGCGAGCTTCGCAATGCCGACCGTGTGTTCGTGGTCGGAGGCCCAGCGACCGTTCCGGATCCATGGCTCAGATCTCAACTCGGTGTCAGCAGTTTCACCCGCATCGCGGGAGGCAATCGCTGGGAGACCCAATCGACGGTCGCTGCTGCCATCATCAGCCTGACCCGCGGCGAGCCGATCATCGCGTATCAGGGTCAGCCTGGCAGCAATCCTGATCTGCCACCGAACACCGGGTGCACGAACGCAGTGCTGGTGAAGCAGAACGTCGTTGAGGACTTAGCTGCGGCGAACATGCTCGCCGAGACGCTCGACCGTCTCTCACCCAGCCGAACTGACCGTTGCTTGATTGATGTCGGCGACCCGCAGAACGGGATTGCCCCATCTCGCTCGGCGAAGAACGACTCCCGCAGCGCGCAAGATCACTATGTGATCGGCGGCACCGCAGCGATTCCGAATTCGTGGCTCCGCACGCACTTCAGCAGCATCTCGGCCTCACGACTCGCCGGCGCCGATCGATGGGCAACCCAAGCTGCCGTCGCTGAGGCGATTGTCAATTTGAGCGGGGTCGCTGGCGACGAAGAAGACGTTCTCTTGGATCCGGGGCCGGCGACTCCGCTCAGAGAAGTTGCTCTTGACACCGGTGATGGCGTCCAAATGCTGGACATCCAAGTCTACTATTGCGGCAAGTCTGGCGTGTATTCGGCCAGTGATCTCGATCAGTGGATTGACGAACTCAACGCCGTGGCTTCGTTTTGGCAGCAGGAGTCTGTCGGCACTGAACAAGTCTCATTCAATCGGGGCGAACAGGACGAAGGATTCCTCAGTCCGCCCGGTATCGAGAACTATGTGACCCAGATGCAATGGATCGACAATGATGTCAGGGGCAAGTGCCTAGCTCAAATCTCCGGAACCGGCACGAGCAATATTCTCTTGCTCGCCAACAATAGCGGTGCTGGTTTTGCACCTTTAGGTAACCACCGCAATGAGGAAGGGCTCTCTGCCGTTGTGACGATCCCCGCCCGACGGGCGAGCGTCGCTGACTTTCTCGGCTCTGCTGCACATGAACTTGGCCATGCATTCTATGGGCTCAAGCACCCATGGATGGACTTTGCATATCTGTGTAACAAAATCGACGAGATTGAATCAACCAACTACAACGGCAATACTGTGCTCGCGATGCACGAGCAAACGTTTTGTAGCAACAATAAGACCACCGCCGACAAAGTCGCAGACGCAGAACGAGACGAAATGCTCGCCTCGATCATGAGCTACGACCGCTACGGTTCGCTTCGCGACGTGGCTGGGACTGCCTACGTCGCTTGCTACCAGAGCGTGATGCTCGGGTGGCAAAGTGCCGATGCATGTGACAGGTACCGTGCGACGGTTCCAGCGCAGCCATTTCCGCCTCGTGTGAATCCGGAACCAAGCGCGTTACATGTGTCTTGGAGTAGCGCGGAGCCCAATGGAGCCGATATCGAAGGCTACCGAGTGCAATACCGCCCAGCCGGGTCCAGCCAGTGGATTGACTGGCCGGTCCAAAGTGGCCTGCTGGAGACAAGGATCACTGGTCTCGACTGGAACACCACGTATGAGGTGCGGGTGCTGGCAAGGAACCGAGTCGGCGAGAGCCCGTGGTCCAACTACGACGACGGCACTCCGCTTCCTCTCGACGTCCCGACACGGCGCGTGCATCTCAGCCTTGGCGAGAGAGTTCAGGGGCGCTCAGACTGCACTAGCGAGAGCTGTCACTGGTTGCATGTCGAGATCGAAGGCTTCCCGGCCGGCAGTCACACGCTGGCCTGCGCCCACAATGGTGTGCACCAGCTCGGAGTGAGCCGCGGGGTCTACGCCTCCGCACCGAATGCAGTCTCGAACGACAGCCCCTCGACAAACGATTGCTTCTTCGGCTATCCCGACAACGAGGTCTTTGTCATCGTCGGAGCTGAGCTGCGTGACGGGGTCTGGCACGGCGGGACGTACTCCAATTCCGTGGTGTGGTCCGATGCGCTGCCCTTGACGGCGGGAGCGAACCTGAACGACAGACCGATTCTGATTGATCAGCACGACGACTACTCATGGTGGCGGCCACCCGCATCTGTCAACACGGAGGGCTACGGCGACAACGGCTTCCACTTCACGCTGGTGATCGGTAACTCACCTGACAACGAGACCGACAACATCGCCCGGTGGGAATTCGAGCCTGTCGATGGAGATTTCGACGTGCAAGCGTGGATTCCTGCCAGGTGGGCCACGGCCGACGTCCAGTACCGGATTTGGGCCGACGCGAATGGAGACGGCCAGTACGGCAGCAACGAACTCGTTGCCGAACCGTGGCTGAATCAGGCGACAGGAAGCGGCTGGCGCTCCCTGGGTGTCCACCGCCTGAACGGACGGGTTCGCGTTGAGGTGCGTGACACTCGCGCAAATGACGATTGGCGAATTCACGGCGAGGCGGCCACCCGCCTCGCAGTGGATGCGATGCAACTTGTGCCGACGGACAGCAGGGTGGGCCATGAGGTCTACAACGACGAACCGCTTCTGGTGGACCTTCAAGGCGACTACACGTGGTGGAAGCCACCCGATGAGGTCGACCGCCTGGGATATGGCAGCAACGGATTTCACTTCACCCTGGCAGCTGCAAGGAAGGACGTTGACGACGTCGACAACTTTGCACGTTGGGACTTCGACGCGGTCAACGGGACCTATGAGGTCGAGGCGTGGATTCCGGCCAGTTGGGCAACCGCGCATGTTCAGTACTTGATCTGGGTCGACTCGAACGGCGATGGACGGTTCGACGGCAGCGAAAATCTGGCTGGCCCGTACTTGGATCAACAATCCGTTCGCGGCTGGCAGTCACTCGGCAGGTTCGACTTCAACGGCCGAGTTCGCATCGAAGTTTGGGACACCCGCACAGAAGACGACTGGACTGTTGTCGGAGAAGAGTGGGCGCGCCTCGCGGTCGACGCGATCCGGCTCAGACAGGTGTCGTAATGTTGTGGGCCGAGCACTCTGAGCGGATCTCCGTCGATTGTCACCGCCAGCGCCCAATAGTTGGGCGCCCATACACGGGGCTCTTGTCCACCGTCGGGCTCGGCCAGGAGCACCAGACGAATCTCCCGACAGTTGCGGTCGCGTGATGGCAACGCCGGTGGATTCCTCAGGAAGCGAGGACAATAGCGAGGGGACACCGCCGCGGCGGAGGGCCCTCGTCGAACGGCTCGTCACTCGCACTCACAGTGCCGCCGCCCGCGTTGGCAGTTTCATCAGAAGCAAGGTCACTTGGGCCAAGAGTGCTGCCGCCAGGATCGCCACCTTCCTGAGCGACACCGGGCCCAAGTCGATCGATTGGGTCAAAGGTCTTGCCAAGTCGTTCAAGGCCTATACGGGGCCGATGATCATCGCTGTCACACTGCCTCAACTAGTAGGCGCGGTGGCTGCGTGGCAAGTCAAGGGGTGGGGCGCTTCGGAGTCTCTAGATGACGCTCTTGAGCTTGCGGTAACCCCTCTCTCGGTTCAGTTCGCGCTGGTCGTCTTCCTCATCGGGCCGATCCGCCGCGAGGGTCAAGCCCCAGATGCGGGCGAGTCGGCGCGCACAAGAGCACGGGCTGCACTCGGCATTGCCGGCTTCTGGGCAGTGGCCGCCACGCTCGCAATTCTCGTTCACACGGCTGAGATTCCTTCGTGGAAGTCAACCCACACAGGGCCCCTCGCCGTCGGCCTGACAATCGCTGCGTTCACGACGCTCTTGATTGTGCCAACCATCCGGCACCTGCTCGCTCAACCCGCGCCGCTGACCGAAGCGAAATCTCGTGTCGGCGCTCGTTTCGTCGACATGTGCGTTGCAGGGGCTGCGGTGTACGCGGTTTGGTGGATTCTCAGGGCACCGCTCGAGGGCTGGTTCGGCTATTCCCAGCTTTCGTATCTCGTCAGCGGCGTAGTGATTGTCTTCCTCTACGAGTGCATCCTCACCCGGTATCGCCGCAGCGTCGGCAAGGCGATGTTCAAGCTGCGAGTGACTGACGTTCGCGCTAGTGGCGCACCCCGCAATCCGACGTGGCGTCAAGCAGGCGTGAGGGCAATGGTTATTGCTATTGCCCTGACCGCTGCGGCTGCATTCTTCTACGGGGCTGTTCGGGAGGCGGCGAGAGTTGAAGCATCCGCTGAGGAGGCCGAGCCCGCTGAGGAGGCCGATCCCGCTGAGGAGGCCGATCCCGCTGAGGCTCCCAAGTCGAGCGCTAATGGCGACTTTCTCCCCACATGGCTCTACCTTGTGGCCTACATCGGCGGCGCCGTCATCATGACCTCCGCCTTCGTGCACCCCAAAGCTCGCGGGGTGTACGACCTCTTCGCGAACACCATCGTGGATCCAGACGAGGGCTCGAGCGACGAGCCACCGACTTCTGGGGACAACACTGAGCAACAGCCGAAGCCGAACAACCAAGACAGCGAACCAGTAGAGCCATTGGAAGCAGCCGCGAGCGAGCCCTAAGTGAAGCGGCGATAGACGCGGCGGGCCTCGGTCCGGGCCTACGCAAGTCGCTGGGAATTGGATCGACCAGACACCCTTGTTCACCCGTTGTGCGAAGCGCCCAGAAGTAGCGTCGCTCCGGTGAGCAGCACGGGCCTCGGCCTCCGAGAACGGCGCTGGGCGGGCAAGTGGCTCGGCATCGCTGGGCCTGCGCTGCTGGTGACAGTGCCGTTGGCCGGACTGGCGATCCGCCCCGGTGCGCTGCCGGGCGTTTTCGGCGACGCCGAGACCCAGACGGCCACGGCCAACCCGTTCTCGGCCGCCGAGCAGGCAGTGCAGGCGACAGGCGAGCAGCTCGACGCCGGCAGCTTCGCTCCGCTTGGGCGGTTCGTCGACTACCTGGTGCACGGCCTGGCCCTTGATGCCGGCGAGGCGCTCAGCTTGGCACCCCACGCCGCGCTGGGCGTGGTGCGCCTTGTCATGGTGGCGTTGCTCGCACTGCTCGCCTACCGCATGGTGGCGGGGCTGAGTCGCTCTGCCGAACTTGACCACACAAGCGCAACGCTTGCTCGGCTGTTCCCACTGGCGCTCGCCGCCGCACTCGTGGCCAATGGCACCGCCGGCAGCTTGGCGACCGCGCCGCAGACGGCGCTCGGCGCGGTGGCAGTCATCCTCGCCGCATCGCTCGCAACCGCCCGCGACCGAGACATGGCCGCCCGGCCGGTCGCTTGGCACGAATACCTCGCCATGGCGGCGCTGGGCGCGGCGGCGGCCGCCTTTGACGAACTCGCGTACCTCGCCCCGTTCGTCGCCGCCTCGTACTGGGCGGCCCGCAGCGCAGCCGCCGGCCTGCCGGCGCGAACCGCCCTCAGAACGGCCGCAGGGCACCGCTGGCTCGCGCTGACAGTCGGCTTCGCAGCGGTGTTCGTGCCGGCACGAGTCCTCATCGAGCAGCGCTGCACCGAGGCTCCCGCCTGCGGCGATGCCTGGGTGCCCGGCTACCTGCCCACCGAGTTCTTGAGCGCAAGCGCAGCTCGGCTGGTATCGGGTCTGCCGCCGGCCGGCTGGGCTGCCAATGCCGAACGGGCCGGCGACACGGGCGTGCAGGCAGGGCTGGCCCAAGTGCTGGGGAACTCGCTACTGGTCGCCGTAGCACTGGGTCTGCTGTGTCTGGCGATCGTTGCCGCAGTCCGCGCCCGCCGACAGAAGCCAGAACACCACAGCCCCGGCCGCACAACATCCGCAGAAGCCCGCTTCGCACTCGCCCTCGCGGCGCTGGGCACGCTCATCGCAGCATCAGCGGCGCTGTGGGCCGGCCTGGCGAGCACCACCCAGCGTCTCTCCTTCGGCCAATCTGCCCGGCACGGCTGGCGCGACACCGTGCTGACGCAGGTGGGCTGGGCGCTGGTGACCACAGCCGTGCTCGTCGCCGCTATCGCATCGGCCCGTCGCTGGCGCTGGACACGCCTGCTCGCCTCGGTCGCCCCGCTGGCGCTCGCGGGTGCCGCCGCCGTCTCTCTCGTGGCCAACTGGCAGCTCGCAGAGGTCGATCGTCACGAAGCTGCCACGTCGGCTTCCAACTTCATCTCGGCGGCAACGGTCAACGACGGCCGTGCCGCCAACCCCGCAGCCATCGCCGAGCTGAACGACTGGCCGGTGATCACCGACATCGACTATCCCGGGCCGCCCAACGCCATCCGCTGCGAACTCCTCGAGCTCTTCGAAGAAGCGAACCCCGGCCCAACCCCGGCCTCTACCGACCTCGCCGCACAGCTCGACCGGTTCATGGCAGAACGCCACGAGATCCCGTTCTGCGACCCCGCCCGCACCCCAGGCACCCGAGACGCATCATGACGGCGCCTTCCACATCGCCACCCCGCGCACCCGCATCACAACAGCGCAGGCGCCGAGGCTGGTGCTTCGCCGCCGCCCCAGCCGTGCTGGCGGTGCTGCCGCTGGTGGGGATGTCGCTCAAGTCAGACGAACGCCTGCACCTGCACCGGCAGGTCGAGCTCACCGACGTCAACCTGATCCGCATCGGCCAGTACGTGGAGGAGCGCATCTGGGGCTTCCTCGACGCCGGCAACTTCCGGCCCATCGGACGCTTCTTCGAAGTGCTGGTGCACGGCTTCGTCTTCGAGGCCGCCGAGGCAACCGGGCTGTCGCCTCACGTCCTGCTGGGTGTGGTGCGCCTGGCGTCGGTGGCACTGCTCGCCGTGCTGGCCTACAAGGTGGTCGAAGCGCTGGCCCGCTCAGCCGGCGTGCCCATGCGCGGCTCGCTCGTCGGGCTCTTCCCGCTGGTGATGGGCGCCGTCGTGGTGGCCAACGGCATCATCGGCGGGCTGGCGCAGTTCCCTCACACGTTCATCGGCTCGGTGGCGCTGATCCTGGCAACGGCACTGGCAACAGCCCGTGACCGAGACCTCGGGCCGCGGCCGGTGCGCGGGCACGAGTACGCCTCCATGGCGGCGCTCGGCGTGTTGCTGGTCGTGTTCTACGACGTCGCGTACCTGGCACCGCCCGCGGCGCTCGGCTTTCTGGCTGCTCGTGCGACGGCAGCGGGCCTTCGGCCGCGGGCAGTGCTCGCCACTGCCGCGGTGCGCCGCTGGGCAGCACTCAGCGGCGGCTTTGCTGCGGCATTCATCCCGATTCGCATCGAGATCGCCCGGCGCTGCGCCCGTGAAGCCTGCTACTCGGCATCGGATCTGAGCATCTCGCCCGATGCGATCACAACGGCACTGCCGCGGCTGGCCACGGGGCTGCCCCCGGTGGGCTGGGACTACAACGCAGAACTGGCCGGCCTCTTCGGCGTGGAGGTCGGCCTCGGCGTGTTCACCGCCAACGCGGTGCTGCTGCTGATGCTGGCGGCACTGGTGGCATTGACGGTCAGAACTGTCGCCACAGGCTGGCGCCGCAACGCCAGCACGGACGCCCCAGACCCTGCGGTCGTCGCCGAAGGCGCCATCCCCGCCCGCCTGGCGATCGCCCTCGTCGGGCTCGGCAGCGTCATGGCGCTGCTGTCGGCGTCGCTGGCCGGCCTGTCAGCCTCGATGCAGCAGCGAAACCTGCCCATCGGCGCGGCATGGCGCGAAACGACCCTCGTGCAGGTGGCGTGGGCGTTCATCGCCGCCGGTGTGCTTGCCGCACTCGACCTGGCAGCTCGCAGCGAGCGAACCCGACAAGCACTGCGAGCCGCTGCCGCAGCAGCGCTCGCCGTCGCCTTGGCGTTCACCCTGCTTGCCAATTGGCGATTCGCCGAAGTCGACCGCCGCGACCCCACCGCGGCGGTCACCAGCCTCATCGCAACGTCAACAATCCACCTCGACGACTCCGAGCACGGAGACGAGATCCGCTGCGCCCTCATCGACGCCTACACCGAACTCACGCCCCCAAAGGTCTGGATCAACGGCGAACGTCTGCGCGTCTACCTGGACGACTTCATGGAAGCCCGCCACGGCTACCCCTACTGCAGCCAGCCGCCAAAACCTTGACGTGAAACTGAAGAGGTTGTGAAGCGCTTGGCCGCCGGAGTGCGCAGGATTCGCGATGACGGCACGCCAATCTTCAGAAATCAGGGCCAGAACAGCCTCGTGAACCAGGAGACAAACGGTTGCGACTGAGGATGATGTGGGTCGAGCACTCTCCGCATCACGGCTTCGTGTAGCTGAGGTCCGGGTTCCTGTTGCCATGCGAGCCAGGTATGGACGACGGACTTAGTGATGTCGACGTCCCTCAATGGCGCTCCCCGTTCGCGTGCTCCATCGACGCTGTGTCGGGCGTACTCCACGAGTTCGGCGGCGTCATCGGGGATCAGGTCGAGCAGAAACTCCTCCAAAGCGCCCTGGTGGCGGTTGTCCGGCATGATCCAAGCGCCGAACCAAGAACCGTTCTGTCGCTCTCCAACGAAGCCGTTCTCCGGTATCTGCCTAGGCAGATCGGACATGTCAGGTAGCTCCGACTGGCAACGTTGCCGGATTGCGTCCCAACGCCCAGCAGCGTTGCCATTGGCGTCGACGATCACGCCGAGCCGCTCGAGACCGCTGGCCTTGAATTCAGCAGCGAGCGTGCCTGCTTTGAGGATGTTCTCGACACCGCCGAAGTTGTCGATGAGCGGCACGTCGCTTCCGCGTTCAGCATCGCTCCATGTGATCCCCCGCGCCTTGAAGAGTTGTGGGATCAGCCGTCGCTCAGTCGACCCCTCGACGAGCAACTTCATGGCAGGTGTTCGCGTCTCGGTCGCCACCTAGCGGACCTCGAGGCCGCGCTCTGCCACCGCCGCAACTTCGTGCTCGCTAAAGCCGATACTGCTCGTGCCGTTTTCGGGCCCGATCCGGTGAATAGTCAGGTTGCCAGGCGGATCCGCGTCGGGGTCGGCAACCGAGGCGAGGCTCTCGTAGCAGTCGCGGCTGTGCGTTGTCGCAAAGACCTGCACGCCGAGAGCGCTTGAGCGCTCGGCGATCATCGTCCACATCTTCTGCATGACCGTGTAGTGAAGCCCGGTGTCGATTTCGTCGACGAGCAGCACGCCGCCTCGCGCCCGAGCCAAGGCCAGAGCGAGCCCGAGGATCCGCCACATGCCGTCACCGACGCTGCCGATGGGAACGCGACCTTCAACGTCTTGCATCCGCAGCAATATCCCGCCGCGTGCACTGCTGGCGAGCTGGGGCCGTCTGGACGCGAGCACTGCAATTCGCTCCACGCGGGAATCGATGAGCCGCATGGCCTCTACTGCACTGTCTTCGGCATCGGTCAGAACCACATCGTCGAAGATGTCGCCGATATCGCTGGGAACCAGGCCCTGAGTGCCGATGAACTGAACTCGTGGGATTTCGTCGTCGGTCCCCCAGCTGTGCCGGGACGCTTGGCGAACCGGCATCATCCTGTCGACAGTCAAGGCCGCCCGGAATCCACGCTTGCGTTCACTGGATTCCCACACAAGGCGCCCGCCCGACTCGTCCGCAGCCTCGCCGGCTTCCTCGTGCAACGGCAGCCCTAACTGACCTAGGCTCGCTCGTATTGACAAGGCCGCCGTGATGGCGCCGAGCTCTGAACCTGGGCCGATCGGTTGGCCGGACAGCCGGATTGGCCGCGAAGTATCGCGACACGAGAACAACTGCGCGATGTCGTACACGCGCCCGTGATCTTCGTCGGGCAGCCATTCGCCGCGCAATTCGAGCACAGAACGCAACACTCGGTAGTCAGCCGCTGCGTGCAGCAAGCCGATGCATTCGAGCACCGAAGTCTTGCCCGAATTGTTCGACCCCACCAGCAGATTCACCCGGCTCAAGCCCTCGAGCCGCATCTGTTCGAGACTCCGGAAGCCGTTGATCTCAATTGACGAGTACACGGCACCGCCCCCGGGGTCGAGGCCTAGCTGAGGCACCCAATGCTACTGCCCGACCTCCGCGAGGGTCTCCGTCGAATGCCACCGACTGGAGCCTGGGCCTACCAGCAAGGCGCCCATACCCGCAGTTCCGGTCCTCGCGAACCGCTTCGCTCGTCTTGGGCCGGGAGTACCACGGTCCCACAGAGCAAGTCGTGCAGCGCCTGACCGCTCGGGTGAGCAGGAATGGACAGCGCGAGCACAAGAAACGGCACTGGGCACCATGCGACGAGCCAACCGGGCGGCAGTTCGGCACGTTCCATGAATGCACCCAGCCAGACTCCGACGGGAAGTCCTACGACGAATCCGTGAATCGAGGCTCGTAATGCGGACCTCAGCCACCCCGGCGGCGCATTGAGCCGGTCGCCCTTCCAGTTCGTCTCAAGAATGCGCGTACTCAATATGCGCCTGCCGCCGGCACAACTGGCGCGAGTAAGCAGCAGCTGCCAGCCTCCAACAACGGCGGTGGTCGCGACCACCGACGTATCCCAAGTATCGAACCAGTAATCGAATCGACGAATCAGGATCAGCAGCACGAATCCAGGAACAACCAGATCTAGCGCCCCAGCCGACAAGCGGGTCGAAGGTTGCACCGGCGGATCGGGCAACGTCAGCAAACTGCGAGTCCAGCGGGTCGCAACCCACATGCCAATTGAGGCACCAGTGAGCAACACGGCCGAGAACCGCACGAGACTCCGGAGCGCATGGCCAAGATCGGCGGCTATCACTTCGGGCGCGCCGCCGTCAACATCATTGACATCCTGAATGAGGACATGGGCGAGGATTGTCAGTATCGCGATGAACGCCACACCGCCGGTGACTTGGCGTGCACCGCTAGTTGGCGAAGGCGACTCCCCTCGAGAGTCGTGTCCGGACAGGATCTCGACGAAGTCAGATAAGTGGAGCACCGCCAGCAACGCCACGGACGTCGTGAGTGCGAGCGTGAGGCTCTGATCAGGTACCCATTTCTCAGCGCCAAGCGCGGCTACGAATCCCACCCCCACGGGCAAGAGGAAGACTGCCGGAACGAGAAAGAACTGACGGTCGTAGGCCTTCCACCCGTACGCGGGATTCGCTTCGTTGTGCGCGCTGCCGGCTTGAGTATTGGCGCTGCCGGTAGTCATCAGTGGTCGAACGTAGACGCGGTGTGAATCAACAGGCCGGAGCAACGCCGCGCCCAGCGCCCAGCGTTGTCAGCAGTCGTGGCGAAGACTGGGCGCAGAACCTCCCTGGAGCGCCGCAGAAAGCGTCCAAAACGCGCCCTACGCGTAGGCTGCGCGCGCCTAGGCTCGAACCAGACGCAATCAGATGGTTATTCGCATTGCGCAGCCGGGACCGATTCCGTACCCTTGCAGGTTGCCGTGTCACAGAGCGCGCTCTGCCGCGGTTCTACTTGTCAGGCGGGAGATCGGTGCCACGAGGCCCCGTGCCCGGACACCAATAACCCATCAATTCCAAGCAGGAGGCTCGGAACCTTGACTATTCGAACGAAGCGGCGGGGCTGGCGCTCCCTCGCTGCGATCCTTGCGGCGATGCTCATGGCATCGGTGCTCGCGGTCGTAGCAGGCGCACCGGTCCAGGCCGCAAACACAGCGGGCGAGGCGTTGGTCGACACGAACGACGACGGCGAGCCCGACAGCCGCCAGTTCGCCGGCGCTGATCGCTATGCGACATCGCTCGCGCTTGCGAAGCAGTACGCGGCTGCACAGGGCGGCTTGGGCAGCATCAGCACCGTGATCCTCGCTTCGGGCGAATCACAGGTCGATGCTGTTGCCGCGGCTGGCCTTGCCGGCTACAAGCAGGCACCGGTACTGCTCACTCGCTCGACCGGCCTTGACCGAGGCGCAGCCAAGTTCATCGAAGACCATGGCATTTCCACGGTCGTCGTGGTCGGCGGCACAGCCGCCATCCCCGAGGCCGTGAGAACCCAGGTCGAAGACTTGGACTCTGAGCCGAAGCTGGTGCCGCTCGCCGGCAATGACCGGTACGAGACAGCGGCGGCGATCTCCTCGGAGATCGGCACCTCGGGCTCGTGGTGCGGCACCGACGACACCACGGCCATCCTCGCCAATGGCACCATGCTGTCCGATGCGATTGCGGCTGGTCCGGTTGCGTATGCGTTGGAGTTGCCGTTGTTGCTGACTGGTGCTGATGAGCTGCCTGAGGCGTCGTCTGATTTCATTTCTGATCAGAAGATCGAGCGTGTGGTGATTCTCGGCGGCACT
>JAJEFK010000041.1 GCA_022820505.1 Acidimicrobiia bacterium | reverse complement strand
GGTGGTTTTCTTGGGGGTGCCGAGCGAGTAGCCGGCGCCGGCGGTGAGGGTGATGGTGATCGATTCGCCGTCGTCGTCGTCGCTGTCGTCGAGGATGGTGATGGTGATGGCGCCGCTGGAGGACCCGCCGGCGATGCTGAGGGAGCTTCCGAGGGCGGCGTAGTCGCTGCCTGCGTCGGCGGTGCCGCCGACGGTGTAGCTGACGGCGAGGCCGCCTTGGGGCGCGGGCGAGTCGAGGCTGACGGCGACGCTCACCGAGCGGCTGCCGGCCGCTTCGCCGCCCGTGTAGTTCGTCGAGCCGACAGTGGCAACCGGCACCACCACCGGCGGCGCCGAGTCGTCGTCGGTCACTGTGACCGTGACGGACCCTTGTTTGCCCGAGTATCTCGAGTCGGACGATGCGACGGCATGGGTGATGTTCGCCGAGCGCTTGCCGCCTGTGTTCACGACGCTGTCGTCGACGCCGGTCACGGTCACCGTCTGAGGCGTGCTCCAGTTCTGCGGGGTGAACGTGAGCGTCGCCGAGGCGCCTGCCGTGCCGGTCGTCTTGACCGTGGCCGCCGCAGGGTTCGCAGACTTGGCTGTCACCGTCACGTCGTGCGAGGGCGCCACGGTCAGCGCCACCGTGTACGTGTCGGTGCCGCCGTTCTCCGCGACCGTCGTGTCGCCGCTCGACTCGGCGATCGTCAGCCTCTCCGCCCACAGCGACCTGTCCCGGACATCGGTCGCGCCGTAGTCCGGCGATCCCTTGGCCCCGCCCGAGCCCACTCCGGTGATCAGAACGCCGATGGACCCGATCGTCGATGAGTGCAGCATCGCGATCTGGCCGAGCTTTTCGCCGCAGGCGTAGTCGGGGTGCAGCGCCTGCTCAGGCCAATGGGCGAATTCCACAGGCTTGGTGCGGTCTTTGCTCTCCCAGTGGTCCGGAGTGTCGTGGTACGGCTTGCCGTCGCCAGCGGAATTCTTGCAGAACGGTCCGAACGAACTGCCGTTCAGCTTGTATTTCTTGGCATCGGTGTCCGGGGCCCAGCGGAACTGCATGTCCTTGCGGAGGCCGATGTCGAGCACGGCGCTCGTCTGCCCAGCGGGAATGGTGATCGTCTGGCCGGAGACGCCAAGGTCGCTGCCATTGCCGCCGTGGGTGTTGTGGAACTCGGTGATGTCGTAGGTGACGGTGAGGTCTGCCGCCGGTGCCGGGTCGGCCGCGAAGGTGAACGAGGCAGTGGCCCCTTCGTAGACCCAGTTCTCATGGGCGGTCACGGTGACGACCGAGTCGGTGGCGGCGCCGACGGGCGGGGCGAGGGGCACCAGCACCGCGGCTGCGGTTGCCGCCGCCAGCAGCGCCGCGAACCAGCCGCGCGGCGTGTGCCGATGAGCGTGCGAGGGGTGGATCATGCGTCGGCTCCTGAGGAGGTCAGAAATGCGATCCCGCAAAATGACGACAAGTACCGCGAGACCCGTGGTCTGTCAATGGCAAACATGCGGCCGTTTCTCTCGAAGATAGCGGCGACCGAACTACATCCATGTGATTCCCGAGGGCATCGATTGCGGGCTGCGGCAGGGCCTGCGGGTGCTGGCGGAGTGGGCACAATGGCTGTATGACAGACGAGGAACTGGTTGAACGTCACGTCGGCGCGTGCTACGAGATGATGGAACCGATCATTGCTTCGACGGCAGTCGCTGCTTCGCCCGCCGACGTGTGGGCGGCGATCAGCGCGCCGGGCAACCTCACCCGCATTCACCCGTTCTGCGAGCGCAACGAGGTGAGCATCTGGGACGGTGCCGCCAGCCGCGACCATGTCCACTACTACAGCGGCGTCCATTACCAGCGGGAGTTTCTCGACTGGCTCGACGGAGTGGGCTACGACTTGGTGCTCGGCCCACCCGGGGCTCGCACTGCGCTGGTGCGCTGGCAGATCGGCGAGCCCGGTCCCGCAACGGCCCCGACGGCGGCGGCGGATGCTTCCGGCTGCGAATTCGCCATCAAGGTGGTGGCGCTGCTGCGGCACGATGTTCCTGCAGACCAGCGCGAGCACTACGCCGAGTACATGATCCGCCGCCCGCTGCCCTCCTATCTCGATTCGGTCGTGCGCGGCGCCGGATACTTCGCCGAGACCGGCACCCCGGTGACCAAGAACCAGTTCGGACCGCACCCCATCTACTCCCCGGCCGACTGACGCGCCGAGCACCGACTCGCCGCCTGTTGCTGTGGACCGATCAGGTTCCCATCGGCAACGCGCAGGCCCGGCGCGGCGCGCCTGCCAAGAAATGCGCTGCTGCCAGTCCCGCAGTCTGAAGCGGCGCCAGTCGCCGGGTTCAGGCTGACTCGGGCAGCCCCAGCAGGCTGCGTGCCAGCACGCGCGCCTCATCGAGCGTCGCCACGATGCGCTCGTGAGGCACTTGGCCCAGCACATCCAGCGCTTGGAGGCTGGTGGCGGGCGCGCCGTCGAGGCCGAGCAGGATGACCTCGGTGCCTGAGGCCTCCGCAGTGTCGAGCAGACGCTCGACCACGAGCGCTGCGCTGTCGTCCATGTGCACGGTGTCGGCGAAGTCGATGATGACCACCTCGTGCTCGGCGATGTCGGCGCCCAAGATGTCGATGAGGCTCTTCGACGAGGCCACGGTGAATGTGCCCCGCAACGCCACCAGGCCGACCCGTGCCGAGAAGTCGGCAGCGCCGCTGCTCACGTCGCTGTCGCTGGTGCCGTCGGCGGTGTCGCCCAGGAAGCTCTGGTCGAGCAGGGGCACCGACACCACATTGTCGAGCTGCAGTCGTTCGAACTGGCGTGCTGCCGACATGGCCGCCACGATGAGCCCGATCGCCACGGCTGTGATGAGGTCGAGCACCACGGTCAGCACCATGGTGATGCCCATGATCATCAAGTGCTCGCGCTGCACCCGGCGCAGCCGCTTCAGGAAGCGCCAGTCCACGATGTCCCAGCCGACCTTCAGCAGAATGCCCGCGAGAGCGGCAAGCGGTATCGACTCCACATAGCTGCCGGCCCCCAGCACCAGCGCCAGCAGCACCAGCGCACGCAGCGCACCCGAGACGCGGGTGCTGCCCCCGGCGCGGATGTTCACCACCGTGCCCACCGTGGCTCCCGCGCCGGGAAGGCCGCCCACCAGTCCGGTCGCGATGTTGCCCAGGCCTTGGCCGATCAGCTCCTGGTTCGGATTGTGCCGGGTGCGGGTCATCGAGTCGGCGATCAGCGACGTCAGCAGGCTGTCCACCGCGCCGAGCAGGGCCAGTGTCACAGCAGGCTGCACTGCGCCGGCCAGCGCCCCCAGCGACAGCGCGGGTGCGGTGAACTCTGGCAACCCGGTCGGCACCTCCCCGATGACCGGTGCCTCCGCCAGCCACAGCACCCCCAGCAGCGTGCCGGCGGCGAGAGCAGCCAGCGTTGCGGGGAACCACCGGCTGAGTTGCGCCGGCCAGAAGATGCACACACTGAGGCTCACTATGGCGATGGCAACGGCGCTGGCGTTGATGTCCGCGAGCGCGTCGGGCCAGGCTCGCATCACCTCCAGCGGACCGCCATCGGCCGACGCCGCACCCAGCGCAGGCAGGGTCTGCAGGATGATGATGATGATGCCGACGCCCGACATGAATCCCGAGATCACCGAGTACGGCGTGTAGGACACGAAGCGCCCGAATCGCAGCACGCCGAGCAGCGCCTGGATGATCCCGGCCATGACCACCACCGTGAGGGCCTCGGCGAGGGTTGAGGCATGGTCGGTGATGACCACGGCCATCGCCACCGCCATCGGCCCGGTGGGCCCGGAGATCTGCGAGCGCGTCCCGCCGAAGACCGCAGCGAAGAAGCCGAGCGCGATGGCGCCGTACAGGCCCGCCATGGCGCCGAGCCCAGACGCCACCCCGAACGCCAGCGCAACGGGCAGGCCGACCACCGCCGTGGTGATGCCGCCGAAGACGTCGCCGCGCAGCGTGGCGAGGTCGTAGGAAGCGCGCGCTTGGCGTAGCTGCAACCGTCCCCCAGCGTCTTTGCCGCGCCCTGCGGCTGATCTGCCCCGCAGACACTATGCGCGCACGCATCCGCGGCCCGCGGCATCGCCCGGCGGCCCACAAGCGCCGGTGAGGGCCGCGCACTAGGTTGCCGCGGCATGGGTGAGTTTTGTCATGCGGAACGCGACGGGCACTTGTTCGTCGTGACGATCAACCGGCCGGAGCGGATGAATGCGCTGCACCCGCCGGGCAATGCCGAGATGTCGGACCTGTTCGACGAATTCCAGAACGATCCGGAGCTATGGGTCGCGATCGTGACCGGAGAAGGCGACCGTGCCTTCTCGGCGGGCAACGACCTGCGGTACCAGGCCGAGGGCGGCGACCGGTCGGCGATGCCGTCGTCGGGCTTCGGCGGGCTGACCTCGCGCTGGGATCTCGACAAGCCCGTCATAGCGGCGGTGAACGGCGTGGCGATGGGCGGCGGATTCGAGATCGCGTTGGCCTGCGACATCATCGTGGCATCGGAGAATGCGCTGCTCGCGCTGCCTGAGCTCAAGGTGGGGCTCGCCGCGCTGGCGGGCGGCGTCCATCGCCTGCCGCGCCACATCGGGTTGAAGCGCGCGATGAGCATGATGCTCACCGGCCGTCACGTGCCCGCTGCCGAGGCCAAGGAGATGGGCATCGTCGCCGAGGTGGTCCCCCAGGGCGAGGCGCTTGCATGTGCCCGCCGCTGGGCCGAGATGGTGCTGGAGTGCTCGCCGATGTCGATCCGGGCCACCAAGCAGGCCGCGATGGCTGGTCTCAATGAGGCCAGCGTTCAGGCTGCACATGAAGGTCGCTACGAGGCGGTGCGGGCCATGAACAACAGCGCCGACTACATCGAGGGCCCGCGGGCGTTCTCCGAGAAGCGTCCGCCCCAGTGGCAGGGCCGCTAGCCCAACTGCAGCTTCTATAGTTGCGATTGCAAGTGCGTCGCCCCCAGGCGCTTCCCTGCTATGAGCGGTGTCAGGGGCGACGCACCGGCGCGTCAACCTACTGATACGGCCGAGACTCGAACCACTGAATTAGTTCAGTCTGCGCCGGGCACCCAGCCGGTGCCGGCCAGCGGCACTTTGGCCATGGCCGCGGCTTCGACGGTGAGCGCCGCCAAGTCTTCGGGTTCCAGGTTCAGCACATGCGACTTGCCGTTGGCGCGGGCCAGGATCTGGGTCTCGATGGTGAGCACTTGCAGGTAGTTGGCCAAGCGTCGCCCCGCCAGTACCGGATCGAGTCGCGCCGACAGCTCAGGGTCTTGCGTGGTGATGCCGGCAGGATCGGTGCCGGCTTGGAAATCCTCCCAATAACCGGCTGAGGTGCCCAGCTCGCGGTACTCGGCCTCGTAAGCGGGGTCGTTGTCGCCGATGGCGATCAGCGCGGCGGTGCCGATCGACGCGGCGTCGGCACCGAGCGCCAGCGCCTTGGCCACATCGGCCCCCGATCGGAAACCGCCCGCGGCAATCAGCTTCACCTCACGGCGGTGGACGCCGAGCTCGCGCAGCGCCCGCACCGCCTCGGGAATGGCAGCGATCGTCGGGATGCCGACGTGTTCGATGAACACATCCTGAGTGGCGGCCGTGCCGCCCTGCATGCCGTCCACCACCACGGCATCGGCGCCGGCCTTCACCGACAGCGCGGTGTCGTAGTAGGGCCGCGCCGCGCCCACTTTCACGTAGATCGGCACCTGCCAGTCGGTGATCTCGCGCAGCTCGCCGATCTTGATCTCCAGGTCGTCGGGCCCGGTCCAGTCCGGGTGGCGGCAGGCCGAGCGCTGGTCGATCCCGGTGGGCAGCGTGCGCATCTCGGCCACCCGTTCGGTGATCTTCTGGCCCAGCAGCATCCCGCCGCCGCCCGGCTTGGCGCCCTGGCCTACGACCACTTCGATGGCGTCGGCTGCCCGCAGATCGTCGGGGTTCATGCCGTAGCGCGACGGCAGGTACTGGTAGACGAGCACTGACGAGTGCTCGCGTTCCTCGGTGGTCATGCCGCCGTCGCCGGTCGTGGTGGAGGTCCCGGCAGCCGATGCTCCCCGACCGAGCGCCTCCTTGGCCTGGGCCGACAGCGAGCCAAAGCTCATGCCGGCGATGGTGACGGGAATCCGGAGATGCACCGGGCGCTCGGCCCGCTCCTCGCCGATGACCACGTCGGTGCCGCACGCCTCGCGGTATCCCTCCAGCGGGTAGCGCGACATCGACGCGCCGAGGAAGACCAGGTCGTCGAGGGTCGGCAGGCGGCGCTTGGCCCCCCAGCCGCGGATGCGGTAGATGCCGGTATTGGCAGCCCGGCGGATCTCGGCGATCACGTTGCGGTCGAACGTGTACGACTCGCGCAGGTGCCAGTTCTGGGGGTCGGCGGCGGCGAGTGGGTCGAGGTCTCCCGCAGGCGTCCCGCCCGGTGCCCCGTTCGGTGTCGTGCTCACCGGTGATCACCGCCGGCCGCCCGCGCCGCTGCCTCCGCGGCGTCCACGTCGTCGATCGTGAAGTTGTAGAGGCGTCGGGCCGAGCCATAGCGGCGGAAGTCGCCGGGGTCGGCCCCGCCGGCCGCAGCCCCGGCGGCGGCAAGCAGCCTGCCCAACGTGTCGAGATGCTCGGGACGGACCTCCTTCTCGACGCAGTCGGCGCCGAGCGACTCCACATCGCCCCGCACGAAGAGCTGTGCCTCGTAGATGGAATCGCCCAAGTCGGCTGCTGCGTCGCCGCAGACCACCAGATTCCCGGCTTGGGCCATGAACGCGCTCATGTGGCCGACATTGCCGCCGACCACGATGTCGACGCCCTTCATGGAGATGCCGCAGCGAGCACCCGAGTTGCCGCCCACCACCAGGAGGCCGCCGCAACCCGTGGCACCCGCTGACATGGTTGCGTTGCCGGTGATGTGCACCTCGCCCGACATGATGTTCTCGGCGAGGCCGGTGCTGGCGTTGCCTTCCACTCGCACCCTGCCCTGCTGATGCATGCCGGCGCAGTAGTAGCCCACCGAGCCCCGCACCACCACGTCGATGTCGGCGGTGATCCCGCAGGCCACCGCATGGGCACCACGCGGGTTGATCACCTCGAATGACGCCCCGTCGGCGGCATCGTGCAGCGCCTGGTTGAAGCTTCGCCGGGTCACCTCGGCCAAGTCGAAGCTCCGAACGGCACCCCTCACGCGGCCAGGCTCCACGAGTAGATGCGAGCTGGCTCCGGCTCCCAGATGTCGGCGTCTGCGGCGCCGGGCAGGCGAGCGATGGCCCGGTACTCAGACGACATGGCGACCCAGTCGTCGGTCTCTGCCACCACCGCGGGCTTGCAGGCGATGGGGTCGCGCAGGATGGCGAAGCCGTCGGCCACGCCGATGGCGAAGGTGTAGAAGCCGTCGAGATCGTCGAGAGCCCCGACCAGCGCCTCGGAGATGCTGTCACCGGAGCGGATCCGCCACGACAGGTAGCCGGCGGCTACCTCCGAGTCGTTCTCCGTCTGGAACGACTCGCCGTGGGCCTCCAGGAACCGGCGCAGGCGGTTGTGGTTGGACAGCGACCCGTTGTGCACCAGGCAGGTATCGGCGCCGGTGGCGAACGGGTGCGAACCGGCCGTCGTGATCGCGGACTCGGTGGCCATGCGTGTATGGGCCAATGCGTGCGTGCCGGTGCGCGACGCCAGGTCGTAGCGCTCTGCCACCTGGTCGGGGTAGCCCACCGCCTTGTACAGCTCGATCTGGCTGCCGTAGGCCAGAACTGTCGCGCCGGCCACGTGGTCGATGAGCCACTGGCGGGCTGCCCGGCCGTCGCCGTCGGTGGAGAACACCGCGTGGTCGTGCACGGCCCGGACCGTCACCTCAGCGGCCAGCGCTGCCTCCAGGTCGGCAGCGATTGGCCCCCAGTCCACCGCCAGCCCCTCGGCCAGCACAGTGATGCGGGTTCGGTCCGGAGCGCCGGCGTCGTACACCGCGAAACCGGCGCTGTCGGGGCCGCGATCGCCCATCTCGCCCAGCATCACCTCGGTCAGCCGGCCCAGTTCGTGCCGGTGGGTCTGGGTCTTGCAGAACAGGCCAACGATTCCGCACATGGCGTTCCCCCCGGTGGTCGATCCCGCCAACCGCCCGGCCCGCACCGTAGCGCCCAGCCCCAGAGGCTGAGCCCCGGCCCCAAGCGGGCCGCGAGCGAAGCGAGCCAGAGCGGCAAGCACAGTGCGAAGCCGTGGCCCGAGCGGCCCGTGAGTGCAGCGAACAAGAGCGCGCCAACAGGTGCGACAACGAGCAAGTTCACCTATCCGCGCGGCCCTTTCGAAGTCGTTGACTACTGTGCGCGAAGGTGCTTGGCGCACGCGCCGCGCCCTCAGCGGGGACGAATCAGGGGGAACGAGACATGAGCGATGTCACCGACGCAACCGAGGAGATCCGAGCCCGAACAGCGGCCGACGGCGTCGAGTTCATCTACGCCATGTTCGTGGAGATGCACGGAAAGCCGTGCGCCAAGCTGGTGCCGGTCAGCGCCCTGGACGGGCTGATGAGCGATGGGGCCGGATTCGCCGGTTTCGCCGCAGGCCCGATGGGTCAAGACCCGTCCAGCCCCGACATCCTGGCCCTGCCCGACCCCGCCTCGTACACGCAACTGCCGTGGCAGCCGAACGTGGCTGCCATGCAGTGCGACCCCACCGTGGAGGGCGAGCTGTGGCCGTATGCGCCGCGGGTGATCCTGCGCCGGGCGCTGGAGGCAGCGGCCGAGCGCAACCTGGTGCTCAAGTGCGGCGTGGAGGCCGAGTACTCGCTGGTGGTGCGCAACGAGGACGGCTCCCTGGCCGTGGCGGACGACCGCGACAACCTGACCCTGCCGTGCTACGACGCTCGCGGGCTCACCCGCATGCTGCCGCACCTTGAGGCCGTGTCGAAGAACCTCGACGCCATGGGATGGGGCAACTACGCCAACGATCACGAGGACGCCAACGGCCAGTACGAGCAGAATTGGCTGTACTCAGACGCCCTCACCACTGCCGACCGGCTGATCCTGTTCCGGCTGATGGTGCATACGCTGGCCCAGCGCGACGGCCGCTATGCCACGTTCATGCCCAAGCCGTTTGCCGACAAGACCGGCAACGGGCTGCACACCCACCTGAGCCTGTGGACTGCTGACACTGACGATCCGCTGTTCATCGGCGGCACCGCCGGCGGCGCCGACACCAAGGGCCTGGGCCTGAGCGACATGGCGTACAAGTTCGTGGGCGGGCTGCTGCGTCATGCCCGCTCGCTGGTGGCGGTGGTGTGCCCGATCGTCAATTCCTACAAGCGCATGGGCGTGGGCGCTCCCACCTCGGGAGCCACCTGGGCGCCGGCATATGCGGCCTACGGCGGTAACAACCGCACCCAGATGATCCGCATCCCCGAGCCCGACCGGATCGAGATCCGCCTGGGCGACGGGGCCGCCAACCCGTACCTGATGTTCGCTGCGTACCTGGCCTGCGGGCTCGACGGCATCGACAACAGCATCGACCCGGGTGAGCCGAATACGGACAACCTGCACGCCATGTCTGCCGACGAGGTGGCGGCGAAAGGGATTGCCGTGCTGCCGCCCACGCTGCTGCACGCCGCCGAGGAGCTTGAGGGATGCGAGGTGCTCGCCGCAGGGCTCGGCGACACCGCCGAGGGCCCCTACAGCGACTACTTCGCACAGACCAAGAAAGCAGAGTTCCTGGCGCACCACAGCGTGGTCACCGCCGGCGAGGTCGACCAGTACCTCACGCTGTTCTGAGCTGCGACGCCGCGGCTCGGCGGTATCTGAAGGCGGCACGACAGCGGCGGCGGCATTGCCTACGATGCGCGGAGAGGCTGCAGCGGGGGAGGAAGTCATGAGCGCATCGGAGAGCGCGGAGACGAGGGCTTCAGAGCGAGCGGCGGCAGTCGCGGACGCGATGGACGACATCGCCAAGATCGACGCGCATGGACGTGAACACGGCGGCATGGACCGGGCCGGCATCGCCCGCATCAAGGAACGGCTGCTGGAGTTGGCATCCCAAGAGCACCTGTTCCCGAACGAGGACTTCCCGCCGCCCGACGGCGAGCGCGGCTCGCACAACTATCGCCTGGCGCAGAGCGACGACGGCACGCTGGCGCTGTATGTCCAGAGCGTCGCTGAAGGCACATCCGCCCCGCCGCATGAACACCTCACCTGGGCGGTCATCGTGGGCATGCGCGGACAGGAGCTGAACCGCTTCTACGACTGCTGCGCCGACGAGGGCGAGCCGCACGTCGAACGAGAGACCCTGGTCGAGCGCGGCACCGGCGTCGCGATGCTCGGTCACGACGTGCACTCGATTCACATCGAGGGCGCCTCGACCAACTTCCACTGCTACGGGCTGGCAATGGAGAACATGACCGGTCGCCGCTACTGGAACGCCGAAGAAGGCGAGTGGCGGGTCTTCACCGACACGAGCAGCGTCATCGAAGCCCGCCCAGGCCATCCGGCGACGGCCGCTGCCTGAGCCGTCAGGACGCAATCGGGTGGCGGCCCGCTCGCACGACGACGGCCGTTGCCTGAGCCGCCACGAGTGCGGTGTGCCGGAGTCTTGAAGGAAGAGTGATGGCTGACGTTCGCACGATCACGGCGGCCGAGCTGATGGAGCGCCATCGCGTGCTGCTGCACGGCGGCGGCACCGAGCTGGCGCTGGTGGATGCCCGCGAGCCCACCGAGTTCACCCGGCGGCACCTGCTGTACGCCGCGAACCTGCCGCCGAGCCATGTAGGCCTCGAGGTGGCGGCGCGCATCCCGCGGCTGGACACGCCGGTGGTGGTGTGCGACGACGGCGGGGGAGAGGCGGCGGCCGTGGCGCTCGAACTCACCGTGCTCGGCTACACCGACACGGCGGAGCTCGACGGCGGCATCGACGCGTGGGCGGCTGCGGGCGGCGAGCTGTACTCGGGCATCAATGTGCCGTCGAAGCTGTTCGGCGAGCTGGTCGAAGAGCACTTCGGCACACCGCATGTCACGGCGACCGAGCTGGCGGCCTGGCTGGCCGAGGGCCGCGACCTGGTGGTGGTCGACTCGCGTACTCGCCGGGAGTTCAATCGCATGAGCATCCCGACCGGCCGGTCGTGCCCGGGCGGTGAGCTGGTTCGGCGGGTGGGCGACCTGATCGATGACGGCACCACGGTGGTCGTCAACTGCGCCGGGCGGACCCGCAGCATCATGGGCGCGCAGTCGCTGCGCTCGGCTGGGCTGGCCAATGCCGTGTACGCGCTGAAGGACGGCACGATGGGCTGGGAGCTGGCCGGGCTCGAGCTGGAATACGGCCGCGACGAGCTGGCCCCCGAACCGAGCGAGGCCGGCCGAGCCCAGGCCGCGGTGGCGGCGCAGGCCGTGGCAGAACGCTGCGATGTGCGCACGATCAACCGCGCCCAGCTCGACGGCTGGCTTGCCGATGATGGCCGCACGACCTACTTGATGGACGTGCGCACGCCGGAAGCATTCGCCGCTGGGCACCTGCCGGGCGCTACCGGTGCTCCCGGCGGCCAGTTGGTGCAAGCAACCGACGAGTACTTGGCGACGCGGGGAGCGCGGGTAGTGCTAGCCGACGGCGACGGCATCGGCAACACCATGACGGCCTCGTGGCTCATCCAGATGGGCTGGGATGCCTGCGTGCTGGAGCCAGGTTGGCTCGACGATGCCCAGCTCGTCGAGAGTGCCGACGACGAGACAGCCGCTGCGATCCGCTCACGCCAGCCGCCACTGCCCTACGACCCCGAAGACGCCGATGTGGCACGGGCCGCCATGGAGGCCTACCTGGTCTGGGAAGTCGCGCTGCCCGGCCAGTACGCCCGCGACGACCTGGTCGAATTCCGTTTCTGCTAGAGGTCGGCGAAACGCTCGATGGTTTCGGCCCAGGCGCTGGCGTCGTCGGGCGTGGAGATGACCGTCTGCAGTCCGGCCATTGGTGAGACGGGCACGGCGATCCGGCTGACGCCGCGGCGGGCCAGCTCGGGAATTTCGTCGAGGTCGTTGGGCAACTGCACGGTGATCTCCAGCGCGTCGGGATCTCGGCCGTGCTCGGCGGCGGTCTGGCGCGCCAGTTCGATCAGATCCCACGGCGCGCCGCGCGCCGGGAAGTAGCCGTCGCCCAGTCTTCCGGCTCGACGCGCCGCAACCTTCGAATCGCCGCCGACGATGATTGGCACCGAGCCGTTGACCGGCTGGGGCCGGCAATACGCCGCGTCGAAGTTCACGAACTCGCCGTGGAACGTGGGCCGATCAGCCGACCACAGCTCGCGCATCGCCGCCACGTACTCGTCGGTGCGAGGACCGCGGTCGTCGAAGTGATCGCCGACGCCGATGGCCTCGAACTCCTCGCGCATCCAGCCCACGCCGATGCCCAGCAGCACCCGGCCGGCCGACATGTGGTCGAGCGTGGCGATCTGCTTGGCGCACACCACCGGGCTGTGCTGGGGCACGATCAGGATGCCGGTGCCGAAGTTGATGGTGGAGGTCACTCCTGCCATGTAGGCCATCCACATGAGCGGGTCGGGCAGCAGCAGGTCTTCGACGCCGCCGGCCATCTTGCCGTCGGGGCTGTAGGGATACTGCGATTGGTAGCCCGATGGGATGACCGTGTGCTCCACCGTCCATGCCGACTCAAATCCGGCCGCCTCACCTGCTTGCACCAACTCCGTCGCAAGGGCTGTGTCCATGGCGAACTTGCCGGTGTTGCAATACCTGAGCCCAAACTTCATGTCACTGTCCCTTCGCTGAGGCCCCGTGGGTGGGTGTCGAGCCCGCAGTCTCGCGCGCGGCACCGCCTGGCGACCGGTGCGGTGCCTCGATCCAATACCGTGCCCTCACGCCACCGGTTTCGGAGCACCCATGCCGTTCTTGCCACACGTCTCAGACATCTTCGACCCGTCCCGCTGGAGCGACATCGACGGGTTCGACTTCACCGACATCACGTACCACCGCAGCAACGAGCACGGCACGGTTCGCATCGCGTTCGACCGGCCCGATGTGCGCAACGCCTTCCGGCCGCACACCGTCGACGAGCTGTACCGGGCGCTCGACCACGCCCGCATGACGCCCGACGTGGGCTGCATCCTGCTCACCGGCAACGGCCCCGCACCCGCCGACGGCGGTTGGGCGTTCTGCTCAGGCGGCGACCAGCGCATCCGGGGCAAGGACGGCTACCGCTACGCCGACGGTGAGACGGCCGCCGACATCGACCCGGCCCGCACCGGGCGGCTGCACATCCTCGAGTGCCAGCGGCTGATCCGCATGATGCCCAAAGTGGTGGTCTGCGTGGCGAACGGCTGGGCGGCAGGCGGCGGGCACAGCCTGCATGTGGTTTGCGACCTGACGATCGCCTCGGCTGAGCACGCCCGCTTCCGCCAGACCGACACCAACGTGGCCAGCTTCGACGGCGGTTTCGGCTCGGCCTACCTGGCCCGCCAGATCGGCCAGAAGAAGGCCCGCGAGATCTTCTTCCTCGGCCGCACCTACACCGCGCAGGAACGGTTCGAGATGGGCGACGTCAACGCTGTGGTGCCCCACGCCGAGCTGGAGTCGGTGGCGCTGGAGTGGGCGGCCGAGATCGTGTCGCGCTCGCCCACGGCACAGCGCATGGCCAAGTTCGCGTTCAACCTCATCGACGACGGCCTGGTGGGCCAGCAGGTGTTCGCCGGCGAGGCGACCCGCCTGGCCTACGGCACCGACGAGGCCGCGGAGGGCCGTGACGCATTCTTGGAAAAGCGCGACCCCGAATACGAGCAGTTCCCCTGGCACTTCTAGCGCGCCGAGTGCGCCGCGAGCCGGAGCGATTCAGGCGACCCGCAGGCGCTGCATGAGCGTCACGTCGAGCCAGCGCCCGAACTTGCGCCCCACTTCCCGTTCGACACCGACGAGTTCGAAACCGTGCTTGGCGTGCAGCGCCACCGACGCAGCGCCGGCGTCGGCGATGCGGGCGAAGACCGCGTGAAAGCCGTGCTCATCGGCCAGCGCCACCAAGTCGCCGAGCAGCAGGCTGCCTACGCCGCGCCCCTGGTGGTCGCGGTGCACGTAGATGGAATCCTCGACGCTGGTCGAGTACGCCGGCCGGGTCCGGTAGGGCGACAGGCAGGCCCAGCCGAGCACGGTGCCGCTGGCCTCGGCTTCAGAGTCGTCTGGCACCGCCACTATGCAGGGGTAGGCGCCTGAATGGTCTCGCATCCACGCCGCTTGCTCGGCGGGAGAGCGGGGCACCATGTCGAATGTGGCAGTGCCGTCGGTGACCTCGCGGTTGTAGATCTCCGCAATCGCATCGGCATCGGCCATCGTGGCCAGCCGG
This sequence comes from Acidimicrobiia bacterium, assembly GCA_022820505.1. Classification (GTDB taxonomy): domain Bacteria; phylum Actinomycetota; class Acidimicrobiia; order Acidimicrobiales; family Poriferisodalaceae; genus Poriferisodalis. The sequence goes on along the minus strand of JAJEFK010000041.1, from coordinate 67,073 downwards.
GTCAGCATGGCAGCGAAGCTATCGGGGGTCCACAGATACACTCCGGACCCCACAATGTTCGGCGCACATCGCTGGCGATGGTGCACGAGCGTTGCCCCGTTAGCTCAGTAGGCAGAGCACAGCCATGGTAAGGCTGGTGTCGCCGGTTCGATTCCGGCACGGGGCTCGCCGCTACCCTGCGGCCCGCACGGCGGGATAGCTCAGTTGGTCAGAGCGCACGGCTCATAATCGTGAGGTCCTGGGTTCGAGTCCCAGTCCCGCTACCAGACCCCTCTCCAGGCGCCTCTGGACGCGACCCAGATCGCTGCCGGTAGCCTGTTGCGGCGGACATTCGCCAAGAAGGCCCGCACTGAGTGTCACCTGCGTATCGCACGCGATGCGCCGACGCTGAGGGCAGTAGCTCAATTTGGTAGAGCACCGGTCTCCAAAACCGGCGGTTGCGGGTTCGAGTCCCTCCTGCCCTGCGTTTCCGCCGGTTTGGACCGTCAGCCCGGCGGACTGACCATGCCCGAACCCCCGAAAACAAGTCCCTGAGAAATCGAGGCCGGAGACACTCCCGATGGCCATGAACCGACGCACACGCCGTCACCTGCAGCGTCAGGGCGAGATGGGGGCTGACGGCGCGCCCGCGGGAAGGCGCGAGCGGCGCCAGGCAGCACCGGCATCGCCGACCACCGAGCGAGCCGGGCCGGCGCAGTTCGTGGGCGAGGTCCGCTCCGAGCTGAAGAAGGTGATCTGGCCGACCCGCGCCGAGATCGTCAACTACTCGGTCGTCGTGTTCATCACCATCGTGATCCTGACGGCGATGATCGCCGGATTCGACTGGATTCTGGGTGAAGGCGTCCTCCGCCTCTTCGACGTGAACTGACAAGCATCTGAGCAGACGAACATGAGCGATCTGACCGACACTCCCGCAGAGCCCGAGACCGACCCGATGGCGACCGCACGCCGGTTGCTGAGCTCCCAGACGGCAACCACCCTGATGGGTGCGGGAGCCGAGGCAGCCGAGCCAACGGACACGGCAGATGCAGTCGATGTCACCGCCGATGAAACCGGCGCCGTCGACGTGCTCACCGAGGACGAGCTGCTCGCCGTCGACGAGCCGGAGACCAAGCGGGTCTCGCCGTACGACCGGCCGGGTCGCTGGTTCGTCGTGCACACGCAGTCCGGCTACGAGAAGAAGGTGAAGCAGAACCTCGAAGCCCGGATCGGCACGTTCGACATGGAGGACCGGATTCTCGAAGTCGCCATCCCGATGGAGGACGTGATCGAGTTCAAGGGCGGCCGCAAAGTGGTCGCCAAGAAGAAGGTCTTCCCGGGCTACCTGCTGATTCGCTGCCGTCCCAGCGACGAGGCCCACCACATGATCCGCAGCACGCCGGGGGTCACTGGCTATGCCGGTCCGGGCGGCAAGCCGTCGCCCCTGCGTCGCAGGGAGGTGGAGGCATTCCTGGCTGAGCCCGATGACGGGCCCGAGATGCCGCGCCGCACCAAGCCGTCAATGATCTTCGAGATCGACGAGGGCGTGCGCATCAAGGAGGGCCCGTTCTCCGACTTCCAAGGTCAGGTCATCGAGATCAACGAGGAGCAGCTGAAGGTGAAGGTGTTGGTGAACATCTTCGGCCGTGAGACCCCCGTCGAGCTCGACTTCGTCCAAGTCGCAAAGATCTGAGCCCCTGCGAGGGCCATTCCACAGACCCGAGCCCCTGCGAGGGCCAAGCAGCACAGACCCGAGGAGCACCTCATGGCAGACAACCCGGCACGACCCGCAGCGGGCCGCAAGCGGGTGAGCGCGGTGGTGAAGATCCAGATCCCCGCCGGGCAGGCTTCTCCCGCGCCCCCGGTGGGCACGGCGCTCGGCCCGCACGGCGTGGCGATCATGGACTTCTGCAAGGAGTACAACGCCAAGACCGAGAGCCAGCGCGGCACGATCGTGCCGGCGGAGATCACGATCTTCGAAGACCGGTCGTTCACGTTCATCACGAAGACGCCTCCGACGTCGGTGCTGCTGCGCCAGGCGGCGGGGCTGGAGAAGGCGGCCAACAACCCCGGCCGCGAGACCGTGGCGCATGTCACCGAGGCCCAAGTAGCCGAGATCGCCGCGACGAAGATGCCGGATCTCAACGCACGCGATCTTGAGAACGCCAAGCTGCAGGTGATCGGCACCGCTCGCTCGATGGGCATCGAAGTCGCCGGCTGAGTCGCCGGCCAGCGCAGGAGGACACAGATGTCAGGGAAGAAGTACGCCGAGGCGACCCGACGGTACGACCGGCAGATGATGCACGAGCCTGCCCAGGCCATCGACATGGTGCGGACGCTGGCACCGGCCAAGTTCGACGAATCGGTCGATCTGTCGGTGCGGCTCGGCGTGGATCCACGCAAGGCCGACCAGATGGTGCGTGGCACCGTCGCGCTGCCGTCGGGCACCGGCGGCGACGTGCGCGTTGCGGTCTTCGCGCAGGGTGACGCTGCGGCGGCTGCTTCCGAAGCAGGTGCCGACGTCGTGGGCGGTGCCGATCTGGCCGAGCGCGTCGAGGCCGGATTCACCGATTTCGACGTGGCGATCGCGACGCCGGACATGATGGGCGTAGTGGGCCGGCTGGGCAAGGTGCTCGGCCCCCGTGGCCTTATGCCGAACCCCAAGTCCGGCACGGTGACGCCCGATGTGGGCAAGGCGGTGGGCGAGTTCAAGGGCGGCAAGGTCGAGTACCGCACCGACCGGTACGGCAACGTGCATCTGGCGATCGGCAAGGTGAGCTTCACCGCTGAGGACCTGAACTCCAATCTGGCAGCGGTCATGGACGAGCTGGCACGGGCGAAGCCAGCCGGTGCCAAGGGCCGCTACGTGCGCAAGATGGTGGTGTCCTCGACCATGGGCCCAGGAGTCCGCATCGACCCCACCACGTTCAACTAGCCCTCCCGCAGTTGAATGGCCGGGCGCGACCGGTAGCGTTCGGCACTTCACAACTTGCTCGCCGTAGAACTCCGGTGGCTCCGGCCTGAAATCGGCCCCGTCTGAACCATGTTCAGGGGCTCGCCCGCCTCGGGTGAGTCGCACGGGTCGAGCCTGATGAGGTGGACAGTCTTCCTGTGCGCGTGTGCGTCGGGATGCGGTTCTGTCTGGTCTGCGGACCGGTGCCCGTTCTGGGACCGGGAGCGATCCAACCGCCCGACCACAGCACACCCCGCAGCACAGGAGGTCCCCACCATGGCGACAGCAACGACGGCTGCCGGGCGCGCGCCGCGGGCCGACAAGGTGGCAGTGGTGGACGAAGTTCGCCAGCGATTCGCCGAGGCCGAAGCGGTGCTGTTCACCGAATACCGCGGCTTGGACGTGGCAGAGATGGCCGACCTGCGGGGCCGCCTCATCGATGCTGACTGCCGTTACAAGATCTACAAGAACACTTTGGTCCGCCGGGCACTGTCGGTTGATGCGCCGGCTGGCGCGCTGGACCTGCTCTTGGGTCCGACGGCGCTCGCCTTCTGCGGCAAGGATCCGTCGGCGGCCGCTCAGGCCCTGCGCACGTTCGCAGCGGAGCACGACGCGCTGGTCATCAAGGGCGGCGTGCTGGCGGGCACGTTGCTCAGCGACGCCCAGGTGCGCGAGCTCGCCGACCTGCCGTCGCGCGATGAACTGATGGCGCAGATGCTGGGAGCGTTCGCCGCGCCGCTCAGTGCGCTGGCGTCGATGATGAACAACTTGATCGGGGAGGTGTCGGGCCTGCTGCAAGCCCTGGCCGACAAGACACCGGACAGCCCGGCTCCCGACGCCGAGACCGCGGCTCAAACAGACAAAGCCGACGCCAGCACGACCGCGGCAGATTCCGCTCCTGAGGCTGAAGACGCCGAAGCAGACGATCCAGACAGCGATCCATCAGACGATCCAACAAACACGGAGAACAACCAATGAGCACGTCCACCGAAGAGATCCTCGACGCCATCGGCAACATGACGGTGCTCGAGCTGGTCGAGCTGAAGAAGGCGTTCGAAGAGCGCTTCGACGTCACTGCTGCTGCGGCCGCCCCGATGATGGTGGCTGCCGCTGCTGCCGGAGGCGACAGCGACGGCGAGGCCGCCGAGGAAGCCGCCGATGAGGTCACCGTCACGCTGACCGCCATTGGCGACAAGAAGGTGCAGGTCATCAAGGAGGTGCGCTCGCTCACCAGCCTGGGACTCAAGGAGGCCAAGGATCTGGTGGAGGCCGCCCCGAAGCCTGTGCTCGAAGGCGTGCCGAAGGCCGACGCCGACAAGGCCAAGGAAGCCCTCGAGGCGGTCGGCGCCAGCGTCGAACTGTCCTAGACGCGAGCACATTTCTTGCCGCACGCCGCGTGTCGCGGTTGTGGCATCCAGCGTTGCTGGATAGCGTTGCCAAGGCCGTGGCACAGGTGGCCTCCCCATTCGCGCACCCACCAGTCCCCAGCACCGAGGCCCAGCGGTGGGCTCCCTGTTTGCTGCGGACGCCTGCGACTGCGCGCGCTTCCGCCCCCTCGTCGCCTGCCGCGGGCAGTCGCCGGTGACCCATTCCGAACAACTGAACCACTAGGAGAGTCCGTTGTCGTCTCGTGTCGGCCGCGAACGCTATTCGTTCGGCAACCTCGACGAAGTCCTGGAACTCCCGGACCTCGTGTCGATCCAGAAGGATTCCTTCCAACGATTCCTCGATGTCGGGCTCGCTGAGACCTTCTCAGACATCAGCCCTATCAGCGACTTCGGCGGGCATCTCCAGCTCGTCTTCTCCTTCGACCCCTACGACGAGGATCTGCGCCCGCCGCCCAAGTTCTCCGTGGAGGAGTGCAAGGAACGCGACATGACCTACTCGGCGCCGATCTTCGTGCGCGCCGAGTTCAAGAACGCCCACACCGGCGAGGTCAAGGCCCAGACCGTGTTCATGGGCGACTTCCCGATGATGACCCCCAAGGGCACATTCATCATCAACGGCACCGAGCGGGTGGTGGTGAGCCAGCTCGTGCGCTCGCCCGGCGTCATCTTCCAGCCCGGTGAGCGCTACCGGCTCCGGAACATGTCGAAGCACCAGCTGGTGACGGCAACCATTCACCCCTACCGCGGCGAGTGGATCGAGTTCGACGTCGAGCACAAGCCGGGCAAGGATCCCACCGCCGGCAGCCGGGTGGCCCGCAAGCGCCGCCTCAGCATCTTCTCGCTGCTGCGAGCGCTGGGCTACGGCGAAGACCGCCATCCCGGACTGCTCGAGCGGTTCGTGGAGCACTTCGACTTCCTGGAGCCCCAGTGGGACAAGGATCGAGACGTTGCGCCCAACCAGCAGGATTCGCTCCTCGAGCTGTACAAGCGGGTGCGCCCCGGTGAGGTGGCAACCCCGGATGCCGCGTCCAACTACTTCCAGAATGCGTTCTTCGACGAGCGCCGGTACTCGCTGTCCAAGGTCGGCCGTTACAAGCTGAACCGCAAGCTCGGGCCTGAACTCGACCGCGTGTCCGAGCTGTTCGGCCTCGACTTCATCGACGCCGATGATCCCGACGCGCTCGAGCACCCCGAGCTGATCCGCCCCGACCCCGATTCCACGGTGCTCACCCGCAGCGAAGTCCTCGCCACGGCGAGCTACCTGCTGCACCTGGCGAACGCCGAGCCCGGCTACCGCCTGGACGACCAGGATCACTTCGCCAACCGGCGCATCCGCTCCGTCGGCGAGCTGATCCAGAACCAGGTGCGGATCGGCCTCAGCCGCATGGAGCGGGTGGTGCGCGAGCGCATGACCACCCAGGACGTCGAGGCCATCACGCCGCAGACGCTGATCAACATCCGCCCGGTCGTGGCGGCCACCAAGGAGTTCTTCGGCACCAGCCAGCTCAGCCAGTTCATGGACCAGGTGAACCCGCTGTCGGGCCTCACCCACCGCCGCCGCCTGTCCGCGCTCGGCCCCGGCGGCCTGTCGCGGGAACGAGCCGGCTTCGAGGTGCGCGACGTCCACTTCAGCCACTACGGCCGCATGTGCCCCATCGAGACGCCGGAGGGTCCGAACATCGGCCTGATCGGGGCGCTGGCCACCTTCGCCCGTGTCAACGAGTTCGGCTTCATCGAGTCGCCCTACCGGGTCATCAAGGACGGCAAGGCCACCACCGAGGTGCGTTACCTGACCGCGGATGAGGAAGAGGAGTTCGTGGTCGCGCAGGCCAACGCGCCGCTCAACCCCGACGGATCATTCCGCAACCCCCGCGTGCTCGTGCGCAAGAGCCCCCAGGGTGCCAGCCTGGAAGATCTGCGGCTGCAGATGGAGCGCGACACCTACTTCGCCGCGACCACCGAGATCAGCTACGTGCCGGCATCGGAAGTCCAGCTCATGGACGTCTCGCCGAAGCAGATCGTGTCGGTGGCCACCGCGCTGATCCCGTTCCTCGAGCACGACGATGCCAACCGGGCGCTCATGGGCGCCAACATGCAGCGCCAGGCTGTGCCGCTGCTGCGGGCCGAGGCCCCCTACATCGGCACCGGCATCGAAGGCCTCGCCATGGCCGACGCTGCCGAGATGGTGCTTGCCGAAGTCGAAGACGACAAGGGCGAGCGTCAGGGCGTCGGCGGCGAAGTCACCGAAGTCGCCGGCGACTGCATCGTCATCGACGGAGATGACGGCAAGCGGCACGAATTCCCGCTGCTCAAGTTCCGGCGCTCCAACCAGGACACCTGCATCAACCAGCGGGCGCTCGTTCGCGTCGGCGATCGCGTGGAGCCTCAGGCCGTCATCGCGGACGGGCCGTCCACCGATCACGGCGAGCTGGCGCTGGGCAAGAACCTCCTGGTCGCCTACATGGCCTGGGAGGGCTACAACTACGAGGACGCCATCATCCTGTCGGAGCGCCTGGTGAAGGACGACGTGCTCACGTCGATCCACATTCACGAGTACGAGATCGATGCCCGCGACACCAAGCTGGGTCCCGAGGAGATCACCCGGGACATCCCCAACCTGGCCGACGACATCCTCGCCGACCTCGACGAGCAGGGCATCGTGCGCATCGGTGCCGAAGTCGAGCCGGGCGCGGTACTGGTGGGCAAGGTCACTCCCAAGGGCGAGACCGAGCTCACGCCCGAGGAACGGCTGCTGCGTGCCATCTTCGGCGAGAAGGCCCGCGAGGTGCGCGACACCTCGCTCAAGGTGCCCCACGGCGAGAATGGCGTGGTCACCGACATCCGGGTGTTCAGCCGCGACGCCGACGACGAGCTGCCGCCTGGCGTGAACCAGCTCGTGCGCGTGTACGTGGCCCAGAAGCGCAAGATCAGCGTCGGCGACAAGCTCGCCGGGCGTCACGGCAACAAGGGCGTGATCTCGAAGATCCTCCCCACCGAGGACATGCCGTACCTGGCCGACGGCACGCCGGTCGACATCATCCTGAGCCCGCTGGGGGTGCCGAGCCGCATGAACGTCGGCCAGGTGCTCGAAGCCCACCTGGGCTACGCAGCGCGCTGGGGCTGGAAGGCCACCGACGAGGGCGGCAAGGAAGAGATGATCGGCAAGGAGCCGGTCAGCAACACTGCCCGCAAGACCCGCCCCACCACCGAGCCGTCGGTGTTCATTGCCACGCCGGTGTTCGACGGGGCGCGCTGGGACGAGGAGGAAGCCGCCGGACGGCATCCCACCATCCAGCAGACGCTCGAGAACCTGCGGCCCGAGTCGGTGACCGGCGAACGCCTCATGACCCGCACGGGCAAGACGGTGCTCTTCAACGGGCGCACCGGCGAGGCCTACGACGAGCCGATCATGGTCGGCTACAGCTACATCTTGAAGCTGGCACACCTGGTCGACGACAAGATCCACGCTCGCTCGACGGGGCCGTACTCGATGATCACCCAGCAGCCGCTGGGCGGCAAGGCGCAGTTCGGCGGCCAGCGCTTCGGCGAGATGGAAGTGTGGGCCCTCGAGGCGTATGGCGCTGCCTACTGCCTGCAGGAGCTGCTCACCATCAAGTCCGACGACGTGCTGGGCCGGGTGCGCGTGTACGAGGCGATCGTCAAGGGCGAGAACATCCCCGAGCCCGGCATCCCTGAGAGCTTCAAGGTGCTCATCAAGGAGATGCAGGCGCTCTGCCTCAACGTCGAGGTCATGTCGACAGCCGGGCAGCAGATCGACATCCAGGGTCTCGACGAGGACGTCTTCCGTGCCGAGGAATCGCTGGGCATCGACATCAGCCGACCCGAGCGCGGCACCGACGAAGAAGACGAGCTGCGCCGCCAGCAGCGCATGTGATCAACGCAGCGACACCGCACAGCCGACACAGCGCAACCGAAACATCAAGAACTCGCACCACCGATACAGACACAGGGCCGGACATAACGCATGATCGACGTCAACGACTTCTCTGACATCCGGATCGGCCTGGCGACCGCTGACGCCATCCGCACATGGTCCAACGGCGAGGTCCGCAAGCCGGAGACCATCAACTACCGCACGCTCAAGCCCGAGAAGGACGGCTTGTTCTGCGAGAAGATCTTCGGTCCCACCAAGGACTGGGAGTGCGGTTGCGGCAAGTACAAGCGCGTCCGGTTCAAGGGCATCATCTGCGAGCGCTGCGGCGTGGAAGTCACCCGTTCCAAGGTGCGCCGCGAGCGCATGGGCCACATCGAGCTGGCAGCCCCGGTGGTGCACATCTGGTACTTGCGCGGCACCCGCTCATGGCTGGCGTACTTCTTGACTGGCCTCGACCCCCGCCAGGAGCTCAAGGCCAAGGCGCTGGAACGCGTCATCTACTTCGCTGCGAACCTGGTCACCAAGGTCGACAGCGAGAAGCTGCACGCCGACCTGCCGCGGCTCGAAGCCGAGAAAGCCGAGGAGCTCGACGTCATAGACGAGGAGCTTGCAGAGCGTCGGGCGGAGCGGCTCGCGGAGCTCGAGGCCGAGCTGGCCTCGCTGGAGGCCGACGACGCCAAGGAGCGTGAACTGCGGTCGGCCCAGCGCGAATCCGAGCGCGACCTCGAGGCCATTGACGAAGAGGCCAACGAGGAGAAAGACCTCGTTGAGCGCGCTTTCGCAGCGCTGCGCGACCTGCACGAGCGGATGATCGTCGACGACGAGGATCTCTGGCGCGAGCTGGAGGATCGCTACGGCCAGTACTTCGAGGGCGGCATGGGCGCCGAGGCCATCGCGCAGCTCATGGCCAACATGGACTTCGACGTCGAGGAGGCCGAGCTGCGTGCCGCCATCGAGGCGTCCGACGGGCGCCGGCCGCTGTCGGCCCAGCGCAAGCAGAAGGCGATCAAGCGCCTCAAGATCCTGAGCGCGTTCAACCGGCGAGACGAGCACGGGCGCCGCATCAACGACCCGCGGGCGATGATTCTCGATGCCGTGCCGTGCATCCCGCCCGACCTGCGCCCCATGGTGCAGCTCGACGGCGGCCGCTTCGCGACATCTGACCTGAATGATCTCTACCGACGTGTCATCAACCGCAACAACCGGCTGAAGCGCCTGCTCGACCTGCGGGCACCCGAGATCATCGTCAACAACGAGAAGCGCATGCTGCAGGAAGCAGTCGATGCGCTGTTCGACAACGGCCGAAGGGGCCGTCCTGTGACAGGCCCCGGCAATCGGGCGCTGAAGTCGCTGTCGGACATGCTCAAGGGCAAGCAGGGTCGCTTCCGCCAGAACCTGCTGGGCAAGCGCGTCGACTACTCGGGCCGCTCCGTCATCGTCGCGGGGCCCACGCTGCGCCTGCACCAGTGCGGGCTGCCCAAGCTGATGGCGCTCGAGCTGTTCAAGCCGTTCGTCATGAAGCGGCTGGTCGACTCGGAGATCGCGCAGAACATCAAGTCGGCCAAGCGGATGGTCGAGCGGCGCCGCGCCGACGTCTGGGACGTGCTCGAGGACGTCATCAAGGAGCACCCGGTGCTGCTGAACCGGGCGCCCACGCTGCACCGGCTGGGCATCCAGGCCTTCGAGCCGCTGCTGGTGGAAGGCAAGGCGATCCAGATCCATCCGCTCGTGTGCGCCGCCTTCAACGCCGACTTCGACGGCGACCAGATGGCTGTGCACCTGCCGCTGTCCTCGGAGGCGCAGGCAGAGGCACGGGTGCTGATGCTGTCGGCCAACAACCTGCTGAGCCCCGCCGACGGCCGGCCGATGACCGTGCCCAACCTGGACATGCTCATCGGCAGCTACTACCTGACCGAGGCGACCGGCGTCGACAGCGATGACGGTGCCGAGGTGCCGGTCTTCCGCCACCTGCACCAGATCGAGCAGGCGCTCGACCTCGGCCACCTCAAGCTGCATCAGCCAATCGAGTGGCGCATTGCGCAGCTCAGCGACGGAAACGGCAGTTACACGCCCACGACGCCGGGTCGTGCGCTGTTCAACGCCACGCTCCCGGACGACTTCGAGTACGTGAACCGGCCCGTGCGCAAGGGCGACATGGGCCGCATCGTGCGCGCCCTGTCCGACAACTACTCCACGAGCGAGATTGCCGTCAGCCTCGATCACATCAAGGACCTCTGCTACGAGTACGCCAGCCGCTCGGGCCTGACGATCTCGGTCGACGATGTGAGCACGCCTCCCGACAAGGCCGAGATCCTCGAACGCCACGAGGGCGAGGCGGAGCGAGTCGAGACCCAGTTCCGGCGCGGCATCATCACCGACGGCGAGCGGCGTCAGAAGGAAGTGGAGATCTGGACCGACGCCACCGACGAGGTGCGTCGCTCGCTTGAAGGCGAGATGTCTCGCACCACGTTCAACCCGATCGGCATGATGGTCGGCTCCGGCGCACGCGGGAACATGATGCAGGTGCGCCAGATTGCCGCCATCCGCGGGCTGGTCGCCAACCCCCGCGGCGACATCATCCCGCGCCCCATCAAGTCGTCGTACCGAGAGGGCTTGGCCACGCTGGAGTACTTCATCTCCACGCCAGGCGCACGCAAGGGCCTGGTCGACACGGCGCTGCGCACGGCCGACTCGGGCTACCTGACCCGCCGGCTTGTCGATGTCGCCCAAGAACTCATCATCAACAGCGAGAATCCCTTCGACCGGCCTGGTCCGGTGAACGGGCTGTGGATCGAGGACGTCGTCCCGGACGGACCGGACAAGCGCACCCATCTCGACACGAGGCTCTTCAGCCGCTGCCTCGCGGCGGAAGTGACGCTCAGCGACGGCACCGTGCTCGAGGCCGGACGGCTGGTCGGCGAGGACGAGCTGATCGCGCTGCGCGACGACCCTGATGTCACGCGAGTCCGTGTGCTGTCCCCGCTCACCGACGATTCCGAATTCGGCGTGTCGGCGATGGCCTACGGCGGATCGCTGGCGACCGGCAAGCTCATCGAGGTGGGCGAGGCGGTCGGCGTGATCGCTGCCCAGTCCATCGGCGAGCCGGGCACGCAGCTGACCATGAGGACGTTCCACACCGGCGGTGTCATCGGCGGCGAGAACATCGCCGGCGGTCTGCCCCGCGTGGTCGAGCTGTTCGAAGCTCGCACCCCGCGCGGCAAGGCCGTCCTGGCCCGCCGTTCGGGTGTGGTGCGAATCGGCGAGGACGACGGCCGGGGACGCCAGATCGATGTCATCGGCGATGACGGCTCCGAGGACACCTACACGGTGCCGTCCATGTCGCGGCTCGCGGTGACCGACGGGCAGGACATCCGCGCCGGCGATCCGCTCGTGGACGGTCCGCGCGACCCCAAGGAGCTCATCGAGATCCGCGGAGTGCGCGAGACCCAGCAGTACCTCGTCTCGGAGGTGCAGAAGGTGTACCGCGAGCAGGGCGTGTCGATCCATGACAAGCACATCGAGCTGATCATCCGCCAGATGACCAGACGGGTGCTCGTCGGCGAGCAGGGCGATTCGCCGTTCCTGCCCGGCGAACAGGTCGACCAGCGGAACTACCGCGAAGCCAACCGCGAGCTGGTGGCCCAGAGCAGTCGCCCCGCCGAGGGCCGCCCGATCATCATGGGCATCACGAAGGCATCGCTGGCGACCGAGTCGTGGCTCTCGGCTGCCTCCTTCCAGGAGACCACCCGCGTGCTGACCGAGGCGGCCATCGAGTCGCGTCGCGACAGCTTGAAGGGCCTCAAGGAGAACATCATCATCGGCAAGCTGATTCCGGCTGGCACCGGTCAGGACGTGTACCGCAATATCGACACGATTGCCCCGGAATACGAGCCGATGGAATTCTGGTCGTCCGAGGACGCCCAGGACCCGGCTGCGTGGCTGGCGTCGATCGGCGGCGATCCCGATGCCGACGAGGCAGGTCTCGACGAGAGCGTCGCCTCGTTCACCGACGCCAGCTGAGCGGTTGTCGTGCTGGGGCGCGCTGCCTAGCCTTCATAGCCGGTTTCGGCGCGCTGCCGGGTGGGGCATTGCGCAGATCTGCCCGACTCCTGCCTGTCGACCTGTCCGCTAGCAATCTGTCCCGCTGACAGCCCCGGCTCACAGGGGTCCCCAACTCACCGAGGTTCTGGTGCCCACGATCCAGCAGCTGGTCCGCAAGGGCCGAAAGTCCAAGCCGACGAAGGTGCGCACGCCTGCGTTGAAGGGCTCGCCCCAGCGGCGCGGGGTCTGCACCCGCGTGTACACGCACACGCCGAAGAAGCCGAACTCTGCCCTGCGCAAGGTTGCCCGTGTGCGCCTCACCAGCGGTGTCGAGGTGACCGCCTACATCCCGGGCGAGGGCCACAACCTGCAGGAGCACAGCATCGTGCTGGTGCGCGGCGGCCGGGTCAAGGACCTGCCCGGCGTCCGCTACAAGATCATCCGCGGTGCGCTGGATGCATCGGGTGTGAATGCCCGCCAGCAGGCACGCTCGCGCTACGGCGCCAAGCGGGAGTCCTGACGTGCCCCGCCGAGGTGCAGCGCCCCGCCGCGACATCGCTCCCGACCCCGTCTACGACTCCGCGCTGGTCACCCAGTTCATCAACAAGGTGCTGCGCCGCGGCAAGCGCTCGCTGGCCGAGAGCATCGTGTACCAGGCGATGGATCTCGTCGGCGAGCGGACCGGCGGCGAGCCGCTCGAGATTCTGAAGCGGGCGGTGGACAACACCCGGCCGCAAGTCGAAGTGAAGAGCCGCCGCGTCGGCGGTGCCACCTACCAGGTGCCCGTCGAAGTGCGCCCGCGCCGCGCCACTGCGCTGGCAATTCGCTGGATCGTGGGCTTCGCCCGCGAGCGCCGCGAGCGCACCATGTCGGAACGACTCGCGAACGAGCTGATGGATGCCTCCAACGGCACCGGCTCGGCTGCCAAGCGGCGTGAAGACACGCACCGCATGGCAGAGGCCAACAAGGCCTTCGCGCACTACCGCTGGTAACAGATCGCTGGCGATCTGATCGGGATATCTGGTCAATTGGGGCAACGCTGAAATGGCTCGAACGCAACCTCTCGACCGCGTCCGCAACATCGGGATCATGGCCCACATCGACGCGGGCAAGACCACGGTGACGGAGCGGATCCTCTACTACACCGGCGTCAACTACAAGATCGGCGAGGTCCACGACGGCGCCGCCACGATGGACTGGATGGAGCAGGAGCAGGAGCGGGGCATCACCATCACCTCCGCCGCCACCACCTGCCACTGGAACGATCACGTCATCAACATCATCGATACGCCGGGCCACGTCGACTTCACCGTCGAGGTGGAGCGGTCGCTGCGGGTGCTCGACGGCGCCGTGGCAGTGTTCGACGGCGTCGCGGGCGTCGAGCCGCAGACCGAGACCGTCTGGCGGCAGGCCGACCGGTACGGCGTGCCGCGGATGTGCTTCATCAACAAGCTCGACCGCACGGGCGCCTCGTTCTTCGGCTCGCTGGCCAGCATCGAGGACCGGCTCACCCCCAACACGGCTGTCCTGCAGCTGCCGATCGGCCTCGAGGCCGACTTCGAAGGCGTGGTCGACCTGGTCGAGATGAACGCCGTGGTGTGGAAGGGCGACGATCTCGGCGCTACCTACGACATCGTCGACATCCCTGCCGACCTGGCCGATCAGGCGTCGGAGTACCGCAGCAAGCTGCTCGAACGGCTCGCCGATGTCGACGAGGACATCATGCTGGCCTACCTCGAAGGCGAGGATGTCGATGCCGACACGATCCGACGGGCGATCCGGCAGGGCACGCTCGACGGCCAGATCGTGCCGGTGCTCACCGGCAGCGCGTTCAAGAACAAAGGCGTGCAGCCGCTGCTCGACGCCGTCACGATGTACCTGCCCGCGCCGGTGGACATCCCGGCCATCGCCGGCAGCTCGACGAATGGCAAGGATGATCTCGAGCGCAAGCCCAGCGACGAAGAGCCGTTCTCGGCGCTGGCGTTCAAGATCATGACCGACCCTCACGTCGGCAAGCTCACCTATTTCCGGGTGTACAGCGGCAAGTTCGAGCGCGGCGGCCAGGTGCTCAACACCACCACGGGCAATCGCGAGCGCATCGGGCGCATCCTGCAGATGCACGCCAACAACCGCGAAGACCGCGACGACATCGCCACCGGCGACATCGTCGCGGGCATCGGCCTGAAGAACACCCGCACCGGCGACACGCTCTGCGATTCGTCCAAGCCGATCGTGCTCGAGCAGCTCGACTTCCCCGACCCGGTCGTGCACGTCGCTGTCGAGCCCAAGTCGAAGGGCGACCAGGACAAGCTGGGAAAGGCGCTCACGGCGCTCAGCGAGGAAGATCCCACCTTCCAGGTCAAGACCGACGACGAGACCGGCCAGACCGTGATCTCGGGCATGGGCGAGCTGCACCTCGAGGTGCTGGTCGACCGGATGCTGCGGGAGTTCAAGGTGGATGCCTCGATCGGCAAGCCGCAGGTGGCCTACCGCGAGACGATCACCTCACCGGTCGACAAGTTCGAGTACCGCCACATCAAGCAGACCGGCGGCTCGGGCCAGTACGCGGTGGTGGTCATCAACCTGCGCCCGTCGGATCCCGGCGAGGGCTACGTCTTCGAGGACCACATCCGCGGCGGCGTGATCCCGCGCGAGTACATCTCATCGGTCGATGCCGGTTTGCAGTCGTCGCTGGAGAACGGCCCGCTGGCGGGCTTCCCGCTGGTGGACGTGGCCGTCGATCTGATCGACGGCAACCATCACGACGTCGACTCCTCCGAGATGGCCTTCAAGATCGCCGGCACGATGGCCATGCGCGATGCGGCCCGGCTGGCACGGCCCGTCCTGCTCGAGCCGGTCATGTCGGTGGAGGTCGTCACGCCCGAGCACTACATGGGCGATGTCATCGGCGACCTCAACTCACGGCGCGGACGGGTCGGGCAGATGGAACTGCGCGGCGTGAATCAGGTGATCGACGCCAAGGTGCCGCTGTCGGAGATGTTCGGCTACGCCAACGACCTCCGGTCCCGCACCCAGGGCCGCGCGACCTACAGCATGCAATTCGACAACTACGAGCAGGTGCCGTCCAGCATCGCCGAGGAGATCATCAAGCGCATTCGCGGCGAATGACCCGAGCCGTTGCTGGAGGGCCGCAGTCGGCTCAGTGCTGACTTATGTGGCTAGGGGCCTATTGGAACTGGGCCACGGCATCCCTAGCCTCACACCGTTCAGAACGGTGAAGAAACAAAGAAAAACGACATCCCTGCACCTCACTCACCCCCGATAGGCGAGCAGAACCCCGAAAGGCGGGTACGACATGGCAAAAGAGCGTTTCGAGCGGACCAAGCCTCACGTCAACGTGGGCACGATGGGCCACATCGACCATGGCAAGACGACACTGACGGCTGCCATCACGCGCGTGCTGTCCGAACAGGTCGGCGGCCAGGCGACGGCCTTCGACGAGATCGACAAGGCACCCGAAGAGCGTGAGCGCGGCATCACGATCTCCATTGCGCATGTCGAGTACGAGACGGCCAACCGGCACTACGCGCACGTCGACATGCCCGGTCACGCCGACTACATCAAGAACATGATCACCGGTGCCGCCCAGGTGGACGGCGCCATCCTGGTGGTGTCCGCGGCTGACGGCCCGATGCCCCAGACCCGTGAGCACGTGCTGCTCGCCCGCCAGGTCGGCGTGCCCTACATCGTCGTGGCGCTCAACAAGGTCGACATGGTCGACGACGAGGAGCTGCTCGAGCTCGTCGAGCTCGAGGTACGCGAGCTGCTCAGCGAGTACGAGTTCCCGGGCGACGACGTCCCGGTGGTCCGCGTCTCCGCGCTGAACGCACTGGAGGGCGACGCGGCTGCCGCCGAGCAGGTCGTCGAGCTGATGAACGCGGTCGACGAGTACGTGCCCGAGCCCGAGCGTGACACCGAGCGCCCCTTCCTGATGCCGATCGAGGACGTCTTCTCGATCACCGGCCGCGGCACCGTGGTCACCGGCAAGATCGAGCAGGGCATCATCAATTCCGGCGACGAGGTCGAGATCGTGGGCATCCGCGACACGCAGACCACCACGGTGACCGGTGTCGAGATGTTCCGCAAGATCCTCGACCAGGGCCAGGCGGGCGACAACGTCGGCCTGCTGCTGCGCGGCACCGGCAAGGACGAGGTGGAGCGCGGCCAGGTCTGCACCCGCAAGGGCGCGATCACCCCGCACACCAAGTTCGAGGCGCAGGTCTACGTGCTCACCAAGGACGAGGGCGGGCGGCACAAGCCGTTCTTCTCGAACTATCGCCCGCAGTTCTACTTCCGCACCACCGACATCACCGGTGTGGTCGAGCTGCCGTCGGGCACCGAGATGTGCATGCCGGGCGACAACACCGAGATGACCGTCGAGCTGATCAACCCGATCGCGATGGACGAGGGCTTGCGCTTCGCCATCCGTGAGGGCGGGCGCACTGTGGGCGCCGGCCGGGTCACCAAGATCGTTCAGTAACCCGGGTTTCCGGCCAACAGTCAGGCACTCAGATGGCAGCACCTCGGATCCGGATGCGGCTCAAGGCCTACGACCACGAGATCGTGGACCAGTCGGCGCAGAAGATCACCGAGACGGTGCTGCGCACCAACGCCAAGGTGCGGGGCCCGGTGCCGTTGCCGACCGAGAAGCATCGCTACACGGTCGTGCGGTCCCCCCATAAAGACAAGGACTCGCGCGAGCACTTCGAGATGCGGATCCACAAGCGCCTGATCGACGTGATCGATCCCACCGACAAGACGGTCGACTCGCTCCAGCGTCTCGACCTGCCTGCCGGCGTCGAGATCGAGCTCAAAGTCCAGCCCTAGCGCGATATCCGCCCGCAAGCGGGCGATGTGCTGGTTCTATCCGCCCGCGAGCGGGCGCTGTGCTGGTTTCATCCGCCCGCGAGCGGGCGGACTAAGTGCACCTCTGAGGTTGGGGTGAGGGCTTCTAGCCAGGGGTCGGGGATGATCTCGCCGTCGATGGCGACTGCGGTGGACGATGTCTCGACGAGGTGCGCGTTGAGCGACGGGTAGAGCTCTGCGAGCTGCCGCACCAGGTCGCGCACGTTCGCCGCGTCGATGGTGACCTCAGATGTGCCGCCGGTGTGCTGGCGCTGGTCGGTCGAGAAGTGAACCACCGCCATCGAGTCGCCCCGATGAATCGGCTCAGCGGCTTCGGGCTGCGATCAGCTCTCGGCGGCCGTCAGCGCTTCCAGCACTCGCGGTGGCGAGAGCGGCAGATCGCTGATGCGCACGCCGGTGGCATCGGCAACGGCGTTGGCCATCACCGGCAGCGGCGGCACGATGCCCACCTCGCCGACGCCGCGCACGCCGTAGGGATGCGACGGGTTCGGAACCTCCACGATGCAGGTCTCGATCATCGGCAGGTCTGATGCCACGGGGATGCGATAGTCCAGGAATCCCGGGTTCTCGAGGTTGCCGTCGTCTGAGTAGATGTACTCCTCATTGAGCGCCCAACCGATGCCCTGCACCACGCCGCCCTGCATCTGGCCTTCCACGTAGCTGGGGTGGATCGCTGTGCCGGCATCCTGCGCGGTGGTGTAGCGCTCCACGGTGACCCGCCCGGTTTCCTGGTCGACCGACACGTCCGCGACCTGGACCGAGAAGGCCGGGCCGGCGCCCCGGGCATTCAGCGACGCGGTGGCGCCCAGCGGGCCGCCGGTGCGCTTGGCGTTGCCGGTGATGGCGGCCAGCGTCAGGGGTTCCTGCTCGCCAGGTCCGTGCACGGCCGAGCCGTCCACCCATTCGACTTCTTCGACATCGCAATCCCAGGTCTTGGCCGCACGCTTGCGCAGCTGCTCCTTGAGATCGCGGCAGGCCTCCACGACCGCCATGCCCGTCGCGAACGTGGCGCGGCTGCCCTCGGTCACGTCGGTGAAGCCGACTACCTCGGTGTCGCCCACGACCGGCTGGATCAGGTGCACATCGAGGCCCAGCTCCTCGGCGGCCATCAGCGCCATCGACGCCCGGCTGCCGCCGATGTCGGGGCTGCCGGTGATCACCGTGGCGGTGCCGTTCTCGTTCAGGTTCACCGTTGCGCTCGACGCCTCGCCGATGTTGAACCAGAACCCGCTGGCCACACCGCGGCCCTGCCCTTCGGGCAGCTCCGACTGGTAGTGGTCGCTGTCGCGGATCGCTTCGAGGCACTCGCGCAGGCCGATCATCGGCCACTTGGGCCCGTACGGCGTCGGGTCGCCCTGGGAGGGACAGTTGTGGATGCGCAGGTCGATCGGGTCCATGCCGACACGCTCCGCTATCTCGTCGACCACCGAGTCCATCGCGAACGCTGCTGCAGGCGCCGAGGGGGCCCGGTAGGCCACGTTGACCGGCCGGTTGAGCACCACGTCGAAGCCCTCCACATAGAGGTGATCGAGGGTGTAGGCCGACACGACGCACATGCAGCCGAGCATCGCGGCGATGCCCTGGAAGGCCCCGTTCTCGTAGGCCAGCCAGGCCTTCGCCGTGGTGATGGTGCCGTCGTTGCGGGCGCCGACCTTCATCTTGATGATGGCCCCGGGTGCCGGGCCGGTTGCCCGGAACACGTCCTCGCGGCTCATCACGATCTTGACCGGTCGGCCCGCTTTCGTCGAGAGCAGTGCCGCCACCGGCTCGATGTAGATCGTCGTCTTGCCGCCGAAGCCGCCGCCGATCTCCGCGGGGATCACCTTGATGCGCGAGGTGTCCCATCCGAGCACCGTGGCTGTCGACGAGCGCACCATGAAGTGGCCTTGGGAGGAGGCCCAGATGACCGCCTTGCCTTCCTGGTCGCAGTCGACCACACAGGCGTGCGGCTCGATGTAGCCCTGGTGCACCGCCTGGGTCGAGAACTCCCGCTCGATCACGATGTCGGCCTCGGCGAACCCCTGCTCGACATCGCCGCGCTCGTACACCGTGCGGGCCGCGATGTTCGACGGCTCGGTGGGCCGCGGCTCGACACCGCGCGTGAACAGGTTGTCGTGCAGCACTGGCGCGTCGTCGGCCATCGCGTCGGAGATGTTCAGCACGTGGGGCAGCAGCTCGTAGGTGACCTCGATGGCCTCCGCCGCTGCCTTGGCCTCGCGCCGGGTGGACGCCGCTACCGCAGCCACGGCGTGGCCGCTGTACAGCACCGTGTCGCGGGCGATGACCGTGCACATCAGGTTGCGCGTCGCGCCCTTGGGCGGTGCTTCGGGGAAATCGGCCCCGGTGACCACCGCTTTCACGCCGGGCATCGCCTCGGCGGCTGAGGTGTCGATCGAGACGATCCGTGCGTGGGGATGCGGCGAGCGCAGGATGTGCCCGTACAGCATTCCCGGCAGGTTCAGATCGGCCGCGTAGCGGGCCTTGCCGGCGACCTTGTCGAGCCCGTCATGGCGGACGGGGCGGGTGCCGACCCAGCGGTAGCCGCTGGCTCCGTTGCCATTGGTGCCGGTGCTTGCAGCAGCTTCAGTAGTGCTCATGTTCAGGTGTCCTTCTGCGATATCAGGAGAGTCTCAGCCAGCCGATGTCAATCAGGCTGGGGTACGGATCTGGACGGCGGCCTCGAGCACCGAGCGCACGATCTTGTCGTAGCCGGTGCAGCGGCACAGGTTGCCGGCGAGCGCGTAGCGCACTTCGGTCTCAGTGGGGTCGGGGTTCTCGTCGAGGAGCGCCTTGGCGGCGATGAGGAACCCGGGTGTGCAGATGCCGCATTGCAGCGCAGCTCCTTCGAGGAAGCACTGCTGCAGCGGGTGCAGTTCATCTGCGCTGGCGAGACCTTCGCAGGTGGTGATGGAGGCGCCATCGGCCTCCGGAGCGAAGATCAGGCAGGCGCACTGCAGTCGCCCGTCCATGATGACCGAGCAGGCACCGCAGTCACCAGTGCCGCAGCCTTCCTTGGCCCCGATCAAGCCCAGCTCGTCGCGCAGGGCATTGAGCAGCGATTCGCCGTCTTCGGTCAGAAAGTCAACGGCGTCGCCGTTGACCTCGCAGTTCACATGGGTGCGGCTCATCAGGACACTCCGTTCTGTCCGTTGCGTGTTCGAATCCGGTCGGCGGCAATGCCGGCGGCTCGACGGGTGAGCACGCCGGCGACCTGGCGCCGGTAGCTGATCGTGCCCCGCTTGTCGTCGATGGGGCTGCAGGCATCGCTGGCGGCTGCGGCTGCGGCGGCCAACGATGCGTCGTCGAGGCTGCTGCCCACAAGCGCCGCCTCAGCGGCGGGCACCCGCACCACGGTCGGCGCCACCGCGCCGAGCGCGACCGAGGCCGCGCTCACGCTGCCGCTGTCGTCCAGCGTGAGCCGGACGCCTGCACCTACCACGGCGATATCCATCTCCGTGCGAGGGATGAGTCGCAGGTAGGCATCGGAGGTGCGGCCGGCTGGCCGGGCGAGCTCGAAGCACACCACGATCTCGTCATGCGCCAGCGATGTCTGGCCGGGCCCGGTCACCACGTCGGCGACGGGCACCCGCCGCTCGCCGTCCGCGCCTGCGATCACGGCCACCGCATCGTTCACCACCAGGGCAGGCACGGAGTCGGCAGCGGGGGAGGCGTTGCAGAGGTTCCCGCCGAGGCTGGAGCGGTTCTGGATCTGGTCGGACCCGATGAGTCCTGCAGCCTCGGCCAGGCCTGGGAAGTCGGCAGCAAAGGCGGCGTTGGACGTGAGCGCCGAGCTGGGGGCCGCAGCACCCACCTGCCAGGTGTCGCCGTCGAGGCTCACCGACATGAGACGGTCGATCTTCTTGAGGTCGATCACCATCGACGGCTCAGGCCGCCCGGCGCGCATCTGCGGCACGACGTCGGTTGCGCCTGCGAACACGATGGCATCGGCATCGCCGGCCAGCAGTGTCCTCGCCTCGTCAATGGTGGTCGGCGCGGCATATTTCATGCGGATAGCTCCCGATCCGTTGGGTGTTGCGTCATGTGTCGACGCACCGTCTCCCGGCGGTTGCGTCGCTCGCGCCGCCTGCGGGCGACGGCGCGCACGGCAGCGGACGTTAGTTGCGCTGAGCCGTGCTCGTCGCATCAACCGTCGCCGGCGACTGCCCGCACCGTGGCCCCCTGTCGCAAACGAGCCAAGAACCGTCGTTGATGAGCGGCAATCATGTGGAGCCGCGGCAGGGTCCGCGGGCGAACCGAGGAGCTAGCCATGGCTGGAGAAACGAACACAGCGCGGGTGTCGGACTGCGTGGTGCTTGCCAGGGTCCCCGACGGACCGCTCAGCGCAGAGCACTTTGCGTTGCAGTCCGAAGAGATACCCGAACCCGGACCCGGCGAAGTGCTGGTTCGGGTGCAGGCTCTCACGATCGGCGCGGGACAGCGGGCCGGCCTGCAGGGCAGCGCCAGCTACGCGGGCGCCCCGGAAGTGGGTGTGGTCATGCGAGGCACGGGTGCCGGCATCGTGGAGGCGTCAAATGCCGACGGCATCAGTGTCGGCGACACCGTCGTGGGCTGGACCGGCTGGCGCCGCCACGCGGTGATGACCGCCGACGAGCTGCGTCTCGCGGACGGCGCGCTCGATCCCGCCCTGCATCTCGGCGTGCTCGGCACGAACGGGCTCACCGCCTACTTCGGCTTGCTCGACGTCGGGCGGCCCGAAGCAGGTGAAACCGTGGTGGTGTCCGCGGCGGCAGGATCAGTGGGCCACATTGTCGGGCAGATCGCCAAGTCCCTCGGGTGCAGGGTGGTCGGCGTGGCCGGCTCGGATGAGAAGTGCGCGCTCCTCGTCGACGAGATTGGCTTCGACGCTGCGATCAACCGGCATTCGCCCGATTTCCGAGCCGAATTCCGCGCGGCCACGCCCGACCGCATCAACCTGTACTTCGACAACACAGGCGGCGAGATCCTCGGTTCGGCGCTCTTCCGCATGGCCACGTTCGGCCGCATCGTGTGCTGCGGTGCCGTCTCGGCCTATGACACCGCCAATCCCGATCCCAGCCCGCGAGGCGTCCCGGGCCTGCTGGTGAACAACCAGGTGCGCATGCAGGGCTTCATCGTGTTCTCCTACGCCGACCGCTACGACGAGGCCCGCACCCAGATGCGCGAGTGGATCGACGCCGGCTCGCTCGTGCCCCGCCACGTCACCTATGACGGCCTCGAATCGGCTGGCGGAGCCTTCGTCGACCTGCTGGGCGGCCGCACCGTCGGCACCACCATCGTCCGCCTCGGCGACTGAGCGCTCGCGCTCGGCTGTTCCACCGGACCTGAGCGCGCCGAAACATAGGCTCGGCTCATGACGGCCGCCGATCCGCCGCGGCGAGTCGAGGCTGAACATCTGGCACCCGACTCGGAGCGGCCTACCGCAGCGGGCAGGTTCGCGGTCCGGGTTTCGTATCCGGCCGTGATCCTGCTGGGAGTCGGCATCTACGCCGCCGCCGGATCGCTCGGGATGCCGGCCGTGGCGGCGTCCTACGTTGCCGTGCTCGTTGGGGCAGGGCTCGTCACGCTGCACGAGATCGTCTTGCCCTACCGCCCCGAATGGCGCCCCCAGGGTGCTGACGTGCGAGCCGATGTGGCGTTCATGGTCGCCGTCCAGGTGGTGCTGCCGCTGCTGCTCTCGCTGGCAGCGACGGCGGCATTTGCCGGATGGCTGCGCGAGGGCGACCTGACCCTCGGGGGCCTGTGGCCGCACAGCTGGCCCGTTGCGCTGCAGGCGGCGCTGATGATGGCTGTGGCCGACTTCTTCCGCTACTGGCTGCACCGGGCGTTCCACGGCTCAGCCTTCATGTGGCGCTGGCACGCCGTGCACCACTCGCCGCACCGGCTGTACTGGCTGAACGTCGGGCGCTTCCACCCAGGAGAGAAGGCAGTCCAGTTCTGCGTCGATGCGTTGCCGTTCGTGCTGGTGGGCGTGGGAAGCGACGTGCTCGCGGCCTACTTCGTGTTCTACGCGCTGAACGGCTTCTACCAGCACTCCAACTGCGATGTGCGCCTCGGCTGGCTCAACTACCTCATCAGCGGCCCAGAGCTGCACCGCTGGCATCACTCCGAATTGCCGGCCGAGTCCGATCACAACTTCGGCAACAACCTCATCATCTGGGACGTGCTGTTCGGCACGCGGTACCTTCCCGCCAACGCGGCGGTCGGACGGCTGGGATTGCTGAACCGCGACTACCCGACTGGCTTTCTGGCGCAGATGCGAACCCCCTTGATTCGAGGACTCGACAAGCGAGCAGCCGGGACGGCGACGCCGCCGTGACGGGCACTTCGAGGATCGACGGCCTCAGCTATCGACTGCTTCGGGCCGGGCTGGCCGCGGCCAGCGGCCGCACCTACCGCGGGCTCGTCCGTGCGTGCGCCGATCCGGCGGCGGTCCAGGATCAGGTGCTGAAGCGCATCCTCTCCGATAACGCCGGCACGGTGTTCGGCACCGATCACCGCTTCGGCTCGATTGCCGGCTTCGAGGACTACCGCCGTGCCGTGCCGGTGCAGACCTACGAAGACCTGCGGGAGTTGATCGAGCGGCAGGAAGCCACCGGCCAGCGGTGCCTCACTGCCGAGCAGCCGGTCTATTACAACCAGACCAGCGGCACCGTCGCCGAGCCGAAGAACATCCCGCTCACCAATGCCGGCCTCGCCCGCATCCAGCGCTTGCAGCGACTCGCGGCCTACACGCTGTCGCGGTGCACCGCCGCGCTCGGCGGCAAGGTGTTCGCGGTGACCGGTGCCGCGCACGAGGGCACCATGCCAGCAGGCACGCCGTACGGCTCAGCGTCAGGGCTGCTGTATGCGAGCCAGGGCAAGCTCCTGCGGCGCCGGTATGTGCTGCCAGCGCCGGTATCGGACATCGCCGACTACGACGCCCGCTACTTGGCCATGGCGGTGCTGGGCGCAGCTGACGGCTCCGTGACCACGATGGCGACGGCCAACCCGTCGACGTTCATCCGGCTGATGGACGTGCTCAATGACTCGGCCGACGTGGTGCTCGACGCAGTGGCCGCCGGGCGGCTGCCCGCTGGCTGCAACGTGCTTGGGCGCGACGACCAGCTCGGACTCCGCGCAGACCCGAAGCGAGCGGCGGCGCTCGGTCGGCGCCTGGAGGCCGCAGGCCGACTCACCTATGCCGACATCTGGGGCGACCTGCGTGCGGTGGTGACGTGGACCGGGGGGAGCTGCGGCTTGGCGATCGAGCGACTCCAGCCGATGCTGACACCCGACTGCCCGGTCTTCGAACTCGGCTATCTCGCCAGCGAGGTCAGCGGCACCGCCAACATCGATCCCATCGAAGGCTCCTGCGTCGCGACCCTGCAGGACAACTTCTTCGAGTTCGCGGAACGCGATGGGTGGGAGGCCGCTGCCGACGATGCCGACCGTGGCCAGCAGACCTGCACGCTTGCCGATCTCGAGGCCGGCCGCGACTACTACGTCATCGTGACCACGGCCGACGGTCTGTACCGCTACGACATGAACGACATCGTGCGGGTGACGGGCTTCGTCGACCGCACGCCGGTCCTGTCCTTCGTCCAGAAAGGCAAAGGCGTCACCAGCATCACGGGCGAGAAGCTGTACGAATTCCAAGTGATGTCGGCCGTGACCGCTGCCGTCGCCGAGTTCGGCACCGTGGCGCCGTTCTTCATCATGCTGGCCGACGTCGCAGCGTCCCGCTACACGCTCAATGTGGAACTGGCGACCACACCGGCTGGCCCACAGGGAGCCGAACTTGCCGGCGAACTGTCAAGCAGCATCGAGCGAGCGCTGCGGCAGACCAATGTCGAGTACGACCAGAAGCGAGCCAGCGGCCGGCTGGCGCCGTTGCGTGTCCGGTTGCTTGCAGCGGGCACCGGCGATGAATTCAGGCGCCAGCGCGTCGCAGACGGCCAGCGCGACGTGCAGTTCAAGTACCTCCGGCTGCAATACAGCGCCGATTGCCAGTTTCCTTTCGACGACTTCGCAGCTCCGGCTTGAGCGAGCTTGGCCGAGGTGCATGCGTGCAGATCCGCCGCCTGAAGACGTTCACCTTCCCCGTGCCGTTCAAGCGCGTCTTCCGGCATGCCGCTGCCAGTCGCCGCCACGCTGAGAACCTCATCGTCGCGGCCCACGCTGACGACGGCACGATCGGCTACGGGGAAGGGTGCCCGCGGCTGTACGTGACCGGCGAGACCGTCGGGGGCTGCGCCGCCTTCGTCAACCAGCACGCGGCGTCATTCTGCGCGGACGTCGGGAGCGTGGACGACCTGCGTGCCTGGATCGACGCCCACAGCGATGCCATCGACGAGAACCCGGCCGCGTTCTGCGCGATGGAGCTTGCCGCCCTCGACCTGCTGGGCAAGGCGGGCGGTTGCAATATCGAGCAGTTGCTGGGTGTTGCTTCAGGCCCCCCCGATGTGGTCTATACCGCTGTCCTGGGCGACATGGGTCTGCTGCTGTATCGGTGGCAGTTGCGCGGATTCCGCGTCCGGGGCTTCACCGACTTCAAGGTGAAGCTCTCGGGCTCGCTGGGGCGTGACCGCGCCAAGCTGGCTCCGTTCGTTTCCCGGGGGTCGAGCCCGGCGACGGTTCGCCTCGATGCGAACAACCTCTGGGAGACGCCCGAGCAGTGCGCCGCGCACTTGGAAGCACTGGGCGACATCGCATTCGCCGTCGAGGAACCGCTGCAGGCGGGTGATGTCGAGGGGTGCATGCGCATCGCGCAGCAGTGCCGGGTGAAGATCATCGCCGACGAGAGCGTGCGGCTCACCCGGCAGCTCGAGGCGCTGGCGGAGCCGTCGGCGTGGATCGTGAACGTGCGGGTATCGAAGATGGGCGGGATCGTCAGGTCGCTGGAGGTGGTGGCTGCTGCAGCGAGCGCCGGCATTGACGTCATCGTCGGCTGCCAGGTGGGGGAGACGAGCCTGCTCACCCGGGCGGCGCTCGCCGTCATCGCGAGCGCCCCGGGTGCCGTTGTGGGGGCCGAAGGTGCCTTCGGGACGCATCTGCTGGCACGCGATCTCACCGATCGGACGATCATGTGGGGCTACGGGGGAATGCTGCGCGCTCAAGACGTGCCCGATCGCGGCGGCGGGCTAGGTCTGCGGCTCGATCCCGCAGCCATCCTGGTGCCGCTGGAGGACAGGTGAGCGACACCCGATTTGCTGCGGCAAGCCTTGTATTCGGCCTGGCATTCCTGGCCCGCGTCGCGGGTCAAGCAGCACAGCGCTGGTGGGACGTGGCCTTCCTGCCCTCCCAGGACGCCTGGCAGGGCAGCAGCCTGCCGTTCCCGGCGCTGTTCGCGGCCCAAGTGGTGATCTTGATGATCATCGCAGCAGCGACGCTGCGAATGCGAGCTGGTCGGAACCTCTTCAGGCGGCGCTGGGAGCGACCAGTCGCTTGGTTCGGCGTCCTGTACTTCGCTGTGATGGCGGCGCGTTTGGCAGTCGGGCTCCTCGGCGATGCTGGCGCGTTCGGCGACGAGAGCATCGCTGCAGGGAAGTGGTTCACTGCCTACCTGCCGACGGCATTTCACCTGGTCCTGGCGGCCGAAGTGATGCTGTTCGCGGCCTATCAACGAGGGCGCCCCCAAACCCGCCGGCTGAACGGGCGCGAGGTTGGGGCGGTCGTGGGGGATCGGTAGCCTGCTTCATTCGCGGCGCGGACTTCCTGCGTCGAACTGACGTCCGGCAAGGCCGGATGCCTCCCCGCAATGGGTCGGGTGTTCGGAACCGGTCGGCACAACCTGAGAACCGCTCCGCCGGCGCAGCCGTGCGGAGCGTTCGCATGGCGGCCCGCTAGGCGGGCAGCCGCAGAGACGGCGGCCCGCTGAGCGGGCGGCCGAAGGTACAACTGCCCGCTGAGCGGGCAGCCAGATGCACGGCGAAAGCACGAGAGAGACGCGCACATGGCCAACAGGGCGCTCGTCGCCACCAAGGTCGGCATGACACAGCTCTGGGACGACGACAATCGCGTCGTCCCAGTCACGGTGCTGCGCGTCGACGACTGCCGGGTCACCCAGGTGCGCACCAACGAGCAAGACGGCTACACCGCGGTGCAGGTCACCTACGGTCATCGCGAGGCCCGCAAGGTCAACAAGCCCATCAACGGCCACTACGAGCGCGCCGGGATCGACCCCGGCGTGCAGCTCGTAGAGCTGCGGCTCGACGATGTGAGCGAAGTACCGGTCGGCACCGAATTGGGTGCCGACCTTTTCAGTCCTGGGGAGCTTGTCGATGTGACAGCCACCTCCAAGGGCAAGGGCTTCGCCGGCACCATGAAGCGCCACAACTTCTCGGGTCAGCGCGCCAGCCACGGTGCGCACCGGGTCCACCGGGCCCCTGGCGCCATCGGCGCCTGCGCCACGCCCTCACGGGTGTTCAAAGGCACTCGCATGGCCGGGCGCATGGGCGGCGAGAAGGTCACCACGCTCAACCTCGCCGTCGTCGAGGCCGATGCCGAGCGCGGCCTGCTGCTGGTGCGGGGCTCGGTCCCCGGGCCCAAGGGCGGCACGGTCGTCGTCCGCAACGCAGTCAAAGCGCCGCAAGGCGCGTCAAACAGCACAGCGCGGGCTGAGGTCTGAGGTCGATTCTGATGACGCTCACGCTCGACGTCCGCACCCCCGACGGCGGCACAGCCGGCACCGTCGATCTCGACGAGACCATCTTCGGCATCGAGCCGAACATGGCGGCGCTGCACCAGGCCGTCACGGCCCAGCGCGCCGCCCGCCGGAGCGGCTCTCACAGCACCCTCACCCGTGCCGAGGTACGCGGCGGCGGCGCGAAGCCGTGGCGGCAGAAGGGCACCGGTCGGGCTCGCCACGGTTCGATCCGCTCACCGCAGTGGGTCGGCGGCGGCGTGGCGCACGGTCCCAAGCCGCGCGACTACCGCCAGAAGGTGAACCGCAAGACCGTACGGCTGGCATTGCGCTCCGCTCTCAGCGACCGGGCTCGCAGCGAACGCGTCATGGTCATCGACGAGTGGAACTTTGCCCAGCCGCGCACGAAGGACGCCGTCGCAGTGCTCGAGAACCTGTCCCTCTCCGGACAGGTTCTGCTGGTTCTGGGCGACGGCCCGGCACACCAGACCGCCGATCGCAGTTTCCGCAACCTCCCGTCGGTGCACTCGGTCAGCGCGGCTGAGCTGAACGCCTACGACATCCTGCGCTCGGACTGGCTGGTCTTCACCCGCGACACGCTTCCCACCAGCACTGGGCCCACCAGCACTGGGCCGACCAGCACCGGCCCCACCACGAACGGGGCAGCGAGCGAGGGGGATGACCAGTGAAGGATCCCCGCGATGTGCTGATCGCTCCCGTCATCTCGGAGAAGTCGTATGACTTCCTCGAAGAGGGCATCTACGTGTTCCGCGTCCACCCGTCTGCAAGCAAGCCGGAGATCCGCCAGGCGGTCGAGGAGATCTTCGACGTCACGGTCGCCAAGGTCAACACGCTGAACCGCAAGGGCAAGAAGCGGCGCAACCGTCGCAACAACACCGTCGGCAAGCGGCCGGACACCAAGCGGGCCATCGTCACCCTCGTCGAGGGCGACTCGATCCAGATCTTCAATTCCTAGGCGGGGCGTCATGGGCATTCGAGTACGCAAGCCGACCAGTCCCGGCCGAAGGTTCCAGACGGTCTCGGATTTTGCCGACATCACCGCGACCAAGCCCGAGCGCTCGCTCATCGCCAAGCAGCACTCCACCGGCGGTCGCAACAACCACGGCCGCAAGACCTCCCGCCACCGCGGCGGCGGTCACAAGCAGCGCTACCGGGTGATCGACTTCCGGCGCAACAAGGACGGTGTGCCCGCCACGGTCGCCACCATCGAGTACGACCCCAATCGCAACGCGCGCATTGCGCTGCTGCACTACCACGACGGCGAGAAGCGCTACATCCTGGCGCCGGCGGGGCTGGAGGTAGGCGACAAGCTCGCCAACGGCGCCCAGGCGGAGGTACGTGTCGGCAACGCCATGCCGCTGCGGTACGTGCCGGTCGGCACCACCGTGCACAACGTGGAGCTCAAGCCGGGCGCCGGCGGCCGCATGGCCCGTTCGGCCGGCGCCAGCGTGCAGCTCGTGGCCAAGGAGGGTGCGTACGCCACCTTGCGTCTGCCGTCCACCGAGATGCGCCGGGTGCCGATCGACTGCCGCGCCACCATCGGCTCGGTGGGCAACGCCGAGGCCGACCTCATCAAGATCGGCAAGGCCGGCCGGAATCGCTACAAGGGCGTCCGGCCCCAGACCCGTGGCGTGGCCATGAACCCGGTCGACCATCCCCTCGGCGGCGGTGAGGGCAAGTCGTCGGGCGGGCGTCATCCGGTGTCGCCGTGGGGCAAGCCCGAAGGCCGCACCCGCTCCAAGAACCGCAAGTCCAACGACCTCATCGTCCGCCGCCGCCGGACGCGCGGGTCCCGGAGGTAGAGCGATGCCGCGCAGTCTCAAGAAGGGCCCGTTCGTCGACGACCACCTGCTCTCGAAGGTGGACGAACTCAACGAGAGCGGCGAGCGCAAGGTCATCAAGACATGGAGCCGGCGCTCCACGATCATCCCCGAGATGATCGGTCACACCATCGCGGTTCACGATGGGCGCAAGCACCTGCCGGTGTACGTGACCGAGTCGATGGTGGGCCACAAGCTCGGCGAGTTCGCCCCGACGCGGACATTCAAATTCCACGCCGGCCAGGAGCGCGGAGGCAGGCGATGAGCGGGTTCGTCACAACGCAGACGTTCAAGCCTCGCGCCGGACGAGAGCAAGGCAGCAGGCGATGAGCGGGTTGATCAACCTCGACGTCATCGCCGGCGCGAAGGCGACGCACAAGTACGCGCGCCTGTCCGCGTCGAAGGCGCGGGTGGTGCTCAACCTCATCCGCGACGAAGACTTGGCGCTTGCCCGCGACCGCCTGCGCTTCTGCGAGCGCGGCGCCGCCGAGGTGTTGTCCAAGGTGCTCGAGAGCGCGGTGGCCAATGCCACCAACAACGAGCAGCTCGACGCCGACGAGCTGTACGTGGCGGAATGCTGGGCCGACGAGGGTCCCGTGCTCAAGCGCTGGCGCCCGAGGGCACGGGGCCGCGCCACCCGCATCTTCAAGCAGACCAGCCACATCACGGTGATCGTGGCTCAGCTCAGTCCCGAGGAGCTCGAGATGCGCGAGGCCCGCTTGGCCGCCTCGGGCTCTCAGACCGCCGCAGCCGCGCGTGCGGCCCGCGTGGCCGCCAGCCGCGCCGCCACGGACACCGACGAGGCTGACGAGGTTGCGCCAGAAGACATCGACGCCGCAGCCGATGAGGCCCCGACCGGCGATGCCGAGGAACAAGGCGACGCAGTCGAACCAGACGACGAGTCTGGGGACATCACAGCCGCCGCGGTCGCCGAGGCCGCAGCGGCCGATGAGAACGACGAAACCAGCGGGGACGACGCTGCCGACCCCACAGCTGCCGACCCAGAGGAACGGAACTGATCATGGGTCAGAAGGTCAACCCGTACGGCTTCCGCTTGGGAATCACCACCGACTGGAAATCCCGCTGGTACGCCGACAAGGAGTACCAGGACTACCTCATCGAGGACTGGAAGATCCGCGACTTCCTGAGGACGGAGCTGCCGCATGCCGCGATCAGCCGCATCGAGGTGGAGCGAACCCGGGATCGCCTGCGCGTCGACGTGCACACTGCCCGGCCGGGCATTGTCATTGGCCGGCGGGGGAGTGAGGCCGATCGGCTGCGCACGAAGCTCGGCAAGATCTCGGGCAACCCGAAGGTCCAGCTGAACATCCAGGAGATCAAGCAGCCCGAGCTCGAAGCAGCGCTTATCGCTCAGGGCGTTGCGGATCAGCTCGCCGGCCGAGTCGCCTTCCGGCGGGCCATGAAGCGCGCCGTGCAGAATGCCCAGAAGGCCGGCGCACTCGGCATCCGGGTGCAGTGCTCAGGTCGCCTCGGCGGCTCGGAGATGGCCCGTACCGAGTGGTACCGGGAGGGCCGCGTGCCGCTGCACACGCTGCGTGCCGACATCGACTACGGCTTCCGCGAAGCCCGCACCACGGCGGGTCGCATCGGCGTGAAGGTGTGGCTCTACAAGGGCGACATCCTCCCCTACAAGGTGTCCTCCGACGAGCGCATTCACCGCGAGGCGGCCATGGCCACGGGCCAGACGTCGGGCGACGGTGCACCCCCAGGGGGCGTGGTCTCGTCGGCCGGACGCAAAGGTGATCTCGAGGACATCCCCGAGGAGCCCGTCCCGCTGCTGCGCGAGGCCGATCCCGAATTCGAGCGCCTGCTCGAAGAGGAGGAGCAGATCGAGCGGGCCACGCGCGATCAGTCCCAGACGCCCAACTTCAGGCCGGGAGACGACTGATGCTGATGCCTCGCAAGGTGAAGCACCGCAAGGCGCATCGCGGTCGCATGAAGGGCCGCACCAAGGGCGGCACGGCCGTGCACTTCGGCGACTACGGCATCCAGGCGCTGGAGCCCGGCTGGATCACAGCCCGCCAGATCGAAGCGGCCCGTATTGCCATGACCCGACATGTCAAGCGCGGCGGCAAGGTCTGGATCAACATCTTCCCCGACAAGCCGGTGACCGCCAAGCCTGCGGAGACCCGCATGGGCTCGGGCAAGGGCAACCCCGAGAAGTGGGTGGCCGTGGTGAAGCCCGGCCGTGTGATGTTCGAGCTGGGCGGCGTGAACGCCGAGCTGGCCCGCGGCGCCATGGAGCGCGCCATCCAGAAGCTGCCTATCCGGGCGCGGGTGATCTCCCGAGAGGAGGCCATCTGATGGCCAAGGCCGCGACGCTCCGGACCCTGTCGGACGATCAGCTTTTTGAC
Source organism: Acidimicrobiia bacterium (assembly GCA_022820505.1). GTDB lineage: Bacteria > Actinomycetota > Acidimicrobiia > Acidimicrobiales > Poriferisodalaceae > Poriferisodalis. The sequence continues at coordinate 35,093 of JAJEFK010000041.1, read as the reverse complement.
GAGCTGGACAGCGCGAAGAAGGAGCTGTTCAACCTGCGCTTCGCGTTTGCAACCGGGCAGCTCGACAACTCGGCGCAAGTGGCTGCCACCAAGCGCGACATCGCCCGCATTCACACCGTGCTGCGCGAGCGCGAGATCGCAGCGGCCGACCTGCAGGCCGGCGCCTCGGAGCGCTCGACCGCTGGTCTGGCTGGCGCGTCGGATGACCCAGTCCAGGGCTCGGCCGCTGTGTCGGCTGACGCCTCGCGGGGCTCGACCGCTGATCTTGCCGGCGCCTCACAGGGCTCGTCCGCGAGCAGCGCAGCTTCCACAGGAGATCAGTCATGAGCACCGAGACTGCCGAGACCGTCGAGCGCAACCGGCGCAAAGTGCGCGAGGGCATCGTCACCTCCACCAAGATGGACCGCACGGCGGTCGTCTCGGTGACCGAGCGTGTGCGCCACCCCCGCTACTTCAAGACTGTTCAGCGCACGAAGAAGCTGTACGTCCACGACCCCGCTGGAGACACGCGTCCGGGCGACCGGGTGCGCGTCATGGAAACCCGGCCGATCTCGAAGACCAAGCGCTGGCGCCTGGTGGAGATCATCGAACGGGCGCGGTGAGGTCATGATCCAGCAAGAGTCCCGACTCAAAGTCGCCGACAACTCCGGCGCCCGCGAGGTGCTGTGCATTCGCGTGCTCGGCGGCACGGGTCGGCGCTATGCCTCGATCGGCGACGTGTTCATCGCCACCGTGAAGGACGCCATCCCCGGCGCCGCTGTGCGCAAGGGCGAGGTGGTGCGCTGCGTCGTGGTGCGTACGCGCAAGCAGCGCAGGCGCCCCGACGGCAGTTACATCCGCTTCGACGAGAACGCCGCCGTGCTCGTCGACGACAACCGCCAGCCGCGTGGCACCCGCATCTTCGGTCCCGTCGGCCGCGAGCTGCGCGACAAGCGCTTCATGCGCATCGTGTCGCTCGCCCCGGAAGTTCTGTGATGGGGGTGACGTGATGGCACGCCAGAAGAACCAGCTGCCGCGGCTGCGAGTGCGCAAGGGCGACACCGTGCGCGTGGTCTCCGGCCCTGACAAGGGCCGGGAAGGCGAAGTCGTGTCGGTGGATTTGGCGCGCCGCCGCCTCACGGTGGAAGGCGTGAACGTAGGGCACAAGCACCAGAAGCCTTCCCAGCAGAACCAGGAGGGCCAGATCATCGACTACCTGCTGCCGATCGACGTGTCGAACGTGGCAGTGGTGTGCCCGCGCACAGGCCAGCCAGGCCGCGTCGGTTTCCGCTTCGAGGGCGGCCGCAAGGTGCGTTACCACCGGGCCTCCGGGGAGGAGCTGCCATGAGCGTGACCGAGGCCCCCTCCGCCGCTCCGTCCGGCGCCGGCGGCAACGAGCGGCCCGAGCCCCGGATGAAAGTGCTCTACCGCGACACCGTCCGCGCGCAACTGCGGGACGAGCTCGGGCTCGCGAACGTGATGCAGGTGCCCACGCTGACGAAGATCAGCGTGAACATGGGCGTCGGCGCTGCGCTGACAAACCGGGGCCTGCTCGAAGGCGCCATCGACGACCTCAGCCGCATTTGCGGTCAGCGACCGGCAATCACCCGGGCGAAGCAGTCCATCGCAGGGTTCAAGCTGCGCGAGGGCAACGCGATCGGCGCCCGCGTCACCATGCGCCGTGACCGGATGTGGGAGTTCTACGACCGTCTCGTGTCGTTGGCCATCCCTCGTATCCGCGACTTCCGGGGTCTGTCGCCGCGCAGCTTCGACGGCCACGGCAACTACACGTTCGGCCTCACCGAACAGTTGGTCTTTCCTGAGATCGACTACGACAGCGTCAACCAGATCCGCGGCATGGACATCACGCTCGTGACGTCAGCCGTCGACGACGAAGGCGGGCGTGCCCTGCTGGTTGCGCTCGGCTTTCCATTCCGCCAAACCCCGACGGCATAGCGCCCGACTATTTCACCAGGCCCCATTTCAACAAAGGCAGTACCGATGGCCAAGAAGGCACTCGTCAACAAGCAGCAGCGCACCCCCAAGTTCAAGGTGCGCGCCTACACGCGCTGTCGCGTGTGCGGCCGACCGCGGTCGGTATACCGCAAGTTCGGGCTGTGCCGAGTGTGCCTGCGAGAGATGGTCCATGCCGGCGAGGTGCCCGGCGTGACGAAGGCCAGCTGGTGAGGGGCCAGCAGGTGAGGGAGGTGCGCACATGTCGATGACCGACCCCATTGCGGACATGCTCACCCGCATCCGCAACGCCAACATGGTGTTCAAGGACGAGGTGGCCATGCCGTCCTCCAAGCAGAAGGAGCGCCTGGCAGCGATCCTCAAGCGTGAGGGCTACGTGAGCGACTACCAGGTGAGCGACGGCACCGACGGCCCCGCCCAGACGCTCACCATCAACCTGAAGTACACCGGTGACCGGGATCGCACCATCTCGGGGCTGCAGCGCATCTCCAAGCCTGGGCTGCGGGTGTACACCAAGTCCGACAAGGTTCCCCGCGTGCTCGGCGGCCTCGGCATCGCCGTGCTGTCGACGAGCCGGGGCCTGATGACCGACCGCGAGGCTCGCCGCAACCGCATGGGCGGCGAGATCCTCTGTTACGTCTGGTAGGAGGCGGCGATGTCACGCGTGGGCAAGACGCCCATCTCGATTCCTGACGGGGTGACGGTGACGGCCGAACCGGCCCCCGACGTCGCCGGCTCCGTGGCCGGCGACGTGGTGACGGTCCGCGGACCCGGAGGCGAGCTCCAGCGGGAGCTGGCCGCCGGCATCCACGTGCGCGTCGACGACCGGGAAGGCGGCAGCGAGGTCATCGTGGGGCGCGCCGACGACAGCCGCTCGCAGCGGTCGCTGCACGGCCTGAGCCGGGCGCTGGTCGCCAACATGGTGCAGGGCGTGTCGCAGGGCTTCTCCAAGGAATTGCAGATCGTCGGCGTGGGATACCGCGCAGCGGCACGGGGATCATCGGCGCTCGAGCTCTCGCTGGGATTCAGTCACACCGTGCCGGTGACGGCACCCGACGGCATCAGCTTCGAGGTGCCGAACCAGACATCCATCATTGTGAAGGGCATCGACAAGCAGCTCGTCGGGCAGGTCGCAGCCAACATCCGTGCGCTGCGCAAGCCAGAGCCCTACAAGGGCAAGGGCATCCGCTACGTCGACGAGCGCGTGCTGCGCAAAGCCGGAAAGGCGGCGAAGTGAGTGCTCCCACGAGGGCGGCTCGGCGCGATCGCCGGCGCCGTCGCGTCCGCAAGAAGATCACCGGCACCGCAGCGCGCCCCCGCCTCGCGGTGCACCGGTCCAACCGGCATATCAGCGCCCAGCTCATCGACGACGAAACCGGCCACACGGTGGCTGCTGCATCGTCGCGCGAGGCCGGCGTGACGGGCGGCGGCAACATCGCAGCCGCCGGTGAGATCGGTCGGCTCATCGCCGAGCGGGCTCGGGTGGCAGGCACCACCACGGTCACTTTCGACCGGGGCGGGAACCGTTACCACGGCCGCGTGGCGGCCCTCGCAGATGCTGCCCGTGCGGGCGGCCTGGAGTTCTGAGGGAGGACTCGTGACAGACGCACCAACCTCTCAGGCCGGCCCTTCCCAACCGCGCAGCGGCCCCGAAGAGCGCAGCGGCAATGAACGCGGCGGCGGCAATGAGCGCGAGCGAGGCGGACGCCGCCCGCGCGATCGCCAATTCGACAACCCCCGCAACAGCGGTGACGACGGTCTGCGTGAATCGCGGGTCATCGACATCAACCGCGTGGCCAAGGTGGTCAAGGGCGGCCGTCGCTTCTCGTTCTCCGCACTCGTCGTGATCGGCGACGGCGCCGGCCGGGTCGGCCTGGGCTACGGCAAGGCCAAGGAAGTGCCGTTGGCGATCCAGAAGGGCACCGAAGAGGCCCGCAAGAGCCTGTTCGAGGTGCCCCTGGCCGGCTCCACCATCGTCCACCCGGTGCTGGGAGTCATGGGCGCTGGCAAGGTGCTGCTGCAGCCTGCCGCGCCAGGCACCGGGGTCATTGCCGGCGGCGCCGCCAGGGCGATCCTTGAGGAGGCAGGAATCAGCGACGTGCTGGCCAAGTCGCTCGGCTCCTCCAATCACATCAACGTGGCCAGGGCCACCATCGCAGGCTTGGCGGCCCTGAAGCGTCCTGACGAGGTGGCCAAGCTGCGCGGGCTGTCTCCCGAGGAGTGCATCCCGGCCGGTCTGCTCGAGGCATACCGGGAGACAGAGCGCACGCGCAAGCTGAGCGACGCATCTGCAGGGACGCCGTCATGAACGCGCCGGTTTCGAATCAGCACGGCACCAGCCAGATCGTGGTGACCCAGGTGCGATCGGCCATCGGGGCCAAGCCCAAGGCACGCGGTGCGCTGCGGGCGCTTGGGCTGGGCAGGATCGGCCGCAGCCATACGCTGCCGGATCGACCGGAGATCCGCGGCATGCTGCGCAAGGTGAATCATCTGATCACTGCTGAATTTGTCACAGCTCAGGAGGTCGGCGATGCTGAGACTGCATGATCTGGCCCCGCCGCCGGGATCGAAGCGCAAGCGCAAGCGAGTGGCGCGCGGCACCAGCGGCAAGGGCGGCAAGACTGCCGGCCGCGGCACCAAGGGCACACGCGCCCGCGGCACCGTTCCTGTCTGGTACGAGGGCGGGCAGCTGCCGCTGCAGGTCCGCGTTCCCAAGCTCAAAGGCTTCAAGAACCCGTTTCGCGTTGAGTATCAGCCGGTCAATCTCGACACCCTCGAAGACTGCGGTCTCGACGAAATCACCCCCGTCGAGCTGCTGGCTCGCGGCTTGGTGTCCAAGGGCGCCATGGTCAAGATCCTCGGGCGCGGCGAGATCACCCGATCCGTAACGGTGAAGGCCCATGCCGTGTCCGGCTCGGCCCGGGCAGCCATCGAGAGTGCCGGCGGCAGCATCGAGATTCTGCCGCCCACATTCGGCGGCCCCCGGCCGCCCGCCCGGGGCAACCAGCACACCAATCGCTAGGGGCTCATCGTGCTCGGCCACATGCGCAACATCTTCCGGATCGCAGACCTGCGCCGGAAGATCCTGTTCACGCTGTTCATCATCGCGGCGTACAGGTTGGGCTCCCAGGTGCCGGTGCCGGGAATCGACTTCGACGCCATTGTGTCCTTGCGCGAGCAGGCCAGCTCGACCGGCGGCGTGCTGGCGCTGCTGAACCTGTTCTCGGGCGGCGCGCTCACCAACTTCGCGATCTTCGCGTTGGGGATCATGCCGTACATCACGGCGTCGATCATCATCCAGATCCTCACCGTCGCGATCCCGCGCTTCGAGCAGCTCCAGCAACAGGGTGCGGTAGGGCAGCGGAAGCTGACGCAATACACCCGCTACCTGACGCTGGGCATCGCCTTCGTGCAGGCCACGGGCATCACGTTCATCTTCGGGCGGGGCCAGGGCACTGCCTTGGGCAATACCGCCGGCGTCATCGTCATCCCCGACTTCACGTTCAACCGCGTGGCGCTGGTGATCCTGTCGCTGACGGCGGGTACGGCGCTGCTCATGTGGATGGGCGAGCTGATCAGCCAGCGCGGCGTGGGCAATGGCATGTCGCTGCTGATTTTCGCCTCGGTCGTGTCCACGATCCCCTTCGACGGCGCCCGCTTGCTGGCGGTGCAAGGCACGGTGTACCTGGCGGCGGCGATCATCGTGGCCACCGGAATGATGGTGGCCATCATCTTCATCGAGCAGGGCCAGCGTCGCATCCCGGTGCAGTTCTCCCGCCGGCAGGTGGGCCGCCGGCTCTACGGCGGGCAGAACACCTACATCCCGCTGAAGGTCAACCAGTCGGGCGTGATTCCGGTGATCTTCGCCAGCTCGATCCTGTTCCTGCCGGTACTGCTGTCGAATGTGGCGAACTGGGGGTGGCTGCAGACCGCTGTCGACGAGTATCTGACCCAGCCCGACAACATCGCCTACATCCTGTTCTTCGGCGGGCTGATCGTGGGCTTCGCCTACTTCTATACGGCCATCACGTTCGACCCGGTGCGCCAGGCCGACAACATCCGCAAGCAGGGCGGCTTCATTCCCGGCATCCGGCCGGGGCCGCAGACCGAGCGGTACCTGGCCAGAGTGCTGAACCGCATCACGCTGCCGGGCGCTTTGTTCATTGCCATGGTGGCGCTGCTGCCCAGCGTGCTGCTGTCGCTGACCAGTGACCTCGATGCGCTGGGCTCTGGTGGCGCCGGTGCAGCCATCGGCTTCGGCGGTGTCTCGATCCTGATTGCCTCCGGCGTGGCGCTCGAGACCATGAAGCAGGTCGACAGCCAGTTGCTGATGCGCAACTACGAGGGATTCCTGGCCTGATGAGCACGCGACGACTGGTCATCCTGGGCAAGCAGGGAGCTGGCAAGGGCACCCAGTGCGAGCTGCTGGTGGAGCGCTACGGCGTCGCCCACATCTCGACGGGCGACATGCTGCGCGCTGCGGTCGCTGCAGGCACCGAGCTGGGTCGGCAGGCCAAGGCAGTCATGGACGCGGGCGACCTGGTCAGCGACGAGCTGATCCTGGGCATCGTGGCTGAGCGGCTCACCGAGCCCGACACTGCTGCCGGTTTCCTCCTCGACGGCTTCCCTCGCACTGAGGCCCAAGCTGACGGTCTGTTTGCACTGCTGGCGCCGCACGCGGTGGATCGGGCGATCGACCTGGACGTGCCCGACGAGGTGGTGACCCAGCGGATGCTGGAGCGCGGCCGAGCCGACGACACGCCGGAGGCGATTGCGCGGAGGCTGGAGCTGTACGAAGCCGAGACAGCGCCGCTGCGGAAGCTGTTCGCCGATCAGGGAGTGCTGGTGACGGTAGACGGCCTCGGAACCCCCGCCGAGGTCCATGGGCGCATCGTGGCGGCCATTGAGGCCGCACGATGAGGCCAGTGGCCGCCATCGAGGCAGCACGATGACCCCTATACTTGCTCGCTCGTCTACAGCGCAGGTCACCCGATGAAAGTCCGTCCGAGCGTCAAGAAGATCTGCGACAAGTGCCGCGTCATCCGCCGTCACGGGCGGATCCGGGTGATCTGTGAGAACCCGCGACACAAGCAGCGGCAAGGCTGAGACAGGAGTTCTGTATCGATGGCCCGAATCGCCGGCGTCGACATACCGCGTGAGAAGCGTGTGGAGATCGCGCTCACCTACATCTACGGCATCGGCCGCTCGGCCAGCCAGCAGATCTGCGAAGACCTGAACATCGCAGAGCGCACGCGCGTGCGCGACCTGACCGATGCCGAGGTGGCCCGTATCCGCAACCACATCGACGCCAACCTGGCTGTCGAAGGCGACCTGCGGCGCGACGTGGCCCAAGACGTCAAGCGGAAGATCGAGATCGGCTGCTACCAGGGCGTCCGTCACCGCCGTGGGCTTCCGGTGCGAGGTCAGCGCACGCATACCAACGCACGCACCCGCAAGGGTCCGCGCAAGACCGTCGCGGGCAAGAAGAAGGTACGCAAGTGAACGTGCGCGGCCGAATTCGTCGGCAACGAGTGACCGGACGCATGAGAGGCGGGCGCAAGTGAATCAGCAGCAGCCTCGCCGAGGGCGGCGCAGGGAGCGCAAGAACGTCGGTGACGGCGTGGCGCACATCAAGAGCTCGTTCAACAACACGATCATCACGTTCACCGACCTGCAGGGCAACGTGGTGTCATGGGCCTCGGCCGGGAATGCCGGTTTCAAGGGTTCCCGCAAGTCGACGCCATTCGCCGCGCAGCAGGCCGCCGAGCAGGCCTCCGAGCGCGCCATGGAGCATGGCGTGCGCCGGGTGCACGTGCACGTGAAGGGTCCCGGTTCGGGCCGCGAGACCGCGATCCGCTCCATCCAGAATTCCGGCATCGAGATCAAGGGCATCCGCGACATGACGCCGGTGCCGCACAACGGCTGCCGCCCACCGAAGCGCCGGAGGGTCTGAGATGTCTCGCTACACCGGTCCCAAGGCGCGCGTCTCGCGGCGGCTGAACACCAATATCTGGGGCACTGAGGGCGAGACGAAGGCGCTCGACCGGCGTCCCTACCCGCCCGGCGAGCACGGCCGCGGCCGGCGACGCAGCCAGAACTCGGAGTTCTTGCTGCAGCTGCAGGAGAAGCAGAAGTGCCGCTTCACCTACGGGATGACTGAGCGGCAGTTCCGCAACGCCTACGAGGAGGCTGCCCGCCAGCGCGGCGTCACCGGAGAGAACCTGCTGCGGCTGCTCGAGCTGCGGCTCGACAACATCGTGTACCGGGCCGGTTGGGCGGCGACTCGCCCGCAGGCCCGCCAGTTCGTGAGCCACGGCCACATCGACGTCAACGGTCGCCGGGTGAACATCCCCAGCTTCCGGGCCCGCAAGGATGACGTGGTCGAGTTGCGGACCAAGGCCCGCGAGATCGTCACCATCCGCTGGAATCTCGACGTGCTGGACCGCACCCCGCCTGCGTGGCTGGAGGCGAGCGACGGCGGCCAGCGAGTCACCGTGCGCGAGCTGCCGATCCGATCCCAGATCGAGATCCCGGTTCGCGAGCAGCTCATCGTCGAGCTCTACAGCAAATAGTCCTGTCAACATCTGCCGCCCACGAAGGGGTGAACGTGTCCATCTCCGACACCTTGGTCATGCACCGACCGACGATCGACATCCTCGGCGAGCCTGAGGGCAACCGCCAGCGTTTCGCCATCGGCCCGCTGGAGCCCGGCTTCGGGCACACGCTGGGCAACTCGCTGCGCCGCACGCTGCTGTCGTCGATTCCCGGCGCAGCAATCACCCAGGTGCGCTTCGACGACGCGCTGCACGAGTTCACGACCATCGAGGGCGTCGTCGAAGACGTCACCGACATCATCCTGAATCTCAAGGACGTGGTGCTGAGGTGCCACGTAGACGAGCCCGTGGCGGTGCGCCTCGACGAGCGGGGCGTGGGCCCGGTGCTGGCGGGGCACGTCGACTGGGGTATCGACGTCGAGTGCCTGACGCCCGACCTGCACATCGCCACGCTCGGCGAGGGTGCCCGCCTGGCGATGGACCTCACCGTCGAGCGTGGCTGGGGCTACGCGGCACCCGAGAGCGAGCGTGCGGGCAGCACGATCGGCGTGATCCTCGTGGACGCGCTGTTCAGCCCGGTGCGGCGTGTGGCGGTCGAGGTCGAGCCGGTGCGCGTCGAGCAGTCCACCGATTTCGACCGGCTCGTGCTCGATATCGAGACCGATGGCGCGATGACGCCGCGCGAAGCGCTGTCGTCGGCCGGCGACACCCTGTGCCGGCTGATGCTCATGATTGCCGAGCTGTCGCCGGAGCCCCTGGGTCTCGATATCGCCGAGGTGGCGGTCGGCGGCGGCCGGACCAGCGATCTCGAACGTCCCATCGAGGACTTGGGCCTGTCCGAGCGCGCCCGCAACTGCCTCAAGCGTGCGCAGTTCAACACCATCGGCGAGCTGCTCGACCAATCGGTGGACGAGCTCATGACCGTTCCGAACTTCGGCCAGAAATCGCTCGACGAGGTCATCGAGAAGCTCGACGAGCGGGGTCTGGCGCTGCGCGGCATGAGCCCGTCATCCGAGGCTGAGTCTGAGGGCGAAGGCGAAACCGATGCCGATTCCGAGTCCGATGCCGGGCAGGCAACCCCAGCGGCGGTCAGCTGATCATGCCCACGCCCACGAAGGGCCGACGCCTCGGCGGCAGCGCCAGTCACCAGCGCTCCATGCTGGCCAATCTGGCTGCGTCATTGTTCGCTGCGGAAGCCATCGAGACCACCGAGGCCAAGGCCAAGGCGCTGCGGCCGTACGCCGAGAAGCTCATCACGAAGGCGCGCAAGGGCGGGTTGGCACGGCATCGCCAGATCATCGCCAGCCTCAACGGCGACCAGGAGATGGCCCAGAAGCTCATCGACGAGATCGGCCCGCGCTATGAGGGACGTCCGGGCGGCTACACGCGCATCTTGAAGCTCGGGCCGCGCCGGGGCGACAACGCCCCCATGGCGCTCATCGAGTTGGTCTAGCTCCTCGCGGCGGCCCGGCGCATGAGCACCGACGACTCGTTGAGCACCGGCGTGCTCGACGCGCTGCGGCAGCTCGACACTCCGACCGTCTGCAATGCGCTGGAGGTCGTGGCTCCGCATCGCCGCGCCTATGGCTACACCACGTCCCCGCTGGTGTGTCCCGACCCGGACACTGTCATGGTCGGCTATGCCCGCACAGCCACGATCCGCGCCAATGCGCCATCGGGCCGATCCGGCGACAACGACCTGGCAGTGCGTGTCGGCTACTACCGGCACATGGCCGAAGGCCCTCAGCCCACGATCACCGTGATCGAAGACATCGACGCCTCGCCTGGCTACGGCGCCTGGTGGGGCGAGGTGAACAGCAGCATTCACGCCGGACTCGGTTCGCTCGGCGTCATCACCAACGGCTCGATCCGTGATCTGGGCGAGTGGGCGCCGGATTTCGGCGCCTTGGCCGGCTCGATCGGCCCGTCCCACGCCTGGGTACACGTCGTGGAGTACGCGGTGCCGGTGACGGTGCATGGCATGTCGGTGCGTCCCGGCGATCTCATTCACGCCGACCGTCACGGTGCGGTCGTGGTGCCTGCCGATGCGGCGGCCGACGTTCCCGCAGCGGCCGCCAAGATCGCCGCTGCCGAGCGCGTGCTCATCGAGGCCGCCCGCAGCGAGGACTTCTCTATCGATCGGCTGACCGCCTTGCTCGACCCCAGGGGCGACCACTAGTCCCTCGCCGCTCCGCGCGGCTGTGGGCGCAGCTGCGGGGTCTATCGCACGAGTGCCGCGTTGCGGCGCAGTGTTTCGCGTGCCTCCGCATAGCGCTCGGCGAGACGCTGCCCCACACGGCCGATGCGGTCGATCAGGGCCATGAGCCGATCGCGGGCCGCCTCGGCCATGCCCGAGAGCTCGGTCAATCCCGGCAGGTTCCAATCGCGCAGCACGACGGGCTGCAGGATCTGGTCGTGATGGATGGCCAGGTCATAGATCCCGGCTTCGGCGATGATGCGGGAGTGGGTGTCGAAGTCGGTGATGCCCACCCCGGGCATGGCGAAGCTCTTGACTTGGTTGGCGATGGCCACCACCGCGCTGGAGGGGTCGATCTCGACCGCGGCGCTCATCACGTCGCGGTAGAACAGGAAATGCAGGTTCTCATCGAAGGCGACCCGGCGCATGATGGCCTTGCCGGCGGGGTCGTCGATGTGGCGCCCGGTGTTGAAGTGCGCGATGCGGGTGGCCAACTCCTGCAGCGTCACGTAGGCAAGGCCTTCCAGCAGGCTCGGCGGCTGGGGCACTTGCCCGCACTGCACCTGCGCCATGCGTGCCCGCTCCAGCGCCACGGGGTCGAGGGCGCGGGTGACCGACAGGTAGTCGTAGATGACCCGGCCGTGCCGCCCTTCTTCCGCGGTCCAGCGGCGAACCCATTCGCCCCACGCACCCTCACGGCCGAACAGCCGCTCGCTGTCACGGAAGTAGTACGGCAGGTTCTCCTCGGTGAGCACGTTCACGAAGAGGGCGCTGCGAGCCTCGGGGGTGAGGTTGGCCTCCTCGGGTGACCATTCGTAGTCGGGTGCGAAGTCTTCGCCCCGGCTCCAGGGCACGAGCGCGTGGGGGTGCCATTCCTTGGTCTGCCGAAGATGGCGCGCGAGGAGTCGCTCAACCTCGGGCTCCAGATCGGCGAGCGTCCGGGCGTCAGCCTCTACCGGCATCGGGCATCGCCAATCACCATGCGGGGCTGAGCCTAATGATGTCAGCCCACTGTTCAGGACGTGCTGAGCCATGAGGATCTCGCGCCGATGCCAACCGTCTGCCGCAATGGGCGATCGCGGAGTCAGGAGCTGGTGCGCACGCCGAGGGCCCGCTCAAGGTTGACGAGGTACCCGGCGAACGCCTTGCGTCCTGTCACCGTGGCTTCGATCCAGGTGCGCGGCTTGGCACCGCGGAACTCCTTGGTCGTCTCCACGTAGTCAGCGTGCTCCAGCTTCCGCAGGTGAGTCGTCAGGTTGCCGGGCGTCAGGCCCAGCTGCTTCTGCACGAAGCCGTAGGCGAGCCGGTCCCGGTCATCCAGCGACACGAGCAAGGACATGATCTGCAGCCGCGTCGGCTGGTGGATGATCTCGTCGAGGTCGATGGCACCGCCGTCGGGCACCCCGCCGGGATCTACCATTCACCAGTCCTGCGCACCCACATGGCGATGGTTCCGAGCAGTCCGAGCATCGCGAAACCCGACACTGCTGGTGCGATGTCATCGAACAGGTAATGCGGAACGTAGAAGGCCGCGGCCATGCCCACGCCGAAGGCGGCGATCACGGTCCGGTTCAGGATTCCGAAGAGCACGTAGCCGAGCGCGATGACGCCCATCAAGACGAAGGGGATCTTCTCTGCGCCGGACTCGTTCCACAGGCCCGCCGCGCCTGGGAGCAGTCCAGCGGCCGCAGTGACGGTCATCCAGTAGGCGAACACGCGGATCCCGGCGTGTTGCATGGCGAGGCCCGGCGACAGGGCGCGGCCGGCGCGATGGCCGATGGTCATGCTGCCGATGACGCCGAAGGACGTGATGATCGCCCACAGCGGTCCCGGGAACCACGGGTAGCTGTCGGCGAAGTCGGTTGCGAACGTCGAGACGGCGTACTGGGCGAGGTAGGCGATCGTGATGACGCCCGCCCACAGCAGCAGGATCGCCGTGCTTCCGGCTGTGTACATGGCGCTGCGAGCGCCCTGCATGGTGCTGAGAACGGTCTCCCAGCTCTCGTCGGGATTGAGAGCTGTCGATTCGCCGGTTTCTGTCGACATCACAACCTCCTAGGTCCGCGATGCAAACTAGTTTGTAATACAAACTATACAAGGATGCAAGCGCAATCGGGGGCTGGCTGTGTGGTGGCCGTGCTCTTGGGCTAGGCGTGGGCGTCGAGCGCGGCGCGGTAGTTGGCTGCGGCGAATTCCCAGTTGATCAGGTGCTCGACGAACGCATCCACGTAGGCAGCCCGGGCGTTCTGGTAGTCGAGGTAGTAGGCGTGCTCCCACACGTCGATCACCAGCAGCGCTCTCAGGCCGTCAGTCAGGGGCGTCTGGGCATCGTCGGTCTGGATGATGCGCAGCGAGCCCTCGCCGTCGCCGCCCGAACCGTCGATCACGAGCCAGCCCCAGCCCGAAGCGAAGTTGCCGACCGCTCCGGCGGCAAAGTCGGCCCGGAACGCGTCCACGCCACCGAAGCTTGCCTCCAGCGCCGCCGCCAGGTCGCCGTCGGGCTCGCCGCCGCCACCGGGCGACATCGACTGCCAGTAGAAGTTGTGGTTCCACGTCTGAGCTGCTGCATTGAACAGCCCGCCTGCGGGCAGCGAGCACACCAGATCTTCCAGCGCCCGGCCTTCATTGGGCGTGCCGGCGATGCCGTTGTTCACTGCAGTGACATAGCCAGCGTGATGCTTGCCGTAGTGGAAGCTGATCGTGCGCTCGCTGATGTGCGGCGAGAGCGCATCGGGTGCGTAGGGAAGGTCTGGCAGCTGGATCGTCATCTGAGTCCCACGTGGTCACCGGCCCGGGCGAGTATGCCAGCGGAAGTCAGAACTTCAGCGTCGCCCGGGCATGCAACCCGCGGCTTCGAGTGCGCGGGCGGCCCTTGGAGCGACTCAGCGCACGCTGAGATTGCATGAGAACTTGTCCAGAGCCCGCGGTCGCGGGCAGGCGATCGGCGAGTACCGTCCGATGCCGCATGCTGTCGGCCGAAAGGCGGGTCCGTCGATGAAACCAGCCCTCTGGCGCAGGCTTCTGGCCGTGCTCTTTGCGGCCGCACTGCTGGCGGCCGCGTGCGCTCCGGACGAGCATGACGCGGTCAGCGAACCCGAAGCGGCCGACGACGAGACAGCCGAGGTTCACACCGACGAACCAGAAACTGCCGATGCCGCAGCAGAGCCCGAAGAGGCCGACGAACCGGAGCCTGCAGACGAACCCGATCCCGCAGACGAGCCCGAGAGCGCTGATGAACCGGTCCCTGCCGACGAACCAGAGCCCATCGGCGACCCGGTCGATCTGGGCGAGTTCAACGACTACGAGCCCGGAGATCCGGACGCAACCCTGCTGCCGGTGGATTCGGAGGTGCTGATCGGCCAGCTCCCCAATGGCCTCACCTACTACCTGCGCTCGAACGACTCGCCAGGCAAGTCGATCATGATGCACTTGGTCGTCAATGCAGGGGGCGTCCTCGACCCCGAAGGTGCGGAGGGCGCAGCCCATTTCCTGGAACACATGATGTTCAACGGAACCGAGCGCTTTTCCAAGAACGAACTCCTCCAGGTGCTCCGCGACTTCGGCACCGACTTCGGTCCTGATGTGAACGCGTACACCAGTCCCGATGAGACCGTCTACATCCTCGACTTCAAGCTCGACCACCCCGGCGCAATCGGCCTCGGCTTCACGGTGCTGTCCGAATGGGCATCGGCGGCCACGCTCCTGCCTGACGATGTTGATGCCGAGCGGGGCATTGTTCTCGACGAGTACCGCCTGCGCGATGAGTCGGCGTCCGGAAGGGTCTCGAACTTCCTCGACGCCATCTACTACTCGGGAACCGTCTATGAAGGCATGCTCATCGGCGGCAGCGAGGAATCCAATCTGTCCATGACCGCTGAGGTCTTGCGCGAGTTCTACGACACGTGGTACCGCCCGGACAACATGGCGGTGGTGGTCGTGGGCGACTTGGCCGTTTCCGAGATGGAGACGCTGGTGGAGCACTACTTCGCGGAGCTGGCGCCGCGCACACCGACGGCTCCGCCGCAGCCCGACCGGTCTGCGTTCATTGCGGACTTCGTGGACGAGCCGGTGACCGATGTGGTCACGCACCCCGACCACGGCCCGATGTACATCTCGCTCGACTGGCAGCTGCCCGCGTGGCCTGCCGGGACCGTCGGGGGCGAGCGGCTCCGGTTCATGGAGAACCTGATCGCTCGCATGCTCGACATCCGGCTGGATGCCGCGTTCCAGGCCGGTCAGCTGTCACAGACCACAGAACCGCACTTCAGCGCGTTTCCGGCAGCACGCGGCTTGCGCCTGTATGGCACGAACTATCAGGGTCCGGATCTCAACCAGGCAACCACCGACTACATCTCGGCAGTGCACGGCGCGGCGCACTTCGGATTCACCCAGGCGGAGCTCGATCAAGCGGTGAGCGCGTTCCGCACCTCGCTCGAGTTCCAGCTCGAGAGCGAGGAGACCCGGCAGGACCGGGAATACTCATTCGGCTACGTCGCCCATTTCCTCAGCGGCGCCGATGTCTCATCGACGCCGGATCGGGTGGCCCGGCTGACCGCGCTGCTCGACACCTATACCGTCGAAGAGCTGACCGCACATCTGCGTTGGCTCTTGGAGATCGCGCCGCCGCTGGTGGTGTCGATCGGGCCCGACCCGGCGGACGTGCCGACTGCGGAGGAACTGCGTGCCGCGGTAGACGCGGCCGTGCCGCTGGCACCGCCGGAGGCGCAGGAGGCGATCGACGCGCTCATGGCACGGCCGGATCCGGCCGCCCCCGCCGCCGAACGATCCGTCGGACTGTTCGACGGTGCTTATGAATGGGAATTCCCCAACGGCGCGACAGTGGTGTTCGCGCCATCGGACATCGCGGCCGGCGAGGTGACGGTGGTGGCGGAGAGCCTGGGCGGCTGGTCGTCACTGTCGGTGGGCGATTCGGCCCTGGTGCGTCACGCAGTCGGCGCGGTCGCCTCGAGCGGCCTCGGCGACGCTACGGCCACGCAGCTCGACGAATACCTGGCCACTACGACAGCCCGGGTGAGTCCATTCATCGCCGAGCACTCCGAAGGCTTCTCGGGCGCTGCGGGAGCGGGCGACCTCGAAGCGCTCTTCGCCCTGCTGCACCTGTATGTCACTGAGCCGCGCATCACCGAGGTAGCGGTCAACGAGCAGATCCAAGCGATGCGAACCCGTCTGGCGAACGCCGAGACCTTCCCGCAGTGGATCTCGGAGCTGGAGCTGCTGCACGCGCTCTTCCAAGGCAGCCCCTGGTACCAGTTCATTGCCACTCAGGATCAGATCGACGCCACCACCCCCGATTCACTGCTCGGCCTCTACCAAGCACGGCTGAGCGACGTGGACGATCTCGTGGTGGCAGTGGTCGGCGACATCGACCGGGCCACGGTGGCGAATCTGGCGGCGCGCTACATCGGCACGCTGCCGGCCGGTCCGGATGACACGTTCACCGACCACAACCCGGGTTTCCCGTCGGGGGTTCAGCGCATCACGATTCCGGTCGACGCAGACTCGGGCGCGGCGGGTCTCGACATCGTGTTCGGCGCCCCCACGGTGCTTACCGTCGAGAACCTGGTCCTCGCCGATGTGGCTGCAGCCGTCATCAACGACTTGCTCGACGGTCGAGTACGCGAGCAGCTCGGCGAGACCTACTCGGTCAGTGCGTCTGTGTCGCCCGACGACGCCACGGGCAAGTGGACGGCACGCATCAGCACCACCGGGCCGTCGGATGGGCTCGAGACGAGCCACGCCGCCATCGTGGAGACCGTGGCTGAGCTGATCGCCGATGGTCCGACCGACCGCGACTTGCAGCAGGCGATCTCGGTGACGCGAGACAACTACGTGCTCGAGTCGAACTCCTCGATCGTCAACCCGCTTCTGCGGCGCCACCACGCCGATGACAGCAGCGTCGGCACCCCCGCTCAGCGTCGAGCAGTTCTCGACGGGATCACGGCCGCCGAGGTGCAGGCACGCATCGCACTGTGGTTCAACCTCGAGAACCGCATTGAGGTGTTCCGCTCCGAGCAGTAGTTGCCCAAGAGGCTGTCGCTCAATTGTCTGGGTAGCGGACTGCGACGAGTGTCAGCCCATGCGGCGGCGCGATTGCCGCCGCTGCGTCCCTGCTGCGCGCAGCCAGCACGGCGGGCACGTCGCCGGCAGCCCGGTCGCCGCGCCCCACCGCCACGCACTGGCCCACGATGGCCCGCACCATCTGGTGACAGAACGCTTTGGCCTCGATCTCGAAGAGCAGCCGGGTGCTCTCGGCAGTCCAGCGGGCACCCAGCACGGTTCGCAGCAGCGATGCGTCGGGACGGTCCTTCGGCCGCCGGCAGAACGAGGTGAAGTCGTGCTCGCCGACGAGGTGGCCTGTGGCGGCGTTCATCTGGCCGATGTCGAGCGGAGCAGCAACGTGCCATTCCAGGTCGCCGTACCGGGGATCGGGGTGGGCAGCGTTGCGGATGCGATACTCGTAGGCACGGGCCGTTGCCGAATGGCGCGCATCGAAGCTGTCGTCGGCGAACGTGGCGGCTGCGACGGCGATCTCGGGGTTCAGCAAGCGGTTGAGCGCGGACGCCAAGCGCGAGGGGCCGGCTGGGTCGAGCCGCCGCAGCGCCTCGCCGCCGATCCGGAACGACACGACCTGCCCGGTGGCGTGAACGCCTGCATCGGTGCGGCCGGCCACGGTCAGCACGGGCGCTTCGCCCAGGATGCGCTCGAGCCCGGCGGCCAGCTCGCCGGCCACGGTGCGAACGCCCTCATTGGCGGCGAAGCCGCGAAAACCCGTGCCGCGGTACGCCACATCTAACCGCACTGTTCGCTGCGGGTTTCCGCAGGGCGCCTCATGCTCGTTCACCGCTGGCACGGTAACTTCGCTGGGAGCGGTGCAGTCACGGCCAATCGTTGACCCGGCTGCATCGGCTCGGCCGCATCGGCCAGGTCACAGGGGGATACCGCACATGCTCGATACCAGGATTGCGGGCGGCACGATCATCGACGGCACGGGGACGCCGCGGGTCCAGGGCGACATCGGCATCTCCGACGGTCGCATCGTGGCCGTCGGCGACGAGGCCACGCAGGCGGCAGGTGCCGCCAAGCACACCATCGACGCCTCCGGCATGGTGGTTGCACCCGGCTTCGTCGACATCCACACGCACTTCGATGCCCAGGTCTTCTGGGACACCACCCTGTCTCCGTCGCCGTTGCACGGCGTGACCACGGTGATCGGCGGCAACTGCGGCTTCACCATCGCCCCGCTGGCGCCCGACCACGGCGACTACCTGATGCGGATGCTCGCCCGGGTGGAGGGCATGCCGCTGGAATCGCTGCAAGAGGGCGTGCCGTGGGACTGGCGCAGCTTCGGCGAGTACCTCGACTCGATCGACGGCACGCTGATGCCCAACGCCGGGTTCCTGGTGGGGCATTGCGCGCTGCGGCGGATCGTGATGGGGGAGCGCTCGGTGGGCCACGAGGCCACGCCCGACGAGCTTGAGGCCATGAAGCAGCTGCTGGCCGAGAGCATCGCATCGGGCGGGCTGGGCTTCAGCTCGTCGTGGGCCAAGACGCACAACGATGCCGCCGGCGAGGCGGTGCCCTCGCGCCACGCTTCGGCCACCGAGCTGATCGAGCTGTGCTCGGTGCTGCGGTCGAGCCCGGCCGTGGCTCTCGAATTCATCCCGACCATCGAGCGCTTCGACACCGACGTGTACCAGCTGCTTGCCGACATGTCGGTGGCGGCGGATCGGCCGCTCAACTGGAACGTGATCTTCGCCAACGGCCGGCACCGAGATGTCATCGCCCAGAAGCTCGAAGCCAGCAACTTCGCCGCTCGCCAAGGCGGTCGCGTGGTGGCGCTGACCGCCCCGATGCCCGCGGTCAGCCGCCTGTGCTTCGAGAGCGGATTCCTGCTCGACACGCTGCACGGCTGGGCGGAGCCCATGGCGCTGCCGCCGGCAGAGAAGATGCAGCTGCTGGCCGACCCGCAGCGCCGCGCCGAGCTGAACGATCTCGCCCAGCAGCCGAGCGCGTTCCGGGGCGTGGCCCGCTGGGAGCGACTCACCGTGGGCGAGGTCACCAAGCCCGAGCTCACGCACTTCGAAGGCCGCACGATCGGCGAGATTGCCGACGAGCAGGGCATCACACCATGGGATGCCCTGTGCGACTTGGTGGTTGCCGATGATCTCAAGACCGGCCTGTACCCGCGTGCCGCTGGAGACGACGACGACAGCTGGGCGCTGCGCCAGGAGCTGTGGAACGACGACCGCTGCGTGATCGGCGCGTCGGACGCGGGCGCGCACCTCGACTTCCTGGCCACGTTCAACTACTCGACGTACCTGCTGGCCGCTGCCCGTGACCGCCAGATGCTCGAGCTGGAAGATGCCATACACAAGCTCACTGACGTTCCTGCCCGCCTGTACGGCATCGCGGACCGCGGCCGCCTTGCGGAGGGCTGCCATGCCGACGTCGTGGTGTTCGACCCCGACGAGGTGGCGCCCAAGCCGATCGAGGTGCGCGAGGACCTGCCCGGCGGCGCGTGGCGCCTCTATGGCGAGGCCGACGGCATCGACACGGTGCTGATCAACGGCGAGGTGGCCGTCAGCGGCGGCGAGTTCACCGATGCGCGACCGGGAACCCTGTTGCGTGCCGGGCGCGACACGGTGCCGGTGACAGCGATCGGCTGACGCTTCGAAACAGCACCTGTACCGGCGCCGCGACTGCTGGTGCCCTGCAGCGTGGTGGCTGCTGCCCGGTAGCCTCTTGGGGTCTGTCTCGCAGTCACCCCATGCGGAGTTCGAGCGTGCGTACCTATGCCCCCAAAGCATCCGAGATCGAGCGCGCGTGGTTCGTTGTCGATGCCGAGGGCATGGTGCTGGGCCGCATGGCGACCGAGGTGGCCAAGATCCTGCGCGGCAAGCACAAGCCGACCTTCGCCCCCTACATCGACGGCGGTGACCACGTCGTCGTGGTGAACGCCGACAAAGTGGTGCTGACCGGTGACAAGGCCACGAAGAAACTCGTGCACCGCCACTCGGGCTACCCCGGCGGCCTGCACAGCGAGAAATACGGCGACCTGCTGGCCCGCCGGCCGGCCGACGCGGTGCGGCGCACCATCCGCGGCATGCTGCCGCACAACCGCTTGGGCCGGGCCCAGCTGCGCAAGCTGAAGGTGTACGCCGGGCCCGACCATCCCCATGCCGCTCAGCAGCCCCAGCCGCTGCCGTTGCCTCACGCCTTGGCGCGCTGAAGCACCGATCGACATCCGACGAGAAAGACCCGAATTCGTGCCCGTTCCGCTGACGCAGACCACTGGCCGCCGCAAGCGTGCCGTCGCCCGGGTGAGGTTCGTGCCCGGCAGCGGCAACATCTCGGTGAATGGTCGCCCGTTCGAGGAGTACTTCACGTCGTCGGTGCACCGCATGGAGATCACCGAGCCATTGCGTCTCACCGAAGCCGCTGAGAGCTACGACGTCAGCGCCACCGTGGACGGTGGCGGCGTGGCAGGTCAGGCTGGCGCGTTGCGCCTGGGCATTGCTCGTTCGCTGCTGGTGCTCGACCCTGAGGCGCGGCCGACGCTGAAGTCTGCCGGCCTGCTGCATCGCGACGACCGCAAGAAGGAATCCAAGAAGTACGGCCTCAAGAAGGCTCGCAAGGCGCCCCAGTATTCCAAGCGCTAACCCGGCGTGGAACCCACCTTCGGAACCGACGGCGTTCGAGGGCGGGCCTTCGACGAGATCGACGAAGTCGTCGCGCACGCGCTCGGGCGCGCGGCGAACCGGGCGCTGTTCGCAGGCGATGATGCTGCGCGCTGGGCGGTCGGCCGCGACACGCGCGAATCGGGTCCCGCGCTGACACGAGCGCTCGTTGCCGGCCTGCGAGCGACCGGGGCTGAGGTCATCGACTTCGGCATCGTGCCCACACCGGTCGTGGCATTTGCAGCCCAGCACCTCGACATGGCCGGTGCCGTGGTCTCGGCATCCCACAATCCGTGGCACGACAATGGCGTCAAGCTGTTCGCAGCGGGCGGTACCAAGCTCAGCGATGCCGAGCAGTTCGCCGTCGCCCGGTGTCTCGACGACCTGCGGCTGACGCACGGCGACCGACCGTCCGCAGCCGAGATCGCACGCCGGCTGGACGCTGTGCCCACCGTCGGCGCGGTTGAAGCTCAGGCAGCTTCGCCGAACGAGCTGGACCGAGTGCTGGATGCCTATGAGCACTCGCTGCGCGCTGCTATCGACGGCCGCACGCTCGACGGTCTGCACCTGGTGGTGGACGGCGCGAACGGTGCGAGCGCTTCGCTGGCGCCCGGAGTACTGCGACGGCTGGGCGCACAGGTCACGGAATTGTTCTGCGAGCCCGACGGTCGCAACATCAACGACGGCTGTGGCTCGGTGAGTCCTGGCGCGCTCGGCACGACGGTGCTCGATGTCGGCGCAGATCTGGGCATGGCGTTCGACGGTGACGGCGACCGGATGATTGCCGTGGACAGCGAAGGGCAGGTCATCGACGGCGACCGCCAGCTGGCGCTGTTCGCTGTCGACCTGGCTGAGCGGGGCCTGCTCGCCGGCGACACGCTGGTCGTGACGGTGATGTCCAACGTGGGGCTGCGCCGGGCGATGACCGCGGCCGGCATCGCAGTGGTCACCACCGCGGTGGGGGACCGTGCGGTGCTCGAAGCACTGGACGCGGGCGGTCTCAGCCTCGGCGGCGAGCAGTCAGGCCATGTCGTCTTCCGGCACGAGGCCACCACCGGCGACGGGTTGCGCAGCGCCGTGCACCTTGCCGACCTTGTTGCCCGGGGGACAGCGGGCGAATCATCGCTGACGAGCGCTGAGCTTTCCTTGCAGGCGATGCAGGTTGCACCGCAGGTGCTCCGCAACGTGCCTGCCGGCTACGGATCGCTGGGCGATGAGACGCTGCGTGCGGTCGATGACATCGCCGCAGAGGCAGGTCCTGACGTGCGGGTGCTGGTGCGTGCCAGCGGCACCGAACCGGTCATCCGCATCATGGTTGAGGCTCCGACCGAGCGCGAGGCAACGGAACTGTCAGGCCGTCTCGCCGACGTGATCGTCGAGGCCGTCGGCGCGGCCGGCACTGCCTAGTCACGGGCCGCTCGGGCCACGGCTTCGCCTCGGGGGGCCGTCGGGTGCTCGGTACCCTCGCTGTTGTGTGCGGGATTGTGGCCGTCATCGGCCGCCGCGACGACAGGGTTGCCCTGGAGGCCTCTGTGGTTGTCCCGCGGCTGCATGACGCCGCCGACCTGCTCGCCGCAGCGGCCGGGGGCAGCTCCGGCACTCGCTTTGACGGTCGCGATTCCCTCGGGAGGCTCGAAGCCGCCGCCGCGGCGCTGCGCGACGCCGATGAGGAGCTGCGATCGCTTCCCGGCGTCCGTCTCCTGGTGTCCGACGCCCGGTGCGTGCTCGACATCGAGACCGCCTTGGCGACGGTGGATGCACTCATCGCTGACATCGACCGTGCTGTCGATGCCGGCGCTGGGCTGCCCGGTGACGAGGGCGCCCGCATCGAGCGCATCAATGCCTGCCTGAGCGAGCTGAAGGACCACGCTTTCGCCCTGCGCCGGGACCGTCTGCGGATGGCGAGGGAGGTGGTCGGGCTCTGGGGCGGCTCGCCCCCGCCCGCAGCCGTGGGCGGGCTCTGGTCGATCCAGGTGGCGCTGTCGGCGCTTGACCGCCTCGAAGTTCGAGGGCGGGACTCGGCCGGGCTGCAGGTATTCGTTCACGGAGCGCGCCTTGACCCAGGTGCCGGCGGCGCGCACGGCGGACGGCTCACTGACCCGCTCTTCGGCGCCGGAGCGGCGCGGGACACCGGCAATGGGCTGGCGTTCGTGTACAAGACCGCATCGGAAATCGGAGAGCTCGGCGACAACACGGCCGCCCTGAGATCGCAGATCCGCCAGGACAGCTTGCTGCGCTGGGCGCTGTGTGCCGACGGTGCCGAGACGGTCGCGCTGGGCCACACGCGGTGGGCCAGCATCGGCATCGTCTCGGAGCCCAACACCCATCCCCTCGATGCGTGGGATCCCTCCGCACCAGGCACGGATGTCGCGCACATCGCTGATTCCAATGGCGGCGACGTCGCGCACATCGCCGCTGTGCTCAACGGTGACGTGGACAACTACGCCGACCTGATCGCGCAGCGACGGCTTCAGATTGCACCCGAGATCACCACCGACGCCAAGGTCATCCCGGCGATGCTGCGCCAGGCACTCGCTGCAAGCTCGAACGGCGAGCACTCCGCCGGTAGCTCAGTGCAGCTTCGGCAAGCCTTCGCTGGGTCAGAGCAGCTGCGGCAAGCCTTCGCTGATGCCGTCAGCAGTTTCGAGGGCTCGGTGGCGATAGCGGCGCATGTCTCAGCGATGCCCGACGTGGTGGCGCTGGCACTGCGGGGGAGCGGCCAGGCGCTGTACGTAGGGTCAACAGGCCCGTCATACGTCGTCGCGAGCGAGCCGTATGGCTTGGTCGAGGAATGCCGCCAATACGTCCGCCTCGATGGAGAGACCCCGTCCGACCCAGCGAACCCTGTGGGCAGCCGCGGCCAGATCATGCTGGTCGGCACGCCCGCCGGCGCGGCGGCCGAACTCACTGCGCTGCGCCGCTTCTCCTACGACGGCACAGAGTTGCCCGTCGAATCCGGTGACATCGTCACTGCCGAGGTCACCACCCGAGACGTCGACCGGGGCGACCACCCGCACTTCCTGCTCAAGGAGATCGGCGAGGCTCCCCGGTCGCTCCAGGCCACATTGCGCGGTCGCATTGACACAGCCACATTGGGTGGCACCAGTGACACAGCCACATTGGGCGGCACCAGTGACACAGCCACAGCCGGCGCGCTGCGGCACGCCCGGCTTGGAACCGACGCCCTGCCCGCCGACATCCGCTCCCGGCTGCGCGACGGCTCAATCCGTCGCATCGTCGCCATCGGCCAAGGCACAGCGGCCGCGGCAGCGTCGTCGCTCCCGCATTTCTTCGAGACACTCCTGGTGCCATCGCGCACGTTGCGCAGCGTCGAGGTGACGGCGCCGCTGGCTACCGAGTTCAGCGGCTTCGGCCTGCACGTCGACCTGTCCGACACGCTGGTCGTGGCCGTCAGCCAGTCCGGCACCACCACCGATACCAACCGCACGGTCGATCTCGCTCGCGCCCGAGGCGCGGCCGTAGTCGCCATCGTCAACCGGCGCGGCAGCGACCTGACCGACCGGGCAGACGGCGTGCTCTACACCTCCGACGGCCGCGACGTGGAGATGTCGGTGGCATCCACCAAGGCCTTCTACGCACAGGTTGCGGCGTGCGCGCTGCTTGCTTCCGCCATCGCTGCCGACATCCGCCCCGACGACGCCGCGACGACCGCTGCCATCAGCGACCTGCTCGAAGCGCTGGTCAAGCTGCCCGCCGCACTCGAAGCCGTGCTCGCATCGCATGACGAGATCGCCCGGATCGCCCGGCGCCACGTGGGCGCCCATCGCCACTGGGCCGTGGTGGGCAATGGCGCCAACCGGATCGCG
Organism: Acidimicrobiia bacterium; assembly: GCA_022820505.1. GTDB lineage: Bacteria > Actinomycetota > Acidimicrobiia > Acidimicrobiales > Poriferisodalaceae > Poriferisodalis. Next base: position 10,864 of record JAJEFK010000041.1, on the reverse strand, counting down.
TCCCGTGAGATTCGCATCAAGCTGTCCGAGGTCTGCTACCACGCCGTCGCCGAGGACGGCACCGAGGACAAGAAGCACATCGACCTCTCGTGCGAGCCGCTCATCTGGGTGTGCGCGACAGGCCTCACCGGCTCGGTCGCCGACGACGCGGCGAAGGAGGTGGCGATTTACCGGGCGCACCGGGCGACTCCCATTGTCGTGGCCTCCGCAGGCACCGGCCGGTTCGACGCCGCGGCTGAGCTGCTGGAGGTCCCCGCGGTGCATCCGGCGGTGGATTTCGTACTGGCCACCGCTGCCGGTCACCTGTACGGCTACGAGGCGGCGCTGACCATCGACGCACTGGCCGATCCGCTGCGCGAGATGCGTGCCAGTACCGAATCGCTGCTTGCGGTTGCCGGCGGCGATGAATCGCTGCCGGCGGTCCGCGGTCAAGCTGGCGCTTCGCTCGTGGCGCCCGACCGCGAGGGGGACCTGCTGGCCGTGCTGGCCGAGCGCCTGCGCGCCCCAGCCAATCGCTTCCGCGACGGCGTGCGTGCAGGCAGCTATGACGGGCACCTGCGGGCGGGCACTGCGGCTCGCCTCGGAGCGGTGCTGCGGTACGCCGTCGGCATGACGCCGCTGGAGATGTACCAAGCGGACATCGGCAAGGTGGGGCTGCCCTCGGTCGTGATCGACGACTTCACCGATGCCCTGAATATCGCCATCGACGAGCTCACCCGGCCGGTCGACACCATCAAGCACCAGGCCAAGACCGTCACCGTCGGCATCTCGCGTGCCGACGAGACACTGCTCGACTCGATGCTGGTGGCGGCGGCGCTCGAAGCCGGTGCGCCGAGGGACCGGCTGTCGTACGCAGCCTTGCGCACTCTGGCTGCGCTCGACCCGGCAGTGGCCGAAGTCACCGGCTGGTCGCGCTACCGCATCGAAGGCCAGGTGGCATCGGCCAGCAGCCCGGAGATCACGATCTGGCTGAACGATCGCGGCGGCACGGCGCTCGGCATCGAATCGCGCACGGTGACCAACCCGCAGCTGCGCGGCAGCAAGCACCGTGCCGCCTACGAGCGGGAGGTCACCGTCGCCCGCGGCAGCGACGGCCGCACGGTGCTCCACATTCCCGAGACCAAGGACGGAACGACCACCGGGCTGACGCTGCTGCATTGCCGCTTCGTCGAGCGGCTGCGTGCGCCGGCGATGCGGGCGGTGCTGATGGGCTACCGCGGTCGCTACGGCGCGCTCGCCGACGCGGTCACGGAAACGCTGCCATGGTTCCGCGACGATCTGCTCGGCACGCTCGACGTCTTCGATCTGCTGACCCGACCGGTCTATGTGCTCGCCGAGCATTGGCTGGGCGCCGCGGCCCCGCCCGGCGACGAGCCGGGTGAGTAGGACCGTCGGCACGTGAGCACCTCGATCGGGCTCGACATGGTGGACGTCCAGCGATTCGCCGCAGTGCTCGAGCGACGCAGCGGCATGCGCACCCGCCTGTTCACCCCCGCCGAGCTCGCCTACGCCATGGGGACAGTCGATCCCGACACCCGCCTCGCCGCCAGATTCGCGGCGAAGGAGGCGGTGATGAAGGTGCTGGGCATCGGCTTGGGCGCATGCAGGTTCCGCGACATCGAAGTGGCACGCCACCCCGGCGGCAAACCCGAACTGGTGCTTCGAGGCCTCGCGGCCGAACGGGCGGCGGCCGCCGGCCTGTCTGAATGGCAGGTGACGCTCACCCACACCGACTCGGTGGCGGCCGCCATGGTGCTGGCGCAATAGGCCTGGGGCGAAACGGTGATCCCGATCGTGACACCGGCTGAGATGGCGGCAATCGACGCGGCCGCGCCCGAAGGCACCGACGTGCTGGTGGCCCGTGCCGGGGCGGCTGTCGCCATCGCAGCCCGACGGATGATGGGCGGCACCTACGGTCGGCGGGTGCTCGTGGCCGCCGGCAAGGGCAACAACGGCGCAGACGGGCGGGTCGCAGCGGCGGCGCTGGAGCGATGGGGCGTGCGCTGCCGAGTCGTGACGCCGCCCGAGGCGCTGGAGCTCGTTGGCACGGCCAACTCCGGGGCGCCCACATCAGCGACGTGGGACCTCGTCATCGACGCGGCATACGGGACCGGGCTGCACGGGTCGTGGGGTGCGGACCGAGCACCGGCAGCACCCGTGCTGGCGGTGGACATTCCCTCCGGCATCGACGCGCTGACCGGCGAGGACCACGGCTGCTGGCCCGCCGCCGCGACCGTGACCTTCGGGGCGTTGAAGCCGGGCCTGCTGCTGCACCCCGGAGCGGCTGCCGCCGGCGAGGTGGAGTTCGCCCCGATCGGGCTCGACGCCAGCGGGGCGATGTCGTGGCTCGTGACCGATGCCGACGCTGACGCCGCATTGCCAGCCGCTGAGCCAGCGGCTCACAAGTGGCGCCGGGCCGTGAGGGTCATTGCCGGCTCGCCCCAGATGCGCGGCGCTGGACACCTTGTGTGCGCGGCCGCCCAGCAAGCGGGCGCCGGCATGGTGGTGGCGAGTTCACCAGGCGTGCGAGCGGCCGACGTCGCTCGACCGGCCGAGGCGGTGGCGCGCGACCTCCCGCCCGGCGAATGGGCCGGGCCCGCGCTCGAGGACATCAAACGCTTCGACGCGGCAGTCATCGGGCCGGGGATCGGCACCGACCCCACCGCCTTGGCCCAGGCAGCCCGCTTCATTGCCGACTGTCCGGTGCCGCTGGTTGTCGACGCCGATGGCCTTGCGGCACTCGCGGACCATCCCGAGTGCCTGCATGAGCGGACGGCGCCGACCGTCCTCACGCCTCACGACGGGGAGTTCGCCAAGCTCATGGGCGGCCCGCCAGCGGCTGATCGGTTCGAGGCCGTGCGACGTGCAGCGGATGAATTCAATGCCCTTGTCCTGCTGAAGGGACCGACGACGCTCGTGGCCGCTCGAGCTGCCCCAAGCGCCGTGCTGGCGGTCGCTTCGGGGACGGCTCGCTTGGCGACCGCTGGATCGGGCGACGTGCTCTCGGGTGTCATCGCCGCGGTCATGTCCGCCGGCGCGACCGAGCCTGAAGCTGTGCTGTCACAGACCGCCGCCGCTGCGCACTGGCATGGCCGCTCCGCCACTTTCGGCGGTCACGACCCCGCATCGGCCCTCACGCCGCTGACTGCGATGCACCAAGTCGAGCTGCTGGGGGCGGTGCGAGCTGACCTCGCTGCCTCCGCTGCCGAAACGAGCGGTACATGACCGACGCATCAGAGATGCGGCTGTCTGAGACCGACGCATCGCAGATGCGTCCCACCTGGTGCGACATTGATCTCGACGCGCTCGACCGCAACCTGGCAGCGATCCGCCGACACGTCGGCGGGGCCGAAGTGGTGCCGGTGGTCAAGGCCAACGCTTACGGCCACGGCATCGCGCAGATCGGGCTGGCGCTGCAGGCTGCCGGGGTGTCGTGCGTGAGCGTCGCCTATGTCGAGGAAGCGCTGGCACTGCGCAGCGCTGGGGTGACCATCGACATCCATGTCCTCGGCGGCGCGGTCGAGCGCCAGATTCCCCTCTTCCTTGCCCACGACCTGATCCTCACGGCGCCGTCGATCGACAAGCTCCGCCAGATCGACGAAGCGGCCGTAGCTGCAGGCACCACCGCACGGGCGCATCTCAAGATCGACACGGGCATGGAGCGCATCGGCGTTCACCACTACAACGCCGAGGGGCTGTTCGCCGAATCGCTCCGCTGCCGCTCGGTCCGCGTCGAGGGCGTGTTCAGCCACTTCGCCAACGCTGACAGCGGTGATCTGTCCGATGCGCGCAGGCAGCTCGACCGGTTCAGCGAGGCACTGGGCTTCTACGAACGCCATTCGCTGCCCACGCCCGTCCGGCACATGGCGGCATCCGCGGCAATTGCCCGCCTGCCCGAGGCCCACCTCGACCGTGTGCGCCCGGGCATCGTGCTGTACGGCGTGGCTCCCAAACCCGAGATCGCAGCCGCCCTGGCGACCGAACCGGTGCTGAGCTGGCACAGCGAAGTCGTCTATTTCAAGGTGGTGCCCCGCGGTGCATCGGTCGGTTACGGCAGCACGTGGACCGCCGACCGCCAGACCCGGGTGATCACCCTGCCCGTGGGGTATGCCGACGGCTACGCCCGCTCCTTGGGCACGGGCCCGCAGCAGGGGCCAGCGCAGGGCCCGGCGAACGTGCTCATCGACGGTGCGCCGCACCCCGTGGTGGGCCATGTCTGCATGGATCAGACGATGGTCAATATCGGCGATGGCAGCGCCTACAACGGCGACCGGGTCACTCTCGTCGGCCGGCAGGGCGACGAGAGTGTCACCATCACCGATCTGGCCGATTGGTCCGGTCGCAGCCCCTACGAAGTGCTCACCGGCATCTCGCTGCGCGTCCCTCGCGTCTACCGCCGGGCAGAGGCGCTGGGCTGCGGCTCGGCACGCTAGACAAGCTCCGTTATGCGGTTCCGCACCACGAGCGCCGACGGGACGCGAGCTGTCGCGGCGGCGCTCGCCCCGCTCTTGCGCCCTGGCGATGTGCTGCTGCTGTCGGGCGACCTGGGCGCTGGCAAGACGGTGTTCACGCAGGGGCTGGCGGCGGCTCTCGGGGTCGTTGAGCCGGTGACCAGCCCCACCTTCACGCTCGCGCAGAGCTACCAGGGCCGTCTGCGATTGCACCACCTCGACGTGTACCGGTTGGAGAACCTCGGCGAGGTGCTCGACCTGGATCTGCCCGAACTGCTCGACGACGATGCGGTGGTGTGCGTGGAGTGGGGCGAAGTGGTCATCGGCGAGCTGCCACGCGACTTCCTGCAAGTACGCATCACGCTTGCCGACCCCGGCGAATCGCCCGACATCCGCATCTTCGAGGCCGACCTCGTCGGTCCGAGTTGGCACGCTCGCGCCGACTCGCTTGCGGCGGCGTGGCACTTCGCCGACAGCTTCCCGGTGCCGCCGTGTTAGTTCACCGCTGCGCGGAGGCAGCGCAGTGCTAGTACACCGCTGCGCGGAGGCAGCGCAGTGCTAGTACTCGGCATCGAGACGGCGACACCGCAGGTCGGCGTGGCCATCGGCGGGCACGAAGGCATCATCGCCTCGTTCCACACCACCCGCGACCGGCGCCACGCCGAGACGCTCGCGCCGGCCATCCGGTTCCTCTGCGAGCAGGCGCAGATGAAGCTGTCGCAGATCGGCCTGGTGGCCGTCGATGTCGGCCCGGGCCTGTTCACCGGCTTGCGGGTGGGCTTGGCGACCGCGAAGTCCATTGCGCATGCCTGCCGCGTCCCGATGATCGGCGTCTCCAGCCTCGACCTCACGGCGTTCCCGGCACGCTTCAGCGATCGGCTCATCGTCTCCACCGTCGACGCTCGCCGGGGCGAGATCTTCTACGCCACCTACCGGCGGGCACCCGGCGGCATCCAGCTCATGAGCCCGCCAGCCGTCGACCAGCCCGCCGACGTGGCCGCGCAGCTGATGGCAACGGGTGCGGAAACGCTGATCGTGGGCGATGGTGCCGAGCGCTACGCGGAGGTGCTGGGCGGTGTGCGCGGCGCGGAGATCGGCCGCGAGGGACTGCGCCATCCCAACGCCGGTGCCCTGGTGGAGCTGGCGCACGCGCGAGCGCTGCGCGAAGAGTTCGTCAGCCCGTCCGAGATCTCGCCGATGTACCTGCGCGCCCCCGACGCCCGCATCAACTGGCAGCAGCGGGAGCGATCGTGAGTGCAGCGCATACAGCGGCGGGCCCTGCAGGCCGGCCGCGTGCCCCGGCTGAGCCCGGCCCGGCACCGATCATCGTGCCGATGCGGCGCAAGCATCTGCGCGAGATCCGTCGTATCGACAAGCTGGTGTACCCGAGACCTTGGTCGATGGCCCTGTACCTGGACGAATTGCAGCGGGGCGGCGAGCGGGTGTACCGGGTGGCCTGCACGCCGCGACCCGACGGCCGACCGGCCGGCGTCATCGGCTACGGCGGCTTCATGATCGTGGCCGGCGAAGGGCACATCACCTCCGTGGCGGTGCATCCTCACTGCCAGGGTCAGCGCGTAGGCGCTCGGCTGATGCTGGAACTGCACCGCGAGGCCCGACGCATCGATGGGCTGGAAGCGCTGACGCTGGAGGTGCGTTCCTCCAACGCTGCGGCCCAGCGGCTCTACCGCTGGTTCGGCTACGCGCCCGTCGGCAGCCGCGAGAACTACTACCGGGGCGGCCCTGGCGGAAAGCGAGAGGATGCGTTGGTGATGTGGTGCCACGACATCGGCAGCGACGAGCACGGCACACGGTTGGATGGCATTGCGGCCAGCATGGGGGTGCAATGACGACCATCCTCGGCATCGAGACTTCCTGCGACGAGACGGCCGCAGCGGTCGTGGACGACGGCCGCGACGTGCGCTCCAGCATCGTCAGCAGCCAGGTGGATCTCCATGCCCGTTACGGCGGTGTGGTTCCCGAGATCGCGGGCCGCGCTCACGAAGCCCTCATCACGCCCGTCGTGGCCGAGGCGCTGGTGGAGGCCGGCGCCGCCGACAGCGACATCGACGTCGTGGCGGCGACCTGCGGTCCCGGACTGGTGGGCAGCCTGCTGGTGGGGGTGGCCGCTGCCAAGGCGCTGGCGTTGGTGTGGGACGTTCCCTACATCGGCATCAACCACCACGAAGCCCATCTGTACGCGGCGCTGCTCGACGAGCACGACGCCGAGGTGCAGTTCCCGCTGGTCACTCTGCTGGTCTCGGGCGGGCACACGATGCTGATCTCGTTCGAGGGCCACGGCCGCTACCGCCTGCTGGGCGCCACCCGTGACGATGCCGCCGGGGAAGCCTTCGACAAGGTGGCCCGCTACCTGGGGCTCGGCTACCCGGGCGGGCCCGTCATCGACCGGCTGGCGTCCGAGGGCGACCCCACTTCCGTCCCGCTCACGAGAGCCATGCTCGACGACGGCTACGACTTCTCGTTCTCGGGCATCAAGACGGCGGTCATCAACTGGGTTCGAGCCCACCCCGAGGTCGCCACTGCCGACGTCGCGGCGTCGTTCCAGGCCTGCGTGACCGACGTACTCACCCACAAAGCCCGCAAGGCTGCCCGCGAGATTTCCGCAGCGGGCATCTGCCTGGCCGGCGGCGTGGCCGCCAACAGCGCGCTGCGGGAACGGACGCTCGACATCTGCATGGAAGACGGCATCAACGCCTACCTGCCGAGCCGAGCCATGTGCACTGACAACGCCGCAATGATCGCCGCCACGGCCTGGTACCGCCTGGCCAGCGACGGCCCGTCCGCCCTCGACGGCGGCGCCGATCCCAACCTGCGCATCGACTTCCTCAACTGAGCCGCGGCTGGCTCGTTGGAAACCCAGAAAACGAGCCCGGATCGGGGCGCGGCGAGGTTGTGGCCGCTCACGTGTGCTCGTATCGTTAGCACTCGCCCGGTGAGAGTGCTAAGTGCCGCCGGGCAGTTCCATGACACGCCCCAGACAGGGCACAGCGCCACAGGAGGCACTGCCGACCATGAACCTGAAGCCACTTGAGGACCGCATCGTCGTGCGTCCGAGCGACGCCGAGGAGACCACCGCCAGCGGCCTGGTCATCCCCGACACCGCCAAGGAAAAGCCCCAGCAGGGCGAGGTACTTGCGGTCGGCCCCGGCAAGCGTTCCGACCAGTCGGGCGACATCATCCAGATGGATGTCGGCGTCGGCGACACCGTCGTCTACAGCAAGTACGGCGGCACCGAGATCACCGTGGCCGGCGAGGACCTGCTCATCCTGAGCGCCCGCGACGTCCTGGCCATCGTGGCCTGACGCTGAGCGCGCCGAGGGGAAAGAGAACAAACACATGCCCAAGATCCTGAAGTTCAGCGAGGAGGCCCGGCGCGGCCTCGAAGCTGGCGTCAACAAGCTGGCCGACGCAGTCAAGGTGACCCTGGGGCCCAAGGGCCGCAATGTCGTGCTCGAGAAGTCGTTCGGGGCACCCACGATCACCAACGACGGCGTGAGCATCGCCCGCGAGATCGAGCTGGACGACCCGTTCGAGAACATGGGCGCTCAGCTCGTCAAGGAAGTGGCCACCAAGACCAACGACGTCGCCGGCGACGGCACCACCACCGCCACCGTGCTGGCCCAGGCCATGGTCCGTGAGGGCCTGCGCAACGTGGCCGCCGGTGCCAACCCGATGGAGCTCAAGCGGGGCATCGAGACCGCGGTGGCTGCCGCTGTCGACGCGATGGTCGACATGTCGACCGACGTCTCCGACGACAAGGACAAGATCGCCAGCGTCGCCGGGATCTCCTCGGCCGACACCACGATCGGCGAGACGCTCGCCGAGGCGTTCGACAAGGTCGGCAAAGACGGCGTCATCTCGGTGGAGGAATCCAACACGTTCGGCGTCGACCTCGAATTCACCGAGGGCATGCAGTTCGACAAGGGCTTCCTGTCGCCCTACTTCGTGACCGACCCCGACCGCCAGGAAGCTGTCTTCGACGACCCGTACCTGCTGTTCGTGAACGGCAAGATCAGCGCGGTCGCCGAGATGGTGCCGGTGCTCGAGAAGGTCATGCAGACCGGCAAGGGCCTGGTGATCATCGCCGAGGACGTCGAGGGCGAGGCGCTGGCCACGCTCGTGGTCAACAAGATCCGCGGCACGTTCTCATCGGCAGCCGTGAAGGCGCCTGGCTTCGGCGAGCGACGCAAGGCGATGCTGGCCGACATGGCGATCCTGACCGGCGGCGAGGTCATCTCCGAGGAGGTCGGCCTGAAGCTCGACAACACCACCCTCGACCTGCTGGGCACCGCCCGCAAGGTGATCATCACCAAGGACGAGACCACGATCGTGGAGGGCGGCGGCGACAGCGGCGACGTCGACGGGCGTGTCGTGCAGATCAAGCGTGAGATCGACGACACCGACTCCGACTGGGACCGCGAGAAGCTGCAGGAACGGCTGGCGAAGCTGGCCGGCGGTGTGGCGGTGATCCAGGTCGGCGCGGCCACCGAGGTCGAGCTGAAGGAAAAGAAGCACCGCATCGAGGACGCGGTGTCGGCCACCCGGGCCGCGATCGAAGAGGGCATCGTGCCCGGCGGCGGCACTGCGCTGCTGCGGGCTCGTGCTGCCGTGGCAGCGCTCGACCTCGACGGCGACGAGGGCACCGGGGCTCGCATGGTGCATCGTGCGCTGGAAGGCCCCAGCCGCCAGATCGCGCAGAACGCCGGCTACGAGGGTGCTGTCATCGTGCAGCAGATCGAGCAGGCCGACGGCAACACGGGCTTCAATGCCGACACCGGCAAGTTCGAGGACCTGGTGTCTGCCGGCGTCATCGACCCGGCCAAGGTGACGCGTGCGGCGCTGCAGAATGCAGCGTCGATCGCGGCGCTGCTGCTCACCACCGAAACGCTGGTGACCGACAAGCCCGAGGATCCGGACCCCGCCGCTGCCGCTGCGGCTGCTGCTGCCATGGGCGGCGGCATGGGCGGCATGCCCGGGATGATGTAGCTCCCGCTCCACCTCCTCCCAAACAAGCGCAGGGCCGGCGTTCGCGCCGGCCCTGTGTCGTTGCCGGGCGGTACCCGGCTGCCGAAACCCGCAATGCCGCTAGGACCCAGCGGTACCCTCATACCTTTCCCCAACTCGGCGCAGCTGCGGCCCATGTCCACTCACTTTCCGGCGGCCGCCGCGGCCGCCCACCCAACGGTCTTGGTGGTGGACTTCGGCGCGCAGTATGCGCAGTTGATCGCCCGGCGGGTGCGCGAGGCGCAGGTCTATTCCGAGATCGTTTCCCACACGGCCACTGCCGCCGAGCTCGCCGAGCGCTCGCCCGCGGCGATCATCTTCAGCGGTGGGCCGGCATCGGTACACGTGGAGGGCGCCCCGGGCATCGATCCCGGCGTGTACGAGCTGGGCGTGCCGATCTTGGGCATCTGCTACGGGTCGCAGCTGCTGGCGCGCGACCTGGGCGGGCAGGTGGACCGCAGCGGCCGCGGCGAGTACGGGCGCACCACCATGACGCACGCCGCGGTGCCCTCCGAACTGCTCGGGGATTCCGGCGCCGGCGCCGGCACCACCGAGCCTGTGTGGATGTCGCACTTCGACGCCGTGGTCGAGCCGCCCGACGGCTTCACGGTCACAGCGTCCACCGCCGACAGTCCTGCTGCTGTCATCGAAGACCCGCAGCGCCGCTTCTACGGGGTGCAGCACCACCCCGAAGTCGCGCACACGCCGAGCGGCCAGGCCCAGCTCGAGCGATTCCTCCACGGCATCTGCGGGATCAACTCCGAGTGGACGATGGCCAACGTCATCACCGAGAGCATCGAGGCCATCCGGGCCCAGGTGGGCAGCGCACGGGCCATCTGCGGGCTGTCGGGCGGGGTGGACAGCGCCGTGGCCGCCGCGCTGACACAGCGAGCGATCGGCAGCCAGCTCACCTGCGTCTTCGTGGACACGGGGCTCATGCGTGCCGGCGAGGGCGATCAGGTCACCGACACGTTCCGGCGCACGCAGGGCATCGAGCTGATCCACGAGCGGGCCGCCGAGGAGTTCTTCGAGGCATTGGCCGGCGTGACCGACCCCGAGGACAAGCGCAAGATCATCGGCGAGAAGTTCGTGCGCATCTTCGAGCGCGCCGCCGGCGGCATCACCGACGCCCGCTTCCTGGTGCAGGGCACGCTGTACCCCGACGTGATCGAATCGGGCTCGCCCACCGCAGCCAAGATCAAGAGCCACCACAACGTGGGCGGGCTGCCCGAAGACATGACCTTCGAGTTGGTGGAGCCGCTGCGGAACCTGTTCAAGGACGAGGTGCGGGCCGTCGGCACCGAGCTGGGCCTGCCGCCAGAGATCGTGCAGCGCCAGCCGTTCCCCGGGCCGGGCCTGGGCGTCCGGATCGTGGGCGAGGTCACGCC
>JAJEFK010000019.1 GCA_022820505.1 Acidimicrobiia bacterium | reverse complement strand
CAGGATCAGCGTGACGATCACGGCGCCGGTCTCGAAGTACACGTGGCCGTCGCCGATGCCGGTGATCGACACCGTCAGCGACCACGCCAGCGCCGCAATCGACCCCATCGACACGAGCGTGTCCATGGTGGTGGCGCCGTGGCGCAGGTTGACCGCTGCGGCTCGATGGAACGGCCAGCCCGCTCCCACAATCACCACGGCCGCCAGCACGGCGACCAGCCATTCCCAGCCGCCGAACTGCAGCGCCGGGATCATCGAGATCAGCACCGACGGCACCGTCAGCACCGCTCCGGTGACCAGCCGGGCCAGCAGGTCGGCCTGGCGGCGCCGCTCGGCCGCCTCGCTCTCGCCTTCTTCGATGACCGCGTAGCCCAGCGAAGCGATCTCCGCCGCAACGAACGCCTCGTCGAGCGACCCGTCGTGGGTGATCGAAGCCCGCCTGGTGGCGAAGTTCACCTGCGCAGCCGCTACGGCGTCCAGTTCATCCAGTCGCTGCTGGATCCTGCTCGCGCACGCGGCACACGTCATCCCGTCGATGGCCAAGTCGGATCGAGCGGCTGCTGCGGTCACATGGCCACTCTAAGTTGAACCCTCCGGCCGGAAGGAAGGCCTCGCAGGGCAGGCCGTCAAGGAACTGTCGGGTGAGGCCGGCCCAGGCTCACTCGCGGACGAACTGGGCGACCGTCTCGATGTTCAACTGACCGGCCAGCCCGGCCGTGCGATGCACCGCTGCCTCGCGCCATTCCGGTGACGACGACATCGCCAGCAGCGCTCCCCGGTTCGGGTACTTGGCGATGGCGATCTCATCCCACAATTCCTCGACCTGGCCGAGCGACAGGAACGTCACGTTCGCTGCGAACTGGATCTCGCCGCCGTAGTCGCGGATGATCCTCGACACCGCCCGGCCGTACAGCTGGTACGCCTCAAAACCGGTCAGATCGGTCTCGCGACCGTCCTCATACTCGGCCTTGTCCTTGAACTTCAGCAGGTTGACCATGTAGATCGGCCCGTCAGGCCCAGGCTGCATCATCTCGTCGATGCGCTCGGGGTCCGTGGGCATCACTTCGTTGACGACCTCCATCGGGTCACTCTCCTGTCGTGGGCAATGGCCCTTCAGTCAACTGCGTCAGGCCTGGCCGACCAGAAGGGTGAGCTGACCCGTCATCTGCTGCTTGCCTGTCTGCAGCATCCGGCCCGTCGGTACCGACGTGATCTCGACCGCACCGTCGTCGAAGCCAGCACTGACCGACTCGGCCACCAGATCCATGTCGCGCATCGGGCCCCAGAAGGGCTCGTGGTTGTAGTAGGTGTCCCAGTCGATCATCGCCTGGGTGACCGGGTCGACGCCCGCGTAGCCGGCGAAGTCGGCGTGCACCATGAGCCCGCCCGGCGCAAGCAGGCGGCGGCACTCAGCGAACATGCGGCGCAGCGCCGCAGGCGACATCTCGTGGATCACGATGTGCGAGACGATCAAGTCGAAGTGCCCGTCCGGGAAGTCGGTGCACTCGGCGTTCTGCTGGGAGAAGTGCACTGCCCGCGCGAGCGACTCGGCGCGCGCATGCGCGTACCGCAGCACGGGTGCGCCCAGGTCGATGGCATGGACCTCGGCGTCGGGGAACGCATCGACGTAGGGCAGCGTGGAGTTGCCCGACGTGCAGCCCATGTCGAGGATCCGCCGCGGTGAGAACTCGGGATGGGAGGCCGCTAGGAAGTTCTGGCAGACGGACTGCCCGTAATCGTCGTTGAGCGCGCCCATCTGGCCCATCGCGTACACATAGACGCCGCGGTCGAACAGCGCCCCGACCGAGACATCGTCGTCCATGTACTCGCCCCGGTAGCCGCCCGGCATGGCGTGGATGTCGACCTCGGCGTTGTACCAGGGGATCTCCAGATCGGGATCGAGGCGCAACGAACCGAGCCCCGCATCGGCCGAGCGGGCGCGTTCTGCGAGGTCGCCCGCCTGGCGGGCGATGGCATCGCCGACCGAGCTCCACAGCAGGTGCTGGCTGGATCGGCGCACCGAGCTCCACAGCCGGTAGTAGGTGTCAGAGCTCAGCGCTTCGCGGACCTCGTGCCGGTCCGCCGGCTCGTCGCCGTGCTCGTCCACCCACTGCTGGCGGACCCGGCGGTCGTAGATCTCACGCACACCGGGGCTGACCCGGGTCGCGATGTGCGACTTCAGCGCCTGCACGAAGCCCTCCCGGGCGCTCTCGTCGTGCGTCTCGGTGGGCAGGAGCGGGTGTGTTTGCTGGCTCATCTGGCTGTCCCCCATCTAGAGCTCTGCGAATGCGCGATCGACAATCTGGAGATACCGGCCCTGCGTGTCGCCGGCCAGTGCCTCTTCGCGCATCTCCTCGAACACGCGATAGACGCGACCGGCGAATGCCGCCGCCTCGGCAGCACGGGCTGCGGTCTCGTCGCCGTCGGGCCGGTACGCCTCGATCGCTGCGGCAGCATCGATGCCGGCCTCGGCAAGCACTGCCTCGAGCGTGGTCTGCCGCTCACGCAACGCCCACACCTCGGCCGCGAGCGCCGTCACGATCGCCAAGATGGCATCAGTCGCACCATCGTCATCGAAGAACGTCGGCCTGGCGCCGCGCGCCGTGGTCGGAAAGCTGCGCCCCTCAACCGGCTGGGCTTGCGGCGCCGTCTGCTCGCCCATCCCCCTAGCTTCTCAGACTTTCGCTCAATGGTGGTCGGTGAGCCGCTGAGTCACTCCGCAGGCGGTGCCTGGTCCCCGTCGACACGCCTGCCTTGGGCGAACACGTCGAGGATCCAGGTGGTCGCCGGCGAGTAGACGTCGATGAACACGGCCGGTTCGTCGCCGAGCACCTCGCCGCCGTGGGGCACGCCGCCTGGCGCGTACCAGCCGTCGCCGGGCCCGATCTCGCGGGTCTCGCCGCCCACCGTCAGGAGCATGCGGCCCGACAGCAGCAGGCTGAACTGCTCGTGGGGATGGCTGTGCATTTCGTAGGTCGCACCCGGCTCGTACACCGCCCGGATCAGATGCATGTGCTCGCCGGTCAGGATCTGCGCCTCAACCCGGTCGGCGTCCCAGCGCGTCGTGTCGAGCTCGTCCCAGCGGAAGATTCTCCGGCCCGTGACCTCGGCCCCGTGCTCGTTGAACTGCGGCTCGCTCATGCTGCCCCGTTTCGGGCCGTGATATGGCGGTCGGCGACCTCATTTCCGAACATACACTGGTGTAGGTAGCAGGCTGACAGGCCTGACGGCAGCAGCGTGGGGTTGCTCGGGGGTGATGCGATGCCCTTGACGTCATCGTCGCCTGACGGCGGCCGCGCGATGTGGAACTTCGCGCCGGAGTTGCCGCTGCGCACGGCACCGTTCCTGCACTGGCCTCCCCTTCCGGGCGCCATTGCGAAGCATCTGGTGCGCACATGGCTGCCGCTGAGGTCCCGCTTCTTCATGCTGGCGGTGGCGTTCGGCGTCTGGGCATGGTTCATGCCGTCGCTCGAACGCACCGAGAGCTTCGAATTCGGCTGGATCTTCGGAATCTGGCTTCGCAACCTGATCCTGGTGACACTCGTCGCCGGTGGGCTGCACGTCTGGTTCTACGTCGTGCGTCGCCAGGGCGACGGCCTGCGCTACGACTCCCGCCCTTTCGGACGCAACAAGCGTGTGTTCCTGTTCGGCAATCAGGTGCGGGAGAACGTCTTCCTCACGCTCGTGCCGGCTGTGCTGATCTGGACCGGATTCGAGTCGCTGTTGCTGTGGGCGTACGCCAATGGGCACGCACGCCTGATCACCTTCGACAGCAACCCGGTCTGGTTCGTGCTGTTCCTGGTGGTCATCCCGTGGTGGTCGATCCTGTATTTCTCAGCCCATCACCGGCTGCTGCACGCCGGCCCCGCTTACCGTCACATCCACTCGTGGCACCACCGCAACACCAACGTCGGCCCGTGGTCTGGGCTCTCGATGCACCCCGTCGAGCACCTCGTGCTCTTCTCCGACGTGGTGCTGCTGCTGTTGGTGCCGTCGCACCCGCTGCACCTGTATTTCATGATGATGCACCACGGCCTCGGGGCGCCCCTGTCCCACACCGGTTACGACGCCCTGCTGCTGGGGCCGCGGACCCGTCGCCAAGCCCGGTTCGAGCTGGGCGATTTCCACCACCAGATCCACCACCGCTTCATCGAATGCAACTACGGGGGTTACGAGTCGCCGCTGGACGAGCTGATCGGCGCCTTCCACGACGGAACGCCAGAGGGCGCTGCGGTGCTGGGCCATCGCTCCCGCAAGCGAACCGAAAGCCCCTGAACTCACGGGTGCACCCGGGTTCGTACATGGCGATACGGAGGACGGCTCGATGTTCCTGACGCTGTGGGCCACGCCTCGTTCGGTCTCCACGGCGTTCGAGTGGATGATGCGCCAGCGGGGCGATTTCGAATGCTTCCACGAGCCGTGGAACGAGCTCTACTACTACGGCGAAGACCGTCAGTCGCAGCGCGACGCCCACGTCGAGGCGCGTCCCGGCCACACCTATGCGGCGCTCTGGAACCGCCTCTCGGAGCTCTCGCAGTCACACAACGTGTTCGTGAAGGACTTCGCCTACTCCGTCGAGCACGACCTCGACGACCGCAAGCTCGCCGCCATGACCCACACGTTTCTCATCCGCGACCCGGAGCGGGTCGTGCAGGGTCTCGGCCATCACTGGCCCGACTGCACGTGGGACGAGGTCGGCTTCGAATCGCTTCACCGCCTGTTCTGCCGCATCGCTGAGCGCGACGGCGTTCCCCCGCCGGTCATCGACGCCGCCGACCTGACCGGCGATCCCCAGGGCACCACCCGGGCCTATTGCGCAGCGGTCGGCATCGAGTTCATCCCCGAGGCGCTGTCGTGGGAACCAGGCGAGCGCACCGAGGTGAGCTGGTACGGCGAGGGCACCGGCCCGTGGCACGACGCGCTGCGTCAGAGCACCGGCATCGCGCCGCCGCGCACCGAGTACCCGCCGCTGGACGACTCGCCCCCACTGGCTGAGATGTACGAGCGCAGCCTGCCGCTGTACGACGCCATGGCCGCCCACAAGCTCCGGCCAGCGCCGTAACAGCAACTGTTGTGCTGCCGTCTTGGACGGCTATGTCCCTTGGGACGAGGCCAAGCCGGCGTCGGGTTTACTAGGCGATCGCAGTCGTACCGCGATCGGTTGCCCGCCTGAATTCGATGTCGATCTCGATGCCGTCCGGCCGAATTTCGAGCAGCTCGGCGACCACACTTCGCGCAACTCGTTCTACGTCGCTCTTGCGGCGGGCCTGGCTGACACCAAGCACATTGCGAGGCAGGCCCGAGATGATCTCGATCTCCCACCAGTCACCATTTTGTGCTGCAACTGCTCGGAATGGTGCGCTCATGAGTTGTCTCCCGGCGCCACTTGTTCAAGATGCTCTTCCAGCTTGCCAAGGATCGTCCGTGCGGTTCCGTCCGCAATTTCTCGATGCCTCGGAATCGGGAACCTGAAGCCGGCACACTCCCAGATCTCGTGCTTTCCTTGGCGCAGGATCACTGCTGTGCAGCCATATCTATCGGCGAGCCGTCGGACTTGGCGCACTAGCTCGGTCCTTTTCGGCACGTTTGTTGTCTAGGCAAACCTAGACGACCGACGCAAAGGGATTTGTCAGTAGACCTACGCCATGCGACGCATTGTCATCGGATTGCTGGCCGCGTTCCGGAAGGCCACCCAGCTCCTGCGGCGGGTTCGAGGCGTCACCGACGACGACGTGGCTGAGCGGCGCGTCACGAGCGGCCAGTCGTGGAACGAGTTCTGCGACTCGCTCAAGGCAGCGGGCGCTGCGCTGAGCTTCCCGGGCGCGCCGCAGGACCCCTTCAGCCAGGCGGAGGGATACCGCTACCTGAGCCGCATCACGAGGGCAGGCCTGATGGCCTTTGTCGAGCACGCCGACCCCAAGGCACCCGTGCTGCATCGTGTGGTCAATGAGAACACCAAGATGGGAGCGGACAATCCCGACAACTTCTACCTGACGGCTTCGCTCGACGGGAACTACGACTACCGGATCACCGGCCGGCGCAACACCATCGCCTACCTGAGCTTCGGGACCCAGTCGGGCAACTACGGCCAGGGAGGCGGGCTGCCCCCCACCGGCTACGTCGAATCCGACGAGATCGAGATGGACGCCGACGGGCGGTTCGAGCTGGTGCTCAGCAGCAGCCAGCAGGACGGCAACTGGCTGCCGATGACTCCCGAGACCGGTGCCCTGGTGGTGCGTCAGACCTTCGGGGACCGCAGCTCCGAGACGCCGGCAGATCTGTCGATCGAACGCATCAATTGCACCTCAGAGGAAGGCCAGCCTTCGCATCTCACAGCAGCGGCGCTGGATGAAGGTCTGGGCAAGGCCGGGGCGCTGGTGATAGGCGCGCCGCTGCTGTTCGCCAAGTGGGCCCGTGACTTCTCCAAGCACAGCAACGAGCTGCCCAGATTCGACCCGGACGTGTCGTTGACCGCGGGCGGCGACCCGAATATCGCCTATTACCACAGCCACTGGGCGCTGGAAGCCGACGAGGCGCTGCTGATCGAGGTCATGCCGCCGGAATGCGAACACTGGAACTTCCAGCTGAACAACTACTGGATGGAGTCGTTGGATTATCGCCACTTCACCGTCCACACCAACATGCATCTCGCCCGGTACGAGGACGACGGCTCGGTGCGTCTCGTCGTTGCGCACGACGACCCGGGCTTGCCCAACTGGCTGCAGACCGCCGGCCATGCCTTCGGCACCATGTGCTTCCGCTGGGTTCGGGCCGACGAGCACCCCCAACCGGCGTGCCGGGTGGTCAAGCTCGCCAGCTTGCGATCGTCATGACCTCCACCGACTACGAGCACCCCTACCGTCCGCTGGGGGTGCGAGCCTTCAACTGGCTCGGCGAGGCCGGCACGAACTTCGGGCTGTCGGATCGCCTGGATGTCAACGCGCTTCGGGATGCGGCGCGACGCAAGACCGGTCTCAGCGATTTCGGCGACGACGGTCACGCCGAAGCCCTCGAGGTGTTGGTCACCTCGATCAACGCCGAAGCCCGCCTGACCCCCGCCGGGCGCCTGATTCAGAAGTCAAGGCTCACCGGGGCGCTGGTGCAGCGTTTGCGAATCGAAGACCTGCTGCAGCGGCATCCCGAGATTGTCGACATCGATCTCGGCAGGATCATCGTGATCAGCGGCTTGCAGCGCACCGGCACGACCCTGCTGCAGCGCCTGCTGATCTCCCACCCCGATGTCCGCGGCATCTCCGGGGCCGAAGCGCTGGTACCTGTGCCGGACAGCCAGGACAGCGACCGGGCCGAGCGGTCCCGCAGGTGGCGTGCGATGCTCGCGCAGCGAACCGTCTCGTACCTGGCGCCGGATTTTCAGGCGATCCACCCGGTGGGGCACGACCAGGCCGAAGAGGACGTCCTGCTGCTCGACCTGAACTTCATGAGCCAGACAGCCGAGGCCACCATGACGGTGCCCAGCTATTCCCGCTGGCTGGAAGATCAAGACCACACGCAGAACTACGAGTTCTTCCGCCGGGTGCTGCAGGTGCTGGCGTGGCAGCGGCCCACGAGCGCGTGGGTGCTCAAGACTCCTCACCACCTGGAGTTCCTCGACGCGTTCTGCAGGGCGTTCGGGAGCGCCACGGTGGTCCAGGCCCATCGTGACCCCCGTGTCACGTTGGCCTCGTTCTGCAGCATGGTCGCCCACGGCCACGGCATATTCAGCGATGCGGTCGATGCCGGCGAGATCGGGCGGCACTGGCACTACAAGACGCACCGGATGGTGGAGCGAGCCATGCAGGCTCGAGCCGCGTCACCAGCCAATCAATTCGTCGATGTCTCGTACTACGACCTGATCACCGACCCGATCAGCGAAGCTCGGCGCGTGTGCGAGGCGGCCGGCGTCGGCTTCGACGGGACGGCCGAACGCCAAGCCGAGCAGTACCTGGCAGCGAATCCGCAGAACCGTTTCGGCAAGCACGATTACCAGCTCGAAGACTTCGGACTGACCGAGCAGGGCATCGACGCAGCGTTCGCTGCGTACCGCGAGGCATACGCGATCCCGTTCGAAGACGACCGGCACCAGTCGGCGAGCGTCTATGCCCCGCCCTCACCGTCGGCGGAGGGCGAGGAGCCTGCAGCCGAGGGACAGCCGGAACGCGGGATCGGCGACCGCGGCTTCGTCGGTGCCTTGGCCACAGCTGTCCGCGACCTTCGCAATCCGGCAGCGCCCGACATCGAACCGGTCGCCGACGACGTGAGGATCGACGGCAAGACCTGCCTGGTGACCGGGGCCAACAGCGGCCTCGGCAGGGCAGCCGCCGTAGAACTCGCTCGGCGCGGCGGCCGCATGATCCTGGCCTGCCGTCCCGGCCATCACGGCATCTGCGAGGAGATCAAGCGCGAATCCGGTTCGGAGACCGTGGAGCTGGTCGAGGTCGACCTTGCCGATCTCCGATCGGTGCACCGCTGCTGCGACGAGTTACGGGATCGTGGGGTCCGCATCGACATCGCGCTGATGAATGCCGGCCTCATGACGCCCGCTGCGAGGCGGACAGCGCAGGGCTACGACGAGATGTTCGCAGTCCACTTCCTGGCGAACCGGGTGATGATCGACCGCTGGCTGTCCGACGGTGTCGTTGTTCCGGCAATTCCAGAGGGTGACCCGCCACGGATCGTGTTCGTCTCTTCGGAAGCCCACCGATCCAGTGCAGCCATCGACTTCGATCACCTCGGCGAGTTCGCCCCCTACGGCATGAAGGACAGCATGCGGCACTACGGCTTGAGCAAGCTTGTGCTGTGCACCTACGCCACGGAGTTGTCGCGCCGGCTGCATCGCTCCAGCGAGGGCGACGATGGCGTTGGCGACGACAGCGACGGGGTCGAGGTGGCGGTGCATGCGCTGTGCCCGGGAGGCGTGGCCACGAACATCACCCGCGGAGCGCCCGCGGCGCTCCGTTCATTCGTCGACCTGGTGCTTCGACGGCTGTTCCGGTCGCCCGAAGAAGCCGTCGAGCCCGTCACCTGGCTGTGCTGCGCGCCCGAAGCCGGCAGCTCCACCGGGCTCTACCTGCACCTGATGCACCGCAAGCAGGTGTCCGAGAGCGCCGCGGACGCCGCACACGGGGCCAAGCTGTGGGAGGCCAGCCAGGTCATGGTGGAGCAATCGAGGGGCCTGCAATGAGCGCAACGCTGCCCGCCGAGCTGCGGCTGACCCATCTGCAGCAGCTCGAAGCCGAGGCGATCGGGATCATGCGCGAGGTGGTCGCCCAGTGCGAGCGGCCGGTCATGCTGTACTCGATCGGCAAGGACTCCTCGGTGCTGCTGCACCTGGCCCGCAAGGCGTTCTTCCCCGGCAAGATCCCGTTCCCGCTGCTGCACGTGGACACCACGTGGAAGTTCCGCGAGATGATCTCGTTCCGCCAGCGGATGGCCGACGAGATCGGCTTCGAGCTGATCGTGCACACCAACGCCGAGGGGGTTGCGCAGGGCATCAACCCCTTCGACCACGGATCGAAGAACTACACCGACATCATGAAGACCCAGGCGCTGCGCCAAGCGCTCGACGCCGGCCGGTTCGATGCGGCGTTCGGCGGCGCCCGGCGCGACGAGGAGAAGTCGCGGGCCAAGGAGCGGGTGTTCAGCTTCCGCGACGCCCATCATCGCTGGGACCCGAAGAACCAGCGGCCCGAGCTGTGGAATCTCTACAACGGCCGGGTCAACCAGGGCGAGTCGATCCGGGTGTTTCCCATGAGCAACTGGACCGAGCTCGACGTGTGGCAGTACATCCACGTCGAGCAGATCCCGATCGTGCCGCTGTACTTCGCGGCCGAGCGGCCGGTGGTGGAACGCGACGGCGTGCTGATCATGGTGGACGACGACCGGTTCGTCTTCGACGAGGGCGAGGTGGCCGAGCAGCGGCTGGTCCGGTTCCGCACGCTGGGCTGCTACCCGCTGTCGGGTGCCATCGAGTCCACGGCCGCCACGCTGCCGGAGATCATCGGCGAGATGCTGGTGGCCACCCGCTCCGAGCGGGAGGGCCGGGTGATCGACTTCGACCAGTCGGGATCCATGGAGCAGAAGAAGCGCGAGGGGTACTTCTGATGGCCCCCGAGCAGACCGTCGGCGGCGCTCCCGCCATGTCGGATGTCGAGACGTACCTGACCTCGCATCGGCAGAAGGACCTGCTGCGCCTGTTGACCTGCGGCAGCGTCGACGACGGCAAGTCGACGCTGATTGGACGGCTGCTGCACGACTCGCAGTTGATCTACGAGGACGTGCTCGCCAGCCTCGAGGCCGACTCGGCTACCCACGGCTCGGCGGGCGAGGGGGTCGACTTGGCGCTGCTCATGGACGGCCTGCGAGCCGAGCGCGAGCAGGGCATCACCATCGACGTGGCCTACCGCTACTTCGCCACGGCCCGCCGCACGTTCATCATCGCCGACACCCCAGGGCACCCCCAGTACACCCGCAACATGGCGACGGGCGCCTCGACGTGCGATCTGGCGGTGATCCTGATCGACGCCCGCCACGGCGTGCTGCCCCAGACCAAGCGCCACAGCTACATCGCCAGCCTGCTGGGCATCGGCCAGGTGGTGGTGGCGGTCAACAAGATGGACCTCGTCGGCTGGTCGCAGGATCGGTTCACCGAGATCTGCGAGGACTACCGCTCGTTCGCCAAGCCGCTCGGGTTTGGACAGCCGTACTTCCTGCCGATGTCCGCGCTCTTGGGCGACAACGTCGTCGACGCCAGCGGCAATCTGGGCTGGTTCGACGGTCCGCCGCTGCTGGAGCATCTTGAGACGGTGGACATCGATGCCAGCGTCGAGCTGGAGCATTTCCGCATGCCGGTGCAGCTGGTCTCCCGCCCCGATGCCGACTTCCGCGGGTACGCCGGGACCGTAGCTTCGGGAGTGCTCCGTCCCGGTGACGAGGTGGTGGCGCTGCCTTCGGGGCTCGGCTCGGCGGTGGAGCGGATTGCGACCTTCGATGGCGACCTCGATGTAGCCGGGCCGGGACGGGCGGTCACGGTGACACTCGTTGACGACATCGATGTCAGCCGGGGCGATCTGCTGGTGACCCCAGGGAGTGAACCCCAGCGGGCACACGACCTCGACGCCATGGTGGTGTGGATGTCTGAGACCGGCGCCGAGCCCGGCAGCTCCTACCTGCTGCAGACGGCCAACACGGTCTCCAACTGCACCATCCGCAACGTCCGGCACCGGATCGACATCAATACCGGCGCACACGAGCAGGCCCCGGGCCTTGGGCTCAATGACATCGGGCACTGCGTCATCACCTCAGACCGGGAGCTCGCCTTCGACCCCTACAGCGCCAACCGGGCGACCGGCTCGTTCGTGCTCGTCGACCGTCTCACGAACGCCACCGTGGCCGCAGGAATGATCATGGGCGCGGCGTCTGCGTGGGACCGCACGCCTGATGCGGCGCTCGTTCGCCAGCGCTCGGAGATCAGCGATGCGGAGCGGGCGATCCGCTTCGGCCAACAGCCGTGCACCATCCTGCTGACAGGGCTCACGGCGGCCGGCAAATCCACCCTTGCCACAGCGCTGGAGCGTGAGCTGTTCGATCGGGGCAAGGTGTCGATCCGTCTCGACGGCGAGAACGTGCGCATGGGCATCTCTCGTGACCTGGGCTTCAGCACGCAGGAACGCTCGGAGAACCTGCGACGGGTGTCGGAGGTGGCACGGCTCGTCAACGGCCAGGGCCTGATCGCGATCGCCGCAATGGTGGCCCCCGATCGTGACGTACGGCAGCGTGCCCGTGACTTAGTGGGCGTGGATCGCTATGTGGAGGTCTTCGTCGACACGCCCATCGAGGTCTGCCGCGAGCGCGACCCTCATGGCCTGTACGCGATGGCCGACAGCGGCGAGATCCCCCGATTCCCCGGCGTCTCCGCCGACTTCGACCGGCCGACCGATGCCGACCTGCGCGTCGACACCTCGACCCAAGACGTCGACGAGTGCATCGACGCGATCGTGCGCATGCTGACCGAGCGTGGCTTTCTTCGAGGCCCGAGCACACCGTGAACGCAGGCTCCGGGAACGACGGCGCCGGAGGCGCGGGCACTGGGCACGAACCCGTCTCGCGCAACATCGTGCGCGCCGAAGGACAGGTCACCGGCGCCGACCGCGAGGCACACTTCGGCCACCGTGCAGTGACGGTGTGGTTCACCGGGCTTTCCGGCAGCGGGAAGTCCACCCTCGCATTCGCCCTGGAAGCAGCGCTGCTGGAACGCGGCGTTGCCGCCTATGTGCTCGACGGCGACAACGTCCGCTTCGGCCTCAACCGCGACCTCGGCTTCTCGCCCGAAGACCGCACAGAGAACATCCGCCGCATCGGCGAGGTATGCCGCCTGTTCACCGACGCCGGCGTCGTCGTGCTGACGGCCTTCATCTCGCCCTACGTGGCCGACCGTGACCAGGTGCGGGCCATCCATCCCGAAGACGCCTTCATCGAGGTGTTCGTCGACACCCCGCTCGAAATCTGCGAGGCCCGCGACCCCAAAGGCCTCTACGTCAAGGCCCGCGCCGGCGAGATCCCCGACTTCAGCGGCATCTCCGCCCCCTACGAACCACCGCCCGCACCCGAGATCACCATCGACACCACCCAACCCCTACACGACTGCCTAGCCCAACTCCTCGCCACCCTCCCTCTGTCGGAAGGGCTGCGACGCGGCTAGTCCCAGGTGCCGAACTGGAAGGCTTCGGTGGGAAGGGCTTGCCAGTGCTGCCAGACCTGAGGGTCGCCGTCGGTGATCTCGACACCGACGTGGGAGCGGCCCCAGAGTGCGAGGAGCACTTGGACTGGCGGGCCTTCGATCGCCACCGATGCAGGCGACTCGGACTCGGGCAGGGGCTCGATGGACACGCTGCCGACTTCGACGAGCCGTGCGGTGAGCCCGCCGGGGTCCCGCTCAAGGACGCGGCGCATCGCCTGCAGGAAGAACTGGCACGTGTAGTCGGCGGCGTCGAGTGCTTGCGCTGGCGTCATGGAGTGCTCGTGGCCCAGGGCCGCCTCGACGTCGAGGCGATGCATGCCGAGCTCGGAAGCCGCATGCCACGCCCACAGCCGAGGGTTGCCTTCGCCGCCGGTCATCGAGAAGTAGCAGCGCCGGTCGAGGTCGTCGGTGAGTTGATCGATGGCTGAGTGGGCCCACGCTGCGAGTTCTGCCGTAGATGTTCCGGCCGGATTGCGGCCGGCGCGCTCGTAACCCCGCGCCCGGGACTCGGGGTCGTCGGGCGTGGACGTGATCATCTCTTCCCACGCGATCCCGACCCGGCCGATGTGCGACGCCGCGTTGTAGACCGTCCAGCCCGGGCAGTTCGGGACCGGCACGGCCTGCTCTTCGTCGCTGCGCCCGCAGATGTAGTCGATGGCGGACCGCGCCGCCGCAATTCGCTCCGAATGATCAAGCATCGTCCAGTCCCAACGCTCGCGTGCGTTCCTCGCAGACGGCACGGTGCAGATTTGCCCGACGCAGTCTGTCAGGCGTGCGGGCGAAGACGAAGTGGTCCGACGGTCACACCACGGCGACTTCGCAATCGCACCCGGCTACGGTGACCGGCGTCGGCCGGGCGAGTCGCCGAGGGGCACCCCGGTCGATATCGCAGGGTTGAGACGAACCGCTGGGGCGCGACATGGCCAACTCCCCGATGAGCTCTGCGGAACTGATCGACGCCGCGAACGAGATCGCTCCGCTGCTGCGCGAGACCGCCCGCGAGGCGGAGCTGGCCCGACGCCCGCTCGACCGGGTGATCGACGCTGTCCGAGACAGCGGGCTCTTCGCACTGATGGTTCCCAAGGCTTACGGCGGCCACGAAGCCGACCTCGACACCTACTTCGAGGTGACGCTGACACTGTCGCGCGCCGACGCCTCGATGGGCTGGCTGATCTCGTTCTACATCGAGCACAACTTCTGGATGTGCGGCTATCCGGAGAGCTTCCAGAAGGAAGTCTTCGCCGAGCGCCAGTTCATCTTGGCCCCTGCCACGCTGAACGCAGGCGGCGGCAGAGCGACTCCCACCGAGGGCGGCTACCGGCTCGACGGCCAGTGGCAATGGGGAACCGGCATCATCCATGCCGACTGGGTGCTGGTCGGCGCGATGATCGACGAAGGCGACGGGCGGGTGCTGCCGAACTTCTTCGCGCTGCCGCCTGAGGACGTCGAGCCTGTCGACACCTGGTACGTGATGGGGCTGTGCGGCACCGGTTCGTGGGACATCCGCGTCGACGACGTCTTCGTGCCCGCCGATCGGGTCGTCTCGATGGTCGGGCTGATGAACGCAGCCGGCGAATCCACCCGGGTTCACTCAGGAGAGCTGTACCGCACGCCGCTCATTCCCGTGCTCGGCTTCGCCGCGGGGCTGCCCATGCTCGGCGCGGCCCAGATGGCGCTGGAGGAATACCGCTCCCAGACCAAGGCCAAGATCGAAGCGAACCGCACCGGAGTCGGCGGGCCCGAACGCGACATGGGCAAGCCGGCGATCGCCGCACGCGCCGCGCTGTCGATCGACGCGGCCGAGCTCATGTTCCGCGACGTGCTCGCCGACGTGATGGCCCAGCGCAACAGCGCAACGTTCGAGACCCGCAGCATCTGGCTGTCGCGCCTGACCCACGCCGTGTACATGTGCCGCGATGCCGTGCGGGATATCTGCTCGGTCACCGGCGCCGGCGGCAACCGGCTGGACAACCCCATCCAACGGGCGTTGCGCGACATCTCGACCGGTTCCAACCACCTCATCTTCGACCGCGAGGTCCGCTACGCCGACTACGGGCGCCTGCTGCTCGACCAGCCCACCAGCAGATTCCTGGTGTGAGGCGCCGCTCGACCGGACGGTTCAACTGGGCAGGTCGTCGCGGGTGAGAAACTCGCGGATCGCGGCGTTCACCACCGGCGGATCCTCCAAGTGGAGGAAGTGGCCCAGCTCCAGGAACTGGAGGTGCCCGTTCGCGACCTCGTCAGTGACGGTCTCGTACTCGTGGGGCTGCTGGCCAGCGTCTTCAGCGCCTTGAAGGAACAGCACCGGCATGGTCATGCTGGCGAATAGTCCGTTCATCCGGTCCTCAAGCTCACGGTCGAAGCCAGCGGACACGAAGCTGGCCGACATGCCCTCGGGCACACCGGGCTGGGTGGTCTCGTCAATGATGCGGTCGATGTCCTGCGGGGCGATCGGCTTGGCGATCAGAGCGAGCCCATGGGGCAATGGGTCGAGCCCGAATGCCATCCGCTGGATGACCCCCTGAGAGAGCAGCTCCGCGCCGATTGGGCTGCGGAACAACTCGTGTGGCGGACGCGGCTCGGAATGCGGACGGTTGCCCGACTGCTGCATGCGGATATAACGCCGGATGCGCTGTGACATTCCGGGTACCGCGCAGAGGTGGTCGGCTATCACCGTCCCCCGGTCGTGACTGACCAGGTAGAAGCGATCGAGACCAAACGCGTCGAACACTGACGGCAGCTCGGCTGCCTGGGCCGCGTAGTCGTAGTCGCTGTCGAGACGGGTGTCGGTCTGGCCGTGGCCCTTGAGGTCGAGCGCGATGGTGAAGAAGTCGTTGGCGAGGCCGGCCACCTGGTGATGCCAAGCGATGCATGACTCCGGGAAGCCGTGCAGAAAGACAGTGACTTCGGAGTTCTCCGGATCGCCCGCCGTGATGGCGTGCCAGCTCAAGCCAGCCGCCTCGAAGAATCGATGCCTGATGACATCGCCGTTCCACAGCGCTTCGACTTCGCCGTCATGGTTGCCCATGGTGGTTCCCTTCTCTGTAGGCATGGAGTCAGCTAGCTGCCGACGGCGATGTCATCACCATTACAGTCGAAGGCGGCCGCACCATGACCAACCGCTGCGTGCGGGTGTCTGACCACGGTCACCCCGCCCCGAATTTCCCGCCTCGCTGAAGTGGTGCTGGCGCAGCAGGTCGGCCCGCTAGCGGCGGCGGGCGCATTGCGCTTCACTGAGGGGGCTCGCTTCGCACGATCCGTGCGACTGCCCCGAACCGACAGCGAGGTGCCATGCCTGCCATGCAGCCGACTGCCGACCAATTCCGCGCCTTCCGCGACGACCCGTACGACGGGCCCATCGCACAGGTCAACCTGCTGAAGTTCCGGGTCAAGGCCGCGTACGGGCCAGATGAACCCGAGCACGCCAATGACGAGTCCGGCATTGCCGCCTACCAGCGCTATGTCGATGCTTTCCGAACTGCCGCGGCCGAGGTGGGCGGAACCTGCCTGCTCTACGGACATGGCGAGCGCTATTTCATCGGGCAAGGCGACTGGGACGCCGTGCTGATCATGCACTTCCCCAGCCGAGCTGCGTTCATCGCGACGCTCAACCATGCCGACTACCCCGAGATGCACCGCCACCGCGACGCCGGCCTGCTCTGCCAGGACCTGCTGACCACACGACCCGCCGTGGCCAACCTCTGACTGGGGCACGCCATGGCAATCCCGCTGTTCGAACCGGCGCACTGATGGACCGTGGCGCTATGCATCTGAGCGCATTCATTCAGGCGTCGCCGAATCATCAGATCAAGGGAATGTGGAAGCACCCTGCCGACGAGACGTCGTGGGGGTACCGGACGCTGAGCTGGTGGCAGCACCTCGTGCGCACCCTGGAGCGGGGCTGCTTCGACGGGATCTTCTTCGCCGATGTGCTGGGCACCTATGACGTGTACGGGGCGAGCCGCGAGGCGGCGTTGCGCGGCGCGGTCCAGATTCCCGGCATCGACCCCACGCTGCTGATCCCGGCGCTGGCGGCGTGCACCGAGCATCTCGGCTTCGCCGTGACTTTCTCCACCAGCCACCACGCGCCGTACCACACGGCTCGGCTGTTCTCGACCCTCGACCACCTCACGGGAGGCCGTGTCGGCTGGAACATCGTGACCTCGTACCTGTCCGATGCCGAACGTCAGGGGCTCGGCCAGATCCTCGCCCACGACACCCGGTACGACCGGGCCGACGAGTACGTGGATGTCTGCCTGAAGCTGTGGGAGCAGAGCTGGGACGACGGGGCGATCGTGCGCAATGCCGAGGCCGACACGTTCACCGACCCGGCCAAGGTGCACGAGATCGACCATTCCGGCGAATGGTTCACGGTGCAAGGCCCGCACATGGTCGAGCCCTCCCCGCAGCGCACGCCGGTGCTGTACCAGGCGGGGAATTCGGCACGCGGCGTCGAGTTCGCAGCCAACACCGGCGAGGTCGTGTTCATGTCGGTGCCGGGCAACGACAAGGGCGCCGCCGTCGTGGCGTCGCTGCGCGAGCAGGCCGCGGCAGCCGGCCGTGACCCCGGACACATCAAGGCATTGCAGGTGGCGCGGGTGGTGGTTGCCGAGACCGACGCCGAGGCCCGGGCGATGCGCGACGAGTGGTCACGGCTGTTCTCGGTCGACGGCTACCTGGCTCTGTACTGCGGCTGGACGGGCATCGACCTCGGCGGTCACCCGCCTGACACACCGATCGATGACATCGAGGCGAACGCGATCCGCACCCAGGTCGAGCGCTGGAAGCTGGAGGATCCCGACAAGGTCTGGACCGTCGGTGATGTCGCCCGGCGGCTGTCTGACACTGCCGGCGGGCTGGGGTTCGTGGGCTCACCCACCACTGTCGCCGATCAGCTGGAGGCATTCATGGAGACCACCGGAGTCGACGGGTTCAACGTGACGACGGCACCTGTCCCCTGGGGTTTCTCCCAGATCGTCGACTATCTCATTCCCGAGCTCCAGCGGCGAGACCGGTTCCGCACCAGCTACGAGGGCACCACCTTCCGGGAGAACTTCTTCGGCCCCGGCCAGCGCCACCTGCACCCCACCTACCCCCGCCCCCGCTGAAGGAGAACTGACATGAGTACGCCCGTCATCGAACTGTCGAACGACTCGGCCCGCGTCCGGGCCCTCGTGGTCGAAGCCGTCACTCAAGCGGCCGAGCTCATCGCCACCCCAGCCACAGCCGAGCGGTGGGATCAGCCGTCCGCTCTCGACGGCATGACGGTCGGGGCCCTCTCGGCCCACCTCGTACGCGCCGCCGGAGCCACGATCGCCTACCTCGACCGCACCCCGCCAGATCGGCGCCCCGACGGCGACCTGCTCACCGCAGTCACCTACTTCCACGCCGCGGTCGACTCTCCCATCCACGACCAGATCAAGGACGTCTCCGCCACCGAATCGGCCATCGGTCACGAAGCCACCGCGGTCAAGTGCCGCCAACTGGCCACCGACCTCGAAACACGGCTGGCCGAGGAACCCGACGACCGTCTCGTCGCCGCGCTGGGAGGCCGGCTGCTCACCCTCGACGACTTCTGCCGCACCAGGCTGATCGAAGTACTCCTCCATCTCGACGACCTTGCCGTCAGCATCGGCCAGCCTCGCCCAGCCACCGACCCAGAGGGCGCGGCCATCATCATCGAGATCTGCATCAACATCGCCCGAGACCGCAACGGCGACTGGGGCGTCCTCTACGCGCTGACCCGAGCCGAACGCTCAACGCAAACCGTCTTCCCCGTCTTCTAGGCGCCAGCCGAAGGGAACACCCGTGTCTTCGAGCAACGCACCCACCGAGGCGCAGTTGGCGCAACTGAAATCTCTGCCCATGGACGCGCCCCTCGCGGCGCTGAATCTCTTCAAGCTCAACGAGCGAGCGCAGTATCAGCCAGGAGACCCAGAATTCGGCACGCCACTCGCTGACGTCAGCGGCGAAGAGGCCTTCGGTCGCTACCTAACCGAGGCCGGAGCGAAGCTGAAGGATCTCGGCGGCAGAGTCGTGTTCAGCACCACCGTCGACCAAGTGATGATGGGTCCCGACACCCTCGACTTCGACATCGCTGCCGTCATGTACTTCCCGACACGCTCGGCATTCCTGGCGATGCTCGCAGACTCGGCGTTCCAGTCAAGCTCCCGGCACCGTCGTGCAGGCCTCGCCAAACACCACATGCTGCACCTGGCCGGCGATCCATTCGTCGCCGCCGAAACCATCGAAGCCCTGCGACAGGCTCGGGAATCCGACGACCTGACCGAGTACTCAAGCCTCGACGAACTCAAAGCCACGTTGTAACCCTCAGCGGTCCCACGGGCGACCAACACTGGCCTAGCGCATCACTCGATCCATAGCGTTCCAGGCGCAGCGTCTCACCAACTCGGGTTGACGATTGCCCAAGCGCCGAAGGTGCTCAAGGGACTCAGGAAGCCGCTCCCAACCATCCGCGACGGCTAGTCGGCAGGCTTGTCCGGAAAGCAGGCTTCCAGGTCGCTTCGCGGAACCGTGGGCAGGTCCGTGCCTTGCTGCTCGTGACGACGAATCTCGTCCTCCAGCTCTTGAGCATCAGTGTCCGCTATGACCATGGGCTGAGTAGAGAGGACTCTTCGGTTGCGGCGCCGAGGGCCAGCCAGACTCGCTGATGGCTGACCACGCTGCTCGACGGATTCGTAGAGGCTCACGACACGAGTTTCGCGACGCTTCGACAACCCACGAAGCTACGACAGGCTACAAGCCTGTGACCTGCACAAATGCAGGGCTGCAAGTTGTGCGCCCCATATCGGACCGCGCGGTCCGCCGCCGCACGCCCGGGTGTAAGACCCCCGTCCCGACGGCGACCTGCTCACCGCGGTCACCTACTTCCACGCCGCGGTCGACTCTCCCATCCACGACCAGATCAAAGATGTCTCCGCCGCCGAATCGGCCATCGGTCACGAAGCCACCGCGGTCAAGTGCCGCCAATTGGCCACCGACCTCGAAACACGGCTGGCCGAGGAACCCGATGACCGTCTCGTCGCCGCGCTGGGAGGCCGGCTGCTCACACTCGACGACTTCTGCCGCACCAGGCTGATCGCGGCGCTCCTGCATCTCGACGACCTCGCCGTCAGCACAAGCCAACCCCGTCCCGCCACCGACCCGGAGGGCGCAGCCATCATCATCGAGATCTGCATCAACATCGCCCGAGACCGCAATGGCGACTGGGGCGTCCTCTACGCCCTGACCCGAGCCGAACGCTCCACGGGAACCGTCTTCCCAGTCTTCTGAACCCGTTGCCGAGCGCGCCCATCAGGTGGCCGGAGCTCGAAGTCAACTGCACTGATCCCGGAGCGAGCAGTTGTGTTAGAAACGCCCGAATCCCAAGTGGGCAGGCGTTTAGCTCACATGGCACGTGCCTGAGCGCCTCGTCGGAGGGGAATGAGCCAGTGGTGAATCCAACCGAGACTGCGTCAGCGACGGCGTGGTTGATTCGTGCTGGAAAGTCCGGCGAACGCGAGGACTTCAACATCGAGCACGGACTTGCCAGCCTCGGTTGGGCAGACGTTCCCGACCTCAGGACCATCTCGAGCCGCGACGAGCTCGAACGAATCATCCGTGACGGGATGCCGGGGGCGCGCGACAAGTCGATCTTGACGCAGGCCAACCAACTGTGGACTTTGCGAAGTCGAGTCCGCGTCGGTGACCTTGTGGTGCTGCCGCTGAAGACGACCTCCCAAATCGCATTTGGCATCGTGACGCAGCCCTACTGGTATAGCGATGACCCCGAGCCCGACTGGCGGCACGTCGTCTCCGTTACATGGAAGCGCACTGACGTACCGCGCACTGCGGTCAAGCAAGACCTGCTGAATTCGCTGGGCTCAGCGCTCACCATCTGCACGATCACCCGCAATGACGGCAACTGGCGACTGCACCAGCTGCTTGCGACCGGCAGCGACCCGGGCGCGCGACCTGCGGAATCGAGAAGGCAGCCGAGTACCGACTCCGCTGCCGACCGTGATTCGGTTGAACCCGACGAGGAAGAGCCGGAAGATTCAGATGTCGACTTGGAGCGCGTGGGCAAGGATCGCATCCAGCGACACATCGCCGAGCACTTCGCTGAGCACGAGTTGTCGCGTCTGGTGGCTGAGATTCTCAAGGCTGAGGGCTTCACCGTAGACACCGCACCGCCGGGGCCGGATGGCGGAATCGACGTCTTTGCCGGACGCGGACCGCTCGGGCTCGACAGCCCACGTGTCATCGTCCAGGTCAAGTCCAGCCCTACCCCGGTAGACGTGAAAGTCGTCCGCGAGCTCAATGGCGTGCTGAGCAGCCAAGATGCCGACCAAGGCCTGCTAGTTGCCTGGGGCGGTGTCAACCGGCCTGCTCGTAGGGAGATGCGCAGCCAGTTCTTCCGTGTTCGGGTCTGGGATGCCGATGACCTCATCGAAGCCGTCTTCCGCAACTACGACAAGCTCGACAAGGAGCTCCAAGCCGAGCTGCCGCTGAAACGAATCTGGGCACTCGTCGAGGATTGAGGTTCGGCAAGTCAGCTCACCGGAACCTGAGCACTCAGATGGAGGCTGCGTCTCGGGCTAAGTACCTCCGTTGAGCAACATCAACTCGCGAAGAACCTCATCATCCGAGAGGTCAGCTGGCCAGCCATACGCCGCTGCCACACTTGCGTCAAGGGCGTGGTGCGCGTCGGCCAACCACTGAGGGCGGTCGTTGTAGAGGTTGGTCAGCGTACGTTCCTTGATCGCGATCGCCGACTCGTCATTGCGGGGAACGGGCCGCTTCGGATACCCGGGGACCGGCTCATCGATCCACTCAACCCATTCGGGAGGGTTGAGCCAGCGGTCGCGCAGCGCCACGAGGCGCCGAGCCGCCGCTGCAATTGCCACAGCACGAGGATCGGAGTCATAGTCAGCCGTCGGAACGTTCGGCGCCATGCCGGACGGGAACGGGAACGTAGCGAAGGTGGATGTGGGCGTGTAACGCGGTCGGTCCTCCAGGCTCGTTCCGTGCCGAAGCGACCAGAGCTCGTGGAAGCGGCTGTGCAGCATGCCGAAAGTGGTGTCGTCGTCACGTGCGACGACGATCAGCTGATGATCTGGGCAGATACGAGTATCGAGCCACACGAACAGCCGGTGCTTAGCGACGGTAGGTGTGGCGATGTACCGCGACAGTCCGTCGAGTGCTGCCCGCATCTTCGGCCGTGGCCAATGATGCAACCACCAGCAATCTCGTCGCCGGGCCTTTCGTTGTTCCTCCCATGTGGGCAGGACGTGCTCTTGCACCCACCGGAACGGCTCTTCGTAGAGCGCCGCCTCACCCGCAGACATGCTCAGTCCGAAGTCGATGATCCAGTTCCCCGCAGGTCGCCGGGTCAGGTCCATCCCGTTGACCCACGGCTTGAGAACGTCAGCGTTGTTCCGGCCATTCGGATTCGCCGGCAAGCGGAGCCACTCGCGTGCACGCTCGCCCGAGATGTCGAAGGGACCACTCTTCTGGTCGCCTACGAAGGCCACGCCGTCGTTCTCAGCGAGACGGCGGGCCTTCGTGAGGTCGACGCCGACCCCACCGCTCGACGCGGTTAAGTCTGTGTAGATCTCGTCAACCGCCGCTCCGTCGAGCCGCGAACCCCTCACGAACCTGTCGTCTGCATGCGAGAAGCAGACCAGTGACACCCGAACTGCCGCTCCGTCAATCACCCATGGCTCATTGCTCCATGCCTCGAAGATCCGCCGATTCTCCGTCGCGGCCTCCAGCGCCCTGCGGTTCGCACCGCCACGAATCGAGTTGGTGGCGACAAGCCCGACTCGGTTCGCCTTGCCAGCCGCGATCTGCTGGCCAGCCTTCTCGAACCAGTAGCAAACGAGGTCTGCTCCGCCGGGTACGCGACTGGCGTAGGTCGCGAACATCCGCCCCACGTAGTCCTCGCCCAAGCCGGCCTTCAAGAGCTTGTCGCCCAAGAACGGTGGATTGCCGATGATGACCTCCGCTTCCGGCCAGTCCGGCTCGGTGCTGTCCGGCGTCAGGATCGCATCGCGACACTCAATGGTGTCAAGCGGCTTCAGGATCGGGTCGCGCGACTCTGCGAATCCGTTGCGTCGCATCCACTGAATCTCGCCGATCCACACCGACACGCGCGCCAACTCCGCCGCGTAGGGATTGATCTCGATGCCCTTCACATTCGCCGGACCGATCTCCGGGAAGGCGCGCTCCAAGCCGAGCGTCTCCGCCTCAAACTGCACCCGATGCTCTAGGTCCTTGAGCGCTTGCAGGGCCAGATACAAGAAATTGCCCGAGCCGCACGCAGGGTCGAGCACCGTGAACGCCCTCAACCGGTTCAAGAAGTTGCGATACCGCTGTGTCGCCTCATTCCGCCGCCTGGTGCGGACAGCCGCCGCCTCGGCCGCATCTGCGCGCTCCAAGACCTCGGCGAGCTCCGCTTTCTCCGCTTCCCATTCCGCAAGCAATGGGCGGACCACGACAGGCTCGACGATCATCATGATCTTGTCGCGGTCCGTGTAGTGCGCCCCAAGCTGGGCGCGTTTGTCCGGGTCGAGCCCACGCTCGAACAGCGTGCCGAGGATTGACGGGTCGATCTCCGACCAGTCGAGACTCGCCGCTGCCAGCACGGTGTCGATGTCGGATGCCTCCAGCGGCAGCGCCGCATCATCGTCGAACAGGCCGCCGTTGAACCAAGCGACCGACTCGAAGCCGATCCGTCCGCCGGTGGCCATCCCCCGGAATAGATCGCTAGCGAGCTCTGCAAACTGCGCCGGTGTGCGTCGCACCTGCTTCAGCAGCCGCGTGAACATGTGATCGGGCAGCAGCCCCACATCCTCCGCGAACATGCAGAACACGAGCCGGTTGACAAAGTGTGCGACCTCGTGCGGGTCATGTCCGCGTCCCCGAAGCGTCTGCGCAACTGTCGAGAAGGAATCCGCCGCCTGCTCGGTGAGTGCTTGCCGAGTGTTGTCCGGCCGCAGGTGCTCAGGGTCTGAGAGGGCCCGCTTGAGTAGGTCGCGCGTCTCGGCGTCTGCAAGATCCGCGAGGTCGAACTCGTAGACCTTGCTGACACTGTTTGTCCAATTGGTGCGGATGCGGAACCGCTCCATGTCCGAGACGATCAGCAAGGGCGGGTTCTCCAGCGCCAGGGAGTACTGCCGGAGCTGCCCAAACGCAGCGTCAAGGTCCTTCCGCTTGCCCTTGTACTCCCAAGCGAAGTGGTGGCGCTTCCAGACGTCAGCCCATCCGTCTCCGCCAGAATCCTTGCGCGCCCCTCGCTCGAAGCAATACGACTCGCCGTGCGGGTCCACCTCCGCCGGTTTGGGTTCGCCGAGCAACTCGCAGAGATCGAGGAAATGCTGCTGCGACGCTGAGCGCTCAGTCAGCGTGGATGCTCGCCACTTGCTAATGAACTCGTACGGCGTCACGCGATCGCTCAGAGTATCCCGTCGGCCATCGGGCCGACCCTTTCTCGACTGCGTTGGGTCTGTCGTCTTGGAGGAGCTTCCCGATCGCTTCGGCTGCCGGCCTGGCCGCCCTTGCGCAAAGCGGTGGCATGCGTGCCCTTGAGACCGGCCACAGCAGGGCCTTGACTCGTCACGGCCGAAATGCGGGCCACTTCAGCAGCACTGGTCAACCGTCTTGCGGCCCGCATCGGTACTGAATTGCTCACCCGTCTTCTTCATCAGCATTCAAGAGCTTGTGGATCCACGTCAGAGCTTCTGCCCTGGCGGACACCAGGTTCGGCATCGACATTTGCTCGTAAATCTGGCGGCCGACAAAGTCGAAAGACAGACCAGTACCGGCTCGGTGAATCTGAGTCACCGCGGGAAATGCGGATGCTGGCAACGGGACATTCGCGTCGGGGTTGTGCATGATGACTAATCCCTCTTCCCAGACTTCTCGGCCGGGTTCGACTCTCTCAATGAACGGCATCGGTTCCGTCGCTCCAGGGCGAGGATCGAACTCAGATCCGAAGCGGTGGATCTCCCAATCCGGCGAGCCCAAGCCGAGGCCCGAGGCCATGCGATTGAACTTGCCAACAGTTCCGGTGTTGGACCACATCACCGCCGAGATGTGAGCAGCGTCGGAATCTTTGAACCAGCCAGACGGGATCGTTTTCGTATCCCCGACGTGGCAACCGACTGTTGCGTCCGTTGGCACGGCAGCACCAGCGCTGTCCACCTCGATGAGAGCCATGTCGTATAGGTAGCGGACGAGCGGGAGCTCATTGTGGAGCAGCGCGCCAGGTCCGAAGAATGCTTGGACCGCCAGCACGATCGGCTTGCCCGCGACGTGAGGCAGGTCCTGGTATCGCATGTTGGCCTTGCTCTGAAGCACGGAGCCGAATCTGACGGCAACCTCATCCCGATTCTGCGTTTGCGACCGGAACCCCCTGAGATACTCCTGAGGTGTGGCGACCGGTTCCGGATTGCCAGGAGAGTTGGCTGTGCCAGCTTCGACGTAGAACTCCAGATCCGGTCCCCGGCAGTGGAAGTCCGGGCGGCCCCCTTCGCATCCGACTGTCCAGCCGAGACTCCGCAGCGTGGCCGCGAGGTATAGCTCGAATACCCGGGCATCAAACCCCGCCGTCTGAAACTCACGTACGAAATGAGGGTCAGCGCCGCCCCACTGCTCGTAGGTCTGCTGCATCAGCGTTCGCGCCCCTGAGCGCTCGGGACCTACCGACAACTCCCGAAACGACGGATGTTGCGCCGGCTCATCGACGATGGCCTTGAACAGACTGGCGCTCGATCCTTCTGTCATGACGGGGAATCGAACAACCCGGCCACTGCCACGCGGATAGTCCGCCCTCTATGGATGACTCGCATCTGGGCTCGGGTGCTCGAACCGCAGACGTGCGCTCGGTAGCACTCCTTGGAGCCGGTCACGCGATCATCGCGGGCCGGGTTGTTCGTAGCGCAACTATGTCGACTACGCACGTACGCGCACCCGCTCGCGCATTTGCTCCCGCACACCGATTCCCGCCTCCGCAGCGGCTTCCAGAGTGGCAATGAGCCCGAATCGGACTTCCTCCTCGAGGATTCCGGCACCAGCGCGAGCCGTCACCGAGACCTGGAATCTGTCATCGTCACTGAACACCGGTGCATCGGTTCCTTCGAAAAGCTCGTGCTGGACAGTGCCCCGCACAGCTGCATCCCTGTGAACCTCGGCGCGGTCGATCTCGAGCAACGTCCGGCTCACTTGCGGAACCTCAAGCGCGAGCCGAGCGCGCCGATACCCCTGATGTCTGGAATTGATCGGCGAGAACCATGCCAAGGTGAGCCGGAGACGGCGCCAGTATGTCGACGATCGGAGTCCCTCTGGCAGCGGGATCTCGAAGAACGCCTGCTCGTCGGCGCCGAGTACATCCGTTGCCACCAATGTCGCCCGGTGCGGTGTGTCAGAAAACAGCCAAAGCGGCGATGCTCGCCCGTAACCCAGCAGTCGGCTTAGCCCCTTGCGGCGCGCTGTCCCCGAGGCCTCTGCGCCGTTCTCCCAAGCCATAGGTTCGCCCCAGCTTGCAGCGTGAACGACAAGCGCCTTCGTCAACACCGCTAGAGACTCGTCGGGTAACGAACCGTCGCCACGTTCACCTTGCAAGAGTTCCAGTCGGTCAAGGACATCAGATGCAAACCTGGTGACGTGGGCCGTCGCGAGGCTCGTGCCTCGCCAGTAGTGAGCTGAGACCGTCGAGCTATCCGAGCCGGGCTGGGCGACTAGGACACCTGGCGCGGTTACCACGTTGTTGGCTTGATGTAGTTCCCGTACTTCTTGGCCCTCGTCGAAGCCTTCCCTGTAGATCTGGCGACCGCCTGGGGCGAAGACCTCCGGCTTGACAGAGCGGGCAAAGCCGCGTCCAACCGCCGAGTACAGCGCCGGTGAGCCGACCTCCGCTGGCTCTACGCGGTTTGCGGCCGTCACGACTGCGTTACTGCGATCCGAATGGAGAGCACCGACAGTCAGCGAGTTGATCGATTCGGCCGGAGACAGCAACCGTCGATCATTCAGTTCGTCAACTATGGCCCGCCAAACGTCGGCGCCGAGATCGCCGGTTCGTGGCTCGTAGGAGATTGTTTGAGGATGATTGCCAGCGGAGACTACAAAGAGCAGGTCGTACCGATAGGCGAGATAATCCAACAACCGAGCCAACGGGCTGACTCGACGCTCTAGGTGACGGTCTGGATCGCCGATCGACAAGTTCACCAGCTTCACGCTCGGTGCGGCCGGCGAGGTGTCGCCGTCGCCATCGCACATGCGCACGACGGCGCGATGCACTACGTCGCAGATCAACTGAGCGGTGGGATACCGCTCAGGTGCTTCGACGCGGTCGGGCGCTTCCAGGATCGGGCGGACGTACAGGGGACGGCGCAGGGCGTCGCGTGCCGCTGACAGGTCACCATGGATGATGACGGACGCCATCGCGGTTCCGTGTTGGCGGTGCTGCGCTGGATAAAACCGCTCGCGTTCGTCCGGATCGTCGACGATGAGACGGTTCGTGAGCAGGCCGTGGTTCGACATGGGCAACCCGTCAAGCAGCGCTACCCGTGGCAATCCCGTCGGCGGTGGGGCATCAATGGCAACCGCTGGTGATTCGCCAACGGCATCGAGACGAACTACCGATGCCTGCGTGCTTCGGTGTAGGTGCATCACCTGCTTTGCGCTGACCAATCCTCCTGGATCCTCCGAGTAGAAGGACTTAACTTCCCGAACTGGAAGCTCGAGGAGCAGCGCGTGATAATCGATGCCTTCAATCACGCACTCGTCGAGGACGGTCCCTCCGCACGCCTCGGCTTGGTCTCGGACATGCCGACTGGCCTCCTCACGAGCCGCGGAGTCCCGGCGATACCAGAGTTCGACCTCGACGGAGATCTGCTCGACCCTCCCCCACTCCGCAGCTTGGATGGCTTCGTCGAGTGACTTCGTCAACCGATCTCGAGGCGCCCACGCTCGCACATCTGCAACCTGTTGAGTGAAGACCTTCCTCCACGGCCGCGGAAGCCGGATGGACGGGTTCTCCTTGAACCTCGTCCACATCGACAGCAGCTCTCGTACCGCAGCTGCGTCCGTGAACACGAAGTACACGGTCGACGCCAATGATGTCGAAGCGGTCCGCCGGTACTCATCGGAACCCTTCGGTTTGCGCTGTGTGTGAAAATCGTCATCGGGCGGGCGGTCGTCGGCATCCTCGAATAGGAACTCAAGGCCGTCAATTCTCTCGACCGTGTCGAGGAACGCATCGACCGAGTGAGCTACTTCAATGACAACGACGAGCTCGGGCTCCTCGGAACCGACGGTCGTCTGAACCCGCATCCGCTCGGCTTCGAACGCCTTGCGCAGCAGAGTCCAAGCCGCGTCCCGACGCGTCGTTTGATCGCCATGCCCAGGCACGTGTAGGCGCGGGCGAGGCCTCGGTGGCACCGGAGGCATCGGCTCCTTGCGCGCCGCCTCAAGAACCATCCACGGCGGCGCTATTGCTTCTGCTTCCGCCACCTACCGAGCCGTTCTTGTGCTGTCCGTTTCAGGTCGGCGTCCGGGAGGCCGAGAACATAGCGCCGGCGAATATCTAGCAGGAGGTCTTCAACCTCGGAATAACTCGCCCCGGCCATGTTTCTTGCGATCGTTTCAGGGGTCACCCCAAATCCGTGGCCGCGGGCCGCTTGCCGTTCGACGAACCGACCAATCTGTGCCTGGGTCGGCGCCGGCAATGTCACGTGTACCTGGAACCGGCGCCCGGCAGCCCGGTCCAGTACCTCCGGGTGGTTCGATGCCGTCACCAAGATCACATGGCTCGGGAGTCGATCAACGCCCAACAGCAGGGATGACACCACGCGCTTGAGTTCTCCGGTGTCATGATCGTCAGCCCGTTCCTTGGCAATCGTGTCGAACTCGTCAAAGAACAAGACGCACTCGCGCGATCGAACGTATTCGAACAGCGCGGCAAGACGACTGGCGGTCTCGCCCAGATAACTGCTGATCAGCGCCTCGTATGAAGCCACCAACATTGGCACCATGAGTTCCGCCGCTATCGC
This sequence comes from Acidimicrobiia bacterium, assembly GCA_022820505.1. Lineage (GTDB taxonomy): Bacteria > Actinomycetota > Acidimicrobiia > Acidimicrobiales > Poriferisodalaceae > Poriferisodalis. The sequence goes on along the minus strand of JAJEFK010000019.1, from coordinate 19,718 downwards.
CTCAGCCAAGCTCGTCTTGCCGTTGCCCGGCGGTCCGACCAGCATCAACCGATGCCGGGGTTCCAACCCGTGCGTCCTCAGCACATCCCGTCGACGCTGCTCCTCAACGACCTCCGACACCAATGTGGCCGTTTCGGTAGACAGAGCAAGATCGGCCAGCCTTCGCCTCGGCACGACCTCTAGCAGCAGACCGTCCTGAGTTACTGGCGGGCTTTGGTAGCGAGCAGTCGCCGAGGATCCGGCAGTCGAGATGAGCTCTTCGAGCCGGTCTGCAACAAGATGATGCTGCTTCTTGCGCTCTTCGGCGATGACCGACTCAACCACCATGAGGAACCGCTGCCGGTCCCCTGAACGCTCGGCCTCGACGAGATTCAACAGCAGATCTGAACGCGCCATCCGCTGCCTCCTCTCAGTGACGCTCCCCCCAGTATGAGCAGAGGGTGTGACAACTGCTGTTCAACGCACGTCGAGTCACGATGGTACCTGCGTCTTTCACTGAGCCGAGGGTCCACTGGGCGGCATGGCTCCTGAGGGCGACGTTAGGTCCTCGGCGGTGCCACACAGCTGCGACAACGATGCCCGCGAGATCCGATGAGCACTGGACCGACGCAATCACGTGCGCGAACGAGACAATGACACCTGACTATGACCACCCACACCTTTACCCTGATCATCGACGGCCCCGACCTCCAAGCAGACGAACTCGTCGATGAAGTGTTCGAGGCTGGCTGCGACGACGCTCTGGTAGGCCGCGTTGACGGTATCCAGATCGCCGATTTCGATCGCGAGGCTGACACCCTCCAAGACGCCGTGCTCTCAGCCGTCGCCGAGCTTGAGTCCATCGGCGGCATCACCGTGCTCGGTCGCTCCTGAGTTGCGGGGGTTGCTGACCTAGGGTCTCACCGAAAGCGGGCACTGGTGTCGGCGCGGGTCTGCGGGGGAAGGTGCACGGTTGAGCACACCGAGGGTTGGCACCACGGTCCACGAATCGACGCCGGGGTGGGACACGCCAAAGCGGTCGCCCACGGGGGCGGCCGAGGTCGAGATGGCGAACCAACTGGCGGACCTACGAGCCTGATGACCACCACGAGGTTCAGCGCCGACGAGCTGTACGAGATCGTCGAGACCTACGCGAGCTTCGGCAACCACAACACCGGCACCCCGGCCGATGCCCAGACCACCGCCTGGCTGACCGACGTCCTCCGGAGCCTTGGTGCCTCAGTGCACGAAGACCGGTTTGAGTTCGACCGGTTCGTCTGTACCTCCGAGCTGCGGATCACCGGCCAAGTGGTGCCTGCGCTGCCCGTCTTCTATTGCGCGAAGGGCAACTGGCAGACCAGGAATCTCTCCGTAGTTGACGTCGATGTCGGCATCGTCGGCAACCCGCGCGGGCTCGACCCCTACCTCGACACCGACCCTGACGCGGCGGCGCTCGTCATGGCCATCGGAGGACTCGACGACCACCCCGTGCAGTGCAACCGGGTGCCGCAGATGCCGGCAACCCCGGGGCGGCCCGCCGTCATCATTCCGGGCAACTGGGCCGACCGTGTCCGGGGCGCCGATGCCGAACTGACCTTCGCGGCGACAGCCGAACCGGATCGCAGCGCCAACGTCATCGCCACATTGGGCGCAGCCGACGCGCCAGCGATCAACATCACCACGCCGCTGACTGGCTGGACCCCCGCCGCCGGCGAACGCGGCACTGGGCTCGCGGTCGCGATGGCGATGGCCGCCGATCTCGCCGCCGATCACCACGTCACGCTCTCGGTGTGCAGCGGTCACGAGATCGATCACATCGGTCTCAAGCACTATCTCGCCAGCCGCGACGTGACTGGCTGGCCGGTCGTCCATCTCGGCGCATCGGTTGGGGCGATCGAGCCCGATTCGACAGGCCCGGCCGGGCTCGGTGATCAGCGGATAGTGCTCACCTCGGCCAGCGGCGAGGTCCGCGACGAGATCGGCCGCCGGGTGCTCGCAGCCAACTGGCGCTTGCGCGAGGCGAATCCGTGGCCCGGCGAAGGCGGCACATGGTTCGAGGCTGACGCATCGGTGCTGTCGTTCCTGGGCGGGTCATCGCTGTTCCACACCACCGCCGACACCGCCGCCGCTGCGACGACGCCACAGGCCATGGCGCTGGCCGCCGAGGTCGCCATCGACGCGGCCCGGCTCTTCCTCGACAATCACCGGTAGCCGTTACTGCGAGGCCGCAGCGTCCCGGGTACCTTCACACTGGCGTGATCGGCCGCCCTTCGATCAAGGTCGACGATCGGCCGTCGACTCGAGGAATCCGAGGCACTGCGACGCATGAACGTGAGCGAGGAAACCCCCACTGAGCTTCAGGCTGCTTCGGAGGCCGCTCTCGAGTGGATCAACGCAACGCAAGAAGCGCACTTCGAGATCACCGGGGTCATCGATGCCGAAGACACCGTGGCACGAGCGCGAGCAGGGTCCTTCGAGCTGGGATTGGTGCTGTGCGACGGCGACGTCTGTGCCCGTGGGCAGGTGGTGGTCGAACGATCAGCCGAGGGCTTTCGCGTGTCGGCCGCCGAAGTTGACGATCCGCTGATCCCGCCGCTGCTCGACCCGCCGATCGGGATACGCGCCGGATGGCTCAACGCCCAACTCGACAAGCACAGGTTCGTCGTGTTGGTGTTTTACCGCGGGTTGTGGTGACCTCCATGCCGCCGCGAGTTGCGCGGCTTTGGAAGATCGGGAGTCGTCGAGGAGATCCGGGCTGCTGGAGGCGAGATCTTCGCCGTCACCAGTGAGCCCCAGAGTCTTGCGAGCGAAGCGCAGGACGCGTGGGAACTGGAATATCAAGCGGCAGGCGACCCGCACCACGAGATCCTCGAAGACTGCCGTGAGAATGGCCGGTTCGATCTCTACATCGGCGACACCGGGGTACTCGAGCGGCACTGGTCGTCGCATCCGAACGGCATCTTTCAGGCCGGGATACTGGCCCTCACTGAGGACCGACGGGTGCTGTACCGGTGGCACTGTCGCCCGACTCACCAGAACCGCGGTGGCGCCTCTGGTCGAGTCACCGCGTCGCATGTGTGGTCTCGCGTCCGAGACGGGCTAGCCAGCGACACCGACGCCGATTGGGATACCGATCCCCCACTCGACGCCCCAGAGGCCTTCTGGCCGTACTTCGTCGCTCAGCTGTTCGCCCATGGATGGTTCGTCAAGCCGAAGCGATTCCCGCTCGGCCGACCCGACGACAAGCCGTCCGCTCGCATATCCGCGATGAAGCCACGACTCATTGGGTTCGCCGCGGCGTGGGCCATCTGCTTCGTGCTCCTGCCGGCTCGCCGGGTCCTCCTCGCTCTGGTCGGCTACGCCGTGGCCATCACACCGGCTGTCCGCAGGGTGAACCGCGAGTTCCAGCACGTTCCCGTCGGCCGCGCGCCCGAGCCCGGCGGGCGAAGCCTCGGCACCGAGCCTCCAACGCCTCACCCTCAACAGCCAAGTCGCTGAGACGAACGGTGAGTCGGGTCACTCGAAGGTGCGCCTGGCTGTTTCCCAGGCGTTGATCTTGTCCCAGTCGTATTCCACGCCCAGCCCCGGGCCGGTGGGTACTGCGACGCATCCATCGGCGCCCACATCGTCGAGGCCATCGCCGTACCCGTCGGCGTAGATCGGCGGTTGCAGGCAGTTCTGCGATGTGTCGGGATTGACCAGGCCGAGTTCGTAGAACAGCGTGTTGGGAATGGCCGACATGCAGTGCCGGTGCATCGGGCCGGCCGTGTGGAGCTGCACCTCCATGCCGATGGCGTCGCAGAAGTGGGCCAGCTTCATCGTGCCGGTGATGCCGCCGTCCAGCTCGGGATCGACGTGCATGATGTCGGTGCCACGAGCCAGCACGAAGTCGGCCTTCTGCTCGAATCCCCGGATGTGCTCGGCGATGAGCATCGGCGTGCGGATGAACTCCCGCAGGCGCTGGTGTGCGGCGGCGCTCGAGGAGGCATCGCGGTAGGGGTCTTCGTACCAGAAGAATCCCAAGTCGTCGCACGCCCGACCGACTTCTACGGCGTCCATGAACGACTCCAGGGACGATGCGGGGTCGGTCATCAGCTTCATCGAGGACCCGACGCGTTCGCGAACCGCTGTCATGATGCCGATCTCGTTGCTCACGCTGCCGTCGAAGAAGCCGTGAATCTTGTACGCCGGCAAGCCGCGCTGCTGACATTCCTCGGCGAAGTCTGCGTACTTCTCGATGCTGTCGAGGCCGCCGGGCGTCTGCTGTCCCGGAGTCGTGCTCGCATATGCCGGCAGCCGCTCCCGGTACCCGCCCAGCAACTGGCTGATGGAGGCGCCGTACTTCTTGCCCGCGAGGTCCCACAGGGCGGTGTCCAGCGCTGCGATGCCGACCTTGTCGAAGTGCCGGAACTGGATCTTGAGGAGTTCGAAGATCCGTTCGCGCTGCTCTGGGTCTCTGCCGATCAGCAGCGGCGCCATGTCGCAGACCTGCGCCATGGCGTGCTCGGTTGCGCCGTAGTGGGGTGCGTAGCTGCCCGTGAGCCCGTCGTCGGACTCGATCGACACGACGAACTTCGAGACGCTCGTCTCTGCCCCAGGCGAGTAGGTCCAGATCGTCGGACCGACGTCGCGGAGCTGGTACGTGTAGGCCTGAACGACGATGCGGCTGATCTTGCTCATGGTTCACCTCGCTGAGATTCCTGTTGCAGCAGGCGGCGAGCCGCTTCGACGACCACGCCGACTGCCCGCTCCTCTGTGACGGCGATGCGGGCCTCGTCGACGACGGCTTCGGACTCGGTGCGCTGGGCGATCACCCCGGCGACGCACCCAGCCCGCCAGCTGTTGGCCGCGCACATCGTGAACAGCGTCGCCGATTCCATCTCGTAGTTGAGCACGCCGATCCGGCGCCACTCGGCCAGGCTGCCCCGCAGCCACCCGACGACATCGCCGGCCACGGTGTCGTAGCGCTCCTGGCCGGGATAGAAGGTGTCGCTCGATGCCGTGATCCCCACCTGATGGGAGGCGTCGAGGGCGACCGCGGCATCGACCAGGGCCCGGGTGCACTCGAACGAGGACGCGGCCGGGTACTCCAGCGGAGCGAAATGCCGGCTCGCACCGTCGAGACGGACCGCCGCTTGGGTGATGACCAGGTCACCGATCCGCAGATCCGGCTGGATCGACCCGGTGGTGCCGACCCGCAGGAACGTCCGCACGCCGAGCTGCGCCAGCTCCTCGACTGCGACCGAGGTCGACGGCCCGCCGACGCCGGTCGAGCAAACCACCACCGGCTGGCCCTCGATCGACGCTCGACAGGTGGTGAACTCCCGCACGGAGGCCAACTGCGCCGGCTCGTCCATCGTCTCGGCGATCCGAGCCACCCGCGCAGGGTCGCCCGGCACGATCGCGAGCGTTGCCCCGCCCAGATCAGCAGCAGTCACCCCCAGGTGCATCACCCGCTCGTCATTCATCGCCCGACCCTATGTCTCAGCCGCACACGACACCGGCGCTGCTCGATCTTTCGCACTCGATCCGTGCCGCAGTTGCGGTGCGCGCATAGGTTCATCGAACGAACAGCACAGGAGCGTTCCGTCCCATGTCACTGACCCAGTACCGGATTGACCGCGACGGCGCAGACCGTCTCCTTTTTCTCATGCACGGTTACACCGCCGAGCAGCACCACCTCGCGTCGTATGTGCCGCTCGTCGACCCAGACGAGCGCTTCACCGCCATCGCGCCGCGCGGACCGATCGACATGCCCGACGGCGACGGCGCGGGCTGGTGGTCGATCGATCTCGAGACGTTCGAACAGGACATCTCGCAGTTCATGCCCTCGCTCGAGATGCTCGAGTCGTTCATCGCCGACGAGGCCGGCAAGGCAGGCGTGCCGCTCGAGCGCTGCATCGTGGGCGGGTTCAGCCAGGGCGGCTACCTGTCGCTGGCGCTTGCGGGCAGGGCTGGTGCGCCCCGCTACGCCGGCGTGTGGGCCATCTGCTGCGGCCGGCCGAGCGCACCCGGGCTCGAACTCGACCTGTCCAACGGCGACGGCCGGCCGGCGCTGTTCCAGTGGGGAACCCGCGACATATTCATCGGCCAGGAGCAGCCCAAAGAGGTGATCGCAGCCCTCGGCGACGGCGGGTGGAACCTGCGGCACCACGCCTACGACATGGCTCACAGCCAGACCATCGAAATGATGGTCGACGCCCGCGAGTGGCTCGCCGGCGTCCTCTGAGCCCGCCGGTACAACGCCCGCTCGTCATCCATCACCCAACCCTTTTGCTCCCGCGGAATCGGGGTCGTTGGGGTCGGGGGTGTCGATGAGGCGCCGGGGGATGGTGGCGTTGATGGTGTCGATTGCGTCGATGACGTCGTGGGCCACCCACACGCGGGATCGACCGACGCGGTGCTCGCTGCGCCGCACGATTCCGGCATCAGCGAGCTGGTGCAGGATCTGTGAGGCGCGGGCCGGTGTCAGCTTGTAGCTGAATTGGATCTCGCCTGCCGTGATCGCGGGGGTGTGCAGCAGCCCGTCGAGGATCTGCGAAACCGCGGACCCCCGGCGGGTACGAACCCGCTGGCGGTAGTCGCGCGCGATGCCGGAGATTCGGTCAACGAGACGGACAGCGGCGTGTGCCCCGTCGATCACCGCTGTCGCAAACACGCTGATCCAGTCGTCAAGATCGCCCCGGCGGTACGCGGTCAGGCCGCTGACGTAGCCATCTGGGTTGTGCAGCAGGCCATGCGCGACCGGCACCGGTGCCGTCGCCGCTGCGGGCCTAGCTTCGAGCAACCGGTGGATCAGCAGCCGACCGACGCGGCCGTTGCCGTCGACATACGGGTGGATCGTTTCAAACTGAGCGTGCGCGATGGCAGCGTGCACTACGGAATGCACGTCGCTGCGGGCGGCGAAGCGCACAAGGTCGGCCATCAACGCGGGAACTTGCTCCCACGGCGGGCCTTCGAATTCGGCGCTCTGGCGGGTCTGACCGATCCACACCGCACAGTCCCGCCACGCGCCGAGGTATCGCCGCTCAATGTCCGGATCCGCCGAGAGCAAGCTGCGGTGCCGACGATGGAACCAATCCTCGGTCAGATCCTCGCCGCCACGTTGAGCGCTCAGCGCAACGGTGACGTTCGCAGCGACCAGCTCGGTCGCGACCGGGTACGGGCTCCGGTCGGCATCGTCGCCGCCGAGATCGGCGAGAGCGACCGCCAGTGATTCGCTGGAGGTCGTGATGTGCTCGATTTGTGACGAGGCGACTGCGTCGGCTCGGATGAGCACAGCGCTGAGATGCCCGAGCACACCGGTCGTTTCGGCGGCGCGGTCACGAAGGTCGCTCACCGCCCGCGTTGCCTCGACCAGCGCCTCACCCGTCGCTGGCTCAAGTGCGGGAATCGCAAGATTGCCGATGTGCGGGGGCACGGTCTGGGAGACCGTGATAGTGCGCGGGCTCTCGTCGTCCCATGACCGCCACAGCTCGTTCTCCACGGTGGCGGTCTGGAATTGCGCTGCCAGCCATCGGGACACTTGCCGCCTCCGCACCTTAACACCGGAACAGTATATGTAAGGTTAACAGTAGTTACCTTAACTTTGAAAGCAAATGTTTAGGTTGGCGTTTGGGGCCGAGATCCGCTAGTCGATGCGGACGGTGAATTCGAGGCCTCCCGTGAAGGGCAAGGTCATCGTGCGGAGCTTGTTGGCGGGGTCATTGAGGAACTCGAAGTAGGGCGCGTAGCCCTCAGCGGACGCGATGGTGTTGTCGGTGACCACGACCGCTCCGGGACGCAGGGCTGGGGCGACCAGCTCCAGCGCGTCGAGCGCGACGTGCCAGATGTCGACGAGCAGGAAATCGACCGGTCCCCCGCAGTCGACGAGCGTTTCACGCAGATCGCCCTCGCGAAGCTCGATCCACGGCGCGAGATCCGCTTCGGAGAAGTTGGCCCGAGCGATGGCAGCCTTGGCTGGCTCGTACTCGGTGGCGATCACCACGCCATCGTCATGGCCGTTGTCGCGCACAGCGGCCGCCAAGTACAGCGTGGACACGCCGTGTGACGTGCCGGCCTCTACGACACGGCGAGCACCCAGAGCACGGCAAACCTGATAGCAGAACGTCGCCTTGTCGCGATCCAGCGCGACGAGCTTGTCGCTAAAGAACCGCCGCATGTTGTCGTCGAAGCCGCGCTGGCTCCGGTCCTGACCGCTCAAGCGCCGTTGCTCCGCAGTGAACGCCGACGTCTCAGCAACTTGTTCGTCGCTCTGGGCGTGCAACCGGTCGAGCAGCCCTTCGAGCGCAGAATCATGCAGCGGTGACGGCATGCGGTTCCTCTCCCGATAGCCGTGTTTCGCGGACCGAGTTCCTCGGCAGCCGACACATAGTCACAGACCCGGGACAGATCGGCAGGACTTGAACGCATCTAGTGTTCTCGGCAGCATCGTGCCGAGACGGTCGACGATCGTCGGCGCAGCGATACATCGCCGCCCCACCATTCGACGCCAAGGGGGACGCCATGTCGACAACCATTCCGACGTGCTCGGCAAGCGATGATCCCGATGCCATGTACGCCAAGCTGGACGGCGCCGGCTGCCTTGTCGTGCACCACATGGCGAGTCCTGCCCAGGTGGCCACGGTCCGTGGCGAACTTGCCGATCAGATGGCGACCGCCAAGGTGGCCGACGACAAGCCGGACGCGTTCTACCCCGGCATCACCCGCCGGGTGGTGGCGCTCATGCACCGCTCGCCGACGATGCGCGAGCTGATGATGCACCCGGTCACCGAGCAGCTCGCCGACCGCCACCTGCTGCCCAACTGCTCCAAGTGGACCCTGAACGTCACCGCCGCACTCGAAGTCGGGCCCGGCGCCCGCGACCAGGTGCTGCACCGCGAGGAAGACCTCTACCCGTACTTCCCGCTCCCCCGCCCCAACCTGATCCTCGCCTCGATGTGGGCCATGTCGGATTTCACCGCTGACAACGGCGGTACGCAGCTCGTGCCCGGCAGCCACCGCTGGGACGCCGACCGCAAAGCTGCACCCGACGAGGTCGTGCGCGCCGAGATGTCAGCCGGCTCGGTGCTGTACTGGTTCGGCGGCACCCTGCACGGCGCCGGCGCCAACAGCACCCCTGAGGACTGGCGCTACGGCATCGTGCTCACCTACAACCTCGGTTGGCTCCGCCAAGAAGAGAACCAGCACGTGTCGATTCCCCTCGCCGATGTGCTTGAACTCCCTGACGCCGTCCGCGGTCGCCTCGGGTTCGACATGGACTACGAGAACGCCCTCGGTTTCTACGACCGCTCGGTCCTCGCGCCCCGCCCTGTCGAGGTGGGCGCAGAGTCGTAGTCGTCCTCGAAGCCATCCTCGCGCCAGCGCCTGCTGACAGGAACGGCTTCGCCGAGATTGTGGATTACTGATTTGGCTCAGCGGAGCGGGACGGATGCGGGGTTGTAGTTGAGCAGCTCGGGGCGGAAGGTGCCCTGGGTGGGCAGGTCAGGGTCCTGCAGGGCGCGGCCCTCCTCCACCGACCACAAGACGACGTTGTTGCCCCGCTCGCAGCGCACGTTCTGGTAGATGTCCAGCGCCTCGCCGACGGTGCTCGACGCCTCCAGCGAGCGGGCCAGCACCACCGCGTCCTCGACGGCCATGGACGCCCCCTGGCCGAGGAACGGTGTCATGGGATGCGCAGCGTCACCCAGGATCGCGACCCGCCCCGACGTCCACACGTCGAGCGGTTCGCGGTCGTACAGGCCCCACTTGAACAGCGCATCGTCGGGCACAGCACGGATCAGATCCAGCAGGTGGGGCGCGAAGTCGGCGTAGGCATCGAGGAACTGCTGGGCCGTCGCTGGGATCGACCAGCCCTCCTCCTCCCACGTGTCGGCGTGCCCGCAGCCGATGAGGTTCATCAACTCGCCGCCCTGCAGCGAGTAGTAGAGCAGGTAGCGGCCGGGCCCACGGTGCATGGCGAGCTCCCGCTCACGCGTGACTGCCGGGGCAGCCTCGCCCGGCAGCACCGCACGGAACGCCACCTGACCGTTGAATCGCGCCGGCGGCCCTCCGAACACGAACGAGCGCACCGCCGAGCCGTTGCCGTCGGCGCCGATCACGAGCGGAGCGGTGTCCGTCGCACCGTTGGCGAAGCGGACCGTGACGCTGTCAGCATCCTGGTCGAGCGCAACGAACTCGTGCGCTGCGTGCACCGCAGTCGGGTCGTTGTCGCGCACTGCTGCGAGCAGCACGCTGTGCAGGTCGCCTCGATGGACGGCCAACAACGGCAGCCCGAAATTCTCTTCGAGCCAGGCATTGGGCAGGGCCGCGATGACCTCGCCGGTGGCGTAGTCGCAGGCGTGCACCGCTGCAGGGCAGCTCGACACCGCCGTGACCGCATCGTTCACACCTAGGTCGATGAGCCCGTTGCGCCCGTTGGGCTGCATGACGATGCCTGCGCCGATCTCGCGCAGCTCGCTCGCCCGCTCATACACCGTCACCGCAATGTCCCGGCGCTGCAACGCCAGCGCAAGCGACAGACCGCCGATCCCACCGCCGACTACAACAACCCGATCAACGGTCACGGCGTCCATTCTGGCGACAAGACCCAACCGCCGGAATGACGCTCGATGCGTCTCGAAGGACCGCCGGACGGTGCCCTGTTAGTTTCCAGAGAGCGGAGTGAATCCCGTACTGCGTTACCGGAGAGAGGGGGACGCGATGTCGGATTCGACCGAGTTGGATCCGCGGGGAACCAGGGCCGTGCTCGACGAGGCCAGCCATGCGCCGGGTGCCATCTATGCCAGCCCGGAGATCTTCCGCCGCGAGGTGGACGAGTACTTCAAGCGCGAGTGGCTGTACGTCGGGCGGGTCGAGGAACTGGCCAACCCGGGTGACTACCTCGCGCTGCGACTGGTCGGCGAGCCGGTGCTGCTCTCACGTGATCGAGACGGTCAACTCCACGCCAACTACAACATGTGCGTCCACCGGGGCGTCGAGGTTGCGTACGGATCGGGCAATCTCAAGGCCTTCAGCTGCCCGTACCACGGCTGGGTTTACGGTCTCGACGGCCAGCTGAAGGGCGCCGCCTACATGGCCGACTCCAAGGACTTCGACGTCGCCGACTGCGCCCTGACACCGCTGCGGCTCGATGTGTGGCGGGGCAACATGTTCATCAACTTCGACCCCGACGCCAAGCCGCTGACCGACGCGATGGCCGTGCTCGACGAGGAGTTCTCATTCCTCGGGTGGGAGAAATGCCGCCTGGGCAACAAGATCGACATCGACTTGGCGTGCAACTGGAAGTTCGTGCACGAGAACCTGATGGACTTCTACCACGTCGGTGTGCTGCACGCGGGAAGCTTCGGCGCCAACTTCAGCTTCGAGCCCGACCACGTGAACATCAAGCCCGACGGCGGCCTGTCCATCTTCTACAACGCCGGCCCGCCCACCCCGGGGGCCGAGCCGCTGCTGGGCAAGATGCCGTGGCTGGAAGACCGGCCGCACAGCTTTGCCTGCACTGCGTTCAGGGCGCCCAACCTGACGTTCTTCGGCCGCATCGACTGCATCCGGCCGATGATCGCGTGGCCAATCGACGAGGGCCACACCCGGGTGGCCATCTACCACCTGTTCCCCGAGGAGTTCTTCGACCGGCCCGACTTCGACGAGACGCTGAAGATCTACCACGACTACCAGATCCTGGTGCTGGAAGAGGACCGGCTGATGATCGAGTCGATGCAGCAGGCGATGAGCTCGCCCGCCTACCGGCCCGGGCGCATGAGCACCCTGGAGAAGGGCATTCACAACTACCTCAACGGCTACCTGGACCGCATTGTCGACGGGGCGACCCCATGACCGCGACGGTTGCGGGCGCAGCCGACGTGCTGATGCGCGACTACATGGCGTTGGAGCCGGGCGAGACCGTAGTGATCACCGCCGACACCGACAGCGACTCCGAAGTGTGGCAGGCGATACACCGGGCATCTCTGCTCGCCGACGCCAATTCATCGGTGCTGTTGATCCCGCCGCTGCCGTATCAGGGCCGTCTCGCCGACCCGTACCTCACGCCGGCCGTGTCGGCCGCGGCGCTGGCCGCCGATGTGTGGATCGATCTCACGTTCCCGTACCTCGCCGGCTCTGAGCTGCACGATCAGGCGATGGATGGCGGCCACATCCGCTACCTGCTGGGTGCCGACCTCAACGCCGGGGGCCTGCTGAGGCTGTTCGGGCGGGTCGATCTCGACCGCTACTTCGCAGTGCACCATGCCTTCGACGCGCTGGTGAACGACGCTGAGGGCAAGCCCGTGCGCATCACCGACGGCGGCGGCACCGACGTGAGCTTCACGCTCGGGCCGCGTGGATTCTCCAAGCCGAGACGAGCCGACAAGCCAGGCACGGTGTTGGTGCCCGGGCAATGCACGCTGTTCCCTGAGGTCGAATCGGTGAAGGGGCGCATCGAGATCGGCGCCATCTTCCACGAGTACTACACCCGGCTGCCTGCACCCATGACCCTCGAGATCGACGGCCGCATCCGGGCTATCTCCGGCGGCGGCAACGAGCGCACCGTCGCCGACCGGGCGCTGCGGCGAGCGGGCTCCGACGGCAACTACGGCTACGTCATCCACTTCACCCATGGCATCCATCCCACGGCCCGAGTCACCGGCGACTCGTTCATCGAGGACACCCGTACCCAGGGCAACAACGCCATCGGCATGGGCATGCCGTGGTGGGATCCCGGCGGGGGCGAGAACCATCCCGACGCTGTGCTGTTCATGCACACGATCGACATCGACGGCCAGCGGGTCGTCGAAGACGGCGCCATCGTGGGCCCTGAGTCATTGGTGGCCCTCGCGGCCGAGCTGCAGCCCGTCGTCGGCTGAGTCGCCATGAAACCCGCCCCGTTCTCGTTTGTCGCCCCCGAATCGCTCGACGAGGTAGTGAGCGCGCTCGCCGAGCACGGCGACGACGCCCGGATCCTGGCCGGCGGCCAGAGCCTGGTTCCGCTCATGAACCTCCGACTGGCCCGGCCCGAGGTGCTCGTGTCGATCAACCGCTGTCACGAGCTCGACTACATCCGGCGTGCGGATGATCGCCTTGTCGTGGGTGCGCTCGTACGCCAGATCGATGCCGAGACCAGCCCGCTGGTGCGAGCCGAGTGCCCCCTGCTGGCCGCGGCGCTCCCCCACGTCGGGCTGCCCGCCACGCGCAACCGCGGCACCGTCTGCGGCAGCCTGGCCCACTGCGACCCGCTGGCCGAGCTGCCGGCCGTGGCGCTCGCGCTGGAGGCCGAGCTGGTGCTCACGAGTGCCGCCGGCGAACGTCGGGTGCCGGCCCACGACTTCTTCGTCACCGACATGACCACCTGCATCGAGCCGGGCGAGGTCGTCTCGGCAGTCGCGTTCAGTCGCCAGGACCCAAGCGAGCGAAGCGCCCTGCACGAGGTCTCGAACGGGGGCCACGCATTCCCGGTGGGCGGCGTGGCGCTGCGGTGGGCCAGCGCGGACGGCGTCTGCACGATGGCACGCATCGCGGCGTTCGGCGTGGGGTCGGTGGCCCAGCGCCTGGTCGACGCCGAGAATGCGCTGGTCGGCTCCGATCTCGGTTCCGAGGCAATCGCCGCCGCCGTCGCGGCGGCCCGCGCTGCCGTCAACCCGACCGGCGACATCCACGCCGACGCCGACTACCGGCGACACCTGGTCGGCGTGCTGCTCGAACGCGGCCTGCTGGAAGGCGAGGCACCATGAGCGATGAAGTCCAAGTGACCGTCACCGTCAACGGGCGACGCCGGGAAGCCCGGCTGGAGCCCCGGCGGCTGCTCGTCGACTACCTGCGACACGATCTCGGCCTGACGGGGGCCCACATCGGCTGCGAGCAAGGGGTGTGCGGCGCGTGCACGGTGCTGCTCGACGGTCGCACCGCCCGCAGCTGCCTGCACTTCGCCGTGGCGGTCGACGGGTCCGACATCCGCACTGTCGAAGATCTGGCCGATCTCGACGAACTCCATCCGATCCAGGAGATGTTCCACCAGAAGCATGCGCTGCAATGCGGGTTCTGCACGCCGGGCTTCCTCCTCACGACGGTCGAGCTGCTTGAGCGCACCGCCGACCCCGACGAAGCCGCCATCCGGGAGGCACTGATGAACAACGTCTGCCGCTGCACCGGCTACGCCAACATCGTGGATGCGGTGGCCGAGGCCGCGGTGGAGCTGCGACGGAGGAGCCCTACATGAGCGTCGACCAGAACGGCGCGGTCGGGCAAAGCGTGCTGCGCCGGGAAGACGACTACCTCCTGCGAGGCCAGGGCCGCTTCGTCGACGATCTGCCCACGCCGCTCAGCACCCTGCACCTCGCCTTCGTGCTCAGTCCCTACGCCCACGCCCGGATCACCTCGATCGACGCAAGCGAGGCGCTTGCTCTCGACGGCGTGGTCGACGTGCTCACCGGAGCGGATCTCGCGGCCATGGTGAAGCCGATCGCTGCCCAGATCGAGCTGCCCGGCTACAGCTTCAACACCCGCGACGTGCTCGCAGTGGACGAGGTGCGGTTTGCAGGCGAGGCGGTGGCCGTGGTGGTGGCCGAGAGCCCGTACCTCGCCGAAGACGGCATGGAGCTGGTCCAAGTCGACTACGAGTCGCTTCCCGCGATCACCGACATCCACGCAGCCACCGATCCCGCCGCCCCGCAAGTCAACCCGACCGTGCCGGGCAACGTCTACTTCGAGGGCCGATTCGCCACCGAGGGCGTTGCGGCCGGCTTCGAAGCGGCGGCCCATGTCATCACCGAGGACTTCCACTCCAAGCGCGTGACCGCTGTGCCGATCGAGCCCCGCGGGTGCCTTGCCGTTCCCGAGCAGCCGAGCAACCTGGTCTTCTACTCCTCCACCCAGATACACCACCTGCTGCGGACGGCCCTGGCCGAGTTCCTCGACGTCGCGGAGTCGAACCTGCGGGTCGTGGTGCCCGACGTCGGCGGCGGCTTCGGCATCAAGGCCGCCCTGTACCCCGAAGAGTTCGTCTGCGCCGCGCTCGCGCTGCGCCTGCGCCGACCCGTCAAGTGGATCCAGGACCGCTACGGCGCCCTGCTCACCGACGTGCACGCCCGCGACAACCACTACCGGGTGGAGGCCGCGATCAACGACGACGGCATCGTGCTCGCGCTGCGGGCCGAGATCCGGACCAACGGCGGCGCCTACTCGGCACTGCCCTTCGGCTGCACCCTCGAAACCACCGGCGGCGCCCGCATGATCGTCGGGCCGTACCGCATCACCGAATACGAGTACACGGCCACCGCCGTCGCAACCCACACTGCGCCCGTGCTGGCCTACCGGGGCGTGGCCCAGCCGGTCTGCTTCATGGCGATCGAGGGCATCATGGACCGGATTGCCCGCCGGCTCGAGCTCGATCCAGCCGAGGTCCGGCTGCGGAACATGGTGCCCACCGCCGAGCTGCCGTGGACCAACATCGTCGGTGTCCGCTACGACACCGGCAGCTTCGTCGAGTCGCTCGAGCTGGCGATGGAGATGGCCGGCTACGACGAGTTCCGCGCCGGCCAGGCGCAAGGCCGACTCGTCGACGGCAAGTACCGGGGCATCGGCATCTGCAGCTTCACCGAGGTGAGCGGCACCGGCGCCCCGGGCTGGCGTGCCCGCGGGCTGACCCGCCTGCCCGGGTTCGACAGCGGGACGGTGAAGGTGGAGCCCACCGGCAAGGTGACGGCCTTCGTGAGCCACGCCCATTCGGGCCAGGGCCACTTCACCACCTTTGCGCAGGTCGTCGCCGACGCGCTCGGGGCCCGATTGGAAGATGTGACGGTCGTGGAAGGCGACACCGCCGCTGGGCCCTACGGCACGAACACCTTTGCCAGCCGCAGCGCGGTCACGGGCGGCGGCGCACTGATACGAGCGTCGGAGAAAGCCCGGCTCAAGCTGGCGCGGATCGCCGCGTTCATGCTCGAGTCGACACCGGAGGACATCGTGGTATCCGACGGCCAGATGCACGTCGCCGGCGTGCCGAGCCGAACCCTCTCGTTCCAAGAGGTCGCCGAGACCGCGTACGCCATGAACACGAGCGACCTCCCTGAAGGCGAGAGCTTCGGCATCGAGGAGACCGATTTCTACGACCCGCCCCTGGTCACCATGGCCAATGCCACCCACATTGCGCAGGTGGCTGTCGATGCCGGTGACGGCACCGTCGACATCGAGGGCTACGTCGTCGTGCACGACTGCGGTCGCGTCATCAACCCGATGATCGTCGACGGTCAGGTGATGGGCGGTGTGGCGCAAGGCGTCGGCGAGGCGCTGATGGAGGAATTCGTCTACGACGAGGACGGTCAGGTGCGCACGGCGACGCTGATCGACTATCTCCTGCCCAGCTCGGTGGACGTTCCCAACTTCCAGATCGCCCACATCGAGTCGCCGTCGATCGACACCGTCGGCGGGTTCAAGGGCGTGGGGGAAGGCGGCCTGATCGGCGCCGTGCCTGCGCTCGTCAACGCCGTCGCCGACGCGCTGTCAGATCTCGACGTCAACGTCAACACCAAGCCGCTCCGGCCCGCGCTGCTGTCACGCCTCATTCGAGAAGCCGGCGGCTGACGGCGCCGTCAGGCGGCTCAACGGCAATTTCGAGGACTTAGTCAATAGTGGTTGTTACGACTACGATCTATCGAGTGCGAGATCCAGGACAAGGAGAGCCGCCAGAGCCGGGGGCGGCCGACGAGGGTGATGCTGACTTCTTGGCATCCACGCACGGCCTGGTGGATGCGGCGGTCGAGGTCTTCGGCGAGTTGGGCATCGAGGCGGGATCGCTCTTCGATGTGGCGCAGCGCGCCGGTAGCCCGGCGGAGGACGTCGAGAAGTGCTGGGAGGGAAAGCACGAGCTGTTCGAAGCCGCATTCGAGAGCGTCGTCGCACAGCGCATGAGCCTGCTGATCAAGGCCGCACCCGTGCCGGCAGCCGAGAAGCTCACCATGATGGGCGCCAACCTGCTCTCCTCCGAGCGCAACACCCCACGCGACCTGTGGATCGAGGCCCTTGCGCTCGCGCTGCGTGACGACGACTGGCGCCCGAAGGTGTCGGCGGCGCTCGACGCCGAGGCCTCCGACATTGCAGAGATCATCGAGGAGGGAAAGTCGGCCGGCGACATCGACAGCGCGCTGAGCACCAGGGCGATCGTGCTCTTGTGCCATTCCCTCGGCATCGGGAGCCACCTGCTGCTGCGTGCCCGGCAGGGCCGCCTCTCCGAGGAGGCGTCGGCAGGCTGGCACGGCCTCGTCGAGCGGCTGATCGAGGGCCTCAGGCCTCCGCCGCCCGAAGAGTTCTGAAGCCGGGCCGCGCGCACACAATCGCGCTAGTAGCTAGAGCTATCGTTGCTCCTTGATGCAGGATCCCCCGACGGCAACGGCTGAGCAATCACGAGACACGGCCGAACAGCCACGAAGCACCCGTGACACGCGCGAGGTGCGGGAGCGCATTTTGGACTCGGCGGCGCGCGTGTTCGGCGAGCAGGGCTACGAAGCCGCCCGGGTTGCCGATGTCGCCCGCCGGTGCGGCATGTCGACCGGGGCGATCTACTCGCGATGGCTGACCAAACAGGAACTGTTCCTCGCTGCGGTCGAGCGGCGAGGTGCGCACAACACGCTGTCCGTGTCCACACGCGCCGACTTGTCCGTGCCAGAGAAGCTGGCCCTGCTCGGCGGCGGGCTGCTCTCGGCAGATCAGGACGACCAAGCGCGCAACCTCTTGCTTGAGGCGTGCGTCATCGCTCGGCGCGACTCCTCGCTGAAGGCCGACATCGCACGGGCGCTCGATGTGGAGGCGTCCGTTCTCACCGAGGTCATCGCCCACGGCAAGGCATCGGGCGAGATCGACGAGACACTCAGCACCGAGGCCATCGTTCTTGCATGCCAGTCGCTCAGCCTCGGCGTGCGGCTCGCAGCAGCGGCAGAGCCCCGGAGCGGCGGGCAGCCCACGTCGGAGGAATGGAACCAGCTCCTCGCGCGGTTCATCGGCTCCATCGCCCCGCCCGCGTCGTAGCTCCCATCCAGCGACGAACGATCGCCGGCCTTCCCGGCCGTACGGCTGAATTCGCTGACTAGAAGGTGTCGTAGTACTCGCGTTGTTCCCAGTCGGTCACTGCCGCCTGGAAGCGCGTCCACTCCGACCGCCTGAGGGTGACGAGGTAGTCGACGATCTCGTCGCCGAGCGTGTTGCGGTAGAAGCCGCTGCGGTCGAACGCCTCGATGGCCTCGCCGAGGGTGCGAGGCAGCAGCGGCCCCGCCTCGGCCTCGTACGGCATCTCAGTGGGAGGTGGCGCCTCGATTCTCGAATCGATGCCGTCGAGCCCCGAGAGAATCTGGGATGTGAGGTAGAGGTACGGGTTCGCAGCGGGGTCGCCGGCGCGGTTCTCGATCCTTGTCGCGGCTCCGGGCGGCTCGTCGATGACGCGCAGCATGGCGCCCCGGTGCTGGCGGCTCCACACAATCCGGTCGGGAGCGACCTTGTAGGGCTGGTAGCGCTTGTAGCCGGTGATGGTCGGCGTGGTGAGCAGGCACGACTCGGGGGCGTGGTCGAGGAGCCCACCGAGGTAGTGCGTCGCCATCTTCGAGAGCGTCTCGCCCGGCACCGTTGGCGCGAACTGGTTGCGGCCGTCGTCAACGCTGACGATCGACTGGTGGATGTGCCAGCCGCTCGGGAAGGTGTCGTCACGTCCTGGCCTGGACATGAACGTCGCATGGAGGCCGTGTCTCCTCGCGACCTGTTTGACTGCGGCGCGGATCAGGACCGCTTGATCTGCCAGTTCGATGCCGTCGGCAGGGGGGAACGTGAGCTCGACCTGACTGGGACCCTGCTCAGTTTCGATGGTCCTCGGCGGCAGGCCCAGCTCCGTGAGGTGGCGTTGGATCGGCTCGAGCAGCGGTTCGATCTGATCGGAGTAGCTCTCAGCAAGAAGGTCCCATCCCTCGTGGATGCGTTGGTGTTCTCCGGAGGCCTCATCGACGCTGTAGAGGTGGAATTCGATCTCGAGGCCCGCCCGGAGCCGTAGCCCTCGATCCGTCAGCTTCCGGTGCGCCTCGCCGCAGATCCGGCGCGTCGACAGCTCGATCGGAGCACCCTCGACGCTGTACAGGTCACTGAGCAGCCACCCGGTCCCCTCCAGCCACGGCAGCACGCGAAACGTGGTGGGGTCGGGAACCATGAGCATGTCGCGCGCGCCCATGACCGAGGCGAGCGTCGGGCCGCCGTCGGGTTCCCAGAGCTTGAAGGCGTAGTGCCGGCCGGTGTCCTTGGTGAGCAGCGAGCCCGGAAACGAGACGCCGTTGCGCAGCGCATGGGGGATCTGCGCCGCATCGAGAACCTTGCCGTGCAGCAACCCGTGCTGGTCGGCGAACGAGACCCGAACGCTGCGCAGCCCCAGGCTGCGGACCTGGTCCTCCACTCGCGCCGCGGCGTCGGACCAGTCCGCGTCCCAGCGGTCTTCCAAACTCGGTGCGTCGAGCAATGGTCAGTCCGCCAGCGCGGGAGCCCACCCTGAGGCTTCGCGTCGTTGGGTTTCGAGGTTGCGCCACGCGGTGTCGAAATCGTCGCCGGTGGTGACGCCGTCGATGGCGCCGGGGCCGCGGAGCCCACCGGGGTGAGCGGCGCCGATGAGCGTGTCCGCGTCGGGCCGGCGGAGAGCGGCCAGGTACATGCGGCGATGGGTACGGATGCCGACATCGGTCGGGCTGAGGTGTTCGGTGGTGCGGTCCAGAATCGGGCCGGGCGAC
>JAJEFK010000025.1 GCA_022820505.1 Acidimicrobiia bacterium | reverse complement strand
CGGCCCGCCGCAACCGGAGACCTCGAGATCGACGCCCACAGCATCCCCGGCCTTGCAAGGTCGGCACCGAAGACCGCCTCGCCACGAAGCTTCGCGTCGGCATCGCTCCGGGCGGGATTGGACCCGAGCAGACTCACGATGTTGCCGCCCGGATCATCAACTGGGCGGCGTCGAGCGCCGCTTCCACTATCTGCTGGTACCCGGTGCAGCGGCAGATGGTGCCTGCGAGTGCTCGGCGGACATCGGCCTCGGAAGGGTCCGGAGTGTCCTCCAGCAGGGCTGTCAGCACCATCAGCACGCCAGGCGTGCAATAGCCGCACTGGACGGCGGCATGGCTGACGAAGGCTTGCTGCAGTGCAGTGAGCTCCCCCGTCCCGGCGAGCCCTTCGACCGTGAGAACCGTCCGGCCGTTCGTCGAACCGGCGGCCAATATGCACGAAGCCACCGGAGCGCCGTCCATCAGCACGGTGCAGGCACCGCATTCGCCCTCACAGCATGCTTCCTTCGGTCCGAGGAGCGAGAGGCGCTCTCGCAGCATGCTGAGCAGAGTCTCCCCCGCACCTACGTCGAGTTGGTGACGCCGCTCATTCACGATGAGCCGGATCGAGACGGATTGCTCGCCCGCGGCGCCAGGCATCAGCTTCCCACCCCGGAGATCCCTGCGACACATCGCTCCGCCAGCCGGCTCAGCAGTCCGGGGAGCACCCGCCGCCTGTACTCAGCCGCTTTTGCCCGTTCGGGCGCTGCGGCACTCGCGAGCTCTGCGCCGGCTTCGGTGCAATCGAGACGACCGTCGACAAGCTGGGTGCCCACGAGCGCAGCTTCTGCGCTCGGCACTCTGTGCGGCGGCCGGGTTCCGCCGCACACCGCGATGCGAACGTCGCTGACGACACTGCTCGGAGTCACCGACAGGCGAAGCGCTACGCCCACCACCGCAAGGTCCATGGCGCTGCGGCGGCCCACTTTGATGTAGCCCTCGGCACTGCGCTCACCGAGCGGTTCCAGCTCGATGGCGCGCAGCAGTTCCGTCGGCCGTAGTGCCGTAGCACCCGGTCCCGCCAGGAACTCGCCTAGGCTCATGCGGCGCCGGCCCGATTTCGACACCAGCGTCAGTTGAGCATCAGCGACCAGCAGCGCGGGAAGGGTGTCAGCCCACGGTGCCGCAGTGCATACGTTGCCGCCCACCGTGGCCACCGTCTGGGTCTGCCATGCCCCGACCACCGCAGCCGCCTGTGCCAGCGCTGGGTGCCGCAGCTGAACGAGCGACGCCGTGGCGAGCCTGCGCAGCGTGACCAGCGCACCCACGCTGGTCGCCCCGCCGACCTCGGAGATGCCCTGCAGGCCGTCGATTCCGCTGATGTCGATCAACGCAGCAGGCGACTGCTCGCCTCGCAGGTGTTGCGGCATCACGTCGGTTCCACCTGCCAGAATCCGGCCTTCGGTGCCCCAGCGACTCAGCTCATCGACCGCCTCGGCGACGCTGCGAACCCTGCAGAACCTCACTGGCTGACGCGCTCCCGTGCCGCCTCGGGTGTTTCGGCTTCTTGGGACGCTGCGATGCCGGCCTCGCGGTCCAGCGGGAACGTCGTCATCCCGTCCGGGCCGGGCGGGGCCATCTCGGGCGGGAACATCGCGAAGCCCGATTCATCCCGCGGCTTGCGCTCGAGATTGAGACCCCGCGTGTTCGCACCCTTCGGCGGCTCGACCGGCGTGTCCTCGAGCACCTCGATGTCCACCCACCACTTCTTCGCCGGGTTGATCTCGCCGCGGCCCAGCTTGTCGTCGAGGCGGGCGATCCACGAGCGGGCGAAGGGCAGCTTCATCGCCGCCCACTGGAACGGGCGCTCGGCCAGCACTCCTTCGACGTTGTACGGGCACGTCTTCATGCAGCGCCCGCAGGCCGAGCCACGCATGTTGGTGATCCGGTAACGGGCGCAACGGTCGACGTCGGGCTTCCACATCTCGTACCCGTTGAACATCACCTTGTCGCCGAAGCGGATGGCGCCGACGGGGCACTCGCGGGCGCACTTGGTGCACTTGGTGCAGAAGTCCTGCAGCCCGAAGTCGATCGGCCGGTCCGGCGTGAGCGGCATGTCGGTGGTGATGGCGCCCGACTTGAACCGTGGTCCCACGAACGGGTTCAGCACCAGCTCGCCGATGCGTGACAGCTCCCCGATGCCCGCCGACAGCAGCAGCGGTATGTGGTTGATCTCGTCGTCGGCGGCGGTATGTGCCTGCGCGTCGTAGCCGAGCCGGCGGATCTGGGCGGCGATCGCATTGGCGATGATCGACGCCCGCAGGTAGGCCCGCATCGACTGCGCGCCGCTGATCCAGTCGTCGCCCGAAGCGCCTTCCATGGTCTCGAAGCCCTGATCGAGCACGAACACGATGGCGTTGCGGTGCAGCTTCTCGATAGGAGAGCCGTCGGGGCGGTGGGAATACCAGGCATATTCGGGCGCCTCGCACACACCGGTCATGTCTGCGCCGATGAAGTGGCCCAGCGCCTTGACCGCATCGGCGTTCGCTGCCGGGTCGTCCGCACCCGGGCCGACCTCGGGGGCAGCCTCGCCCCGCTGCAGCGGAACCAACCGCCGCAACATCTCTTGCGAGGCGATGCCATGCGGCGCCTTGCGGATGAAGCGAGCCACCTCCTTGCGCGGGCGAGGGCCCAGGTCGCCGGCGCCGGCCCGCACGAAGAAGTTGTGCCGCGCCGCAGGTCGCGTGACCTCTTCGGGTATGACCAGCGTCGTCGGCTCGTCGACCCGCTTCACCTTCTCCATCGGGTAGCGGCCGAGGTGCCACGGCCGGTGCCGCCCGTCCAGACGGCTCCACCCCGGCCGGGTGCCACCCCAGCCCAGCCAGTGCCGGAGGGAGATGCGCAGGTTCTGCACGACATTGCGCGGCGCGAGCGGGCCGTCGGGAGTGAGTTCCAGATTCGTCGTGACCACCGCAATGGCGAACCCCCGCTTCAGGAAGGTATGTCCGAGCCCGCGGCGATCTGTCTCAAGCACCCCAGCTTCGACGCCGATCCGGAAGCGATCCACATCTGAGGCTGCTGCAGTGTGTGCGGTGGCCCCATATCCGAGTGTGCCCAGATACCGAGTGAGCACCGTGGCGATTTCCGTGGCACGCAGGTCGGCGTTGTCCTGTTCAGAACCGGCGATCCAGTCATATCCCGGCTCGCCTGGCCGGATGGGTCGCCCCAGCCCCACGACGATCGCGATGGCACTGCGGTGCCCTTCGATCGGTTCAGCAGTCCAGCTCTGCCGCGACGGCTCGCAGATGCCAGCGAGGTCGGCATCGAGGAAGAAGCAATACCCGCGCATGTTGTCCACCGCAGCTTGTGCACTCGGCATCGGTGCCGGCGCCGCCAGCACATCCGCTGTCCGGCATGCTGTGAAGACGTCAACGATGTCGCCGAAAACGCCAGCCACGCCCCACTCTCCCGGTGAGGCTGGTGCGGGCGGCGGGTCGGGCATTTCCTTCCTCACATCGAACGCCCCGGGCGCGAGCCGGGGCAGCAGCTCGGTAGGCAGCGGACCCGCCGCTGCGGCTCGCTTGCGGTGCGAGAACAGGCGCATGCGGCAGCCTTCCCTCAGTCAGGCGCGCCCGCACTGGAGCACTCAACGGCTCCGGCGCTTGCGGCTCGGCTGCGTGTCAATCATGCCGCCGACACTCGCTCCGCGTCGTGCGGCGCTCAGTCGGCGGCGACCGGCGGCGTGGTCTCGCTCATCCGGTCCCACACCACCTGATCGGGCAGGCTCATCACCATGTCGTAGTGGTCTTCGGGCATCAGCCGCGGCATGCCGGTATCCCCCGACGGCTGGGGCACTGGCTCGACGGGACGGCGGTATTCCGCCGGGTACTTCAACTGCTCCAGTTCGGCCGCAGAGATCCCGCACAGGTCCTGGACTTCAGGGTCCACCCACTGCTCGACGGGGATGGCCGACCCGCAGGCCACCTCGAGCGCCAGTCCCTCTGGACCCGCGAAATAGATCGACTGGATGAATCCGTGGTCGATCGGGCCGAACACCTGCACGCCGCGATCGCGGATGCGGTCCCTCAGAGCCATCAGGTCCTCGAAGGTGTCCACGTTGAAGGCCACGTGCTGCATGGTGCCGGCGGTCACCGGCTCGCCCGGACCGCCAGCATGGGTGACGCCCAGCTCGATGTCCTTGGCGTTGTCCGGGTGCTGGACGAAGGCCACGTAGCTGTCGGGTGCCAGCTCCACGAAGCCGTGGTACGTGCCATCCACGCCGTGCATCCAGTAGAGCGCCTTGAGCGGAAGCCCCAGCACATCGCACCAGAACTCCAGCTGGCCCTTCATGTCGCGGGTGGACAGCGCGAGATGGTTCACACCATTGGGATGCAATGCGGTCATTCGAATGGCTCCCTCTTCGCTTGCGACTATATGCCTCGCCCAGCCCTCACTTCGAACCTGAGTGCGTTCGCAAATCTGGCCGTGCAGCCGTCACGACCCGGGTGAGGAAGCCTGCTCTGCGCCGACAGCGAGCGCCTCTTTGTGCCGTTCGTAACTCCCCACCATCTCCAAGAACCGCTCTGGGTTGTAGATGTCCTCTTCGTAGCTCCACAGGCCGTCGCCTGCGTACTTGAGGAGCGAGAAGTTGTACTCCCGATGGTCAGAACCATCGCCGGGGTCGGCCATGCGGTTCCAGATCTGGCACACCACCCAGCCACGTTCCTCATCGATGATGTACCACTCGATGGGGAACTCGATCATCTCCGATCCCGGCCACTCGCTCATCTGCGACTGGATCCACTGGTAGATGGCCTCCCGCCCGGTCATCGTGCCGAAGAAGTGCTCGACGTAGGTTGCGTCCTCGGTGAAGCGATCGGCCCAGTCGCGCCAGTCGCCGGTCTGGCCCGCCTTCTTGCTGGCCGCCTGATAGGTGGCAAGCGCTTCGGTGATCTCGGCACGGCTCCATTGGCTCATCGTTCGTCATCCTCGGTTGCTGGTCGGCGCAGAGCGAAATGTAAATGACGGCGTCGTCAGGATGTCACCAGCGGTGCCATCACCTGCTCGGCGAAGAGGTCGAACGAGCGGTCCACCTCGTATGCCGAGAGGTCGCCCCAGGCGAAGACGCCGACGAAATAGTCCGTGCCGGCTTCTTCGGCGAACTGCTCGCAGTGCTCACGCACGGTCTCGGGCGAGCCCACGACCACGGCTTGGAATTGCTTGGCCTTGTCGTAGTCGCCGCCGAGGGTCGGGTCGTTGGGCGGGGTCATCTCGTAGCGCCTGAACAGCCGGGTCAGGTGCTCGGTGAACGCGGCCCAGGTGCGGCGACCGATCTCGTCAGCCTCAGCATCGGTGGGCGCCACGATCAGCCGGCGCAGCCCGCCGATCATCGGCGCGTGGTACCGGCCGATGCCGCCCGCGCCGAGGAGCTCGTGGTAGCGAGCCGTGCTGGCTGCCACCGCAGCGAGCGGTCCGGCGGCCATGGTGCGCACGCCCATCTCGGCGGCAGTCTCGAGCTGGCCGGGTCGCCACAGCGGCGGATAGGGCCGCTGGTAGGGCTCGAATTCGATCGGCACATCACGGAATTCGTAGAACTGGCCCTCAAAGCTGAAGTTGCCCGTGGTCTGCATGGCGGCCAGGATCAGCTCCAGCGACTCGTCTGTCTGCGCGACGGCATCGTCAGGGTCCAGACCCCACAGCAGGTGCTCGGGCACGCTGATGCCCTTGCCGAAGCCGAATTCCAGCCGACCCTCGGAGAGCTGGTCGAGCATGCAGAGCTCCTCGGCCAGCCGGATCGGGTGGTAGAAGGGCAGCAGGTGCACCAGCGAGCAGATGCGGATGCTGCTGGTGCGCTCGATGGCGGCGGCCAGGAACACGTTGATGCTGGGCGCAGCATCCAGCGGGATCAGGTGGTGCTCAGACTTGTGCCACCCCCACACGCCGGCCTCCTCGGCTCTCGCAAGCAGGTCGAGCCGATGCCGGTAGAGCTCGTGCCAGGGCACATCGCCCGGCTGTTCGAGCTGGTCGAAGATGCCGAATCGCACGGGGCGAGAGTAGTGCCGCGCCGCCAGCGCCATCGGGGACTGCGCGATGCCGACTCAGATGATGGCGCTCTCCACGAAAGGCCGGTTCTCGACGATGCGCCGGTAACCCAGCGGCGTGAGATCCAGCGTGCGGTACTCGCCGTAGGCGATCCACTCCGACACGGCGCGACCGATGGCTGGCGACTGCTGCATGCCGTGACCCGAGAACCCATTGGCGAAGATGAAGTTCTCTGTCTCGTGGTGCGGTCCCACCACCACGTTGTGGTCGAGCGTGTTGTAGGCGTAGTGACCGGCCCACTGGCTGGTGACCTTGATGCGCTCGAAGGCAGGCACGCGGTGGGCCAGCACCGGCCACACCTTGTCCTCGAAGATGTCGTGGTCCATGGCGAAGTCGTCGTAGTCGACGGCGGGGTCCGCGTCGGGCGTGCAGCCGCACATGTAGGCATCGCCGTCGCTGCGCATGTGGACACCGGTCGGATCGATGGTCAGCGGCAGGGCGCGATCGAGCGGCTCTGCTGCGTCGAAGATGAACGTGTAGCGCTTGCGCGGCTCCACGGGCAAGGTCGCTCCTGCCATACGGGCCACTTCGACTGCGCGCGGCCCGGCGGCGTTCACCAGCGTTCCGCAGCGCACGGTCCCGCCGGACGCCAGCACTGCAGAGGTCACCTGTCCTGCCGTTGTCATGAGATCGACCACTTCGTCGGTGATGTAGGTGACGCCGTTCTGGCGGGCCTTGCGGCGCCACCAGTCGAACATCGTGCCCGAGTCGAAGTAGCCCTCGTCGGTCAGGTTGTGGCTGCCGCAGATGATGTCGTCGACGTTGTAGAAGGGGTAATCGGCCGTGATCTCGGTCGGGCTCATGATGCGCGTGCCAGAGCCCAGCTCGGCTTGGATGGCCTGGTTGCGGCGCAGCGTGTCGGCGAAGCGCTCATCGGCGGCGAGGTACATGTAGCCGAAGTGGTGGACGAAGATGTCGGGGATCTCAGGATCGCCGCCGAGGCGTTCCCGGAAGTTGCGCACGAAATCGGCGCTGAAGCGCGAGATCTGCACGTTCAGCGGATTCGAGAACTGCTGACGCATGCAGCTGTTGGTGTGGGTGGTGGATGCGTTCGCGTAGGTCGGGTCCCGCTCCACCACCAGCACCGAGCCGTCGAAGCCGTCACAGGCCGACAGCGCCCAGGCGATCGACGACCCCATGACGGCCCCGCCCACGATCACCACGTCATATGCATCGCGCATCGATCACCGTCCTGCCGGCGTACCCCGCAAGAAGTCGGGCGGCTCTTGCCTCAGCCGAACGCCCAAGATGATGGCAGGCTCCGCTCCGGCTGCCCGGCGCTGTGAAGGCATGCGCACGAGCGGCCACGTGCTGTCGGGAACAATGGCTCGCGACAACGACGCCGGCTCACGGGGAGGACCGTCATGAGACTGCAAGGCAAGGTGGCCTTGATCACCGGAGCCGGCAGCGGCATCGGGCGTGCCACCGCTCTGCGCTTCGCCGCAGAGGGAGCGCAGATCGTGGCAGTCGACATTGCCGACTCCGTCGCCGAGACGGTGGCCGAGGTACAGGCGGCAAGCGGCGACGCCATCGCCGTGCACGCCGATGTCTCAGCCGAATCCGATGTCGCTGCCGCATTCAGCCGTGCCGAACAGCACTACGGCGGGCTGGACGTGGCGTTCAACAACGCCGGCATCATGCTCGACGACGACACCGATGCTGTGGCCACCGCCGACGACACCATCGACCGCACCTTCGATGTCAACGTCAAGGGCGTGCTGTACGGCTGCAAGTACGCCGTGGAGGCGATGCGGCGCCGCGGAGGTGGTTCCATCATCAACACCGCCTCGTTCGTGGCGTCCGTGGGAGCGGCCACGCCGCAGATCGCCTACACCGCGTCCAAGGGCGCAGTGCTCGCGCTGACCCGAGAACTCGCGGTGGTGCACGCCCGGGAGAACATCCGCGTCAACGCGCTCTCGCCCGGCCCGTTGCGCACCGAGTTGCTCATGTCATTCCTGGACACGCCCGAGAAGCGTCAGCGACGCCTGGTGCATGTGCCGATGGGCCGCTTCGGCGAAGCAGACGAGATGGCGTCCGCAGCCCTGTTCCTCGCCTCCGACGACGCGTCCTACATGACGGGCGCCAACCTGCAGGTCGACGGGGGCCTCACCGCTGCCTACGTCACGCCTGAGTAGCGCGGGGTCCGGCAGCGCCAGGCGGGCAAGCGGCTTCTCGCATCCAGGCACGCCGGCGGTCACCGAGGCAACGAGACAACCAACGTGGCGAAAGTAGTGTCCGGTCGAACGGCGGCGGAACTCTGGCCGCCGCACGATCAACGCCTCGGGGGGAGCATGCTTGGTCCGTATCGCGTACTGGATCTGACTGACGAGCGCTGCTGGTTCGCCGGCAACCTGTTGGCCCAGCTCGGCGCCGACGTGGTGATGGCGGAACCGCCCGGCGGGTGGCCGCGCGGCTTCGCCCATGACGCCTACAACCGGGGCAAGCGCTCCGTGACAGCGGCCAGCGCCGATGAGGTGGCCGCGTTGGCGGCAACGGCCGACATCGTGCTCCACAACGACGCGACGCCCTTCCGTGTCGATCTGGGCGCGCTGCGCGAGGCCAACGAGCGGCTCATCACGGTCCACATCACGCCGTGGGGCGAGACCGGCCCGAAAGCCGGCTGGAACGCCACTGATCTCACCCTGTTCGCCTCCAGCGGCCAGCTGGCGGTGACCGGCGACAGCGACCGTCCTCCGGTGCGCATCAGCATCCCCCAGGCATGGCTGCATGCCAGCGCGCAAGCCGCCGTCGCAGCCACCGTGGCCCTTGAGCATCGAGCCCGCACCGGCCGCGGCCAGCACGTCGACCTGTCGACCCAGCAGGCCGTCTGCGAGACAGCGCTGTCGGCCATTCTCTACGCGCCCGCCGGGCTGGAAGAGGTGCAGCGGGAAGCGGGCGGCGTGCGTTTCGGCAACCTGATGCTGCGCACGATCTACCCGTGCAAGGACGGCTACATGATCGTCACCGTCGCCTTCGGGCCGATGATCGGGCCCATGGTGCAGCGGTTCCTGGCCTGGATGCACTCCGAGGGCTTCTGCGACGACGACATGCTGAACAAGGACTGGGTGAACTTCGCCCTGCTCTTGCAGAGCGGCGAGGAGAGCATCGACGTCATCGAGCAGCTGATGGACAACATCGCCGGCTTCTGCTTGACCAAAACCAAGGCCGAGATGATCGAACGCGGCCTGCAGGACTCGCTGCTGGTGTGCCCGGTCAACACCTTGGGTGACGTGCTCGACAGCCCGCAGCTAGCGGCTCGTGACTTCTGGGATGAGGTCGACGGCCTCCGGCTTCCGGGGCGCTTCGTGCTCGCCAAGGGCACCCCGCTTGCGCCGCTCGATCCGGCTCCCGAGATGGGTGCTCACACTGCTGACGTCACTGCGGAATGGAGCAACGCCGCTTCGGACCCGTCGCCGACCGAGACGCTGCCAGCCGATGCACCGTCGGACCGGCCGCTGGCCGGGCTCAAAGTCGCAGACCTCGCCTGGGTCGCGGCAGCCCCACTCGCCACGAAGATCCTCGCCCACTGGGGTGCCACGGTCGTACGCGTCGAGACGCAGAACCGGCCCTGCCTGCTTCGGGGCGCATTGGGCCATCGCGATGACGTGCCCGATCAGGAGAACGCCATCGCCTGGCATTCCACCAATGCCAACAAGAAGACGATCTCGCTCGACTTGTCCAAGCCCGAGGCCCGTGATGTCGTGCGTGATCTGGCCGCCTGGGCCGACGTTGTCGTCGAGTCGTTCACCCCGGGCACGATGGCGGCCTGGGGCTTGGGCTACGACGACCTCCGGGAGCTCAATCCGGATCTGGTGATGGTCTCGAGCTGCGTGATGGGCCAGACCGGGCCCTTCCGGGAGTTCGCGGGTTTCGGAAACATGGCGGCATCGATTGCCGGCTTCTTCGACATCACCGGCTGGGAAGACCGTGGACCGGCCGGCCCGTATCTGGCCTACACCGACTACTGCTCACCGCGCTTCACCGTGTGCGCGCTGCTCGCTGCGCTCGACCACCGCCGCAGAACTGGTGAGGGCCAGCACCTGGATTTCTCCCAGATGGAAGCAGCCGTACACCTGCTGGCACCCGCGATCGCCGAGATGCAGGCCACCGGGGAAATGCGCAGCCGCCGCGGCAA
Organism: Acidimicrobiia bacterium; assembly: GCA_022820505.1. Taxonomy (GTDB): domain Bacteria; phylum Actinomycetota; class Acidimicrobiia; order Acidimicrobiales; family Poriferisodalaceae; genus Poriferisodalis. The sequence goes on along the minus strand of JAJEFK010000025.1, from coordinate 19,297 downwards.
CGCCGACGACGAGATGGTGCCCCACGGCGTGTACCCGACTATGGGCGACGACGAGTGGATCGCCATCGCCGCCGATGGCGACGAATCATGGCGTTCGCTGGCCATAGAGATGCGTCGGGAAGATCTCGCCGAACTGGACAACGCTGCCCGGCGAGAGCGTCAAGCAGAGCTGGACGAGATCGTGACCGCTTTCACGTCCCGCCAGAACGGGCCCGGCCTCACGCACCGCCTGCAAGCGCATGGCATCGCCGCGCACCACGTGCAGAACTCCGGCGCCTGCCTCAACGACCCGCAGCTCGCCCATCGCGGCCACTTCCAGTGGGCGCCGCACGGCTACGCACGCCGGACTGTCGTCGACGCGATCCCGTACACGCTGTCTGCTGCGCACAACGGCTTTTCCTGGGCGGGCCCCACCTACGGCGAGCATGCGATGGAGATCTTGGAAGATCTGCTCGGTTACGACGCCGACCGCATCGCAGAGCTGGCCGTGGCCGAGGCGCTCGAATGAGCAGCGATCAGCCGTCGCCGCGGCTGGAGCTGGCGGTCGGCGACATCACGACTGAGCAGGTCGACGCGATCGTGAACGCAGCCAACGAGACGCTGCTGGGAGGGGGCGGCGTCGACGGTGCGATCCACCGCGCCGCCGGGCCCGAGCTGCTCGAGCACTGCCGGATACTCGGCGGCTGCCCGACCGGTCAGGCCAAGGTCACGCCCGGCTTCAGGCTGGTTGCCCGCTGGGTCATACACACGGTCGGTCCGATCTGGCACGGCGGTGACCGAGGCGAATCCGAACTGCTTGCGTCTTGCTACCGGGAATCGCTGGCCAGAGCAGACGAGGTCGGCGCCCGCTCGGTCGCCTTTGCGGCAATCTCGACCGGCGTGTACGGCTACCCGATGGCACCTGCCACACAGATCGCCGTCAACACCGTCCGTAGCACGCCGACAGCAGTCGATTTGGTCCGTTTCGTCTGTTTCAACGACAAGGCACTGAGCGCTTATGAGGCGGCGCTGGCACATTGACCGCGAATGGCATCGCATTCTGCGAGCAATCACAGACAATTGCCAGCTCGCCGGACAAGACTCGGCTGTTGTGCGCCTGAGATTGCGGTGCTTGACAGCGCTCACGCTGGCACTGGCCGTCAGTGGTGTGCTCGTCGTCACTACGGCGGCGCCAGTTGCCGCCCATACCGGCCTGGAGTCTTCGCAACCATCTGACGGACAGGTCGTCGACGAGCCCGTCGCACGGATTCTGCTCACGTTCAATCGCCCGGTCGAGCCGGCCGGCGACGGCTTCACGGTGTCCCAAGGACAAGGCCCCCAATTCCTGCCTGACTCGCTGAGCTCAGCCGACAATCGGGTGTGGCGGTTGCACTTCGACCCGCCGCTGGGCAACGGCGTCTATGAGGTTTCGTGGCGGGTAACGGCGGAGGATGGCCACGTCGTCGAGGGCATGTTCGGATTCACCGTCGATGTTCCTCAGGCCGAGTCCCTGACCACGGCACCGTCGGACTCGACCGCAGACTCAACAGCGGGTTCCCCTGATGGCACTGCCGCACGAGCAGATATCGCCGAGAAGCTGCCGGCGGAGACTCCCGAGTCGGACACCATCCAATCGGGTCCGCCGGCGTCCGTCACCACACTTCGAGTAGGCGACGGGACACCGTCGGCGGCCACAACGACGCTTTCATCCTCGGCGACATCGGACGCCAGAGATCCTGCGGAATCGAGTGCTGCATCTGAGGGCAACCCGCCACGCCTGGCGCCGAGCAACTCGGGAGCCGCGGGCGCTGACCGGTTCGCTGAGGCTCTGCGAATCGTGGGCCTGCTTGCGACGCTGGCCATCGTCGGCGGGCTCGCGTTCGCGTCGTTCATCGTGCGCGATGAGCCATCGGAGCGAGCCCGAGTGCATCGCGTACTGTTCATCAGCGGCATCGCGCTCGTCGCCGCGGCCGTGGCCGCTGTGCTGACCCAAGCGGTGGTGATCGAAGACGACTGGAGTGCGGTCGTGTCGGTGGATGCGATCAGCGACGCACTCACTGCGCCCTTCGGCATCGCCGTGGGCTTGCGCGTGCTCGGAGGCCTCGTCGTGCTTGGGCTGGCTCGCCCGGACGCTGCAGATACCAACCGGATCCGATACCGCGTGCTCGGCCTCATCGGCGCGGCGCTGGTGATCGTCTCGTATTCCTTCGACGGTCACACGGTCACTGAGGGGCCGAGACTGCTGCACGCCGCGGCCAACGCGACCCATGTGACTGCTGCCGCTGTGTGGAGCGGAGGCCTGGTGTTGCTCGCCGACTTGCTCCGACGCCGTCGCCGTGACGCCGGGTTGGTCGGGCCGTTGATGCGTTTCTCGCAGTTGGCGTCCGTGTCGCTCGTGCTTGCCGGTGCCGCCGGCACCGTCATGGCGCTGCTCGTGATGGATCGATTCGCCGACCTATGGTCAACAGGGTGGGGTCGTCTGCTGATTGCAAAGATCGCCCTTGTGGCACTGGCCGCCGTGATCGGTGCGCGCAACCGCTGGGTGCACATGCCAGCAGCGGCGCAGCACGTCAGCTTGCAAGCGCAGCCCTTGGTTCAGCAGCGCCTGTTCAGGGCCGTGAGCACCGAAGCCGCCGTCCTGGTGGCGGCCGGCGTCGTCACCGCGTTCCTGGTCGGAGCGTCCGCCCTGTGACCCGATTCAGAACCGCGCTCCCATGGGCAGCAACCATGGTCGCCGTGTGCGCGGTCGCCCTTGCGTGCGCTGCCGATGCCGACGATGCGGGCGACGCATCGCCCGCCGAACCGGCACCCACCGTCACGTCGGACGCACCTGCGCCTCCGACGACTGCTGCTGCTCTGGTTGTTCCCGACGGCGCTGCGGTGTACCAGCAGTACTGCGCGGAGTGCCATGGTGTCGACCTGCGCGGCACCGACAAGGGTCCCTCGCAGCTCTCGATCATCTACGAGCCCAACCACCACGGCGATTACGCATATCGCGTGGCCATCCGTGACGGCACTCGGGAACACCACTGGTGGTTCGGCGACATGCCACCCGTGGAGGGCATCACCGATCTTGAAATCGAGAAGGTGATCAGCTACATCCGTGCCGAGCAGGAGCGCCTCGGCTTCGAACAATGAGCCGACATCACTGCTGCGGGGCCGGGACTCGACAGGCTTCGTGGGCCTAATCTCACGCCACTCGGCCGAGCCGAGTGCTCGCACCCGCGACAACGAACGGAGACGACCACATGTCCAAGCGGATCCTGCTCACTGGAGCCTCGACGGGAATCGGGAATGCAACCTTGCAGCGGCTCGTCGCTGCCGGTCACGAGGTCGTGAACCTCGACATCAAGGACGCTCCTGACGGCGCTGCTGAACACCATCACTGCGACGTGTCGGACCCGGCTTCGATCGAGAGCGTCGTGGCCGGCCTCGAGGGCACGTTCGACGGTTTGGGCAACATCGCCGGCGTGGCGGGAAGCATGGGCGCCGAGCTGGTGCTGCGGGTGAACGTGTACGGGCTGCGGCACATCACCGAGACGCTGCTGGCTGCAGGCAAGATCAACGATGGAGCGTCGATCGTGAACATCGCATCGCTTGCCGGGATGGTGTGGAACCGCCATCTCGATCGCATCGCGGAGCTCGATGCAGCCGAGGACTTCGCTGCAGGCATCGAGGTCGCGCAGTCCTATGAGCGGGGAGGACCCGCTGCCTACACGCTGTCGAAGGAATGGGTGGTGTCGTACACCAAGCATCTGGCGGGACAGGTGCTCGACCGAGGCATCCGCGTCAACTCGGTCAGCCCCGGCCCGGTGGACACTCCCCTGTTCCCGTACTTCGAGCAGGACACGGGCGTCGAGCAGATGGCATGGCTGAACGAACGGGTCGGCAGGCTCGGCACGCCCCAGGACGAAGCCGAGGTGGTGACCTGGCTGCTGGTCGGCGATTCGGGCTGGGTCAACGGCGTGGACCTGCCGGTGGACGGCGGCCTCTCGGCCGGCATGACCGTGGGATGGGCCAACCCCAAGGACTCGCCTGCCTCACGTTCACGCCGCTCGTGAACGCTGCAATGCTGTAGCTCGACTCGTGACTGCACCGCACACATGACCTCTGCAACCGCACTCGTGCTCACCGAACCGCGCTCGTTCGAGCAGCGCAGCTTCGAGCTGCCTGACGTCGGCGCAGACGACGGGCTGCTGCGGATCGAGGCGTGCGGGCTGTGCGGCACCGATCATGAGCAGTACACCGGGCACATCACCAACCGGCATGCGTTCATCCCCGGGCACGAGGTGATCGGCGTGGTGGAGGAACTGGGCGACGCAGCCGCAGAGCGGTGGGGCGTGAACGCGGGGCAGCGGGTGGCGGTCGAAGTGTTCCTGTCGTGCCGGGACTGCGAGCAGTGCCGATTGGGGCTCTACCGGCGATGCGAGCGCAACGGGCTGGCCACGATGGTCGGATTCACCGATGCTGACACGCCGCCGGGTCTCGGCGGCGGGTACGCCTCGCACCTGTACCTCCGGCCCGACTCGATGCTGATGGCAGTGCCCGACGAGCTGGATCCGGTCACCGCCACACTGTTCAACCCGCTGGGCGCCGGGATCCGATGGGCAGTGGAGATCCCCGACACCCAGCCTGGCGATGTGGTGGCCATCTTGGGTCCGGGTGTTCGCGGTTTGTGCTCAGCGGCAGCAGCGAAGGAGGCGGGCGCCGGGTTCGTCATGGTGACCGGGTTGGGCGAACGTGACGCCGAACGTCTCGCGCTGGCCCCGGCATTCGGTGCCGACCTAGCGGTGGATGTCGCCGAGACCGATCCCAACCGTGCGCTGCGTGATGCCGCCGGCGCCAAGGCCGACGTCGTCATCGATGTCACGGCCAAGGCACCCGCCGCTCTCGCACAGGCGGTCCAGCTTGCCCGGCCGGGCGGCACGATCGTGCTTGCGGGCACCCGCGGCTCCCCCGAAACGCCGGGCTTCGACCCCGACCACATCGTCTACAAGGAGCTGCGAATCTTCGGAGCGCTGGGCGTCGATGTCACCGCATACCGCCAGGCGCTTGACCTGCTGGTGTCGGGCCGCTACCCGTTCGCGGACTTGCCGCGCCAGGTAGCGGGTTTCGACGACCTCGAGCCCCTCATCCAGACGCTCGCCGGCGAACGCCCCGGCAGTCCGCCAGTTCATGGCGTCTTCGCGCCATGAACCATCAAACACAGCACGGGGTGTTCGCACCAAGTCCAGCCGAGTACTAGGAGTCATTGCATGAGCCGGCCGACGTTCGAAATCTTCAACCAAGAGTGGGCCGACAAGGTGCTTGGACGCGTGTCGCGCAGCGGCATCGACGGTTACCTGGGCATCAAGGCCACGGAGTTCGAAGCCGGCCGCTTGGTGTGCGAGATGCCGATCACCGACGAGCTCATTACCGCGATGGGCACCATGCACGGCGGCTGCCTGTCGGCTATGTGCGACCACGTGCTGGGCGTGGTCATGTACCCCGTCATGCCGCCCGGCTACTGGGCAGCCACCACCGAGTTCAAGATCAACCTGCTGGCGCCCGTGACTGGCGGCACCTGCGTCGCCACCGCGGAGATCATCTCCATGAGCAAGCGGCTGGCCGTCCTGCGTGTCGAAATCGAGAACGAAGGACGCATGGTTGCTGTCGCACAGGGCACCACCACCATCGTCGCCCCCAAGAGCAGCGGCTGAGGCCGCATACCGAAGGAGTGCCCTCAATGCCTGAACAGAGCCGACTCTCATACATCCAGCACATGGTCCTGATGATGGTGATCGCCGTCGTCGGCTGGGCCGTGTTCCTGGGGCTGTTCCTGTTGATCTTCACCGACAACTACGAGCCATCGGTGTCCCGCACCGTGTGGTGGGTGTGGCTGATCGTCGGCACCATCGTGACGGTCATCACCATGTTCGTGTGCTTCCGGCTGCTGCAAACACCCCGGCAATGGCGCAGCTCAGCCGCAATCGCCCTGTTCGCGCCGGCGATGTGCCTCGATGCGCTGACCACCACCTATTACAACGACTGGTTCGACCAAGGCATCCACGACGACACCGCCTACTCGGCGCTCATTCTCGGCGCCGCCGGCATCGGCTTGCTCCTGGCCATGCTCATCAACAAGCCCACCGCCGACAAGTCCTGAACCTGCCGGCGGCAGTCAGGCGGCGCTTGGCTCCCGGCGCAGGAGGCGCTTGAGGCCGTTGACGGCTGGCGTCCAGAACCACTCGGGTTCGGTGAAGCGGCGATGGTTCTCGCCCGGCAGCTCCATCGGGTCGTAGTAGTTCTTGTCGGTGTTCTTACGCAGATACGCCGATTTCTTCAGTACCTGCAGGGCGGCGTACACGGTTCCCTTGTGGGTCCAGCCTTGGCGGTGGTAGTTCCAGTTGTCCGGCGCGAGGTGCTGGGCTGCGTCGAAGTGCCGGAGCGCACGCTCGCTGTCACCCGCCGATTCGAAGTGCAGCGCCAGCTTGAATGTGGGTTCGGCCAGCAGAGTGTCGTCGTCGACGGGCTTGAGATGCGCTGCCAGCTCCTCAGCCGACCAGACGAACTCGCTCTCCGGTCCTCTCTCGATCCAGTCCCGAGTCGCATGGGCGAATGCGTCGTTGCCGAGACGGACCTTGCCAAGCCCGAACTTGATCGTTGTCTCGTCGGGGAACACGCCCTCGTTGCTGCGGACGATGCGCCCTTCCTCGTCGATCCACGCGCCCGACGGCACGTTGACCCAGCCGAACAACGAGCTGATCCTGTGCGTCGGGTCGACAATGCACCGGAACGTCGGCTTGGCCCTGTCAAACCACTTGCCCGCCGCAGCCTCGCCCTGGGAGTCCTCTGCCACGCTGATCAGCTCGAAGCGATCCGGTCCGATCGATTCGTACAGCTCCTGCCACACGGGCAGGTTCACCCGGCAGCCTCACCACGAGGCCCAAGTGAACAACACCACCTTGCGACCCCGCAGGTCGGACAGTCGCACCGTGTCGCCGTTGCGGTCGGTCATCTCGAAGTCGGGAGCCAGGCCCGATTCCAGCCCCATCCGGCGGACCTCGGGCACTGATCCGAGGCTCCACACATCTCCATCGCGCACATGCTGCTGGCCGATCTTGTCGGCAAAGGCCGAATAGCAGAACCACACCCAGTCATCGGCATCAGCGATCCACGCTTCTCGCTCAGGCTCGAACAGCGGCACGCAGATCTCGCCGAGGCACACACCCTCAGGCTTCAGCTGCCAGCCGGTGGCTTGCTTGAGCTGATCGACCCGCACCCACAAGCTGTCGGTGTCATCGCTTCGCTGAGCGATGTCGCTAGTGCTCTCACTCGTCAGGACGATCACGGCTGGCCCTTGCTCTCATGCGCCAAGTTCAACCGACGGAACCCCTAAGGGAGCTTGCCGCCCTCAGTCGTACCGAGCACTATCTGACCGTACTGCTCGTACGTGACAGCCGACACCATCAGGTGCGACTGCACGGTGTAGATGTCGCGCAGGATGCGCTGCATCTCGTTGCCGTCCATCACCGCGCTCCCGCCGGTGAAGCGGAACAGCTCGCTCACCAGATCGACTGCCTCGTCGGTGCACCACACCGCCGCCGCCTGCGCCTCGGTGACCAGCGCTGGATCGGGCGGGCCCGCAGCTGCCGAGTCGAACATGCGCTCGAGCGATTCGGCCATTGCCAGCGCGCATGCGTTCATGCGGATAGTGCCCTGTCCGATAGTTCGCTGGAAAACCTGCCTGTCGGCGAGGCTGACACCGCCGAGGTAGCCCCGCTTCTTCTCGATGGCCGTCTCGGTCATCGTCTGCAACGCCGAGCGTCCGAGTGCGTACGCGAAACTGCCGTGCTCGTTCACGACATAGGCGGGCAGCCCGAGCCGCATGAGCGCGCCACCCCGCGGCGGCCCACCGCCGAGTGCATCGATGGCAAATCGATCGGGCACGAAGACATCGTCGAGCTCGTAGTCGCAGCTGCCGGTGCCTCGCATGCCGAGCGTGTGCCAGTTGTCGTGCAGCGCGACTTCGCTGGTGGGCACAAGCACCCGGATCACTGGCGGCCCATCCGAAAAAACCGGCACCGCCACCCAGTCGGAGTGCTCCACGCCGCTGCCCCAAGCCCAACGGCCCGACACCCGGTAGCCGCCTTCGACGCGCCGTGCCTGGCCGCCGGCTCGCAGCGAGCCGGCCATGAACGGGAAGCCGTCCGCGAGCACTGCGTCAACTGACTCGTCGGAGAGGCTTGCGAACACGCCGCCGGTCACGGCTGAGGTGATGAACATGCACCACGCGGCCGCTGGGTCGATCATCGTCACGGCCTCGATCACGTCCATCTGGGTGACCGGGTGCGCTTCGGCGCCGCCCACCTCGCGCGGCGACTTCATCTTGAACAGTCCCGAAGATCGCAGCGCCTCCACCGAGGTCGGCGACAGTCGTCGCAACTTCTCGGACTCGTCCCGACCGGCCGTCAGCGCATCGGCAACCGAATCGACCGCCGCCAGCAGGTGGGCCCGGTTGGCTTCCCGGTCCCTCGGAAACTCGTTCTCGTGGGCGCTCACTGCCCGCTCAGATCGCGTCCACGACGTGCTGGAGCCCGCTGAGGTCCCGCGACAGCAACGACGCTCGGATCTCGTCAGGCCGGTCCGCGAACCTCGGGTCGCACTGGGGGCCATTGCAGTCGCGAACGCCGGATTCCGGTTCGGCAGTCTGCGCCATCTCGCCTCCTAGCAGTGGGCGCGGGTCGAGGGATCGTAGCTACCGCCAGACGGCTACGAGCCCGGATCGAGGCCCGGCGGGGCCACGGCATCGTCGGGCAACCAGTTGCCGTGGAATCCGTACGGCACGCGTTGCGGCAGCGGCACCCGGGCCACTGGAGGGCGGCCGAGGTCGCGGGCATCGAGAATGACCAACTCGCTGGCGTCGGTCGTCTCGTCGTAGACGTAGGACATCAGCCAGCCGTCGTCCTCGGCGCTGCCCTCGGGATCAGGGACGAACACAGCCTCGGCGCTGCCCCGGCCGGGGCCGTGGTCGTGGTACTCGGCCGTGCCGCTGTCGTAGTCGAACTTGAAGTTGGCCCCCGGGATGAGGCCGTCGCCGACGCCGACGGTGTACCCGAACCGGTGCTTTCGTGCGGTCCGGTCGGCGCGGACCTGGGGAAACTCGTGGAACCGGTCGTCGACGCGTTCCTCGCTGACCCTGCGACTCACCGGGTCGACGGTCCAGCGATCGAGCGTGGGCCGGGAATCTCCGGCCGGGCCCAGCTTGTCGCGGTCGAACATCTTGTCGTAGCGGCACAGGTCGATCACCACCCGGCCGTCGCTGTCCTCGTAGGCATTCAGCGGGTGGAAGACGTAGCAGAGCCCGACGTCGCACCAGATGATCTCCTCGGCTGTGCCATCGCGGGGCAGCAGGCCGACCCGGGCGCCGTAGTCAGGGTCCCACCGGAACGGGAACGACGCTTTGCCGCTGAGCGCGAGATCCAGGTCGAGCGTGACGGGCAGGTCGTAGATGACGGCGTAGTTCTCGGTGAGCGACATGTCGTGGATCATCGGCATGCCCGGCAGCGGCACATCGACCGTCTTGCGCACCCGGCCGTCGGCGCCCACCACGACGTACTCGACGTGATCGAACAGGTCCTGCCACGCATAGCAGAGGGCGTGCAGCTCGCCGCTGCGGGGATCCAGCTTCGGATGCGCCGTGAAGCCGGTCTTCAGCGTCCCGGAGAAGTCGTTGCGACACACTGTCTCGAGCTCGTATCCCATCTCCACCGGCACCACGCCCGCTTCGACCAGCGCCCACGTCGTGCCGGCGAAGCCCCAGACACTCGTATTCGCAGAGAAATCGAGCGTGCCGACAGGCCCCGGCACGGCAGGTTCGCCCAACGCCTCCACCACGTCCTGGCCGCGCACCCAACGGTTGCGGTACCACTCGGCGCGGCCGTCGCGCAGCCGCACACCGTGCACCATGCCGGTGCCGACGAACCAGTGGCTCGTGGCCGGATCGGTGGGCGCGATCGGGTTCGGCCCGTTGCGCAGGTAGCGGCCTTCCAGCGCTGCGGGTATCTCGCCGATCACGTCGAGATCGAACGCCGTGACCTCTTCGGACACTGGAGCGAAGTTGCCCTCGCTGTAGGTGTTCTGAGGCCGGGCTTCGGTGGTTTCGCTCATGGCAAGCTCCCAGGTCGGTCGGCGGCGAGGTCGATGTAGCGACCGATCACGTTGCGCGTCACCGTCGCCACATCGTCATGCTCAAGGCCGTAGGCCCAATCGGTGCAACCTGTAGTGAACACCTCGCCGAGACCCCGCTCGAACCATCCCATCACGGCCGCGCCGTGTGCGAAGCGCTCCCGGTTCTCGGGCGTGTCGCCGCCGCCGAGACGCTCGGTCACCCAGTTGAGCTCGCCGATGTAGCTGTCGGGCATGCCGGGCGGCGCTTCGGCGGTCTCCCACAGGTGTGCCGGTGCTGTGCCGAGCACCTCGAAGTTGGGCGGCGTGCCGCCGGTGGGCTTGGCGATCGGCAGTCCGTCCACCAGCTCGAGCTCGCAGCCGTCGCACTCGTAGCCCACCACGACCGGCCCGCCGCCGACCACGTCGCCCGCGATCAGCCGCAAGCCGTCGAACGCCCAGTGACCCGGCCTCCATACTGTGTACCCGCCGGATCCCTTCGGGGCGCGGCGGCAGTGGGCGTAGCCGCCCCGGGTGAACGAGACGCCAGTCATCTCGTTCTCCGGTCGTCCCGTGAGCGGGTCGCTCCACATGGTGGACACGGTGTGCTGCTCATCGGTGCCCATCACCGGGTCGAGGTCGAAGTCGAGCTTGTAGCCAATCACCCGGTCGTCGCCGCCGAATCGCACCTGCCAGAACGACGTGTTGCCCGAGAAGAACGCAGCCGCGCCGCCGCTGTCCACCCAGCCCTCGACGTGATCGCGCATGGCCTCGGTCCAGTACTCGTCGTGGCCGACGCTGATGTACAGCCGCCGCCCGTCGAGCAGATCGGGCCGGGAGTGCAGGTCCAAGCTGGTCGCGTAGTCGAGCGTCACGCCGTTGCGCTCGGCCCAGCTCACGAAGAGCCGTTCCCAATTCGCCCATCCCGCCGCAGCCGACCAGTAGGAGTAGTTGTCGAAGTACTCGTCGACCTCGGGGCGCGGCAGCTGGCCGAAGCGGGCGACCCGGTAGCGGTGTGGATCAGGCTTGTCCAAGAAGCCGCGTGGCAGCGGCCGGTGCTGCAACGACTCGTGCCCGCCGGTGTAGAAGCTGGGCCCGCCCCAGTCGTTGTAGGCAGCCCATGTCGAGGTGGACAGCACCAGCAGCGTCTCGGCGGGCTCGGCGGCTCGCACGACGAAGAACGCCTCGGCCACCTCGCCGTCGGTGCCGTGCAGGCGCACGAGATAGAAGCCGGGCAGCCACGCCGGGTCGATGCCGAGCGAGAGCGAGGGAGTCCAGCCGCAGCCCTCGGCGGCGCAGTCGTCGGGCACCGACTGCTCGCTGACCGCCACGTCCCGGGTCTCGACAAGCTGTTCGGCGGCGCCTATCCGCAGCACCTCGACGCGGCAGGATCCACCATCGCCGCTGATCATCAGGTCGATGGTGTCCCCCGCCACGCCGCTGTGCGGCCAGCAGTAACCCGCGATCATGCGGCGACCGTAGTTGGCCCGTGGTAGCGGCGGCGCAGGTGGAGGTGCGCTCAGTTGGCGTCGATGAAGTCGATCAACACCTGGGCCAGCTCGGGTCCCTTGTCTTCCTGCAGGAAGTGCGCAGCGCCCTCAATCGTGACGTGCGCTTGGCCTTGCGCACCGGGCACGAGCTTGCGGAATGGCTTGTCTGCCCCGGCAGTCACCGGGTCCTGGTCGCTGAAGCAGCACAGGAACGGCTTGTCGAACTGCTGCAGCACCCCCCAGGCCTCGCGGTTCGGCTGCGCCTCAGGATCGTCGGGCGAAGTGCAGACGTGTGATGGCCATGCGCGTGCCCCTGCCTTGTAGGAATCGTCGGGATAGGGCGCGTCGTAAGCGGCGATGACCTCGGGAGCGAATTCGGTGAGGCAGCCGCCGTTCACGATGTCGCCGATCGGGAAGACGGGCGACTCCCGGGCGAACGTCTGCCAGTTCATGAAGGCGTCGCTGGGCGAACGGTCTCCGGTGGGCAGACCGGTGTTGGCGACAGCCACCCGGGCGAACCGGTCGGGCTGCGCGGTCACGAGCCGCAGGCCGATCAGGCCGCCCCAGTCCTGGCCGAAGAAGGTGATGCCGCTCAGGTCGAGCACGTCGAACACGAGGCTCGACATCCACGCAACGTGGCGGGCGTAGCTGTAGTCGGATTGCTCGGCGGGCTTGTCGCTGCGCCCGAAGCCGACCTGGTCGGGCACGATCACCCGGTGCCCGGCATCGGCGATGGGCCGGATCATGTGGCGGTACAGGTAGGCCCACGACGGCTCGCCGTGCAGCAGCAGCACCGGGTCGGCGTCGGGCGGTCCCTCGTCGAGGTAGTGGACTCGCAGCGAGCCGCCCACGCCGTCGGGAATCTCGACGTAGTGAGGCTCGAAGTCGTATCCCGCCAGATCGGCAAAGCGCTCGTCGGGCGTGCGAAGGGTCTTCATGGTGTTTGCTCCTGTGTTTCGAATTGGGCCAAGACGAGTTCTGGGTCGGCGTCGGGCGAAGCGAGCTGGCGCAGGCGGGCCGTGAAACCGATGTAGTCCCACATCAGGTGCTCGCCGTCGCGCCAGCGGCGAACCTCGAACGGGCCGGTGCCCACATTGAGACCGTGGGGCCGCAGCACGTGCACGCCGTCCTCGAAGCTGGCGACGACGTGGATCTCGGTCGACTTGTCGAATTCGGCGACATCATGCACGCCGTTCTCCAGCGTCCCGTCGCAGCGCATGTCATGGACGATGCCCGCACCGGTCACCACCACCCGGTCGTCGGCCTGCTCGATGCGCTGCACATGCCCGATGGCAGGATGGCCGGGCTGCGTAGTGCCGTCCACGTACACCTCCACGGTCTGCCAGAAGCCGCGCATATCCGGCGCGCCGTCGCACAGCGGCTGGGTGCAGCCCGCCAGGATCGGCGACGGCCACTGCGTCCAGCCTCCCGCCGGGGTGTACGCGACAGGAATCGAATCGGCGGTGAGGGTCATCGCTGCGTCTCCTATTGGCGTGCCATCTCGGTACGTGCGGCCGTCTCGGCATCGGCCCGAGACGCACCGCTCCGGTCGATCTCGACGGCGTGCAGGGCCCCGCTGAAAGCGAATGGGGCCTCGTAGCGCGGCGACACGGCTTGCCCGTGGTCGAAACCGACACTGGAGCCGATCGAGGAGATGATGCGCATCATGTAGGCGAGCTCCGCGCTCCCGCAGGGCTCGCCGTCGATCGCCAGTTCGATGACGCCCTCGGTGCGGCTCGTGCGGCGGAGCCGTGCCGTCAAGATGCATTCCCCGGCGGGCACCTCGATGGCGGACTCGACGACGGTGTGCTCGCCGAACGAGTTGTAGTCCACGACGAGACGGCCGCGCTGCACGAACACCGACATGCCCGAGTTGGCGTTGCCCGTCGCCCACAGCACGCCCGCATCGTCGGCGGCGCGGCTCACGTGCGCAGTGAGTTCCCACGATCGACCTGACGGTGACGCCGAAGCTGCCGAGGGGATCGGCGACAACGGCGGGCGGTAGCGGTATCGCCGACTCGTCGGGTGCGGCGAGTGATCATCAAGGCGGGCGACGAAGAGTTCGATCATCCGTTCGTCGAGCGGCAGCACGCCGTTGCGCTCAGCCTCGGCCCACCACAGCCCGATCAGCTCCTCCAGTTTGCCGGGTTCGGTTTCGGCGAGATCGTTACACTCGGAACGGTCCGATGACAGCTCGTACAGCTCCCAGCGGTCGTCGTCGAAGGAATCGCCCCTGATGTGCCGCGCCACCGCCTTCCAGGTGACACCGTCTTGCTCGGTGACCAGTGCGCGGGAGCCCGCTTGCTCGAAGTACTGGAGCGTGTTTGTGGCCGGGGCGTCCGCATCGGCGAGCACCGAGGCGAAGGAGCTGCCGGTCACCGGAAGCTGTGCGTAGCCGCCAAACACCTCCGGCGGCGTGACGCCCAGCAGTTCGTAGACGGTGGGCACCACATCAGACACGTTCACGAATTGGTCTCGACGGGTGCCCTGCTGGTCAGCGGTGATGCCAGCCGGCCAGTGCACCACCAGCGGCACATGCACCCCTCCTTCGTGGGTGTTCTGCTTGTACCACTTGAAGGGGCTGTTGCCGCACTGGGCCCAGCCCCACGGGTAGTTGGTGTGCGAATTGGGCCCGCCGATGTCGTCGAGCCTTCCCATCACGTCGTCGGGGTCGTCGAGAATGCCGTTGAAGTACTTCATCTCGTGCATGACGCCGAACGGCCCGCCCTCTTGGGAGGCGCCGTTGTCGGCCAGCACGATCAGGATCGTGTTGTCGAGCTCGCCCATCTGGCGCAGCCCGTCAGCGAGACGACCGATCTGGTCGTCGGTGTGGTCCAGGAAGGCGGCGAAGGCTTCCTGCAGGCGGCAGGCGAAGCGGCGATGGCTGTCTGGCAGTTCGTCCCAGGGTTTCACGCCGGGATTGCGGGGCGCCAGCTGCGTGCCTTCGGGGATGATCCCCAGCGCGAGCTGTCGCTCGTACCAGCGCTGGCGAACCGCATCCCAGCCGTCGTCGAACCGTCCCCGGTACTTGTCGAGGTAGGCCTGCGGTGCCTGATGCGGCGCGTGGGTTGCCCCGAAGGGCAGGTAGGCGAAGAACGGCCGGTCCGGTCGCACGCCCTTGCTGTCGTTGATCATGCGCAGGAGCTGATCCACGAGGTCCTCGCTGAGGTGGTAGCCGTCGTCGGGCCCCGCAGGCGGGTCGACGTGGTGGTTGTCCACCACCAGCTCAGGGTGGAACTGGTCTGTCTCGCCTTCAAGGAAGCCGTAGAAGCGGTCGAACCCTCGTGCCAGCGGCCACTGGTCGAACGGCCCGGCGGCCGAGATGTCCTCGGTCGGCGCCAGATGCCACTTGCCGCAGCAGAACGTGGCGTATCCCTGTGCGCCGAGCACCTCGGCCACGGTCGCGGCGTGGTTGGTGATGTGGCCGAGCTGGTGCGGGAAGCCGGTGCGGTGGTTCGACACCGAGCGCATGCCCACGGCGTGCTGGGACCGGCCGGTCAGCAACGACGCCCGCGTCGGCGAGCACAGCGGGGTGACATGAAAGTTGGTGAACTGCAGCCCGGCGGCGGCGAGCGCGTCGACATGGGGGGTGTCGATGTCGGAGCCGAAGCAGCCGAATTGGGCAAATCCCGTGTCGTCGAGCAGCACGATCACCACGTTGGGCGCATCGGGTGCGGGGTGCGGCCGGGATGCGA
The DNA here is from genome assembly GCA_022820505.1 of Acidimicrobiia bacterium. Taxonomy (GTDB): domain Bacteria; phylum Actinomycetota; class Acidimicrobiia; order Acidimicrobiales; family Poriferisodalaceae; genus Poriferisodalis. The sequence continues at coordinate 3,987 of JAJEFK010000025.1, read as the reverse complement.
AGTGCGGTTCAGACTCGGCGAGCGTGCGGCCGATGCGGCCTTCGAACGGCGGCGGCTGGATCGGGTGTGTCATCAAGTCTCCTGGAACGATGCCGGGTACGGGTTGGCGTGGCTTCGCCGGCTCACAGCGCGACCGTGGTGAGGTCGTCGCCGATGACGATCTCGCCGTCGAAGTGAGCTGCTGCCAGCGCGACCCAGTCGGGGTACTGCTCGGGGGTGGGCGCGGGAACCATGTGGGTCAGCACCAGCCGCTTGACGCCGACCCGGGCGGCAGTCTGCGCCGCTTCGACGACATCGGAGTGGTAGTCGAGGATGTCCTGCGCCATCGGGTTGGGGCTCAGCCCGATGAGGTCCTTGCGGATGACGGTCTGCACGTAGGCATCGGCACCGGCGGCGAGTTGGTCGACACCATCGCAGGGGATGGTGTCTCCGACGATCGCGGCGACCGCGCCGTCGTGGGAGAGGCGGTAGCCGAGCGTGGGCCGCACGGGCGCATGCTCAGTTGCCGCTGTGCTGACGCTCACATCGTTGACGTCGAATGTCTCGCCCGCTTCGAGTTCGATCACGTCGACCTGCGGCTCGTTGACGAGCACGTCGTGGTGGGCGATGCGGTATCCGATATCGGCTTCCAGTGCGCCGAGCTGCCGTTCGACGAACTGCGCTGTGCCGGGCGGTCCGTAGACCTGCAGCGTGGCGTTGCCCTGACCCAGGACCCAGTGCGTCGTGATCACGTCGTTCAGCGCGCACACGTGGTCGCTGTGCAGGTGGGTGATCAGCACGGCGCTCAGGAAGACCGGCAGCGAGCCGCCGCCGGCCATGCGCATGACGACGCCGCGGCCGGCATCGACGAGGATGTGCGTGTCGCCGGCTTTGACGAGCGTGGACGGCCCGGCCCGGTTGGCGTCAGGCAGCGGTGAACCGGTTCCAGTCAGCACGATGTCCATGACACTCCCCTGACGGCCCTGTATATCCAGGCAAGCCTCGGTGAATCGGCGGGACCCTAGCATTCTTTTGCCAGTATTTCTGACAATATCTCTGAGGCGTTGCGGACGGGGCCTAGCTGTATGGTCCGCTCACGTCCTACCTGCACGTGAAGGCAGGCCGCATGCGACAACCTCGCCGCCAGCGTCGCTTCGCCGTCGCACTGGTCGCCTTGGCACTCGTTGCAGCCGGCTGCACAGATGCAGCCGACGACGGCGCGCTCCCGGCCGCAACGCCCACGTCCGACACGGCCCCATCCGCCCCAACAGCGGCAACCACGACGACCGCGGCCACGACTCTCGCTGCCGACGCAGCCCCCGCTGCCACGGATCCCGGCTCAGCGCCCCAAGACCACGTCGAGACCGATCCGCCCGACGCCTATTTCGCCCTCGACCGCGTGCTCGACATCAGCATCGAGATCGATGTCGAGGACTGGAACACGTTGCGGCACCAGACCCGCACGCTCGGGGACGTGTTCGCAGAAATCGAGGAATACGGCCTCTCGCGGCCCTTCGCCAGCATCTACACCTGGTTCAGCGCCACGGTGACCGTCGACGGCCAGACGCACGCCGACGTCGGCGTGCGCAAGAAGGGTTTCGTCGGCTCGCAGAGCTCGACCAAGCCATCCCTCAAGCTCCGCTTCGACAAGTACGTCGACGGACAGTCTCTTCCGGGGGGCATGAACCGGATGACGCTGAACAACAGCGTCCAGGACCCCTCGATGGTCAACACCTGCTTGTCGTACCTGGTGTTCGCCGCGGCCGGCAATCCCGCACCGCGCTGCAACTTCGCCACCGTGTCGGTCAACGGCGCCGACCTCGGGCTGTATGTGCACGTGGAGGAGTTCAAGGCCCCGTTCCTGTCGCACCATTTCGGGAACGCAGACGGCAACCTGTACGAAGGCACGGTCAGCGACTTCACGCTGGAGTTCCGCGGCACCTTCGAGAAGAAGACCAACGAGGACGCTGACGACTGGTCCGACATCGACGCCGTGGTCGCCGCCTTGAGCGACCCCTCCGACGCCGGATTGACGGCGCTCGGGTCGATCGTGGACCTCGACCGCTTCCTCTCGTTCTGGGCGACGGAAGTGCTGGTGGGTCACTGGGACGGCTACGCCGGCGACCGGAACAACTACTGGTTCTACCGGGTGCCTGACGGCCGGTTCGTGTTCCTGCCATGGGGCACCGACGGCACGTTCCACCTCTCCGACGACCCCAATCCCTTCGACAACATCTCTGACCCGCCGCCGTCGGTGTTGGCGCTCACTGCGATTCCCAACCGCCTGTACAACCACCCTGACTGGCGGGCGAAATACGTTGCCCGGCTGAAGCAGATCCTGAACGACGTCTGGGACGAGACCGAGCTGCTGGCTGCGGTCGACGCGATGGATGCCATCGTGCAGCAACACGCCCTCCCCGCCGAGGCCAGGGCGGCCGAAGCCGACACCGAGCGGGTGCGGACATTCATCGGCAAGCGCAGAGACGAGATCCTGGCGGACCTCTCGCCAGAGCCACCCGAATGGCCCCAGCCCGAGGTTTCCGCGCCATCCGCCGCGGGTTCAGGAACCCTCGAAATCACCTTCGAGACGACCTGGGGAAGCAGCTCGAGTCCCAACCCGCTCGGGCAGGGAACGGTCCACAGCCTGCTGCTCAACGGCGCCCCCGAATCGACCGAACGCACCGGGGTCTTCGCCGGTCACGCCAATCCCGAGGAGAGCGTCCTGCTTCCGAGCGTCGATGTGCCCGCTTCCATCATCGTCGCTGGGCTTGGTCCCGACGGCTCGGTCAACGGAATGTCGCTGGTCGTCGACCCCCGCGAAATCGCGGCGGGCAGAACGCTGGTCATCGGCGTGGACGCCATCGCCGGAGGAATCTGGTCGATCCCGCCGGGAGCGTCGTCGCCGGAGAGCTTCTCGCCCTTCACCGAGGGCGCGCTGGAACTGTCAAGCGGCGGGACGACTGCCGGCGCGGTGATCGCCGGCGCCTTCTCGGGGGCCTACGGATGGTCCCCACCAACATCCGGCGACGCCGACACAAGTGCACAGGGCGCCGACAGCTCGGAGACCCCGCTTGATGTCGGACTGGTCATCAATGAGGTGGCCGCCAAGGGCGACCCGCTCGACTGGTTCGAGCTGCACAACGCGTCGCGAGTGCCCATAGCGCTCGATGGCTTCGAGATGGCTGACGATCTCACCGATGTCGGCAAGCGAGTGCCCTTCCCGGCCGGCACCGTCATCCAGCCGGGCGCATACATGCAGTTCAGCCTCGACAAGGACGGTTGGCCCGGCTTCGCGCTCGGGAGCGACGAGGAACTGGGCATCTGGTCGCTGGACGGCACGCTCGTTGCCAGCGTCGACTGGGCCGACGGCCAGGCGGGCGAAGACCAGAGCTACGCCCGCGTGCCTGACGTCACCGGCGGGTTCGCGACGGTCGACACCCCCACTCCAGGGGCCGCCAACCAGCCGTGATGCGCCGGTGTCCCACTAACGCCCGTACCAACAGGCTCCTGTCGCCTCCGAGGCTGAGACCACCTACGCCGGTGTGTGCTCAAACGGCAGATCTTGGTACAGGTACTGGGTGACCGTGATGCGGAGCACAACGCCGGAATCGCCACGTTCCGGGAACGGTTTGCCCGTGTACTTGTGGCTCAGCGCGTCCAGAGCGGCCATGTCGGCATCAGGCTCCACCACGCAGGTGCCACGCATCTGCAGCTCCTCATAGGGGTTGTCGATGTCGACGATCGAGATGGCAACTCGCGGATCGCGCAACACGTTCTGCGTCTTGAGCGAGTCCCCGCCCGTGGCGATGATCACCGTGGAAGGGTCAACGAGATCGATCCAGACCGGATCGAGCTTGGGCGAGCCATTGGCCCGGATGGTTGCAAGATGTGCGAAGTTCGGCCTGCGTACGAGGTTCTGCGCTTCGGCGCTCATGACCTTGGGTGACGGTGTGGGCATGGATCGGCTCGCTTCCTGGATCAGCAGGTCACGCTCACCGTAAGCGCGTG
>JAJEFK010000036.1 GCA_022820505.1 Acidimicrobiia bacterium | reverse complement strand
CCACATGACATCCACCACTCTCCTGGACAAAGCACGCATGATGAAACCGGCCTCCACGGTCGTCAGGTCATCGACGACCCCACCAATACACCGGGGAACCAGACGACCCGTGGACGGCCACCTATCCGCGCGGCCTCTTAGGTGCACGTTCGAAGGTGCTGCTCTTCCTCGCCGGCCGCACCCGACGACGCAAATGGTGATCGCTAAGGCCATCTCGCACGTGGCGCGGCGCTCGTCAGGGATTCGGCCTGAGCACTGTGCTCGTCGGCGTGCTCGTCGATGCAAGACCGTGCAGATAGCAATTCAGATGCCACGCCCGAGCCGGAGGCGGTGGCTGGCCGTGTCACTGAGTTCGTCAGGGTCGGTGACACGGTTCGGCGTCCTGCGACCGAGTCGTCGGCGTCGGTGCAGCAGCTGCTCGTCCATCTCGGGGAGGCCGGTGTCGGCGGCGCTCCCCGGTATCTCGGTACCGAGCCTGACGGGTCGATGGTGCTCAGCTGGGTCGAGGGGTGGGTGCCGGCCGATGCCGAGTGCCGGCGGCTGGGCGCAGGCGAGCTGGCCTCGGTGGGGGAGCTGCTGGGGTCCTATCACGACTGCGTCGCGGGGTTCGCTGCGGGCTCGGGCTTCGCTGAGGGCCCCCAGGCGGTGGGGCCGGGGCAGGTGGTGTGCCACGGCGACATCGCTGCGCGCAACACGGTGTTCGCCGGCGGGCGGGCGGTGGCGTTCATCGATTGGGACGGGATCTTCGTGGTGTCGCCGATGTGGGACCTCGCGCACGCCGTGTGGCAGTTCGCGCCGGTGTGCGACGATGCCGATCGGTGGTTGGAGGGCTGGCCCAGTGCGCCTGATCGGTCGGCGCGCATAGCGGCGTTGGTGGGCGGCTACGGGCTGGGCGCCGGCAGGGCCGATGAGCTCGCCGACATGGTGGCCGAGGTGATCGCCGGCTGCAGGCGGGCGGTGGTGCGCAAGATCGCTGCGGGGATTCCGGCGTTCGTGCAGATGGAGCGCGAGGGGATTCTGGCCACGCTCGAGAGCCATCACCGCGCCGCCGAACAGCTCCGCCCGCTCATCGCCCACGCCGCCGCTCGGAGTGTCGCCGGCTGACGCGACAAAACAATTTTGCGTGTCATGCGGTTTCATCTATTTTCGATTCATCATGTGACGCGGTGAGAGCGGGAGCGACCATGGCGAGTACCGTTGAGCAAATGGAGTCCGACGCTGACACCGGGGCGACTGCTGAGACGACCACGGTGCGCCTCGATGACGAGGACCGTGCGCTGCTCGACGAGCTCGCGTCCGAATTCGGCGGCCGCTCAGCAGCGATCAAGCAAGGACTGGTGATGCTCGCCGAAGAGCATCGCCGTCGACGTGCCCTGGCGGACTTCATGGCCGAGTGGGTAGCCGAGTCGGGGCCGCCAGACCCCGACGGGGTGGCTGCGATGCGCGAGCGCCACTTCAGCCAACGGTGATCCTCGACGCCGGCGTGCTCGTCGCCATCGACCGCGACGAGCCTGACGTCAAGGACTTCATCGGGACAGCGCAGCTTCAGAGCGAGCCGCTGCGTACGACAGCACCGGTGGTCGCGCAGGTGTGGCGGGACGGCTCGCGCCAAGCCCGCTTGTCCCGGTTCCTGCCGTCGCTGGACGTGCAGCCGTTCACCGCGGCACAGGTCTCGCTGGTGGGATCGCTGCTTCGCCATTCCGGGGAGTCCGATGTCGTCGACGCTCACGTGCTTGCATGCGCGATCCGTCTTGACGACACCGTCATCACTTCCGATCTCGACGACTTCGCACGTCTCACAGCGCACCTTGGCGAGGCCGAGCCACGGGCACGGCATTGGCGCTGAAAATTCCCCAAAAGCGCGACTAATCCAGTCAGCCTCGACGGCGGCTACGTGTGGACGGGCGGCGGAATTCTGCTCAAGTGGGCCGACATCGAGTCGTTAGAGTTTCGGCAGATACGCGAACTGGGAACGGAGAATGCTGATGGCGAAGAAGCGCCGCTCCAAGCGTAAGCCGCCCCGGGATCCGCGCCCGGAGTACGTCGGCGGCTACTACCCACGGCCTGGCGTAACCCCGGCAGATGTTCCCAGGGACCTCTTCCGTCCCAAGACAACCGAGGAGCTGATGAAAGAGAGCCGCAGCTAGAGCTTCCATCGCGGCTCGGGCTTCGCTGTAGCTCTCTGGGCGATTGGGTCGGACGGCCTCGGTGTGCGTCGCTGCGCTGGTCCTTGGGGACGCAGGCTCTCTGGTCGGCTGTAGAACTCGTATTCCTCGGCGGGCGTCATACGCTCAGGGTGCTCGGCGAGCTCTGCGGACTTCTCGTACTTCCTCGACGGCGATGTCGAGTGCTTCGTCCTCGGAAAGGTCTGGGTTGCGAGCGGCGCTCGCAGCGAGGTCAGCGCTGAGAGCAGCAGCCTCGGCTGGCAGCAGACGACTGGCGGTGGCGCGTTCGTCGGGCGTGAGCGGCCCGCCGGTTTCGTCGAGCATCGTGGCCAGCAGCACGTCGAAGTCGGCATCGGCCGCGAGTTGGCACTTCACGGCATGTTCGACGTAGGCCGACACACTCGATGCGCCGCCCTGGGCGACCACCGCTTTCACCTGGTCGGCAATGTCGGCATCGACGGTGACCGTCAACCGGCTCTTCGTGGCTGCCATGCCGCTCAACGTACCGCGCATGGCGATTCATGCCGCTACCGGTTTTGGCCGAAGGGGCTGGCGCTGGTCGGTGGATAGCTTGCGCTGATGGGTACTGCACCGAGTCTTGATGGGCGCACATTCGCCGGTGTCTCGAATGATCCTGCGGGCGATGTGGGTTCGGATACCCGCTTTGAGTACCACGAGGAATCCGACGGGGTCGTGTGGGCCCGCTACGAGGGCGGCACCGTGCGGCTCGGTCATCTCGTCGGGCGGCGCGACGGTGACAGCTTGGACTTCCGGTACTCGCACGTGACCACGAGCGGCACCACGGCCAACGGGCACTGCCGCAGCCGCATCGTCGTGTCGGCCGACGGCCCGCTGGAGCTGCACGAGGCATGGGAATGGGAGAGCCAGCCCGGCAGCGGCACCAGCCTCGTCCGCGAGATCGCCGCTGTGGCCAGCGCCGGGCCTGCTCAGCAGAGACGCTGATTGCGGAATCCAAAAAACAATTTCTTCCTGCTCAGACTCCGAATGTACGGTGCAGCGCCGGTGTGTAACATGTTCGCAGCGGAGAGGACCGGAGTATTCGGTGCCGTGAGCTTGCTCCTCCGCTGACTCGCAGAACGTGCCCCGCTTCGGCGGGGCACGAACGCGTTTTGGGGTCAGTTTGTATCTGTGCTTCGTAGATGAGTCGGGAACCCACGGAGGGAGTCCCGTGCTGGTGGTCGGCGGCATCATCGTCCACGAGGAAGATGCCTGGCACCTGCAGCAGCGTCTTGATTCGTTTCTGTTCCGGAAGCTCCGACCTCTGGGACACGACCACACCATGTTCGAGATTCACGCGGCGGAAATGTGGCGCGGCCGAAAACGGTGGGCGAGCGTCGCCGAATCGGATCGCCGCCAGATACTCGCGGGTGCCTATGCGACGCTCGCCGGCTACGCGCCGGTGAATCCAGCGTTGCCGTGGCGTCTCATCGGGGCCGTCATGGAACGGAATCCCCACAATCAGAAGCTCAGGGCCTACGAATTGCTCACTAAGAAGTTCGATGACTTCGTGAATCGCATGAGCCGTCAAGGGCATCAGCAACGGGGCCTCATCGTCCACGATCAGAGCAACGTTGAAGGCAGCCTGCAGAACTGGACGAATCAATGGCGCACTGCGAGCAGTTCACTCGGCCGGCTGCGCAATCTTGCTGATGTTCCGCTGTTCGCCGATTCCCGGGCCACGCGAGCCCTGCAGGCGGCAGATCTCGTCGCGTACGCGCTCTTCAGGTACTACCTGAAACCTGGCGGGCGCCCGGACGAACGCTATGCGCGTCGACTCTGGTCGCACTTCGATGCCGACGGCGGACGGATGCACGGCCTTATCCACGACAGCAACTACTTCGGAAGCTGCAGTTGTCCCGCATGTGTGAGTCGGCGATGAGCGAGTCCTTCTCTGGCGGGCGCCGCCGGACGGCATCGCTCGCACGAGATTGATGACTGCGCAGCCGCCCGGGCCTGAGCCTGTGGCTGGGTCTGCAGCTGAGTCGGGGCTCACGATCCTCACCCGGCAGGGGCATCCCGACTACCTGGATCTGCCGTGGGACCGCCCGCTGGCGGAATGGCACGACGTCACCGAGCGGCTGATCCGGGTGCGGCGGGGGCTCAGCCGCCACGTCGTGCGCATGGTGCAGTACGACGGCCGGGTCTATGCCCTCAAGGAGATCGAGCAGGCGCTGGCCGAGCGCGAGTACCGCGTGCTGCGCCACCTCGAGGACGAGCGGCTGCCGGCGGTGCGTGCCGTGGGCGTGGTGAGCGGGCGGCGCGCCGCAGACGGCTCGTCGCTGCCGTCGGTGCTCGTCACCCGCTTCTTGGACTTCGCCCTGCCGTACCAGTACCTGTTCCGCACCACCTCGCCGTCGCTGCTGCGCGACCGGCTGCTCGACGCTGCGGTGGTGCTGTTCACCAGGCTGCATCTCGAGGGCGTGTACTGGGGCGACATCTCGCTGGCGAACATCCTGTTCCGGCGTGATGCGGGCGCCCTCATGGCGTACCTGGTCGACGCCGAGACCGCCGAATGCCGCCCCGCTCTCACCGATGCGCTGCGCCGCCACGACCTCGACATCGGCGTCGAGAACATCACGGGCGGCCTGTACGACGCCATTGCCGGCGGGCTGCTCGAGGAAGATGTCGACCCGATCGAGATCACCGACGACCTGCTCGATCGGTACCACCGGGTGTGGACTGAGCTGACCCGCGAAGACGAGATCTCCGCCGACGAGCGGTGGCGCATCAACGAGCGGATCGGGCGCCTGAACGCGATGGGCTTCGACGTGGAGGAGCTGTCGGTGGTGCAGTCGCCCGACGGCTCGCGGCTGCGCATCCGGCCCGTCGTCGTGGAGGAGGGGCACGCCCATCTGCGCCTGCGCAAGCTGACCGGGCTCGAAGTGCAGGAGAACCAAGCCCGCACGCTGCTCAACGCGCTCGACGCCTACGGCCTGTCGCTCGAGCACGACGCCGGCGGCCCGCTGCCTGAGGCAGTGAAGGCCTACCGCTGGCTGTCGGAGCGCTACGAACCGGTCATCGCCGCGATCCCGGCCCGGTACCGCGACCGGCTCGACGACGCCCAGCTCATCTACGAGTTCATCGAGCACCGCAACGAGCTCTCCCGAGCCGCCGGCCGGCAGATCGAGAACCCCGAGGCCCTCGTCACATTCGTCAACGACGTGCTCGAAGCGCTCCCCAAGGAGAAGGCCATCATCGACTCCGAAGACGACGCCGACCCCTACGACGCCTTCCTCCGCCGAACCGGCGAGACACGCAGCACCTGAAGCAGCCGTCGCCAGTTGCCCGGTTCACGCATGCGGGCGACCACCACCTCACCGGCACCGAGGCGCAGGCGCTGACAACCGCCGCTTCGGCGGAGCCGTCGCTCAGCGTGGGGCGGTGATGCGGCTGCCGCGGCTGGTGTTCAGCCAGTTCATGCCGTCGCGGACGTACTCGCCGGCGGCGTTTCGCTGCGGGCTGTAGTCCCACCAGTCGATGCCGGCGGCGTGTGCCGCGGCGCTCACCACCCGCCGGGAGCGCTGCGACGCGAGCACCTGGTCGCGCAGCGCGGTGCTGTCCCAGCGTTCGGCGGTTTCCGCAGCGAACGCGGCGACCAGATCGGCGTTAGCAGGGTCAGCCGCCAGGTTGTTGCGCTCGAGCGGATCGTCGACCAGGTCGTACAGCAGGGCCGGGTCGCCCTCGCAGTGGATCCACTTGTGGCGCCCCCGGCGGATCATGAACATCGGCTGGGTGGTCAGCACCGCCGTGTACTCGCCGATCGCCTCGCCGTCGCCCTCGCCGCCGTCGCTGCCACCGTCGCCTCCGCCCGAAGCCAGCTCCCACAGGCTCCGCCCCGCCGGCGGCGTGCTCATCTCAGGCCAGCCGTCACCGCCCCCATCGGTCGCGATGTCGAGCAGCGTCGGCAGCAGGTCGACCAGCGAGCACACATCGGGAACGGCACGGTTGGCCACGCCCGGCCCGGCCATCACGAACGGCACCCGCGCCGCCCGCTCGAAGAAGCACATCTTGAAGAACGTGCCGCGGTCGCCCAGCATGTCGCCGTGGTCGCTGATGGCGATCACGACGGTGTCGTCGGCACGGCCAGTCTCGTCCAGCACCTCCACCAGGCGCCCGACCCACGAGTCGAAATAGCTGGTGTTGGCGTAGTAGCCGTGGCGGGCGTTGCGGCACTGCTCCTCGGTGAAGCCGACGCCGTCGGCCCCGATGCCCCGGCGCAGCCGCCGGGTGTGCGCATCGACGGCGTCGGGGGCGATCGGGTCGGGCAGGTCGATGCTGTCGTGGTCGTACAGGTCCCACCACTGCGGCCGGGCCTCGTAGGGATCGTGGGGATGGGTGAACGAGGCCACCACGAAGAACGGCCGCTCGTCTGGGGCACGGGCCAGGTCATAGAGGTGCCGCACCGCAGCGAAGCCGACTTCCTCGTCGAAGTCGTGCTGGTAGTTGGTCACCACCGGGCCCGCTTCGGACAGGGTGGCCATGGTGTACCAGTCGCTCGGCGGCCCCGACGCCGCATCCCAGTCGGGCGTGAGCGCAAAGCCCGAGGGGTAGATGTCGGTGGTGAGGCGCTGCTCGAAACCGTGGAGCTGGTCGGGACCGATGAAGTGCATCTTTCCCGACAGCGTCGTGCGGTAGCCCAGCAGGCGCAGGTAGTGCATCAGCGTGGGCACCGACGCCGCGAACTCGGCGCCGTTGTCCCACGCCCCGATCGACGCCGGCAGCTGGCCCGACAGCATCGAGAACCGTGACGGGGCGCACAGCGGGAAGTTGCAGTACGCCGCATCGAAGCGCACGCCGCGCTCGACGAGCGCATCCAGTGCCGGGGTCTGCACCACCGGATGGCCGTACGCACCCGTGAAGTGGGGTGCCAGCTGATCCGCCATCACGACGAGGATGTTCGGGCGTCGTCCCGAGCGCGTCACCGAGCGGAACCTACACCCAGCCTCGGCACCGGTTGGATCAGTCGAAGTCGGCGGGGGTCGGGGGCCTGACCAGTGCGTCGATTGCCGTCCACAGCGTGCGCGACACCGGGTCGAACAGCACTGGCACCGCCACGCCGACGGGTGCTGCGATCGCCAGCAGCAGGCCGCGGCTGACATCGGTGCCCCAGACGAGCATGGCCACCACGACGGTCAGGATCACGACGGTTGCCGACACCACCGTGTTCACGGCCACGGCGCCCAGCCAGTGACCTTCCATGCGCTCGAACTTGAGGCCACAGCTCGGGCACCTCTCGCGTATGGCAAACAGCCCCCAGCGCCGAAACAGGCCGCGACCGCCGCACGACGGGCACGCCAGCGTCAATCCGCGCCACAGAACGCGCACCCCCGCAGTCTGCCCGCCCGACATTGCGCCGCCGAAGCAGGCGCTCGCCTACCGCAATCAGCGGCAGTTGTCAGCTCGCCGGAAATTCACTTCTTGGAGGGCAACCTCAGCGGCTAGTCAAACGCCATGAAGGAATTCGACACGACCGAACCATCACGAGAAATGGGCTCGACCCACCGCGTCGCCGTCATCGGCGGTTGTCCGGGCACGAAGCGGTGTGGCTACGCTTGTGGTCACAAATCAATCCACCGGCGCAGGAGGCGGCTCAGATGAGGTCAGTCGGGGTGCGGGAGTTCCGCGACCATGCGACAAAGCTGATCGGCTCCGGCGAGACGCTCGTCATCGAGAAGCACGGCGAGCCGGTCGGCTTCTTCGTGCCGATCGTCGCCAAGGACCGGCGCGCTGGGGCACAAGCACTCGAGCGGCTCGACGTTCTGGTCACCGAGGTGCTCGAAGAGCGGGGTCTGACCGAGGACGAATTGGTGTCTGAGATCGTCGGTGCCGGCGACGGCAGCGACTGGAGAATCCAGCTGCAGACCGCTCGGCTGAGCGACGACCCGTCAGAGGGGGTGGTCTATTCGACCGCGCACTGGGTCCCCCAACCCGATGAGGCTCGTCGTTGACACCAGCGTTCTCGTCGGCGAGCTGCTGCGCGAGGCCGGACGGGAGCGCCTGCGTGACAACCGCCTCAATCTGTTTCTGCCCGAACGCATGTGGCAGGAGACGCAGTGGATGCTCCCTTCCCGAATTGAGCGATTCGGCGAGCAGCACGGGCTTGAGCCGACGACTCAGCGGGACCTGGTGACGGCCTGCCTCGAGGCGGTCATGGGAAACGTCGACGTCGTCGCCGAGCCGATCTACTTGGCACGTGAAGACGAGGCGCGGGCTCGTTCGTTGCGCGACCCGGACGATTGGCCTGTCGTGGCGTGCGCGTTGTCGCTCGGCGCCGGAGTGTGGACCAACGACAACGACTTTCTGGGCACCGGCGTGCCGACGTGGACGACCCCAACACTCGACCTCTGGCTGCAACGAGCAGATCCAGCCGAGGAGACCTAGCGCCCCGGTACTCGTTCGGAACCGCGGCGACCGCCCGCGAGGTTGCGAGTCGAACTTCATTCCGCTCACCGAGTCCTGATCTGGCGAAGCAGGGCGCAGCCGTCGACTGCGTCACCTGCCGTAGAGCTCTGCCAGCAGCTCGAACGCAAACGCCGCGGCGTGATCTGCAGCGACCCGCTGACCTCCGGCAGCGTCGGCGGCCTCCTTGCCGTCGAGAAGATCGGAGATGCCGCGGATCGCCAGGCACCGAATGCCGGCGAGCTCAGCGGCACGCGTCACGCCCACGTCTTCCATCGCAACGGCCAACGCGTCGCTGCATGGATGTATGACGCGACGGGCGTCGGTCGATCGGCTCGATGCGATCACTCGCTCGCCCACGGCGATCGGCGCCACCCACGCCCGTGGGGCCGGATCGTCCGGCCCGAGAGCCTGGCAGCGAGTCTGCCAGGCGTCGTGGGAAGCGACCGCTCGGGCGCATTGCACGAGCTCGAGCGAGACGGGCCCGAAGTCGGGCCACGTGATGTCGAGATCAGCTTCGCTCCGGCCCGATTCGGACCAGTAGATCTTGTTGGACGCGACGACATCGCCCATCGCTACGTCCTTGAGCCCGCCGGCGACCCCCACCACGAGCACCACTGACGGCCTCAGGCACATCACCGCTCGGGTGGTGTGCGTCGCCGCGTCGATGTTGCCCGGCCCGACTTCGATGACGCCGACCTGGATCGCTTGCCCGCCGCGCTCGGCAGCGCCGGGCTCGAAGGTGCCGACGTCGACGGTGATCCCCTCGATGTGGCGGGAGCATGGGTTGCTGAGATGACTCCGCACGGCACGCCGCTCCGACTGCAGCGCCGTGACGATCAGTGCTGCGAGCGGGTGGACGACGTCGCCTCTGATGCGCGAGTCGGGCATCAGCGAATCGCGGGCGAACAGCAGCCCGGCCAGCGACTCGACATGGCTCTCGAGTGCCCGTCGCAGTCGAGTCTCTCGACGAATAGAGGCGCTCAGCGCGCTCCAGACCAGATCGATCCGGGCCCGCGCCAGCGTGCACAGCTCCTCGCATGACGACCAGATGCCGTCGCGGTCGTCGAGGCGCTCGCACTCGAGGCCGTGGCGACGGTCGTAGCCGTGTCCGACTCGAATGTGCTCGGGATGCACCGGGGGAATCCTCAGCCTCGACCAGTCGGGTGACTGGCGCTGAATCTCACGGTAATCGCAGGTCGGGCGATCCGACATTCAGGACCGAGTCGTCACTGCGGCAACTTGGCTGCCTGTGCCGCGGCGGATTCAGCAGCTTTCGGGGCGTCTCGATTTCTGAATGCCGCTGACGGGCGTGTTCGGATCCGGCGAAGCCGTGCCCTGCTCAGCGTGCGGCGCGCAGGCGCAGGCGTGATGCGGCGGCGTACAGCAGCCAGCCCAAGCACCAGGCGGTCACTGCCAACAGCAGCACCGTCTCGCCGCGGGCGTCCAAGCCGGGGGCGTAGAACGGCTCGACGAAGTACTGGGAGATGAAGCCGCCCCGGTACGGCGTGTTGCCCGCGAGACGCCAGAGATCCTTCTCCCAGACGGTCAGCGGGCACGGCAACCCGGGCAGGTTGATCGCGGCGATCGGCGCGAGCGCCACGAGGTACCAGCGCATCAGCCGGGGACTGCGTGCAGCCAGCGGTGCGCCGAACACGATGAAGACGGCCAGCAGTCCGTGGGCAAGTGCCACAGCGGCCGCCAGCAACCATGCGACCACACCGCCACGCTACGCCAGCCGCGAGATCCCGCAGGCTCGAGACTGCCCGACGCTGCCGCCGTCGGGTCAGGTGGAGTCGCCGGTGTGGCGGTGTGCTTGGAGCTGGCTTAACGAGGCCCACTCGAGGGTGCGGGCGTGGGTCGCTTCGAGGATGACCGGGGGAGCGCTGCCCGCCTCGAACGCTTCGGTCCAGCGGGATGCGCACAGGCACCAGCGGTCGCCGGGTACCAAGCCGTCGAAGCCGACCGTCGGCTGCGGAGTGGACAGGTCGTTGCCGGCCGCCTTGGAGAACTCCAAGAAGTCCGCCGTCATCACCGCGCACACCGTGTGCACGCCGAAGTCGCCCGAGTCGGTGTTGCAGCAGCCGTCCCGGAACCAGCCCGTCAGCGGGTCATACGAGCACGGCTGCAGTTCGCCTCCTACAACGTTGCGGGCCACGACGCCCAGTCTCTCAGGTCACCGCCGCGCCTGGGCTTCAGGTCACGACTGCGTGGCCTGATCTGCGACGGAGCGCGGCGGTGTGGGCTAGCCGACGATCAGCGCTCGGAGTGGGGCGAAGAGAGGCGGGCTGGCGGCGAATACGAGGTCGTCGTTGCGCTCGTCCGGGAGCTCGACTTGGGCTCCGGCTTCGTCGGCGATCAGCGCGCCAGCGGCCCAGTCGTAGATGCGGAGATCGTGCTCGAAGAACGCGTCGCAGCGACCGTTGGCGACCCAGCACAGATGCAGCGCCGCGGAGCCGAAGGCTCGGACGTCGCGGGCGGCGGGAAGCACACGCGCCAGTGCCGCCGCCTGCTGGCGACGCCGTTCGGCGTGGTACGAGAAGCCGGTGGCTACCAAGGCCTGCGCCAAGCCGTCCGACGCAGCGGTGGCAATCGGCGCACCGTCCAAGCGAGCGCCCGAGCCGCGTGCCGCGGAGAAGACCTCGCCGCGCAGCACGTCGGCAACAGCACCCGCCACGACCGTGCCGTCACGTGTGGCAGCGATGCTCACGGCGAACACCGGCAGGTCGTACAGGAAATTGACGGTGCCGTCGATGGGGTCCACGATCCATCCGACGCCGCTGTGCCCCACCTCGTCAGCCAATTCCTCGCCCACGATCGAGGAGCCGGGGCAGCGACGCAGCAATTCGCCACGGATGAGTTCCTCGGACTGGATGTCCAGCGCCGTCACCACGTCCGTCGGCGACGACTTCGTGCGCAGGGCCTCGCCGGTGCCCGCCACTCCCCGCAGGAACTCAGCCGCCAGCCCAGCGACATCAACAGCGATGGCCTCAAGCTCGACAGGCGTCATGCGCCGCTCACCCTGTCACGCGTGGCGCGACGATGCCGTTTGCTTGGGCATGGGATGACTCGGTGGGTCAGGAGCGGGGTGCGACTGCGGTGATGAGCCGTTCGACCACGGCTGACCAGTCGTCGCCGGACAGCTGGGGTCGCTCGGGAGACTGAACCCGCAGCGCCAGGTAGGTGCCGAGGCCGAGCGACTGGCAGAGGAACACGATGGCGTCGGTGCTCAGCGCCGGGTCGATGACGCCGGATGCCTTGCCATCCTCCACGATCTCGGTGAGATCGCCCGCTTCGAGCTCCATGCACCCGGAAACCGTGGGGTGAACCGATGGGTCGCGGCTGGCGCTGACGCACGCCTCGATCCACAGGTTGCGCATGTCGTCTCGTGTCTCGGTGAGCAGGTTTGCACCGAGCATTCCGAGCTTCTCGCCGGCCTCCGCCTCAGCCTGCTTGATCAGCAGCAGCATGCGCTGGGCCGACGTGTATTCGATGACGGCCAGGAACAGCTCGCGCTTGTTGGGCCAGCGCGCATAGACGGCGCCAGACGTCATGCCGCATCTGCGGGCGACCTCCGAGACCGTGGCGGCTTCGAATCCACGCTCGCCGAACACCGCTGTGGCCGCATCCAGAAGCTGCTCGGTGGCCCGTTCGGACTTCCGCTTGGGTTGGGTGGTCTCCTCCTGGAGAGGAGGCCCGGGATCCTGTGCAGCTGTCACTGAATGCCGAGCGTAGTCGTCACTATTGCCCGGTCGATGCGACCCCGAGGAGAACTCTCTTTAGAGCCCCGGCCGTCGTGAGGTTTCCTTCACACCTTGATCTCGTGCCGGATCCCGCGGACGTCCATCTCGAAGTCGAGATCGATGACGGGCGGCCGCGACCGGTACCAGCGCAGGCCGTGACGGGTGGCTTCGCCCATCTGCCCGATGACCGCGCTCTCCAGCAAGCCTTCGTGCATGAAGACCGTGTACACGTCGGTGGTGGTGACCTGGCCCCAGCCGGCGCCCATGGCCGCCAGCCGCGACCCCATCGTCGCCACGACGTGGCCGGCCTTCTCTCGCATGGCCTCGGGGTCGGTCTCGCCCTTGCGGACGATCTCGTTGTCGTCGAGCGTCGCTTCGGGGATCTCCCCCGCGCCCGATACCACGAAGGTGGTGGGCGCGCCGGCCTCGGCCTCCACGGTGTAGGAGAAGGCGTGCAGCACCGGCTCGGAAGGCGGGCTGTGCGTGGGAGCCACGTTGGTGCGCGCCAGCGGGTTGTGATCGCCGACGTACAGGTCCCATGAGCGGATGAGCTCGACGTAGCCCGCGTTGAACTCGATGAAGCCCGGCATCGAATACGGCTCTGGGCAGCGCAGCTCGATCGCGCACAGGGCTGGGCGCTCGCGCCCGGCAGTGGACAGGTGGGCGTCGATCAGCTCGAACCCCTGGCGCCACGGCACGTGGGCGCCGAGCGTGGCGTGAACAACCTCATGGCCGTCCGATGCCACGACCCCGCTGGAGAAGGGCGAGATGCCGGTGAGGAAGCGATAGCCGCCTCGGGGATTGTCGATGAGCATTCGTGTCTCCTTGTAGAGGCTGGCCCCTACTTAGCAGAACGCTCCAGGTGACCGGGCGGGCTCGGCTAGCCGCTGGCCATCGTCCAGCTCAGGACCAGCAGGCAGCCGGCCAGCGTCACGGCGATGGCGAGCAGCCAGTCGCCGGCCCGGGCCCGAGACTGAGTCGAGGTGTCCATGGTGGTTTCTCCGCTTCTGTGAAGCGTGCCCGTGAGGTGCACGTTGTGTTTCCCTCAGTGCACCAAGGGGGTGTGACAACCAAGAGCGCAGGCTCACCACGTGGGCCGGGTGAGCACGCCGCCGTCGACCACCAGATCCACGCCGGTGATCCATCTCGCGAGGTCCGAGCACAGGAACACGCACGCGTCGCCGACGTCTGCGGCGGTGCCCAGCCGGCCCAGCGGCGCCGCTGCGTGCCAGCGAGCCACGCCTTCGGGCCAGTCGTCGGCGAGGCCGGGCCGGTCGATCAAGCCCGGCGAGATGCTGTTGACGCGGATGCCGTCGGGGCCGTACGCGCCGGCGGCTGCCCGGGCGTGCATCAGCAGGCCGGCCTTGGCCGTTGCGTAATGACCGTGCAGGTCAGTGGGCTGGTGCCCTTCGATCGAGGCGATGTGGACGATCGACCCGCCGCTGCCGTGAGCACGCATCGCGCCCGCAGCGGCATGGGTCAGCCGGTGCACCGCTGTCAGGTTGACGTCGATCATCTCGGCCCACTCGGCGTCGCTCATCTCGGAGAAGTGCACGAGCGGCTGGATGCCTGCGTTGTTGACCAGAGCGTCGAGGCGACCGTGGTGCGCGAGCGCTGCGCCGATCACACGCTGTGGGCTGTCGGGCGCAGCCAGGTCGGCATGCACTGAGGCGACCGGCGCTCCATCGAGACCGGCCAGGTGATCGACGGGCGACGAGCGGGTGTGCGCCACCACGCTGGCACCCGCAGCGATGAGCCGGCGGGCGATGCCGGTGCCGATGCCGCCGCCAGCGCCGGTCACCACGATGACCCGGCCGTCCAACCGGATCAGCTCGTCCGGCGGCGACAGTTCGTCCCCCGCCGACAGCTCGGCCTGCGGCGGCTTCTGGTCCACAGGCGGCGACTCATCTTGTTCAGCCATTAGCGGCATCTTCGCGGGTGAAGCGAGCGATGTCTCCCGCGGCGTCGGGATATGCGGCCGACAGCTCTGCCCGCTCGCCGAGCTCGAAGCTCGCGTCGTCGAAGGGAGGTGCCATGGTGGTGCCCACCAGCGACCATTCGCCGGTCGTGCCGGCTGCCATCCAAGTGCCCGCCGCGACGGCCACCACCGGCCGCTCGCCCGCCGCCAAGTCGGCCCCGAGCTGCGGCCGCTGCACCGTGCCGCCCGGTTCGAGCAACAGCATCTCGACTGCGGCGCCGGCGTAGTGGTGCCACAGCTCCACCCCGCCCAGCCGGTGCAGCGCCGAGAAGTCGTCGGGCCGCAGCAGGAAGTAGATCGCCGAGGAGTGCTCGTCTCGCCAGGTTTGCGCCCACTGGCCGCCCTCGCCCGCCAGCGGCTTGAGCCCGAGCAGCTCGATCACCTCATCGGCGTGCACGGGTGCAACCCGGCTTCAGCCGGCGTCGATGTCGGGCGCGATCGGATCCAGCCCGAGCAGGTCTTCGAGTACCGCCACGGTCTGCAGCACACCCACATCGTCAGTCTGATGACCCAGCACACTCAGCCCGATCGGCATGCCATCACCGGTGAAGCCGCTGCACACCGTGCCCGCCGGCCGCCGGGTGAGATTGGCCAGCGGCGTGAACCGCACCCAATTCTCGATCTCGACGCCATCGATGGTGCCGTTGCCGCCCACAACGGGGGTCTGGCCTGCCATCGTCGGCGTCAACAGCGCATCGAAACCCGACATTGCCTCGCCGAGCAGGATCGACAGCTCTCCGCACTGCTGGCGCGCCCTTGCCAAAGTGTCCGAGGTGACGCTCTCGAATGTCTCCTCCAGCGCCACGGCCAGCCAGTCGGTGACGTCGTCCCATGCGGGCGTGCCCAGCAGCGGCCGGAACGCCGGCCCGATCGAACCTCCTAGGAACATCGGCACGAACGCCTGCGAGACCAAGTCGGCCGGCTCGAACAGCGTCCCCGCTTCGACCACCTCGGTGCCCTCGGCTGCCAGGCGCTCGATCGCAGCTGCGCACGACGCAACGATCTCCGAGTCCACCGGCCCGCCGTCGAACGAAGGCACCCACAGAACCCTCGCCGATAGCGGAGGATTATCCAGCGCAGCGCGCCACGACTCGGTAGGTACCGGCAGGCTGCGCAAATCGGACGGATGCGGCCCTACAACGGCGTCGAGGCAGTAAGCGACATCGCGAATGCGACGGGCCATCGGCCCTACGCACGACAGATCCAGCAGCCCGAGTGGCGGCGGGCCGCTGGGTACACGACCATGACTCGGCTTGAGACCCGACAGCCCGCACATGGCAGAGGGGATGCGGATGGAGCCCCCGCCGTCGGAGCCGGTGCCAACCGGCACCATTCCCGAAGCGATCGCGGCACTGGTGCCGCCAGATGACCCGCCGGGGGAGCGGCCGGTGTTCCACGGATTCCAGGTTGCGCCGAAGATGTTGTTGTAGGTGTCGCCCATGCAGCCGAACTCGGGCGTATTGGTCTTGCCCAAGACCACCGCTCCCGCACTTCGCATGCGCGCCACTTCGGTGGAGTCGGCGGCGACGGGCGGCGTGTCACGCAAGTGCATCGCCCCCCGCGTGGTGACGAAACCCGCAGCGTCGGCCAAGTCCTTGACCCCGATCGGGATGCCCGCCAGCGGTCCGACGTCCTCGCCCGCATCGAGCCGCTCGTCGATGGCAGCAGCCTGCGAGCGAGCGCTCTCGGCGTCGAGCGCCACAAACGCATTGAGCTGCGGATTCAGCACCTCGATCCGCCCCAGCGCATGCTCGGTCACCGCAGCAGCGCTCAGCGTCCGGTCGCGCACCATCGCCGCCAGCGCTTCCACCGTCACCGTCCGAAAGTCGGGCACGTCCATAGCTGCCTCCCGCCGCGCTGCTCAGTTCCCCTCGCCGCGGGACACTAGCGACCAGCCCGAACCCGCCCCGCGCAGCGGACGTCTCAGCGGGAGGATGCGCCGCCGTCGATGGTGATGGAGGTTCCGCTGACGTGGCTCGCCCGGTCCGATGCGAGGAAGGCCACCACGTCGGCTACCTGCTCCACCGTGCCCGGCGCCGGGTCGGCGGGGATCAGCTCCTCCCAGCGCGACTCGTCGCCGAGCTCGTCGATCGCTTGGCGGCGGAGCATGTCGCCCATCCGGTCGGTGATGATCAGGCCGGGGTTGACGGCAACCACGCGCACACCGTCACGCAGGCTGCGGCTGCCGAGCGCAGCGGTCATGGCGACCAGGCCGCTGTTGCCCACCCCGCCGGCGATGTAGGACGGCTGCGGCCGCAGCGACGCCACGCCGATCACGTTGACGATGACCCCGCTGCCCCGGGCCGTCATCAGCGGCAGCACGGCCCGGCACAGGTCGATGTAGCCGAAGACCTTCAGGTCCCAGGCGTCGCGCCACGTGGCGTCGTCAACCGTCACGATGTCGCCGGCGGGAATCGCCCCGGCGTTGTTCACCCAGATGTCGACGAGACCGTCCCCGCTGCCGTCGCAGCCGGTCTCGGCAAGCAATGTCCGGCGACCGTCGGCCGTCGACAGATCGACGGCATGCGTCGTCACGGCCGCGCCGGGCGCCGCCGCCCGCACCTCCTCAGCGGCCCGCGCCAGCACGTCCGCCGACCGGGCGGCCAATACAACATCGCAACCTTCGCGGGCCAGTGCCAGTGCGCACCCCAGCCCGATGCCCTTCGATGCGCCCGTAATCACGGCGCGTCTGCCCGTCAGCCCCAAATCCATGGGCTCAACGTAACCCCGCACTCCTCTGCCTGAGCGACGGCAGCCCGTCAGCCGGGCGTTCGTCTAGAACAGCGGTGGCTGTGCGGCTTGGTACGGGTCGGTGTCATCGCGTGCAAGCCGCATGCTGCGGATCTGTTCCCAGATGTCGGCGAGTTCGGCTGAGGGGCGGTACCGCCTCCCGCGTCTGTCGCCGAGCGCAGTGAGCAGCCCTGCCCTCGCCATCAGCTGCAGGTCTCGTGAGGCCATGCCGTCGCTGATCGGCTCTCCGCTGTTCGTCTCGGTACGGGTGCGGTACAGGGATCGCCGCACGGTCCACCCGCGGGCGGCGTCGCAGAGCGTGCCCACTGCGCGTTCGGGAACGCCGCGCTGTTGAGCTAGCTGGCTGCACGCATCCCACAGCGTCTCGAACTCGAGCACTCGGCGGAGCACGGTGTGCGCTTGGCGAAGGTGCGCTGTCAAGCAGAACTCGATCCAGGGACGAGCGCTGCGCTCCGGCGACCATCGACCATCGGCGACCGCGCTGAGTGCCGCGTAATAGTCCAGCGTGTTGCGTCCGAGGTACTCCTCGATGCTGAGAAACTCCGGCGCGAGCGGATCGTCGTCCCGCACGGCTGCAGCGGCGAGCAACAGCGTCTGCACACAGCGCGCCATCCGGCCGTTGCCGTCGCTGAATGGATGAATCAGCACCAGGTTGAGGTGCGCCATGGCCGCAGCGACCATCGTCGGCACGGTGTCATCGGCGAAGAGATCGGCGCACTGCTCGAAGTACTCGCCGAGCAAGGCTTCGATGACATGGCGCTCGGGGGCGTCATACACCGACTCGCCGTCGGCGTCGGCAACCCAGATCGCACCTGGGCGCAGTTGACCCGGGTTGTGGGCGAGGTCGTGCCTGATCATCATGAAGTGCAGCGACCGGAGGGTCGACAGGTCGACCGGCAGGGGCAAGTCCGGCGAAGTCGACGATTCGGGGGCTGCCGCGCTTCGTGCCGACGGATCGTGAAGCCGGTCTCTCGGCGACACGCCGGCAGCGAGCTGAAGTGCGTACGTCATTGCGTCGCGATAGCCGGCTACAGCACTGACGGTGTCCTCGGACACGTCGGCGATCGGCTCATCGTCATCGATGACCGCTGCCGCATCCTCGACGCTGGCGTGATACCCCTCGATCGAGTTCGAGCCCTGAACCGCGCGCGCGAATTGGGCGCGACGAAGGGTGCCGTACCAACGTCGTCGCATGCGGAGATAGGGCCTGAGCTGTTCGCGCAGTCGCTCG
The DNA here is from genome assembly GCA_022820505.1 of Acidimicrobiia bacterium. Lineage (GTDB taxonomy): Bacteria > Actinomycetota > Acidimicrobiia > Acidimicrobiales > Poriferisodalaceae > Poriferisodalis. The sequence goes on along the minus strand of JAJEFK010000036.1, from coordinate 77,883 downwards.
ATTTCGTCCGCGACAGCTGCGTCGGTGGCTGTCATGCCGGGCACTTCGTAGATCACGCGCGTGATTCTACCTACTTATTCGTCACTTGACGATGAATATTAATTGTCAATTACTGATGAAATGATAATATGAAACAAGCACCGGGGGAGACTCGGCACTGGGCAGTACCGGGTCGGGCGGTGGTGGCGGTTGGGCGGGGTTGGCGCGGCGGTTCTACGCTGCGCGCATGGTCAGCGCCGACGAGGTTCGCGACGAAGCCCGGACGTGGCTGGAAGAGCACTGGCACCGCGAGCGGCCGCTGATCGAGTGGCGCAACATGCTGGCCGACACTGGCTGGGGCACGCCGGCGTGGCCGACGGAGTGGCACGGGCGGGGCCTGCCGCCCTCGATGGATGCCGTGGTGGCCCGCGAATTCGACGCCGTCGGCGCAGTGGGCGTGGCGGCGGGCGTGAGCATGTATCTCGTGGCGCCGACGCTGCTCGCCCACGCCGACGACGACCAGAAGCGGCGCCACCTGCGCCCGATCCTGACCGGCGAGCACAAGTGGTGCCAGCTCTTCTCCGAGCCCACCAACGGCTCCGATCTGGCGGGGCTGGTGACCCGGGCCGACCGCGACGGCGACGAGTGGATCGTCAACGGCCAGAAGGTCTGGAACTCGGGCGCGCACAAGGCCCGGTTCGGCATCTTGATGGCGCGCACCAACTGGGATGTGCCCAAGCACCAGGGAATCTCGTACTTCCTCATCCCGATGGACCAGCCCGGCGTGGAGGTGCGCCCGCTGCGCCAGATGAACGGCCACGCCACCTTCAACGAGGTGTTCTTCGAAGATGCCCGGGTGCCCGGCAACGAGCTGGTCGGCAACCCCGGCGACGGCTGGCGCATCGGCCTCACCACGCTCACTCACGAACGGGCGGCGGTGGCCACACGCCGTCCTCGCTACCCCGCCGACGGCGGCCCGACGGTGGAGCGAGCCAAGCAGGAGAGCGACGAGTACTTCGCCACCTACAAGTGGTACCCGCAGCGAGCCGGGCGGGCCAACCTGGTCGTGCCCGAAGCGCAGCGCACCGGCCGGGTCAGCGACCCGGTGGTCCGCCAGCAGATCGCCCGGGTCGAGACGCTGCGGCGCATCTCGTCGTGGACCACCCAGCGTGCCCGAGCCGCACGTGCCGCCGGCAAGCCGCCCGGCCCCGAGGGCTCGCTCACCAAGCTGAACATGTCGGTGACCGCCCGGGCGTGCCACACCGCCCACACGATGATCGCCGGCTCAATGGGCATGCTCGTGGGCCCCGGCTCCAACGCCGACGGCATCGTGTCGGAGATCCTGATGTCCACACCGGCCATGTCGATCGCCGGCGGCACCGACGAGATCCAGCGCAACATCATCGGCGAGCGGGTCCTGGGCCTGCCCAAAGAGCCCGACGACGCCAAGGACATCCCCTACAAGGACGCCCGCCGCAACTGAGGCCCCTCGATACGATCGGTCGCATGGCCACGCTCGGCATCCGGCATGCGGTGCTGTGGGTGAAGGACCCCGAGGCATCCGCGCGCTTCTACAACCAGGCGCTGGGGCTCGAGGTGGTGAACCGCTACGGCACCGCCGTGTTCATGGCATCGCCAGATTCGAATACCGACCACGACCTCGGCCTGTTCGATGCGGCCGGCGAGGGCGCGCCACCACGTCACGTGGGCCTGTACCACCTGGCCTGGGAGGTCGCCACGCTCGCCGAGCTGGCCGAAGCCAAAGCCCGGCTGGCCGAAATGGGCGTCCTTGTCGGCGAGAACAACCACGGCGTCAGCCGCAGCCTGTACTGCCACGACCCCGACGGCATCGAGTTCGAGGTGATGTGGGAGGTGCCGGCCGAGCTCCATGACCCCGACGCCCCGAGCAACATCCCGCTCGACCTCGACGCCGACATCGCCCGCTGGGGCGCCGACTGCCTCGGCCGCGGCGCCCGTCCCGCTGCCTGACCTCGCCGCTGACAGCGCACAGGCCGCACGCCCGCCTCGCTGACGGCCCAGCGCCGCCGCGAGCTACACGTCGATCTTGTAGAGCTCTGCGGCGTTGTCCTGCAGGATCCGCTTCTGCACTGCGGCGTCGAGGTTGCCGATCGCGTCACGCACCCGCTCGACGCTGCGGGGATACAGGCACGTCGGGTGCGGGATGTCGGTCTCGAACATGATCTGGGTGGCCCCGATGTGGTCGATGGCCGGCGCCAGCGTCTGCGATTCGAACCAGAAGCAGCCGAAGAACTGCCGCCGGAAGTACTCCGAGGGCTTCATCGACAGGTGCGCCAGGTGCTCGGGCGCTGTCTCGCCGCACTGGTAGTCGAGCGCGTCGAGCAGGAACGGGATCCAGCCGACGCCGCTCTCCACCGACACGAAGTTCAGGTTCGGGTAGCGCTCGGGCACATCGCTGACCAGCAGGTTCACCATCCACCGAAGCTGGCCCAGGAAGATCGCCGCCCCGCCGAGCGAGATCTTCACATCGCCCGACCAGGTGTCATAGGGCACCTTGCCCGACCAGTCGATGTCGCCCTCCGACGCGCCGATGTGGAAGTTGACCGGCATCTCCAGCGCCTCGCAGATCTCCCAGAACGGCCGCCAGTCGGGCTGGGCGAAGTTGGGCATGCCCGAGTCGTGCGGGTTGGAGCACATCACGATGCCCTTGGCGCCGTTGCGATGCGCCCGATCCACCTCGAGCACGCTGGCGTCGATGTCCCACCACGGCACCAGCGCCATCGGCAGGATGCGGCCGCCCGAGCGGGCCTGCAGGTCGGCCATCCAGTCGTTGTAGATCTCCACGCAGGCGATGCGCAGCGCCCGGTCCTCCACCTTGAGGAAGTTCTGGTTCCCGAAGCCGCCGACGTTGGGGTACACGATGCCGTGGCTCACACCCATGGCGTCCATCAGCTCGAGGCGGGCGTCACAGTCGTACGACGCCGCGTGCACCATCTCGATGTCGTGCTTGAGGAACTTCAGCCCGAGCATCTTCTCGCCGTCGGGCAGGATCGCCGACACCGCCGAGTCGCCCGCGATCGGGATGTCGCCGTTCACCACCCACTTGCGCTTGCCGTCGTGCTCGCGGATCTGAGGCACCAGTTCGCGGTACTTCGCCGGGGCGAGGCTGGTCCACAAGTCGTGCGGCTCGGTCCAGTGGGTGTCGGAGTCGACGATCTTGATCCCGGGAAAGAACTCGGTGATCGGCATGGTGTGCGCCCCCTCTCGGTGCCTGCCGGCACCGGATTCGAAACTACCAGTCGGCCCTGCAGCAGTTCCGGGCCGGCCGTCTGCTCAGCAGTCCAATCTGCGCGAAGCTCGCTGCACGCACCCAAGGAGGCGGACCATGCTGCGACTCACATTCTTGCTGCGGCGCAAGAAGGGCATGACCCGGGCCGAGATGCAGGACTACTGGCTGAACGTGCACGGCCCGCTGGTGGTATCGCACTCGGCCACGGCCAAGTTCCTGCGCTACGTGCAGGTGCACACCACCAGCGACGACCACAGCCGCCTGCCGGGCCGGCGCGGCGAGATGGAAGAGCCCTACGACGGGGTCGCCGAGGTCTGGTGGGAATCGCGTGCGGCGATGCTCGCCGCCATGCAGACCGAAGAAGGGCGCGAGTTCGACCGGGTGCTGGTGGAAGACGAGCTCAACTTCGCCGACATCGAGAACTCATCCGCCTACTACTGCTACGAGTACCCGCAGGTGAATCCGACGCCGGAGAACATCGTGGCCACCGAGCGGTCGAGCCTGGTCAAGCTGTACTTCAGCTTCCGCCACCTGCCGTCGCTCAGCATCGACGAGGCGCAGTGGTACTGGCGCACCCATCACGGGCCGATCATCCGGCGGCAGGCACAGTCGTCGGGCATCCTGCGCTACCAGCAGGTGCACGCCGACGAGCACTCCTTCACCGCGGCTGTCAACCGCTCACGAGGATCGCAGGTGGAGCCCTACACGGGTCACGCCGAGGTCTGGATGGACCGCAGCGCCATGGGCAACGCGATCCCCGAGAACCGGGCAGCGTCGCGCCGGGCCTACGAGGACGAGGCCAACTTCATCGACTTCGGTCGCTCAGTGATGTTCCTCGCCAAAGAGCACGTGATGGTCGACCGCAGGTGAGCCCGCCGCCTGGCGACAGCGTGAGTGAGGCCGCGGCTGCCGACTGGGCCGCCCTGGCCGCGTCGGACGCGGAGGCGTGGCCGCCGGCGTTGGACGACGACGGTCCTCGCATCATGCCGCTGAGCTGGGACCGCGGGCCGCAGCGACTGTGGGGCACCTACGAACGGGCCGAGCGCGAGCACTACAGCCTGGCCGGCGAGGTCGACTGGGCGGCGCTCGCGCCCGACGATCTCGCGCCCGACGAGCGCTTGGGCCTCGCGTATTGGTTCGCCATGCACGGCAGCTTCGAGGCCGCCGGCGTGCTCACCTTCGCCCGGGCGCTGATCGCTGCCTTCGAGGCCCGCGAGCATGACGCCGTCCGGCGGATGCTGGTGACGGTGACACGCGACGAGAACCATCACGACGAGATGGCGATGCGGGTGTGCCGGGCCATGCACCCAACCTTCGGCGAGGCGATGACGCCGGCGAACGAACTCGAGCGTGCGGCCATGCGCAACATCGCGTGGGTCCAGTCGCAGATCAATCGCTACTGGCTGGGATACCAGTCGGCCCATGAGCGCTACCGCTTCGGCACCATCGTCTCTGCCTTCGCCGCCGGCGAGGCGGCGGGCACCTTCATGTTCGGCCAGCTCGCGCAGGACTCGTCCCACCCGATCCTGCGCTCGCTGATGCGGCTCGTCGCCCGTGACGAATCCCGCCACTTCAGCCTCGCCACCCACCTCATGCGCCGCTACCTGCCCAACATCGACCCAGACGAACAGGCGGCGGTGCTGCGCAACCTCGTGGGCTCGCACGCCTATTTCTCGGTCTTCATGGACGAGCCGAACGAGCAGTTCTGGGGCCACCTGCCGAGCGGCTGGGTGGACTGGCACCACCGCCTCGAAGACTTGGCACGCCGGGCGGGACTCGCGGTGCCCGACCCCGATCAGCGCACCGACCTGTGGCGGGGTGCGTTCCTACGGGTGAAGTCGATCGTGGACGAGGTCGGACTCGACTTCCCGGCCATCCCCGCGTTGGGGATCGACGGGGACGAGATCTCTGTGTCGCCCGACGACGTCGTGGTGGCAGCGCTGTAGCGGGCGTGAGCCGTGCACGCACCCAGCCCCGCAGGCGAAGCTGAGGGGTCACACGCCGACTGACGCGACAACCGACCGGGAGGCAACATGGCAGAACCGCTGCTGATGCGCTACTTCGACGAGATCGAGGTGGGCGACACGCAAGTCACCCGGGCGCGAACCATCACCGAGACCGATGTCGTCAACTGGTGCATGTTCACCGGCGACTGGTTCCTGCTGCACTCCGACGTCGTCACCTCTGCGGAGTCGATGTTCGGTCAGCGCATCGCTCCCGGGTTGATGGTGCAGGCAATCGCTGGCGGTCTGCTGCTGCCGGCCGACACCCGCAGCGTGATTGCCAACTACGGCATGGACCGCCTGCGCTTCCCGGTGCCGACGTTCATCGGCGACACCATCCACGTCGAGCTCGAGATCATCGAGAAGGAAGAACGCGAAGTGGGCGGACTGGCTCACATCGAGTGGCGGGTGCTGAACCAGAACGGCACGCTCGTGCTCACCTGCGTGAACCTCGCCCTGTTCGCCCTCACCCGCCCCGAGGACGATCCACGATGAGCCAGTCCACGACGAGCCCAGAGAACACTGCCGACCGACCCGCCTTCGAAACGCTGGACGTCAGCGACGAGGGCGGCGTCCGCACTATCACCCTGAACCGGCCTCGGGCCATGAACGCGGCCAACCAGGCGATGCTGGCCGAGCTGTCGACGGCGTTCGAGGCCGCTGAAGCCGACGACGGCGTGCGCTGCCTGCTGCTGACCGGAGCGGGTCGGGCGTTCTGCTCGGGCCGGGATCTGTCTGAGGCTGAGCCCGGCGAGGATGCCTACGCCATCATCTCGGAGACGATCACCCCAGTCCTCGAACAGCTCTGGGAGTTCAGCAAGCCGAGCGTGGCGGCAGTGAACGGCGCTGCGATGGGGGTGGGCCTCGGCCTCGCGCTGAACTGCGACGTGGTGATCGCGGCTGACAATGCCCGCTTCAGCTCGCCGTTCGCGAACCTGGGCGTGGCGCTCGACTCGGGCGGCCACTACCACCTGCCCCGGCTGGTCGGCATGGGACGGGCGATGGAGATGATCTACACCGCCGACGTCATCCGGGGACCGCAGGCGGCCGAGTGGGGACTCGTGAATCGCTCGGTGGCCGGCAGCCGGCTGCTGGCGGTGGCCTCGGCGCTGGCCCAGCGCATCGCGGCGGGGCCCACGTTGGCTTTCCGCCGCCAGAAGGCCCTGCTGCGCCGCGCCGTCGGCATGACCTGGGCCGACGTGAACGAGGCCGAGGCGAGACTGCAGGCCGAGCTGGTGACCACCGACGACTACCGCGAGGGCTTGGCTGCATTCGCCGAGAAGCGGCCGCCCCGCTTCAGCGGCCGATGAGCACGCTGTGGGACCTGCTGCGCCGCACGGCGCGGCGGCGGCCTGACGATCCGGCCTACATCTATCCCGCCGAGGGGCTGCAGTTCACGTGGGCGGAGGTGGCCGAGCGGGCGGAGCGCGTGGCTGGCGGGCTGGCCGCGGCGGGCGTGACAGCGGGCGACCGGGTCGCGACCCTGTTCGCCGACGGCCCGCTCCACAACGAGGCCATCTTCGCCCTGGCGCGTCTCGGCGCGGTGCGGGTGGGCCTGAACTACCGGTACTCGCCGGGCGAGATCGACACATTGCTGGCGCACAGCGGGGTGCGCTACGGGCTGTGCAGTGATGACTTCGCTCCGCTGGTGGCGCAGAGCTCGCTCGGGTTCATCAACTGCGGCGACGCTGCGGGGGACTACGGCGAGTTGGCAGCGTTGATCGACGCCGGCCAGCCCAGCGGACCGCCGACGGTCGAGGTGACCGAGGCCGACCTGTCCACCATCTGCTACACGACCGGGTCGACCGGTGCGCCCAAGGGGGCGCTGTGGACCCATCGCAACGTCACCCACGCACTGGCGCACACGGCGATGGATGCCGAGATGCGGTCCGACGACATCTGGCTGCATTGCCTGCCTGGTGCCGGCGTGCCGGGGCTGCTGGGCATCTGGCACGTGGTGCTGGGCTGGACCAACGTCGTGCTGCCCGCGTTCACGCCTCGTGACTGCCTCGACGCCATCTCCCAGCACGGGGTGACCGCGACGGTGTGGGTGCCGACGATGCTCGGCGCGGTGCTCGACGCCCAGGAGGCGGCGCCCGCCGACTGCTCCAGCCTGCGCAAGGTGGTGTACGGGTCGGCCCCGACCACGCCGGCGATGATCCGGCGCACCCTGGCCACCTTCGCCGACACCGAGATCGAGCAGTGGTACGGCTCGACTGAGGGGGCGGGCGGCTGGTTCACCCGCCTGTCCCACGCCGATCACCTGCGGGCGATGGCGGGCGACGAGCACCTGCTGCGCTCGTGCGGTCGGCCCATGCACCACGTCGAATTGGAGACCGCCGGGCCGGGCGGCGAGACACTCGCGCCGGAAGCGCAGGGCGAGATTCGTGTGCGCAGTTCCTCGGTCATGGCGGGCTATCTGGATGCACCCGAACAGACTGCCGAGACGCTGCGAGGCGGCTGGCTGCACACGGGCGACCTGGGTTACGTGGACAGCGAGGGCTACGCGTACCTCGTGGACCGCAAGCAGTTCATGATCATCACCGGCGGGTACAACGTGTTTCCCGTCGAGGTGGAGAACGCCCTGGCCGAGCACCCCGCCGTCGCGGACGTGTGCGTTTTCGGGGTGCCCGACGATCGTTGGGGCGAGGCAGTCCACGCGCTCGTGGTGCTGCGTGACGGCCAGAGCACCACCCCCGCCGAGCTCATCGACTTCAGCCGCGAGACGCTGGCGACGTTCAAGGTGCCCAAGACGGTCGAACTCCGCAGCGAATTGCTGAAGGGTCCGACCGGCAAGGTGCTCAAGCGCGAGCACAAGGCCGAGTACTGGCCCGCATAGCGCGCCCCGGGCGCTCAGGCGTGTTCCTGGCGGCGGACCACCAGGAACCAGGTGAGCACGAACGACAGCACCACCAGGATGACGCTCAGCAGCCCGGCCTCGGCAATGAAGGCATCCTCGAAGGATCCGTAGATCCGGGTGGTCAGCGTCGAGAAGCCGAGGGGCGACACGAACAGGCTGATCGGCAGTTCTTTCATCACCGACAGCAGCACCAACCCCGCGCCTGCCCCGAGCGCAGGGCCCATGACCGGCATGTCCACCGTGACGAACCGCCGCAAGGGACCGGCGCCGAGGAGACGGGCCGAGTCGTGCAGGCGCTCGGGCACGCTGCGCACAGCGACCACGCTGATGCCCATCGCGAGCGAGCCGAAGCGCACGATGTAGGCGAAGATCAGCAGCGCCGCAGTGTCGCCCAGCAAGTCGAGCACCAGGTCGGTGCGCAGCGTCCAAAAGCGCATCGACAGGGCAATGAGCAGCCCGGGGAGCGCGAACGTGCTGATGACCACCGCGTGCGCCAGCGACCCGGTCCGGGATCGATAGCGCCCCACGAGCAGGGCTATGGGCAGCACCGCTGCCACCGACACCACTGCGGCCACGACGCTCACCCACACGGTGTTGAACGTGGATTCCGCGATGGCGGAGTAGTCGACGGTGAGCGCGCGGTCGCCGGTCATCGAGCGGAACAGGCCGCGCCGCGCCCAGTCGGCCAGGGCGATGAACGGTGCGATGACGCTCGCGAAGACCGTCAGTGCCACCGCCGCAGTGGCGGATGGCCGCCACCGGCCGAGCCGGTAGTCGAGCGGTCGGTCGCCCTTGGCCGACATTGCGTCGGGCAGGCGGCGTGAGAACCACCGCTCGGCCAGCACCACGATCGCTGCGAGCACCAGCAGCATCAGGCTGAGCGCCAGGGCGACTGGCGGGTTGGCCAGGTAGTTCGTCGCGATGGCTCGTGTCAGCGTGTCGTAGCGCATGAGTTGCACGGCGCCAAAGTCGCTCAGCGTGTACAGGAACACCAGCAGCGTTCCGGCGCCGATGGCGGTGCCCGCGTGCGGCAGGCAGATGCGGCGGAACACGGCAAACGCGCTGTCGCCGAGCAGCCGGGCGCTCTCCTCGAGGCTCCCGGGAAGGTGCCGCAGCCGTGCCGCCACGGGCAGGTACACGTAGGGATAGGTCGTCAGCACCAGCACGAACCATGCGCCCCAGAAGCCCCGCAGCTCGGGCACAGAATCGATGCCGACACTGCTGAGCAGGTCATTTGCCAGACCGCCTGGATTGAGCGTGCGGATGAACGCCGCCGCGCCCACGAACGTCGGATACACGAGCGGCAGCGGCAGCAGCACCCGCCACAGCTTGCGCAGCGGCAGGTCGGTCCGCATGGTGAGCCACGCCAAGCCGGTGCCGAGCACCAACGCGCTCGCCGACACCGACACCGCCAGGCGCAGCGACCGCCAGAGCGGGCCGAGTGTGCGGGCGCTCCACAGCAAGCCTTCGGGACCGGTGCCGTCGCGCAGCGCCCGGTACACCAGGTACACACCGGGGAATGCGAACGCGAATGCCAGCACCACCCCTGCGATGCGCAGTGCAGCAGGGGCGCGGCTGCGTCGCCGCCGGAGAGCCCCGATCATCGCGCCGCTCCGGCCGGCCGTGCTGAGCTCACTCGTTCAGGATGCCGCTTGCTTCGATGATCTCCGTCGAGCGGGCGAAGCCGTCGCCCAAGGCGTCGAAGTCGATGCTCCCGATCTCGGGGCCGCCCAGCGGGGGCAGGACGCCTGCGGCCGCCACGCCGGCCGCCAGCGGGTACTCGAGCGTCTCGTTGCTGAAGTACTGCTGGGCGGCCTGGCTCAGCAGGTAGGCGATGAACTGGTTGGCGATGTCTGTGTCGTCGCTGGCGGTGGTGACCGTGGCGGCGGTGATGATGAGTATCGAGCCGACGTCGTCGCCGGCGAAGTCCCAGTTGGCGGCGCGGTGATCGTCGCCCAAGGCCGCGGCCACTTGGTATTGGTAGTAGTGATTCACCAGTCCCATATCGATCTCGCCGCGCCCGGCAGCCTCGACGATGGACCGATTGTTGGGGTAGTAGCGGGCGTCGTTGGCCACCATGTCGTCGAGCCATTGCGCCGCGGTGTCGCTGCCGTGCTGGTCGCGGAACACGGTGAACCAGTCGACGAACGAGCCGTTCGTTGCCGGGACGGCCACCCGCCCGCGGTAACGCTCGTCGGTGAGGTCGAAGATCGATGCAGGCAGTTCGTCGTCGGCGACGCTGTCGAGGTTGTAGACGAGCACGCGCTGGCGACCGGTGAAGCCGACCCACGTTCGGGTGTCGGACCGGTGGTCGGCCGCGACCAGGTTCGCCACGTCGCCGTCGACGGTGGTGAGCAGCCCCTGGTTCGCCAGGAAGCCCACGGGGCCGGGAGAGCGCGACAGGAACACGTCGGCGGGTGTGCGGTCGCCTTCCTCGGCCAGCAGCAGGGCCAGATCAGTGGAGGCGCCCCACCGGACCGCCACAGTGATGCCGGTCTCGCACTCGAAGGCGTCGAGGACGGGCTGGATCAGATTCTCGGTGCGGCCCGAATAGACCGTGAGCTGCCGCTCCGACTCCGAGACGCACTCCCCGTCGTAGATCTCCGCAGCGGTGCCTTCCAGCGTGCGTGCGGAGCCGCATGCTGCCGCGGCCACGCCGAGGGCGACGATGAGGGCCGTGAGGCGCAGGCGTTTGGCCGAACCGCTGTCTCGTCGGCGGGGAAGTGCAGTCGTGTCGTTCTTGAACATGGCGCCGCACTATAGCGGCGGTTGTCACATGTTGTAAAGTAAACCTAACTACAAATATCGAGCGACCTGATCAGGCCCACACCCACGGCCGGACACAGGGCCTGCCCGCTCGCCGCATATTGGGTCTGTTTCGAGGTCAGTCGAAGCGAAGCGGCTCGGCGGCGCTCCAGTCGACGGGCTGCTCGTCGAGATTCAGCGCGAGCTGGTGCCAGATCAGCTCGACCGCCGGCGGACCCACCGGGTCGGCCTCGTCGGCGGCGTTCACCATCAGCTCGTACATGGCGCCGTCGGTCTCGTCGGTGGGGCGGGCCAGCAACTCCATGAACGCCTCGGCCATCTCGCATGGCTCCAGCATCCGCGGCTGCCAGCGCCCGAAGACCCGCTCGTTGCCGGCGTACTCGTTGGTCATGCCCGTGCGCACGAACGGCAGCAGCAGCGTGAAGCAGGTGACGAGGTCGGCGCTCCGGCCCAGGTTCACCTTGAGCACCTTGGGAAGCTGCAGCACCGCCCAGTTGCTCAGCGCGTAGCCGGGCACCGCCGGGCCTGGGTCGACGGCCTGTCGCGACGACACGTACACGAACTGCGCCTGCTCGCCGGCGTACACCGCCTCGCCCGCCCACAGGTGGGTCGATGCCAAGAAGCCGTCGACCTTGGTGTCGAGCACCAACCGTGACTGCTCCAAGTTCTCAATGAACGCCTGGCGCACCCGGGCCCGCCGCAGCGATGACGACTCGCCCTCGACTGGCCGCAGTGTGCGGCCGAGGCTGTAGCCGGACTCGGTCAAGCCGGAGTTGCAGATCACCAGGTTCGGCGGCAGGCCACCCATCTGATCGATGACGTAGCTGCGTATGGCCCACAGGTCTCGCAGGTTGGTGACATCGGCCTGCACGGGGAAGGCGTGCACGCCCTCGTCGCGCAGGCGATCGACCAGGTCGAACCCGTCTTCGTAGCTGCGGTGGAAGTGGATGCCGACCGAGTCGGCGCCGTTGAGCCCGGCGCTGAGCGCCATCGCCTGGCCGATGCCGCCGTCCTTGCCGGCACCGGTGATGAGCACCCGCTTGCCCTCTACGCCGCCGCGCAGCGCATCGAAGCGGAACCTGTCGGTGGGCGCGGTGTAGGTCATGGCGTTGCTCCTCAGTGAGCGACGGGCTGATGTGTCGGAATCTGCCAGTTGAGCTCCCGGCCGGACGGCCGGTGCAGACCGCGAGTCTGCCCTACGTGGACAGGCGCGAAATACGCGTTTTGGTTCGGCTAGCGGCCGGTCCAGACGGGATCGCGCTTCTCCACGAACGCCCGTGGCCCTTCCAGGAAGTCCTCGGTGCCGAGGATGTTGCGGAAGTGATCCCTGGTGATCTCCCAGCCGTCGTCCTCGGAGCGCGCATGGCTCTCGAGCACCACGGCGCGGCTCTCGCGCACGGCCTTGGGAGCGTTCGCGATGATCCGCCCGGCGAGCTCCATGGCGGCGGGCACCACCTCGCCTTCGGCGGCCATCTCGTTGACCAGGCCGAGCTGGTAGGCACGCTCGGCCGAGATCGGGTCGCCCGTCATGGCCAGCTCCAGCGCCACGTTGCGGCCCACCACCTGCGGCAGGCGGAACAGCCCGCCCGCGGCGGCAACCAGAGATCGCTTCACTTCGGGAATGCCGAAGCGGGCCCGCGGCGAGGCCACCACGAGATCGCAGGACAGCACGATCTCGAGGCCGCCGGCCAGCGCCGCCCCGTCCACCGCCGCGATGAGCGGCTTGGTGCGGGGGTAGCGGGCCAGCCCGGCGAAGCCGCCCTTGGAGGTCTCGATGGGCTTCTTGGCGGCCACTGACTTCAGGTCGGCGCCGGCGCTGAACACGGTGCCGGTGCCGGCCAGAATCCCGACCCACACCTCGGGATCGGCCTCGAAGGTGTCGAGATGGGCTTCCATCTCCGAGGACACCTCGTGGCTGATGGCATTGCGGGCTTCGGGCCGGTTCAGCGTGAAGATCGCCACCCGCCCCTGGACTTCGTAATCAACGACCATCGCGTCAATCTAGGAGTCGCGCAGCTAGGTGCGCCCGCTCTGGCATCTGTACCTGACTGCTCAGCGGCGGATGTCGGGGGCGCCTAGGCGGGCGGCGTCGGCGGTCTGGTCGTCGGGTCTCGTTTGGCTGTCGCGTTCGGCTTCGACTCGTGCCTGGTAGTGCCACACCTCGCGCTCGACGGTGTCGGGTGACCAGCCGAGTTCGGCGCCCATCAGTTCGGCCGTGTCCTGCGCGGCGTCGACGCCGCGGTCCCACGACTCCACCGACAGCCGTGTCCGCCGGGTCAGCACGTCATCGAGATGCAGTGCCCCCTCGTGGCGCACTGCGTGGACCACCTCGGCACGCAGGTACGGCAGCCCCTCTGCCAGGGGCCGGCCCAGGTCGGGCTGGTCGGCGATCAGCTCGAGCACCTCGTCGATCCGATCGCCGTGGCGGTCGAGCAGGTGCGCGGCCGTGGAGCGGCTCAGGCCCAGCCGGGCACCGAGCTCGTCGTGACGCCGGCGTCGCTCCTCGTAGCCGTCGGCACCCACGAGCGGGGTGACCAGCGTGGCGGATCGGCGGGCGGCAGCGTCACGGCGGCGGCCGGGGAGCCGCGGCGCCGTATGCCCTCGGGCCTCCCACACCTCGCCGAGCGCCAGCTCGACCGTGTCTGCCGCCATCACCCGGTAGGTCGTGTACTTGCCGCCCGCAACCGAGACCAGTCCCGGCGCGACCCGGGTGATCGCATGCTCGCGGCTCAGCTTGGCCGACTGCTCAGCCGAATCGGGGGCATCGCCGGCCACCAGCGGTCGCAGCCCGGCATAGACACCGCAGATGTCGTCACGGCCGATCGGGCGGGCCAGCACGCTGTTGAGGCGTTCGAGCAGCAGCTCGATGTCGGCGCTGCTGGCAGCGGGGTGGGCGTAGTCGAGATCCCAGTCGCTGTCGGTGGTGCCGACGATCCAGCGCTCGCCCCACGGCACTACGAACAGCACGCTGGGCGGTGTGGGAACAATGAGCCCGCACTGCAGGTCGATCCGATCCCGCGGCACCAGCAGGTGGATCCCTTTCGATGCACGGATCCGGGTGCGGGTCGCCTCGGGGGGCCGGGTGCCACGGTCGGCAAGCTGCTCGATCTGGCTCGTCCACACGCCGGTGGCGTTGATCACCGCGTCGGCGTCCAGCTTGAAGGTGCGACCGGTCTCGCCGCAGTGCGCGATGACCCCGCGGACGGCACCGTCGGCAACCACCAGCTCCTGCACGCGGGTGGAGGTGAGGATGCGTGCACCGTGAGCGGCAGCCGTGCGGGCGATGGCCACCACCAGCCGGGCGTCGTCGGTCTGGCCGTCCCAATAGGTGATGGCGCCCCGCACGACATCGGCGTCGAGGCCAGGTGCCAGGCGATGGGTGCCGCGCTTGCCGAGGTGCCGGTGCGAGCCATGGGCGTGGAGCCCCCGACCGGCCATCGCGCTGTACAGCGCGATGCCGAGCCCCGTGCGCAGCCGTTCCCGCCAGCCCAGCCGGATGGGGTAGAGGAACTGGACGGGGCGCACGAGGTGCGGTGCCAGCCGGCCCAGCAGCAGGCGGCGCTCGGTGAGCGACTCCTTCACCAGGCCGAACTCGAGGCGCTGCAGGTAGCGCAGGCCCCCGTGGATCAGCTTCGACGAACGGCTCGAGGTGCCCGACGCCAGGTCGCGCTGCTCCAGCAGGGCCACGCTGTGACCCCGCAGCGCCAGGTCGAGCGCGCAGCCGGCTCCGGTGACACCGCCGCCGATGACCACCACGTCGACGCGGCCGTCACCGTGGCCGCCGCTGAGCTCGTCGAGCCACGCGGCTCGCTGCGCCGGCCCCAGCCGGCTGTCGCCAGCAGCATCGGCTTCGGACTCGCCGTCGCCGGTCGCGGCAGGTTCGTTCACTGTTCAGCCGCTCTGCGAAGTGCCCGCCCTGCTTAGGCGAACTCGTGGGGCAGGTGACGGCGGGCCGCCCAGCCGAACAGGATCCAGCCGAAGTCGCCCTCAGTGAGGTTGCGCTGCGCGATGCGTGCGTCCTCGGCGGAGATCGGGATGCCGCGGGTGGCCTTCATCTGCACCTCAGCCACGCGTTCGGCGAGCACGAACCAGCCCACCGCGTCGGCCGGGCTCGCCCCCACCGTCAGCAGGCCGTGGTTGGCCAGGATGACCGCGCGGCCGTCGCCGAGGGCAGCGGCGATGCGCTTGCCGCCGTCGGTGGAGAGGACCTGCACTTCCCCGTCGTCGAAGAGTGCGTGATTCTCGAAGAAGCAGGTCGCCTCCTGGTTGATCGGTTCGATCATCCGTCGTTCAGCCGAGAACGGCGTGCCCCACTGGGTGTGTGTATGTGCGGCGGCGCCGATGTCGGGCCGGGCCTCGTGGATGGGGTGATGTATGTGGTAGGCGGCGTTGTTGATGGTGGCCGGCCTGCCTTGCTGGTCGGCGGCGGTGCCGTCGGGCGCCAGCAGCACGAGGTCGTCGACCGTCGCTCGTTCGAACGGCACGCCGTAGCGCAGCAGCCACATGTGGTCCGGCTGCAGCGGGTCGCGGCAGGTGATGTGGCCGTCGCCCAGCTCGCCCCAGCGGAGCGTTCCGAACAGGCGGTATGCCTGGGCCAGGTCGGCCAGCAGGCGGGAGCGCTCGGCGTGCGGGTCGGCCTCGAACGGCTCGGCGGTTTCGGTGGCAGGGTCGCAAGCAGTCACTTCGCGAATTCTGCCACGCCCGGGGTGCACCGGATACGTCCGTAATCGCTTGCGGACTAGTCTCGGCCACGCAGGTCTGTGCGCCTGAAATGGGGGTCTCATGGCAACGGTCACCCTCGACCGGCTCACCAAGAAGTACCCGAACGGGTTCGTCGCCGTCACCGACCTGAACATCGACATCGCCGACGGCGAGTTCCTCGTACTGGTGGGGCCCTCGGGCTGCGGCAAGTCGACGGCGCTGCGGATGGTGGCGGGGCTCGAGGAGATCAGCGACGGCGAGCTGCTGATCGGCAGCGAGCGCATGAACGACGTGGAGCCCAAGGACCGCAACATCGCCATGGTGTTCCAGAGCTATGCGCTGTATCCCCACCTCGACGTGGCCCGCAACATCGGCTTCCCCCTGAAGCTGGCGGGCGTCCCCAAGGCAGAAGTCGAGGAGCGGGTGCGCACCGCCGCACGCCTGCTCGAGCTGGAGCCGCTGCTCGGCAACAAGCCGGCACAGCTCTCGGGCGGCCAGCGCCAGCGCGTAGCCATGGGCCGCGCCATCGTGCGCGACCCGGCAGTGTTCCTCATGGACGAACCCCTGTCGAACCTCGACGCCAAGCTGCGGGTGCAGATGCGCGCCGAGATCACGGCCCTGCAGCACCGGCTGGGCGCCACCACCATCTACGTCACGCACGACCAGGTGGAAGCCATGACCATGGGCGACCGTGTGGCTGTCCTCAAGGACGGGCTGCTGCAGCAGGTCGACGACCCCACCGACCTGTACGAGCGGCCCGACAACCTGTTCGTGGCCGGCTTCATCGGCGCGCCGGCGATGAACCTGCGCCTGGCGCGGCTCGAGAGCGGCGCCGACGCCTGGCAGCTGCACTTGGGCTCGCAGACGCTGTTGCTCAATGAACAGGTGCTCGCGGCGAATCCCGCCTTGCGGAGCTACGACGGGGCCGACGTGGTGGTGGGCATCCGGCCGGAGGCATTCGAGGATGCTTCCGTGGCTACCGACGACGGGGCGCCGCGCTTGGCGGCGACGGTGTCGTTGACCGAGGCGCTGGGCTCGGATCTGCTGCTGCACTTTCCGCTTGATGCACCTTCTGTGGAGGCAGGCGATCCCGACGCGCTGGAGGGCATCGAGGACCGCATGGTCGTTGCCCGGGTGCATCCCCGCAGCGCTGCACGGCCCGGCTCCATCGTCGAGCTGACCGTCGACGTGGACGGGCTGCATTTCTTCGATCCCCAGACCGAGGCCGCCATCCGCAGCTGAGGGATCAGGGGTTCCAGAGCTTGCGGTGCGGGATCGATGGCAAGACGAGGCCGCCGAACAAATCGCATTCGGCTTGGTGGGGGTAGCCGGAGAGGATGAAGGCGTCGATGCCCACCTCTCGGTAGGCGTCGAGCTTGGCGATGACTTCGTCGGGGTTGCCGACTATGGCTGCGCCGGCGCCGCTCCGGGCCCTGCCGATGCCGGTCCACAGGCCTTCTTCGGCGAAGCCGTCGTCGTCGGCGCTGTCGCGTAGCTGGGCTTGGCGTTGCACGCCTACCGAGGCTGAGTCGAGGGCTCGGGCTCGGATCGTGGCCCCGGTGTCGTCGTCGAGCTGGCTCACCAGACGCCGGGTGGCATCCATGGCTTCCGCGGTTGTGGGGCGCACGATCATGTGCGCTCGCAGGCCGAACTTGAGTTCGCGGCCCGCTGCCGCGGCCCGGTCTCGCATTTCGGTGACGGTTTCGGCGACGCCTGCGACGGTGTCGGGCCAGGTGAGGAACACGTCGGCTGCGAGGGCGGCGGTGTGCTTGGCGTCGTCGGAGAAGCCGCCGAAGTAGAAGGGCGGGCATTGGCCGCTCACGGTGCCGACGCGCGGGGGATCGAGCTGCACCGAGACGAACTCGCCGTCGAAGTCGACCGGCTGGCCGTTGAGCAGGGTGCGCAGCACCTCCATGTACTCGCGGGTGCGCTGGTAGCGGGGGGCCGACGGCAGCGGTGCGCCGGGCAGATCGCTGGAGATGATGTTGATGGTGAGCCGCCCGCCTGCCATCTGGTCGATCGTGGCGAGCTGGCGCGCTAACTGCGGCGGCCAGAGCTCGCCCATGCGCACCGCCAGCAGCAGATTGATGCGACTGGTGCGGGTGGCGATGCCGGCGGCGAACGCGGTGGCGTCGATGCCCAGCGTGTAGCCCGAGGGCAGCAGCACGTTGTCGAATCCGTTGCGCTCGGCGGCGGTGACAATGTCTGCGCAGTGGTCCCACGAGCTGGCCAGGGTGGGGTCCGGCACGCCGAGGAACTCGTAGTCGTCGTCGCACAGCGCCGAGAACCACGCAATCTCCGGCGGGGCTGTGCTCATGGCCGCTGCGCCGCGGTGCTCATTGGTCCGGCCCGGCGAGTTCGGCAGGGGTGAGCAGCTCGCTCATCTCCACTGGTCGGCCCTCGTCAATCGAGATGTGAGCGGCCCGACCGATGGCCACCGACCACAGTCCATCGGCCAGTGTGCATTCGGCCGGGCTCGATGTGAGCACGGCGTCTCGGAAGCGTTCCAGCTCGATGTACGACGAGCCATGGTGATGGCCGGTCACCGGTGCGGTGCTGGCGATCTGCTGCTCGGTGACGTTGCCGACCCCGTCGCGGCCTCGCACGCCCACCCGCAGCACGTCGTCGGGGATCAGCGCTTCGAGCTTGCCGTCCTCGCCCACCACCGACAGCTCTTCCTGGTTCCGTGTGGCGTCGGCGAACATGCACAGGTCCAGCAGCGCCCTCGCGCCCGAGGCGAAGTCGACGATCACGAAGGCGTTGTCCAGGATGTCGGGCGTCTCGCCGCCGTAGCTCTCGTCGAGATGGTTCAGATCCTGCGCGCCCGATGCCATCACGCGCACCGGCTCGTCGCCCACGATCAGCCGCATGAGGTCGAAGAAGTGGCAGCACTTCTCCACCAGCGTGCCGCCGGTGTTGCGATTGAACCGGTTCCAGTCGCCCACCTTCGGCTGGAAGGGGAAGCGGTGCTCGCGGATCGACACCATCGCAATGCGGCCCACGGCGCCGGCGTGAGCCCGCTCGATCAGCGCAGCCACCGGCGCCATGTAGCGGTACTCCAGCCCCACCCACACCAGCGGTGCATCGGGCCCGAGCGCCTCGACGCCGTCGATGATGTGTCGGCAGTCGCCGAGCGTGGTGGCCAGCGGCTTCTCGACAAGTTGAGGCACACCGGCAGCCGCCACATCCAGCACGATGTCGGTGTGCAGGTGGTTGGGCGTCGCCACCACCACGGCATCGCACAGCCCCGCGCTGAGCAGCTCGTGATGGTCGCTGAAGCACGGCACCGGGCCGAGACCGCTGCAGGCCAGCTCGTGCTGGGCCGCTTTGAGCGACGGCTCCCAGTTGTCGCACAGCGCTGCGACCTCGGCGCCGTCGAGCGCGATGAGGTTGGCGATGTGCTCGATGCCCATCATGCCGGTGCCGATGACGCCGAAACGCATCGACTGATCGCCCTTCGATGTGCCGTCGCTCACGGCAATGGCTGACCTTCGGAAGCCTCGACAATGTCGTACACGTCGTTGCGATCAAGCTGCACGCCGAGTGCTGCCTGCAGCGCTTCGAGCCGTTCAGGCTGCTGGGTGCCGACAATGGCCACCGGTGCCGTGGGATGTGCCAGTACGAAGGCCACGCACACAGCGGCGCGGTCGACGCCCTCCCGTTCAGCCAGACGGTCCAGCGTGGCCAGCAGCTCCGGCCGAACCCCGCCGTCCTCGTCGGGCTGGTCCGACGGTTGCTCGCCCGCAAGCGGGCTCGGTGGCATGAGTCGCCCGCCGGCGAGCGGGCTCTGTGCCAGCAGTCGCCCGCCCCCAAGCGGGCTCCATGCCAGCGGCACCATGCCCATCTCCGAGCACAGGTCGAGCGTGCCGTCTCGCAGCGCGTCCAGGCAGGCGGCTGAGTACTCGGGCTGGGTGCTCACCAGCGGTGAGTCGAGATGGGCTGCCAGCGCCCGGGTCTGCGCGGGCGTGTAGTTGGACACCCCCACGGCACCCACGAGACCGTCGGCAACCAGCCCGTCGAGCGTGTCGGCCACTTCGGCGGGGTGCGTGAACATGTCGGGCCGGTGCACCTGGTACAGGTCGATGCGGTCAGTCCCGAGCCGGGCCAGCGAGGCCTCGCACGCCGACCGCATCGCGGCCGCGCCCGAGTCGTAGGGCACCGGCGGCACGATGCCGCCCTTGGTGGCGAGCACCATGCGATCGCGCAGCTCGGGCCGGGCCCGCAGCACCGCACCCAGATTCTCCTCGCACGACCCGAAGCCGGTGCCGCCCCAGTCCAGGCCGTACACGTCGGCAGTGTCCACCAGGTTCATGCCGAGCTCGAGCCCGGCCTCGACGAGCGCAGCGTTCTGGCCGACATCGGTGCCGGTGAAGCGCCAGAGCCCCAGCGCCAGCGGGCCGATCTCGACGCCGCCCGGCCCGAGCCGCCGCGGGCCCGTGCGCACCAAGTTGAGATCACCCACAGCACTCAAGACTTCACCGAGCCGGCCAGCAGCCCGCGCACGAAGAATCGCTGCAGGGCGAAGAACACGATCAGCGGCACACCCGCCTGCACGAACGCACCCGCAGACAGCACGTGCTCGCGCAGGCCGAACTCGCCCGCCAGCGAGGCGATCCGGATGGTGGCGGGCCACGCCTCGCCGTTCGAGCCGATCATGGTGATGGCCACGAGGTAGTCGTTCCAGGTCCACAGGAACTGGAAGATGGTGAATGCCGCCAGTGCCGGCACCGACAGCGGCACCACGAGCCGCCAGAAGATCGTGACGTGATCGGCGCCGTCGATGCGCGCCGCCTCGAACAGCTCGCCGGGCAGCGACGAGATGTAGTTGTGCAGCAGGAACACGGCGAACGGCAGGGCGAACGCGGTGTGCGTCAGCCACACCGCGGTGGCGCTGCCGGCGAGGTCGAAATCGGGGAACAGCGTGAGCGTGAACTCGGTGCCGGGAATGGTCCAGTGCGCCCCGCCGGCGTAGAGCTGCAGCAGCGGCAGGAGGGCCACCTGGTTCGGCAGCGCCAGCAGCGACACGAACACGATGAACAGCCATTCCCGGCCCCGGAACTTGATCCAGGCGAAGGCATAGGCCGCCATGGCGGCGATTGCCACCGGGATCACCGTGGCCGGAATGGCGATGGCGAACGAGTTCACCAGTGCCCGCGCCAGCCCGCCGGTCTGCTCGGTGCCCAGCACCTCGGAGTAGTTGGCGAGCGTCCACCCGCCCTCGTTGAACGACTCCCACCAGCCGCTGTTGCGCTGCGCGTCGCGGGTGCGGAACGAGTTGAGGAACAGGCTGCTCGCGGGGATGCTCCACACGATCACCATCAGCCACAGCACCCACGTCGGGATGCGGCGCAGGAAGCCGTAGATCAGCTTGCCGGTACGGTCGACCCGCTCGATGGCGCCGCCTGCGCCGCGGCCGCCTCCAGCAGCCGGGCCGGGGCTCGAAGCGGTGACCGTGCTCATGCGTCTGCTCGCTGCGTGCGCCGGATGTTGAACGCCATGGCCGGCACGACGGCCAGGAACAGCACGACGGCCAGCGCGGAGCCCAAACCGAAGTTGAGCTCGGTGAACGCCTTCTGCCACATCTCGTTCGCGATGACCTGCGTGCCGAAGTTGCCGGCGGTCATCACCTTCACGATGTCGTACACCTTCATCACCAGCACGATCAGCGTGGTGGCCACCACCGTGATGGTGGGGATGATCGTGGGGATGATGACGTTCCAGAACGTCTGCCGCTCGGTGGCCCCGTCCACCCGCGCCGCTTCGATCAGTTCGGAGGGCACTGCCTTGATGGCTGCCGACAGGATCACCATGGCGAAGCCCGTCTGGATCCAGATGAGCACCACCATGAGCCACACGTTGTTGAACGGCGCCTCCTGCAGGAACAGGATGGTGCCGGCGATGGGCTCACCGGTCGGGCCGGGCACCGAACCGCCCAAACCGGGCCCGAGGAACCGGTAGATCAGCCACAGGACCGGGATGGCGGTGACTGCGGCGCCGATGGCGAACGCGGTCTGCCGCCGCCTCACCCCGAATGCGCACAGGCCTGCCAGCAGCACAGTGGCGAGGGCCAGGATCAGCACAGCCACCCACGCGCCGCCGGTGCGCGGCCGCAGGCTGCCCAGCCAGACCCAGATGGCGTTGAGAAACCCTGTCTGCGGTTTCTGGGGCGGCCGGGCGATGTACATGAAGCGCCAGATGATCCCGGCGCCCACGAATGAGATCGCCATGGGCAGGAAGATGAGGCTCTTGGCCACCGATTCCCCGCGCACCCCGTCAGCGAGCACCGCCGCAGCCAGCCCGAGTGCCGTCGACAGCCCCGTCACCACCACCACCCACCAGAGGTTGTTGATGACGGTGCCCCGCAGCGTGGTGAACACGGCGAACGAGAGCACGAACAACCCGATGGCGATCGGGCCGATCGAGCCGGGCAGGGCCTCCATCGTGCGGCCGCGACGGCGGCCCACAGCCATGCCGATCCCCAGTCCGACGGCGATGAGCACGAGGGCGGCGTAGAAGAGCCGGCTGGTGAAGATCTCGGTCCAGCCGCTCAGGTCGAGGCTGTTGGGGTTGGTGAGGATCTCCCCATAGTTGGCGAGCCCCACCCATTCGGCGGCCCGCGAGTCGAGCAGCGAGAGGTAGATCGACCGGATGAGCGGGATGACCAGCCCGAGCGCTGCGAACAGCAGCGACGGCCCGAGGAAGGTGACGAGACGCCCGCGTTCGGACAGGCGGGTCCGGCTGGATTTCGACGGCGTGCCCAGCAGGCTGGCCGCAATGCCGGCGGCAGCACCGACCACCGCGCACACCGCCGCCCAGAGCCACAGTGGCCCACCGGCAACGTCATTGCCGGCGATGACTGCGCCGATCAGCGCACCGACGAGTGCGCCAGAGGTCGCAAGAAACGTGCGCCAGCGATCAACCGCCAGGTCGAAGAGCCAGTTCGCTCCGAAGAACAGAGCTGTGCTTGCGCCGATGGCGATGACCACGCCGATCAGCGCACCGCCTAGCGCGCCCATCGTCGCAGTCTTGCAGGCGCGCAATCACACTCGATGACTGCGAGGCGCGTCACCGCGCCGGCGGGATTCACCGGATGCCCAGACGCGAAGGAGGCCGGCCCAGCACGCTGGACCGGCCTCCGTTCACGAGTGTTTTCCTTCAGCCGTTCTCAGACGACTCAAGCCGGCTATTGCGGCCAGGAAGCGTCGATCGCTGCGAACGCCTCGGCGATGGACTTGTCGCCGTTGACGGCGCTGGTGCCCTCCGTCCAGAAGGTGCCGGCGCCCACAGCGGCAGGCATCAGGTCGGACCCGTCAAAGCGAGCCGGGCTGGCCGTCTGCAGGATCTCGACGAACGACCGCTCGAGGTCGTTGTAGACGCTGAGGTCCTGGTCGAGATTCGCCGACAGGAAGCCGGACTGGCCGCCGCCTTTGCGAGCCGCCTGTGCAGACTGGCGGACTTCGGCGTACTCGGCGCTGCCCATGTACGCCATCACTGCCCACACCTCCGGCGCGTTGCGGAAGGCCGAGACGTAGGTGCCCGCGGTCAGCACCGGCCGGTTGCCCTTGACGCCGAGTGCGGGGAAGTAGAACACGTCGACATCCTGGCCCGGACCGACGCTCGTGCCTTCGGGCAGGAACGCTGCGTAGAACGATGCCTGGCGGTGCATGGCGCAGTCGCCCGCGACGAGCGGCTCACCGTTGTCGCCGAACGGCGTGGCAGCGATGGAGCCGCCTGAGGCATACACCATCCCCGGCGTGTTCCAGATGTCGAGCGTCTGCTGTGCGACGAGCACGATGCGCGGATCGGCGAACTTGATTTCGCCCGCGACCCACTGGTCGTAGATGTTCTCGTCATGAATGCGCAAGACCAGGTCTTCCATCCAGTCGGTGAACGTCCAGCCGGTGGCGGGGCCGGACTCGATGCCGACGCACCACGGCGTGACGCCGTCGCCGAGCATCTGGATCATCAGGCCTTGCAGCTCTTCCAGCGTCTGCGGTATGGCGTAACCGCCGCTCTCGAAGATCGAGGTGTTGTACCAGACGATCGACTTGAGGTCGGTCTTGTTGGGGACGCCGTACAGCGTGCCGCCGAACGTGACCGTGTCGAGCGTGCCGGCGGGCCACTGGGCGCCGATCGCAGCTTGCACCTCGTCGGGTACGGCCAGGATCCAGTTCTCGGCTGCGAAGTCGCCGACCTTGCCAGGCTGCGGGAACACCGCGATGTCCGGCGGGTTGCCGCCGGCTGCCTGGGCGTTGATCTGGTCGGAGAAGTCGCGGGCGCCGGTGTAGACGATCTCGATGCCGGTTGCCGCAGCGAAGACGTCCAGGGCGTCCTGCATGGCGCCGGCCTCTTCCTCGCTCGACTCAGGGCCGAACACCGTCACCTTGGTGCCGGACAGGTCCATCATGGCGTCGTCCATGGAGTCGTCCATCGACTCATCCATGTCGTCGTCCATGGCCTCATCCATGTCGTCGTCCATGGCTTCGTCATCCATGGACTCATCCATCGACTCCTCGGCCATCGCCTCGGTCGCGGCAGGTGCCTCCTCGGCGTCATCGTCGTCGTCGCTGGCGCATGCGGCAACGATGAGGCCGAAGGCAAGGACGACTGCGAGAAGCCGAGAAGTGCCTAGGCGGGTTGATCTGGTGCGGTGCTTTTTCATGTGTGTTCCTCCCTCAGGGGTCGCAAGCCCATTCGTTTGTCGACGTTGCAAGCGCTTGCAGTCACCGTGCCGGAAGCCTAGCGCGACGGCTGAACATGCGATTCCGTCATTTGTGCCGTGAGAGGGCCGGATTCTGGCCCGGATCGCCGCCCAGACTGGTGCTCAATCAACGCCCGGCGGCCCCACCGAGTCCCGGATGATGAGCTCGGTGTCGAGCTGCACGTGCTGCGGTGGCTCGACGCTCGGCCCGAGCATGTGCAGCAGCAGTTCGGCGGCAACAGCCCCCTGCCGGGCAACGTGCTGCCGGACGGTGGTGAGGCCCACCAGACGGCTCTGGTCGTGGTCGTCGACACCCACCACCGACAGGTCCTCCCCGATGCACAGATCGAGATCGCGAGCAGCGAGCATGACGCCGAACGCCTGCTCGTCGCACATGGCGAAGATCGCGCTGGGACGCTCGGACGTGTCCAACAGCACATGGGCCGCCCGACGCGCTTCGGCCCAGCTGTTGCTGGTGGACACCCTCAGCGCCGGGTCTGGCGTGAGTCTTGCCTCGGCGTGCGCCTGTTCGTAGCCCTGGGCTCGATGAGCGGGAATGCTGAAGTTCAGCGAGTCGCCGCTGTCGAGGCTGAGCAGGCCGATGCGTCGGTGCCCGTGCCGGAGCAGGATCTGGGTGGCATCGCTGCCGACGGCCACATTGTCCACCGTCACCGAGCTCAGCGCCTGCGTGCGAAAGCCGACGCTGACGGCGCGCCCGCCCTGGGCGACGAAGGCTTCCGCAGCTGTCTCGTCGAGGGCGACGTCGATGAGCACCACGGCATCGCTGCGACCCGATCTGACGCCGTTCAGCTCTATGAAGCGCTGCCGCTCGTCGAGGTTGGCGACGCCTGACAGCAGCAGGTCGTACCCGGCTGCGGTCATCTCGCGGCCCAGCGCTCCCACCATCGTCGCGTTGAACCAGGCAGCCGGGTCGGGCACCGCCACCGCAATCGTGTTGGTGGTGCCTGCGGCGAGCCGCGCGGCGGGCAGGTTGGGCCGGTAGTCGAGCTCGGCGGCCACGGCCAGCACTCGCTGCCGTGTCGCGGACGCCACGTGCGGCAGGCCGCGCAGCGCACGGCTGACGGTTGCCGTCGACACCTCCGCCGCCCGCGCGACATCGCCGATGCGGACCGGGGAGCCGGCGCCGGCTGCTTGCGCCACAGGCCTGCCGGCCAGCGATGCTTCGCCTAGATCCGCCATACGGCTGCGCTCGCGGGGGGCAACAGGTGAACTCCGTCGGGCGCGTCCTGCGCCGAAGCGCCTGACGGGTCCGCGCCCGGATGACGGCATGCGGTCGCCGAGTCGAAAAGCGGCGTGGCACCGTCCTCGAGTGGCACCTCGCATGCCGTGTCGCCGACGTTGGCCGCCACCGCCAGGCGGCCCCGCCGGTAGGAGATGATCGGCCCGCTGCCGCTGTCTGTCCATGCCACGGCTCCGTTGCCGCCGGCGTACCCGTTCGAGAGTGCTGGCCGCGCTTGCTGCTGCACGTCCAGCAGTGCCCGGTACGCCCCCAGCCACGACCGTTCGTCCTGTGACTGCGCCGCAGCGGTCTCGCCCGCAGGACGCACAGCCGAGCGCAGCCACGGCTCGGCCGCTGAGAAGCCGTTGTGCGGGCCGTCGCCCCACGGCATGGGCGTGCGGCAGCCGTCCCGCCCAGCGCTCACGTCGTCGTCGGGACCGACGGGATCAAGCTTGTCCTCGGCCGCCACCTCGCCGTCGGCCAGACCGAGTTCCTCGCCTTGGTAGAGCACCAGGGTGCCGGGCAGGAAGGCAGCGAGCACGTTGAAGGCCAGGGTGCGCGCTGCACCCCAGCCGTCGTCGTGGGCGCGGGCGTCGCTGCTGGGGGCGAAGCGGGTGGGCGCCCGTGGCATGTCGTGGCTGCTCATCGCCCACAGCAGCCGGCCGGCCAACGCGCTCGACGGGCCGCGGAGCGTTCTGCGGATCGCGGCGGGCTCCCACTCGATGTGCATCGGCGCGAACCAGTAGCCGCCGTGCATGCCGTCGGGCGGCAACAGATCGTCCATGCCCCGCGGGTCGAGGTGGTACGTCTCGCCGTGCAGGAACGCTCCGTATTCGTCGCAGATCTTCCGCCAGCGACGGAACACGTCCTGGCTCTCGGGCTGGAAGACGTCATAGAGATGCTCGAAGCAGTCCCACTGCTCCCAGCGCGACGCCCGGGGCGGGATCGGCAGGAGTTGAGGATTCGAGCGCAGCCCGGCGTCCTTGACCAAACCGCCGGCCACGTCGACCCGGAAGCCAGCCACGCCCCGGTCCAGCCAGAACCGCAGGATGTCGTCCCACTCGCCGGCGACGGCCGGGTTCCGCCAGTTCAGATCGGGCTGCGACGGCAGAAACAGGTGGAGGTAGTACTGGCCGGACTCCGGCTCCAGCGTCCACGCCGGGCCGCCGAAATAGCCGACCCAGTTGTTCGGCGGGCCGCCGTCGGGCGCCGGGTCGCGCCAGATGTAGTAGTCGCGAAAGCGCTCGCGGTCGGCTGCGCCGGAGTTGCCCAGAGCCGCCTGGAACCAGCGGTGGCTGCTGCTCGTGTGATTCGGCACCAGGTCGGTGACGATGCGGATGTCGCGCTCGTGCGCTTCGGCCACCAGCCGGTCGAGCGTGGCCAAGTCGCCGAAGAGCGGGTCGACGTCGCAGTAGTCGGCCACGTCGTAGCCCCAGTCATGGCCGGGCGTGGGATAGAAGGGCGTGATCCAGACGAAGTCCACGCCGAGGCGCGCCAGGTAGTCGAGCCTGGCGATCACCCCGCCGAGGTCGCCCACCCCGTCGTTGTCGGAATCGGCGAAGGAGCGCACGTACACCTGGTAGCCGACGGCATCGGCCCACCAGCGCCGGAGGCTGTCTGTGGCTGATGCGGGGCTGCAGCGCGTCACGGCCACCTCCGGTCGTTGATCGACCGTCAGTCTGCCGCGTGTCTGTAACCGTTTGCGGCACCACCCGCAGCGAGCCCGTCCTACAACCCAAAGACCGACCCGCCGAAGCGGGCCGGTCCTTGGTCTGTCAGTTTGGGTTGTGTGATGTGCGGCTCGGAGTTCACACCCCGAGCGGTGAACACACGGCTTGTCTAGCGCAGTGCAACGAATAGTGTCAACTGTCCGGTCAGCCAACAGAAAGGCGCCCGTCATGCCACAACCTCCCAGCCCCTATGACTTCCTTCCTGCAGTTGCGTCGTTCGAGGTGCGAAGCGACGACGTCGCCGACGGGCAGATGCTCCCGATGCCGCAGGTCTCGGGCATCTTCGGCGCCGGAGGCGAAGACCGATCGCCTCACTTGGCGTGGTCCGGCGCGCCCGAGGGCACGCAGAGCTACGCCGTCACGTGCTTCGACCCCGACGCGCCCACCGGCAGCGGCTTCTGGCATTGGGTCGTGTTCGACATTCCCGCGTCGTGCACCGAGCTCGCATCAGGGGTCGGCGATGCCGAAGGCAGCGGGCTGCCCGACGGTGCCAAGCAGCTTCGCAATGATGCGGGACTGTCCGGCTACTTGGGCTCTGCGCCGCCGGCCGGTCACGGCCCGCACCGCTACATGTTCGCCGTGCACGCGCTGAGCGTTGCCTCGCTGCCGATCGACGAGAACGTCTCGCCGGCAATCTGCGGCTTCAACATGTTCGGCACCACGCTGGGCCGCGCCCTCCTCACGCCGATCTACGAACAGAGCTAGCCATGGCGGCCGGAAACGCCCACAGCGGCGTTCCGGTCCCACCGGCTCCAGCGAATGGCGTTGCGATGCGCCGCCTCGTTTGGAATGACGACGTGGGGGAACCGTGCTTGAGGACGATCACGACCTGACCGACGATGATCTCGCTGCCCTTGAGGTCATCTACCGCGTCATGTGGGAGGACGAGGGCGCCGGGCTGCACAAGCACGTGGCCCGCAG
This sequence comes from Acidimicrobiia bacterium, assembly GCA_022820505.1. GTDB lineage: Bacteria > Actinomycetota > Acidimicrobiia > Acidimicrobiales > Poriferisodalaceae > Poriferisodalis. Next base: position 49,714 of record JAJEFK010000036.1, on the reverse strand, counting down.
CTTTCGAGCGTGGGCTCAGACGCAGCATCCGCATCTCGACGTGGCCGACGTCGAGGGCGACGGCGGCGGCGACGGCCATATCGCGCGGGAGAACGGCGGCCGCGTCGACCTGACGCGGGCAACCAGGACGAACGGCGGCGTCACGACGACGACATTGGAGCTCACACAGCACGCCCCACTGGGCCGGTCGGTGGTCAGGATCCGGGTGCTCAGCGGCGATGGCGAAGCCTGGGTCTGGGTGGACGTCGAGGCGGCTCATATCGCTGCTATGCCAGGAAGCCTCGGTACGGCCGACCCGGGAATCCCCGCTGCGCCCGGTACCGACTCCGGGCAGTCGCGCTGGGCCCAGCTCCGCTCGACGGGAGCGGAGTCGCTGGTGTCCGACCTGCTTGACACCGCCCACCGCCGGGGCGGGCGGCCGCACCTCGGCCGCGAACCGCTCACCACCTCGCCGGTTCCTGTCCGCGATGCCGAGCACGCCAAGGCCATCCGCAATGCGGTCCTGTCGCCCGATCGACCGGTGCCGTACCTCGTGCTGGCGTGGGATCCCATCAACCCGAGCACGGCACTGGGCGACATGACCCGGCGAGCGCAGAGCGCGGCGTCGCAGGTCGCCGGCTTGGCTCGCGTCTTTGTCATGCCGCTGGAAACGCTGACACCGTTCCAGCGCCTGATCGGCGGCGAGATGGACCTCGAGCCCGGCGAGGCCCGGCTCTACCTGCCCGGTGAGCACGAGCCGCACCGGCACCGCACGCTCGCCAAGGAAGTGGTGCGTTCGGACCCGCATCAAGCTGGCCGCTGGGCGAGCCAGCTCTTGAGCCTGGCCATGGTCGAACGCGAGCCGCCGACGCTTTTCAGCCAATCCCAAGCCGAACTCGGCAGCCAGCGCAGGGCACCCGAGCTTGCCTCGGGCACTGGCTTGCACGAACGCATCGAGGCGCTCGAATCTGAGCGCGACGATCTGTGGGAAGCGTTGTTCGAGACGCGCGAGCAGCGACAGGCAGCCCGGGATCAGCGTGACGAGATGTCGCAGCAGGTGCTCGACATGCAGGACGAGCTTGAGCTGGCGCAGCTCCGCACCGAGGAACTCCAGGAGAAGCTCATCGACAAGGAGGACCAGATGGTGGAGATGCTGGTCCGGGTCGGCGAGGCCGGCACCCCGATGGTGACGGATGCCGCGGGCAGGAAGTATCCGCCGGTGACCTCGGTGAGCCATGCGCTCCAGCTGGCGCGAGCCAACCTCGTGCGGGTCGAGATCCCGCCCGAGGTCGACCAGCACGTCGCGGAGCTCGACAACTCGATCGAGGCGCGGTCATGGGCCCGCAGCGTGTTCGACGGGTTGCTCGCGTTGGAGGCCTACGCCCACTCAGGCGCCGAGTTCGGCGACTTCCGGGACTGGTGCAAGTCGAGCAAGCACCCGCGCAAGTGGTTCGCGAATTCGAAGAAGCTGGCGATGCGCGAGTCCGAAGAGGTGATGAGGAGATCCGAACTGCGGCACCTGCGGGAGATGCCGGTGTCGGCGCGAGTCAGCGACGCGGGCCACATCGTCATGGAGGCGCATCTCAAGCTCTCCAACGGCGGGCTGGCGCCGCGGCTCTATTTTCACGACGACACCGGCCGCAACACCGGCAAGGTGCATGTGGGCTACATCGGCCCGCACCTGCCCACCAAGCGCTTCAGATCCTGAGATCGAGACGGCGCCGGGCGGTCAGCTCGACGCTCCCTGGGCGGTCTGGCGGTCGCCCTGGGGATCGCGGCGTGACACGAAGCCGTTGAGGTCGCAGGCCTCGCGTACCGGCGCCGACATGTCGTAGGTGCCCGGATCCAGCGGCGTGCCGGTGCCGTCGGCGACCCGGGTCATCATGTGGAAGTTGGCGCTGACCGCCACGGCATCGACCATCACGTCGGCGCCCGCGGCGTCGACCACCGCGGCTCGCGCCGCAGCCGTGGCTTCGCGGTCTCCTTCCCACATCGCCTCGGCCAAGCGCGCCAGCAGCGCGCCGTGGGGCACACCGCCGTCGCCATCGCCGGAGCCGTTGACGGCTTCGTAGCTGACATCCATGTCCTTGTTCTGGCCGCTCAGACCGAGCAGCAACGCATGTGCGGACGTTCAGTAGAAGCACTCGTTGAGCTTCGATGTCCGCGCCGCAAGCACCTCGATCTGGGGCCGGGTGAGCGAGTTGCGGTCGGACACCACATCGCCGCGCACACGCTCCATGGGCACGTACTGGGCGTCGGAGAGGATGAACAGTGCCTCGTTCTCTGCCGGGACGGCGCTGAGCGCCTTGATGACGTTGGGCATCTTGATGTCGGCAGTGGGCACCCAGTGGTACTTCACGGCCGCGGGAGCGCCCTCCCGCCTCGGCGGACCGTCGGCGGGCTCGTCCAGTTCGATGCGCGGCAGCTCCAGCGCGTCGGCGAAGCGATCAACGCAATTGGACTGCGCCACCAACCCCACCAGCTCCACGTAGGCCAGCGGGTCAACGCCACGATCGATGATCGACTGGTACCAGTCTGCAGTCAGCGTTCCCGGGTGGTTGGTGATGCGCCAGACCGCATCGACTGCAGCGGCCCGCAGCGGGCCGTCAGCATCGACGAGGCCCTCGATGCTGCTGGGCTGCACCCACGGCGGCAGCACGCTGCCATCGTCGGCGCGATGGTCCCGGGCGGCGCGCACCTGCCGCACGATCTCGGCACGCTGCTCGCCGGTCCACCAGGTGCCGGGCCTAGACCAGCGGGCCGCGATCTCGCCATGCGCAGCTCCCAGATCATCCCGAATAGGCAACTCAGTGTCATACGTGCGCTGTGGCGCTGCGATGCTCATAGCCGGATCTCCGCTGGCCGGGGACAGTGTCGGTGGCCACATGCTGGCACACGCGGAACAGCCACACAGCGGCCCGTTCGAAGAGCGGGAACCGGCGGTGCGCGCGCCGTTCCGGTTGGCCTACGATCAGCCCCGCAATCTCGCCGTGTCGCCGCTCGGGCTGCGCGGCGGGGTCGCTCTCGCTTGCACCATCGAACCCCTCAAGGAGCACAGATGCCAACGCCGCAGAAGGCCATCTTCAACGAGATGGGCACCAACCAGTGGTACGTCCACCTGAGCCGCGTCGAGGGCGCGGATCTCGGTGTGGTCACGTCCGTCCTTGCCGACCTGCGGGCTGCGTGCGACGCGCAGGGCATCAACCTGACGCTCGGCTTCGGACCGGGCCTGCTGCCGGAGCTGACCGATGACGTGCCCGACGACTTCCAGGCCTACGTGACCGTCCAGTCCGAGGACGGCTCCGGGCGCGAAGCCAAGGGCACACAGGAAGAGCTGTTGCTGTGGCTGAACCACGACGACAAGGACAAGGTGTGGAAGGCGCAGTACGACGCCCGTACCGCCCTGGCGGGCCACATGGCCGTCGCTCGTGAGACGCCCACGTTCATCTACGGCGACTCGCTCGACATGACCGGCTTCAAGGACGGCACCGGCAACCCCGCCGACGAGGACCAGCCGGCCGTGGCCATCGTGCCCGACGGCGACGCGGGCGCAGGCGGCAGCCACATCATCGCCCAGCGCTGGGTGCACGACCTCGACGGCTGGAACGCGCTCTCCGATGAGCAGCAGGAAAAGAACTTCGGGCGCAAGAAGTTCCCCGAGACCGACAAGACCGACAGTCAGGAGCCCTACAGCCACCTGAGCCATGTGGAGCTGCGCGCGGATGGCAACCACGGCAACGAGGGCAGCGACAAGATCAACGAGATCGCCCGCCGCTCCACGCCGTACGCATTCCACGACGGCACCGTGGGGCTGTACTTCATGGCGTTCTGCAAGGACCAGGCACCGCTGCGGCGCCGCCTGCGCCGGATGTACGGCCTTGACGATGCCAATGGCGTGCGCGACGCCATCACCGACTTCTCGAACCCGGCCTCTGGCTCGTTCTACTTCGCTCCCAGCGAGGAAACCCTCGACGCCATCACTGACTGATCGTCGTTTCGCTGGCGAATACTGGTCTTTGGCCGCGCTCGTCGATCTAGCTGCCTCACCGTGACGCGCCGAACCAAATGGCACTGGCCCCAAGTCAATGCCGTGACGTTTGGTGCCGGAGGTGACCAGTCGAAGGTTTTCCGCAACGAAGAAGTCAAGGCACCCGGCTTCTTCGCCGCCGACCCCATCCCTGCCGATGCGGCCCTGCTTGCCCGTGAGGCGATCCAGAACGCTTGGGACGCGGCGAGGGAACGACGCGAGTCGCAGGCGCCTGCAGATCGGCTGCCATTCGAGATCTGCTTCCGGTTTTTCGATGTCGGAGGGGCTAGCGCCGACTTGCTGATCGATCGCCTCGGTTTGGAAGAACTCGCAGCGCGATCGGCAGCGGTCGACGATCTACGCCAGATCGGCCTAGCCGAGCGCGACTGCTTCACCGACCTAGCCGATGGCGAGGATTTGCGGCTGCTGGAGGTGTACGAATCGGCCGGCGGAGGCATGGGCGGCTGTTGGGGTACACCACAGTCGAAACTGTGGCTGGCGATGTGCAGCAGCGGCTACACACCTGCTGTCGGCGGCCGGGGTGGATCATTCGGTTACGGCAAGGCCGGCCTTATACGCGCATCGGCTACCAGAACGGTGATTGCGTACTCCTGTTTCGACGGCTTGGCCGAAGACGGTGATGTCACGCGGCGCTTGCTCGGTATGACCTATTGGGGACCGCACGAATTCGACGGTCAGCAGTATCAAGGATGGGCGCACTTCGGTGCTGGCGACAGCGCGGATGAAATCGTGCCAGCGATCGATGGAGAAGCTGACACCTTGGCGACCAGTCTGGGTCTAGAGCTGCGCTCGCCGAATCAGCCCGGTCAGCTCGGCACCACGATGCTGCTGGTCTGCCCGACAGTGGACCCGCGTGATCTCAAGCGCGCCGTCGAACGATTCTGGTGGCCCGCTCTGGAAGAGGGCGGTGATCTTCAGTTCGAAGTGAGCATCATCGACGAAACCGCGCCGCCGCAGCGAGGTGGGGATGCGGGACTCGCGCCTCGACCAAAATCGAATCCCGACCTGCGTCCATTTATCGATGCCTACCAAGTCGCGACAACCCCACAAGACGCCAAGCGTGAGCAGGTCCGGAAGCACCGAATTGGGCCTCACGCTGCGTACGACAAAGTTGGAGATCTCGGTTTGGTCGCACAGTTGCCGGGTTGGTCGCAGCCGAATTCGGTTGAGTCAGATGACGCCGTTGACGACGAGATCTCGCATCGCAGCCTCGTCGCTCTGGTGCGCTCTCCGTGCATGGTCGTGGAGTACTTCAAGGCACGAGAGAAATCGCCGCACATCCGCGGCGTTTTTGTTGCGCATGATGCCGTCAACGAAGCCTTGCGGCAGACCGAGCCGAAGTTGCACGACGCGTGGGAGGTCAACAGCGACAGCGCCGACGTTCGACCCGAGCACTCTGCAGTCGCCAGGTTTGTTCGCGATCGGATCAAGAACTATGTAGGCGACTTCAGCCGTCGTCTCACTCCCCCGCCTCCTCCTCCAGAACAACTGCGGCTTCCCGAATGGGACCGGCTCATGCGTTCACTGTGGCGAGGATCGGGCGGGGGCTGGCCGGCACCGCCTCCATCCGGCCCGCGACCCTTCACGATCCAGCCAGGCGAACAGCTTGTGCAAGCCCCGGATGGCCGACTTGAACTGAGCGGTACGGCGAGGATCGGCTTCAGCGAGCATCATGACCCGACGACTGACTCACGAGACGAGGTTGAGGTGGTGATCCGGTGTGGCTTCGTCGCCGAGGACCGCCGGTCTGATTGGTTGGACATCGATATCGGCGCGCCTGAAGGCTTCAGTGCACTGCCTCACAAACCTCATGCCTTTACGGGACGGCTCGTTGCGGGTCAAGACGTGGCGTTTGACTACACCTGCGAACTCTACGAACCCGATTGGACGGTTGAACTCACCGTCGATGCGAACTTTGCGGTGGCAGGCGGTGACATGGATCCGAATTCCGGCGGGAACGACGCATGAGCCGTGAGCGGCGGACGGTCCGTCCCTACACGGTTGATTCGGCGCTCGCATCGACGCTCAACGAAGCCACCGTATGGCTGGACGACCTCTGTTGCGTGGCCGGCTCGAGCCTGACTGTGGAAGACGGCTCCTTCATTCGAAGCGAAGTTCGGGTGGTTTGGGCTGTCGAGGATGAATTTGATCGCTTTCGAAGGCAACTCACCGACGCTGCCTGGGCGACCGGCGTTCATCCGCAATGGCTTCGCCTCGTGGTAGTGGCCCGAACCGGCAGCCTCAAGCTCGCGGAAAAGCTCCTCGATTGCCAGCTTGACGGTCTCGACAGCCTTGACCGGTCCGTTCGCCTTGATGCACATCCGAACGGAGGCCGCAGGTCCGTCTTCTGCGCCGACAGCCATGGCACCGTCGTGGACGCATATGTCGCGCTGTCGCCGGACTGGACGGCTGCGTCGCCGGCCGAACGTCGACTGCCCAAGCGGGCCAACTCGTGGCTGGCGCGGGCGACCTTCCGTCTTGATGCGAAGTCCGCTGCCGCAATGTTCCACCCGCGTTCGTTGGACGATGCCAAACGGGTGGAGCTCGGACTCCCCCTCGACACGCTTCGTTACATCGACCTCAGGGGTGTGGATGTCCAGGAGGCAATCGACGGCACACCCGACGTCGACGTCTGGGTTGATGACGACGTACTGGCTGCGCTCAGCGCGAGCAACACGTCTGCAGCTGCGCTGTACTTCCAGCGGCAGCTCGTTCTCGACTTTGTGAGCGCAGTGGCATTCGAGTACGCGCAGGGTGTCGGCGCTAGCTCTGATGCCGCTGCCGCCTACGACGACCTCAAGGATTCGCTCATCGGCAAGGTAGTGCAGTTGACGGCCGAGCCGGACGACGAGGCGCGCGACCGCATGCTCCGCCAATGTCGTCAGGAGCCTGCTCGTCTCGTCGCGCGGGCTGAGCATGTGCTCCTCTTGCGAGATGGAGTCAACAAATCGCTCCGGGCGGCGTCGTGAGGTACCTGACCCTCAGCCACAGCGAGGCCGTCGAAATCGCAGGCAGTCGTATCGCCCACCTGCGCAGTGCGCCCGATCAGGCTGGACCATCCGACGCGCCGCTTGTTGTTGAGGCTTTGCGGGACGACCTGCGCGGTAAGGAGCGCTTCAGTGGCGAAGGGGACGAGTTTCCCGACCAGCTGCTGGCAGCGGCACGACGCGAGATTGAAGACCTCATTGGCCCGCACGCACCAGACCTCAGCGGTGCGCGCAAAGACACTCTTGAGGGAAAGGCGTCACTGGTACTGCATCGGGCGATCAGCGATGGCGAAGCGGATCTCGCGATGCTTGACGACCCAGGCTTTTGGCGCTATGTGGCAATTGCGTATCTGTGGAATTTCGCCGTGTGGCGAGAACACGGAACGCTGTTTCCCAAGCCCAAGGCATCCGGTGAGCCGAACGAGTCACCCGAGCGAAGGTTTGCTGTGTATATAGATGGGCGCAGGTTGCATGAATGCGTCCCGTCGCGGTTGTGGCTGCGCGTCAACATGCTCGGTGGTCAAGAACTTGACTTGGCGTTCCAGGCCGAAGGCAGTACCGATTTCTGGCGCAGCCACATCTTGCGCGTAAAGGCCGGCGAACATCCTGGCATCGTGCGAGCCATGGCGCGCCGCCAAGCCGACGCTTCAACTCGTTTGACAACGCCGCTGTTGCGGGAATTCGCGAAGCAACTGAACCGCACGCTGCAGAATCTGGTGCCTGCCATGCTCGACGACGAAGCAGCAGACCTGCTGGTTGAGGAACTCTGGGAGAGACAACTCCAGTGAACACTGATATCGGCCCGTCAGCGGATCGGCGGCCTTGATGTCGCATCGGCGTGCTTGACTGACTGCCGTGAAATGCCGTCTGACTCGGACGCGAGCATGAGCCTCTCCACTGCGCTCCCGCCAGCAACCGATGACGCTGGCGCTGCGCGTGCCCGCACTGTCTTCGAGCGTGGGCAGTTGACCCGCTCGGTACCAGTCGGCTTGAGCGAGATTCGCTCGCATATAGCTCTCGGTGGTGTCTCCTCGGTCAACGCCGACATGGCTCAGACCGACCCCTTGGGGACATGGTGGCAGGCGATCTTGCAGGGTGCGGTGCCTTCGGTCGCGCCGGACAGCACTCATGGCGGCGATGCTGACACCACTAGCGCGATGAGAGTGCCTTGCTCGCAGTCGGCCGGTCCTGCTCCGCGAAGAACCGAGAGTTCGGTGGTTCGGGTCGCAGACCTTTTCTGCGGCATCGGAGGCTTTCTGGTCGGCTCCGGGCAGTTGGCCACTGATGCAGGTGCGGAGCAGCGCTGCGAGTTGGCAGTGGATATCGACGCCGACGCTTTGGCGGTACATCAGCGCAACCATGCGACTCGCCGCGCCGTCGAAGCCTCGGTGACCTCGTTGGTCGATTACCGGATACGCGGCACTGGCGCAGAAGCCGAGTTCGTTTATCCGCCCGAGATGATTGACGACGAGCTAGCTGCCGCCTGCGAAGAGATCGACTTGGTTGCCGCGGGTCCGCCTTGTCAGGGTCATTCGAACCTCAACAACCGCTCGCGACGCAATGATCGACGCAACCTGCTCTACCTAGCCGTACCGGCATTTGCTGTCGCGTGCCGTGCGCGCAGCGTCGCGATCGAAAACGTCACCTCCGTCGTTCATGACGGTGCAGACGTCGTCGCTACCACCAAGGCCCTTCTGGGTGCCTACGGATACTCCATCACCGAGGGCGTCCTTGCCGCTGACGAAATGGGTTGGCCTCAAACTCGCCGCCGACACTTTCTGATTGCTCGACGGCTAGATGCACCGGGCGGTTCGGGTCCGCTTCCTCTGACCGAGGTGCGCGAGTTGCTTGCCCAAGACAGACCTCGATCGGTCGTGTGGGCAATCGGTGGCACGCAAGCACTGTCGCACGATCCTGCAATGCATGATCTGCCCGAATACACCGAGGCAAACCGCGGGCGCATGGCATGGCTCTTCGACAATGAAGAGCATGACCTGGCCCTTGCCGAGCGACCAGAGTGTCATCAAGATGGGACCAGTTATGGCGCCGTTTACGGACGCATGTACGGTGACCGGCCCGCGCCCACCATCACCACCGGTTTCATGACACCGGGACGAGGACGCTTCGTGCATCCCACTGAGCGGCGCACGCTCACCGCGGCCGAGGCGGCTCGTTTACAGGGCTTTCCCGACGGCTATGTATTCCAACCCGGACTTGACAAGCGCCCTACGCGGGCCCAGCTCACGAAGTGGATTGGCGATGCAGTCACCGCGCCGCTGGGCTACGCCGCGACGCTCTCCGCGTTGGCTCCAGCGCTCGTGAGTTGACATTGGATATCCGTTCATTCCCCATGCTTTGGCCGCACAGATTGATAGCATCTTGACATCCAATAGATCAGACATCATGATGTCTCCATGCGCACAACTTTGACGCTTGACGACGACATTGCGGACGCGCTCAAGGACCGGGCGCGTCACTTGGATCAGCCTTTCAAGCAGGTCGTCAACGAGGTGCTGCGACGCGGCCTGGGCCCGGCTGCGGCCGAGCCCAGGGAGCCCTACCGGGTGAGACCTCATTCGAGCGGGTTCGCGCCGGGAGTCGACCTGCTGCGGCTCAACCAGTTTGCCGACGAGCTAGAAGTCGAGGCCTACCTCGAGAAGGAAGCCCGGATCGCACGAGAAGCGTCACATCGTGTCAAAGACCAGTGATCGTTCCCGACCTCAACCTGCTGATCTACGCCCACAACGACATGGCACCGGGCCATGACATCGCACGCGACTGGTGGGAGTCATTGCTCAGAGGGAGCGAGCGCATCGGATTGCCGTGGATCGTCGTCTGCGGCTTTCTCCGTCTGACGACCCAGCGGACGTTCTACGAAAGCCCCCTGACTCCAGAGCACGCTGCTGACACCGTTTCCGACTGGTTTGCCGTACCCAATGTCATGCCGTTGAATCCCGGAACGCAGCATCTCGCGATCTTGCGGCGCTTGCTGGTCGAAGCCGGTATCGGCGGGAACCTGGTCTCTGATGCGCACATTGCGGCGCTCGCTATCGAACACCAGGCGGAAATCCACTCCAACGACGGGGACTTTGCGCGGTTCAGCGGTCTCCGCTGGCGCAATCCGCTACTGACCGACCGCTAGCCCGAGGTGTACTCCACAGGCTCAGGTGTCGGCGGCTTGGTCGCGGAACCACTCGCGGGCTGACATTGAGGCGATTGCTTCTAGGGCCAGGCCCGTGTGCAGATCGTCGGCCATGGCGCGCCGCAGAGGGCGCACCAACGCGTGGCGGGTGTTGCGCAGCAGGATCGGGTTGAGCTGGGCGAGGTCGGCGGCGATCTCCTGCGCGCGGGCCATCAAGCCTTCGGCGGGCAGTACTTCGCCCACGATGCCGAGCTCGTGGGCCTCGGCGGCACCGATCTGCTGGCCGGTGAGCAGGAAGTAGCGGCCCCGGTTCGGTCCCAGCAGCAGCGGCCAGACGATCTGCATGCTGTCGCCGGGCACCAGCCCGCCGGGGAAGTGCGGGGCGTCCTGGAAGTAGGCGCCCTCGGCGGCGAGCACGATGTCGCACAGCACCGCCAGCTCGGAGTGCACCGTGACCGGGCCGTTCACTGCGGCGATCATGGGCACCTCGATGTCGAGCATCTGGTCGACGAGCCGGTTGCCCTCCCAGATGATGCGGTCCCACACGGTGGCATTGGCGCGCCCCTCGGCGAGCGCGTTGACCTCGTCGGGCAACTCGATGAACGAGTCGCCGGTGCCGGTGAGGATCACCACCTTGATGTCGCGGTCCGATGCCAGCGCCATGAACAGCTCGGGCAGCTCACGGTGCGGACGGCCGCCCCACTGAAGCGGACCGCCGCGCGTGTTCATGCGAACGGTCACCACCCCGGCGTCGTCGCGGGTCACCTCGGCGGTGCGATATCGGTCTGCGTACTCAGCGAACTCCATGGCCTCATGCTCGCAGAACGCGGATATCAACGAGAGAGCCGGCGGGTTGCCCGATTACCATCATTCCGACGGGGACTGCCTGGGGGAGCGCGATGACTGACGTTGCGAATCGAACGGAAGCGGCCGATGCGCCGACGAGAGAGCAGCATCTCGCCGAGATGGCCGACTACCTCGCGGGTGGCGTGCAGCGAGCCCACGAGACCGGCAACCGGGGTCCCGTCCGGTACGGGCCCGACGGCAAGTTGCACCCCGAGATCCTGGAGAACTACTGGAAGCACGGCTTCTATGTCTTCACTGGCGTCGTCGGCCCGGACGAGATCGCCGAGCTGCGGGCCGATGCGGCCGAGGTCATCGAGCGGGCGCCGGTGCGCAAGGGCGCAGAGGTGGACCGCCACGGCCGGCCCGCGCTGGGCCGCGACTACGCAGTCGAGCCGTACATCCACATCGCGCCGCTGTCGGACCCGTTCGGCGGCACCAGCGCCCTCGGCGGCCGCCATCAGGTCCAGATGGACCAGCCGACGCCCGATGCCGATGCCCCGCCGGATGTCGTCTACCTGATCTTCGGCATGTGCCAGTCGATGCCCTCCGCGCTGCGGCTGTACGGCCATCCCGACCTGATGTCGATCGCCGAGAGCATCAACGGCCCCGACTTCGTTCCCTACAACGACGCCATCTTCGTGAAGGAACCCGGGCTGGGCGGCTCGGTGTCGTGGCACCAGGACGGGGTGACCCACTGGGACAATCCGGACTGGGACATGGGCATCCACGGCTTCAACTTCCAGGTCCAGCTGTATGAGACCACCGCCGCGAATGCGCTGTGGATCGTGCCCGGCACGCACAAGCTGGGGCGCATCGACCTGCGTGCGAAAGTTGCCGACAACGGCGGCAGCACCATGCTGCCCGATGCCATCCCGCTGCTGTGCGAGCCGGGTGATGCGACCGTGGTGAACCGTCACATGGTCCACGGCTCCTATGCCAACACCTCTGCCGACCCGCGCATCTCGGTCACGTTCGGCTTCCACCGGCGCTCATCGGTGGTGGGCGTGGCAGGTCAACTGCGGGTGCACGAGCGCGACGGCGTGGTCGTCTACGACGAGGAGCGGGTGTTCAAGCGGTCATCGGTGATCGCGGTGGCCATCGACGCCCGGGCGCAGCATCGCCCCGGCGAGCGCCGCTACACCTACGCACCCTTCGTCGGCCTCGAAGACGATTTCCGCTACAACGACGAGACGTTCGACCGCGTCATCCGCGACTACAACCTCAACGACCTCGCCATCTAGCCATCACTCGGCCGGCGGCGCGTACGAGAAGACGACGTTGCTCATGCTGGCCTCGGCGTTCTCCTCGCCGCCCAGGTTCTCCACCACGGTGATCCGACCGGCACCGCAGTCGCCGAACCCGTCACAGGTGAGCGTTCCCGTCAGTCCTTCGTGGCCCGCGACGGAGCTCAGGTAGTCGCGCACGCCCTGCCGGTCCACTACCAGCGTGTCGCCCTCGACATAGGAAGCGGCGGTGATCGCGTCCAGTAGCAGCACTGTGGCGTCATACGCATGTGCCCAGTACGGCGCGGCCGGCGGCCCGCCGAAACGCTCTTGGTAGATGTCCAGGAATTCCTCTGTGGTGCGCCCAGTGCTGCGGTTCGCGTTGTTGCCGAAACGGGTGTCGGGACCTGCCAGGTACATGCCTGCCGTTTGCGGCAGCGCCAGGAAGTTCAGGTTCAGCAACCCTCCCGACGCCAGCAGGGCCGCGTTCTCCAAGCCGGGCACGCCGGGTGCTTGGTCGGCGATGAGGTCGCCCGCAGGCTGAAAGATGGGAAAGAACAACGCCTGCGGCGTGCCCGCAGCGATCTCGGTCAGCACCGGCACCATGTCGGTGTCGTCCTTGTTGACGGCCGACATGCCAGTGATGGTGCCGCCTTCGGCTGCGAAGGCGTCGGCGAACGCGTGAGCCAGACCCTGCGTGTAGGGGTCGCCGTCATGAATCACCGCGGCAGTAGCCAGCCCAAGCTCATTCAGCACGAACTGCGCTACCGCTGCGGCTTGGAAGAGGTCGTTGTGCGAGGTGCGGTAGTAGCCGACGCTGTGGTTCTGTCCTGCATTGCCCCGCAGGTCCGAGGTCAGCGCCGGCGAGGTATTGCTCGCAGAGATCATCGTGATGCCGGCCTCGGTGATGAGCGGCGCTGCCGCGACTGCCGCACCCGAGCAGGAGGTGCCGATCACGCCCAGCACGTCGCTGTCGGCCACGATGATCTGGGCTGCTGCCTGCCCGCCGTCGCTCGAGCACAGGTCGTCGAGCGGTGTGCCGAGCTCGACGTCGAAGCCCCGGATGGGTCCGTAGTCCTCTATGGCCAGCTCCGTCGAGCGCATGTTGGGCAGCCCCAAGAACGCCACATCACCGGTGATGGCCTCGAGCGAGCGGATCTGTATGGCCTCGTCGGCGGGGATCTCGACTGTCCCGAGGGGGCCCGGTGCGGGCCGCGCCGGCTCACCGGCTTGCTGCTCGGCCGCCGCGCTTGTTCCGGGGTCCGCGACAACGGCTGTCTCGGCGCCGTCGCCTCCGCAAGCCGCAGCCGCCAATGCAGCGATCGCCACGGCGGCCCAGCGACGGATCGCGCTCGCGCTCACGCAGGCAGTCCTTGGTCGGCAGAGCCGTTCGGCATCGATTCGTCAGAGTACTGCTGACATCCTCAAGCTGCGGCTTGGGGGGCGTAGAGCTCGGTGACGAGGTCGAGGGCTTGGGTGACCAGCGGCAGGGGTTCGCCGGAGCGGGTGAGCAGCAGCAGGGGGACCGAGGCGGCGTCGTCGCTGATCGGCACGTAGTGCAGGCCTGGCGGCCGGAACGTCTGCACGCTCGCGGGCACGATGGCGACGCCCTCGCCTGCGGCCACGAATCCGAGGATGGTGGTGTACTCGGTGGCCTCGATCATGGGGTCGTAGGCGACGCCTTGGGCGCTGAACATCCCGGCCAGCACGGCGTGGAGGCTGGGCGACACTCCCCGGTCGAAGCCGATGATCGGCTCGCCGGACAGATCGCGCAGCGCTGCAGCCCGCTGCCGGGCCAGCCGGTGGGCACCGCCCGCGGCCAGCAGCAGCCGCTCGTTCATCACCAGGGTCGCCTCCACCTGGTCGGCGTCGCCGACGGCCCTGCCGATGCCCAGATCGATGCGTCCGGCACGCAGCGCCTTGACCTGTTCGTCGGAGCTCAGCGTGTGCAGCTCGAAGTCGACCCGGGGCCGTCGCCGGCGGTACTCGGCCAGCACGCGCGGCATCACCTCGTAGGCAGCCGAGTCGACGAAGCCGACCCGCAGCGTGCCCGTGTGACCTTCGCGGCGCTGCGACATGAGGCGCTCCACGCCGTCCGCGGCCGCCAGCAGTCGAAGCGCTTCGGGATAGAGGAACCGTCCGGCTTCGGTGAGCGTGACCCGCCGGGTGCTGCGGTCGAACAGTGCGGTGTCGAGCTCGCGCTCGAGCTGCCGGATCTGCTGGCTCAGCGGCGGCTGGGACATGTGCAGTCGCTGCGCGGCCCGGCCGAAGTGCAGCTCATCGGCCACCGTGACGAAGTAGCGCAGGCGCTGCAGGTTCACGCCGCACAGCGTAGAAGCGATTGAGAGGCAGTGCATCTGAATTATTTGCAAACTGATACTTCTCGTCACCGAGCGGGGTGCTTAGCCTGCAGAGCAATGGCAGGACTTGCGGGCCGGCTGCGGAAGCGTCCGCCCAAGTACTCGGCTGCGGCGCTGGCCTGGAAGGGCCTCCGGGGCCAATCGTGGCCGCGGGTGTGGCGCGACTGCGATCTGCAACGGTCCTACGACGCCGTGGTGATCGGCGGCGGCGTGCACGGCTTGGCCACCGCCTACTACCTGGCCCGCAACCACGGCATGACCAACGTGGCCGTGCTCGACAAGGCCTACCTGGGCAGCGGCGGCTCGGGGCGCAACACGGCCATCGTGCGCTCCAACTATCTCACCCCTGAAGGGGTGGCCTTCTACGACCGGTCGGTGCACCTGTATGAGCAGATGGCGGTGGAGCTGAACATCAACGTGATGTTCAGCCAACGCGGCCACCTGACGCTGGCGCACTCCGACGCCTCCCTGCGCACGATGCACTGGCGCGCCGAGGTCAACAAGCTCGGCGGCGTCAACTCGAGCGTGATCGGCCCCGACGAGATCAAGAAGGAGTGCCCGAGCCTCGACACCTCCGACCACCCCCGCTACCCGATCCAGGGCGCGCTGTATCACCCGCCAGGCGGCGTCGTTCGCCACGACGCGGTGGTGTGGGGGTACGCCCGGGCGGCGGACCACATGGGCGTCGAGATGCACCAGAAGACCGAGGTCACCGACATTCTGTGCGAGGGCGGCGACGGTCCCGACGGCAAGGGCGCCGGGGGCCGGGTCACCGGCGTTCGCACGAATCGCGGCGACATCTCCACGCCGATCGTCATCAACTGCACCGCCGGGTGGGCATCGCTCATCTCGACCATGGCCGGCGTGCGGCTGCCCATCACCACCCACCCCCTGCAGGCCGCCGTCACCGAGCCGGTGAAGATGTTCCTGCCCACGGTGGTGGTCTCGGGTTCGCTGCACGTGTACGTGAGCCAGACCGACCGGGGCGAGCTGGTGTTCGGCGCCTCGGTCGACCCCTATGCCAACTACTCGGTGCGCGGTTCGCTGGAGTTCACCGAGGGACTGGCTGGGCACGTGCTCGAGCTGATGCCCGGCGTTTCGCGTATGCGGATTCTGCGCCAGTGGTCAGGCCTGTGCGACATGACCCCCGACTACTCGCCGGTGATGGGCTTCACACCCGTCGACGGCTTCCTGGTGGATGTGGGCTGGGGCACCTACGGATTCAAGGCTGCACCGGTCTCTGGCGAGCAGATGGCCGAGGCCGCAGCCACGGGCCGCACGCCCAAGCTGATCGAAGCCTTCGCTCTCAGCCGTTTCGACAACGGCGAACTCGTGGGCGAAAAGGGTGCAGCGTCGGTGGGCCACTGATGTCTCGCTTCGTGCTTCCCCCGAGTGCCATGAGGCCCACCGGCGCCGATACGACAGTGGTGGGTCATTGATGTTGCTTGTCCCTTGCCCCAACTGCGGTCCACGCAATTCGACCGACCTGCGATACGGGGGCGAGTCGCACGCCCGTCCCGATCCCAACACAGCTTCGCCGGCCGAATGGCGGGCCTACCTGTACCTGCGCGACAACCCGGCGGGCTGGCTGCGTGAGAACTGGTACTGCGCGTCGGGCTGCCGCCGCTGGTTCTCGATCGAGCGCAATACCGCCACCAACGAATTCCGCGATCCGCCCCTGCCCGGCAACAAGCGAGGCGGCGCAGCATGAGTGCGTGTGTGCCCGGTGCTCTCTGGGGCACCCAGCCCGACGGCGAGCTAGGCGGTGCAGCATGAGAGGCAGCGCGGCGTGACGATGAGCCGGCAGGGCGTCCAGCCCACCGAGGTGATCGACCGGGCCGCCAAGCTTCGCTTCCGCTGGAACGGCAAGCGGTTCAGCGGGTTCGAGGGCGACACGATCGCTTCTGCCCTGGCCGCTGCAGGAGAGCAGATCTTCTCCCGCTCCATGAAGTACCACCGGCCCCGGGGCATCCTCACCGCCGACTACTGGGATCCCAACCTGATGGTTCAGGTGGGCGACGACCCCAACGTGCGGGCCGGTCACCGCTTGCTGGAGAGCGGCATGGACGTCCGTTCGCAGAATGCGTGGCCGTCGCTGAACCGCGACATCAAGGCGGCGAACAGCCTCCTGGGGCGGTTCCTGACGGCCGGCTTCTACTACAAGACCTTCATGCGGCCGCAGTGGCTGTGGCCGACCTACGAGCGGGTGCTGGCCACGTTCGCCCCGGGCGGCAAGATCGACCTCGACACCCCGCACGCCTACCACGACAAGCGCTACACGCACCCCGACGTGGTGGTGGCCGGAGCAGGCCCGGCCGGCATCGAGGCGGCGCTGGCCGCCAGCAGCGCGGGCGCCAGCGTGATGCTGGTCTCCCATGAGCACAGCGTGGGCGGCCATCTGCGCTACTCGAGCGCTGCCGCCGATCAGGCCGCGCTCGCCGAGCTGCGCACTGCGCTGGACGCTTCCGATGTCGAGGTGCTGACTGACTCGACCGTGACCGGTCGGTATGAGGACAACTGGCTCGGCATCGTCCAGCGCAACCACCCGATCGCAGTCGAGCGTCTCATCAAGGCCCGCGCCAAGACGCTGGTGGCAGCGCCCGGCCTGATCGAGCGTCCCTACGTGTTCGAGGGCAACGACCGGCCCGGCGTCATCACCTCGGGCGCAGCACGTCGCCTGGTGAACCTCTGGGGTGTCAAGCCGGGCGAGCGGGCGGTGGTGTTCAGTGCGAATGCCGAAGGAGACGCTGCGGTCGCCGACTTGGAACGGGTGGGCACCGAGATCGCTGCCGTCATCGACGGTCGCACCGGGGGCAGCATCAGCTCGACCCGCGGCTCGTCGCGGGCGGTCGACGCAGTCGTAGCCGACGGAGCCTCCATCGGCGCCGATCTGCTCGTGGTAGCAGCCGGCTGGACGGCGCCGACATCGCTGCTCAACATGGCAGGCGACCGTCCCGTCTATGACCCCGCCGCAGCCAGGTTCTTCCCGTCCGACCCCCCCAGCAATGTGCTGGCGACGGGCGGGCTCGCCGGCGACGCCGGTCTTGACGGGCTGCGTCAGCATGGCGCCGCCACAGGACGCCTCGCCGCAGCCCGTGCCGCGGCGGTCCGCCATCGCCTGCAGTCGCGCACCGCTCGGGCACTGCCGGTCGACGGCGACGAGCCCGCCTGGGCACCCGACGAGCGGGCACCGCTCGGCCGCGACCCCCATCCCGAGCTCTACCGCGCCGACACCCACGGCATGGTGGACATGTCCGAGGACATCAGCTCCAAGGACTTGGTGGCCGCGGCGCACGAGGGCTACGACTCGGTGGAGCTGGCCAAGCGCTACACCACGGCCACGATGGGACCCTCGCAGGGCAAGCTGGAAACGGTCAACACCGTCGCAGCCATTGCCGAGGCGCGCGGCGAGACGATCAGCCAGGTCGGCACCACCGTGTGGCGGCCCCCCTACGCGCCGCTCACGCTCGGTGCGCTCGCCGGGCGGATGTTCGAGCCGGTGCGGGTGTCGTCTATCCACCCCTGGCACGAGGCCAACAACGTCTCCATCATCCAGGCCGGCCAGTGGTTGCGCCCCGATCACTACGGCGACCCTGCAGCCGAGGTGCGCAATGTCCGCGAGAACGTCGGGCTCATCGATGTCACCCCGCTGGGCAAGCTCGACCTGCGCGGCCCCGACGTGCCCAAGCTCCTCAGCCTGCTCTACGTCAACAAGTGGATGAAGCTGGGCGTGGGCCGGGTGCGCTACGGGATGATGTGCGCCGAGGACGGCGTGGTGCTCGACGACGGCGTCACCGGTCGCCTCGGCGAGGACCATTACATGATGTCCACCACCAGCTCGGGTGCCGGCGGCGTCTGGGAATGGGTGGAGAACTGGCTCCAGACCGAGCGCCCGGACTGGCAGGTGCACGTCACCCCGGTCACCACGGCGTACGCCAGCATCAACGTGGCGGGGCCCAAGTCTCGCGAGCTCATGAGCGGGGTCTGCGAGGGCGTCGACCTCGACGCCGAGGCATTCCCGTACATGACCGTCCGAGAAGCCACGGTGGCGGGCGTGGCGGGCTGCTTCATGTGGCGGATCGGCTTCACCGGCGAGCTGTCGTTCGAGCTGCACGTGCCTGCAGGTCACGGCCTGCATGTCTGGGAAGCCCTCATGGAAGCCGGCAGCGATCTCGGCGTGGGACCGTTCGGCCTGGAAGGCCAGCGCGTCATGCGCCTCGAGAAGGGGCACTTCATCGTGGGCCAGGACACCGACGGGCTGACACTGGGACCCAGCACCGGCTTGGGGTCGCTGATCAAGCTCGACAAGGACGATTTCGCCGGCAAGCCAGAGCTGGCCTGGGCGGCCGACCGGTCGCTCCCGATGGTCGTGGCCATCCAGCCCGACGATCCCGACGTGGTGCCTGAAGAGGCCGCGCAGATCGTGCGGGGCGATACCAACGAGATCCTGGGCCGGATCACCTCCTCGCGCTACTCGCCGACGCTGAACCGGTCGATCTGTCTCGGCCAGGTCGAGGCCGACCTGGCCGCCGGCGGCACGAAGGTGACGGTGCTGCTGGAGTCGGGCGAGCGCATCGGCGCGACGGTGATCGACCACCACGCCCACTTCGATCCGGCGGGGGAGCGTCTCCGTGGCTGAGAGCGCATCGCCCCAAGGCCCGGCCTTCGAGAGCCCGGTGGTGCGCAGCTATCCGGCTTCGAGAGCCGGTGATCTGACGCTGTCCGATGAGAGCGCCGTCACCAAGTGGCTCGTACGCGCCGGCGCCGAAGGACCCACGGCCGACCTGCTCGGCGCGCCGTTCGGAACCTCGCTGGTGGCACCCGGTGGGGCACTCGTGCTGGGTTCCCGTCCCGGTGAGTGGATCGTCGTGGGCACCGCTTCTGACGTGGCCGCGGCAGTCGCCGGCCTCGACGGGATCGAAGAGCAGGAGTTCTGCTCCGCGCTGGACTGGACCCAAGGTCGGGCACTGTTCCGGGTGACCGGCACCAGCGCTGCGCGCATGCTCGAGAAGGTGTGCGGCCTCGACTGGAGCGACCATATGACGCCCGACGGTGCCGTGGTCTCGGCCTCAGTGGCCCTGGTCACGTGCGACATCGCCCGCAATGACCGTGACGGGGTCCGCTCCTACCTGATCTTCTGCGACCGATCTTTCGGCCAGTACCTCTTCGACGCGCTGATCGACGCCGGCAACGAATTCGGCCTGTCGGTCGCCGCAGCGTCGCACTCGCATTCCGCGGCCTGAAATACACCGGTCTCGGGGGCCAGACCCCGGGGCGCAGTAAATCAGTTGCATCGGTTGCGTAGGTCACAGCTACGCTCGGCTCATGGATGAAGAGTCGTTGCCGGAAGGAATGCCATCCGTCGGCGAGATGCTCGACGAGACATTTGCGGTGCATCGCAAGTCGCTGCAGCGGATCGAGGAGTCGCAGACCGAGACGAATGAGCGGCTCGGCCGGCTGGAGGAGTCGCAGGTTGAGACGAATGAGCGGCTCGGCCGGTTGGAGGAGTCGCAGCTTCGGCTGGAGGAGTCGCAGCGTGGCACGAGCGAAGCACTGAGCGGCCATCGCGAACTCTTGGAGGGAATCGCCAGCAAGCTGGACCAGCTCACCGCCTGAACCCAGCCGGTTTCGCAATTTGCTGACCGGTTTGAACGCATGAACGCTGTCGATCACCCGTCGGTTGGGGATGCTGGCGCAGATTCGGCCCATGAGGCGGCACGCTCGATGAACACGTCGGCGTTGTCGGCCCATTCTTCGAAGCCGATCTCGCCGTAGTCGGTGAGCCGCTCCAGCGCTGTGTTCATTCGGTCTGCGAGGTCGGTGTCGTCGGCGTCGACGGTGCAGCCGCCGGTCTCGACTTGCTCGTCGACCACGCTGACGACGAATTCGTCGCCGTAGGCAGCAGCGGCGGCCGTGGTCTCCACGATGCCCTGGGCTATGGCATCGACCGTGCCGTTGCGCAAGGCATCGAGCTGGGACTCGGAGGTGTCTGCGGTGTCGAGGCCGGGTGACCGCAGCCGGTCGAGATACACCACTTCGGGCTTGGAAGGGTCGGCGGGGATCAGCCGGACTCTGCCGTCCAGTCCAGCCGACGCGCCGCCCGGGTTGATCCGCAGATCGCTGCCGGCAGTTGCCTCCACGACCGACGAGCCAGCACCGCCGCCTTCAGCGTCGATGACAACGGTCGTTCCCGCGGCGAGCCGCCCGTCGTCGTCGGCAACCCCGATGAGCTGCAGCAGCCGCGACTCGCCAGTGGTGGCGGTCTGCACACTGACGGTGTCGTCGCCGCTCAGCGCGTCGTAGGCGTCGAGCCGAGCCGCGTCGGCGGCACGCACCAGCAGCGACTGGCGGAACTCGATGTGACCGTCGGTGAACCGCACGGCGACTTCCCCGTCGGAGTCGCGGGTGCGCCCAGCGTCGATGGTGATGCCGCCGCACGCCATGTCGATGCCCTCGGCTGCGGGCAGCAGCCAGATCCCGTCCCAGTCGTCGACGCCGTGACGCAGGAACGTCACCCCGATGCCCGGCATCGCCTCGACGGCGTCGAGCAGATCGGCTTCGTACCCCGCATGCAGGTCGAAGCCCGCAGTGCCGGCCCGTGGGTCCAGCGAGCTGCTGACCGGCGCGTAATGCGCATAGAACGCCAAGCTGACCGTGCGCACATTCGATGCCGCCGCAGCCGAACCCGAATCCTCATCGGTCTCAGTACCAGCGCAGCCGACAGCCGCCACCGCAACACCCATCAGCACAGCCGCAGCCCGCAAGCGCAGCCGCCGTGCCGTTACACCGGCCGCACCGACCTCACCCCGGTTGCCTCGTGCGAACCGCCGGCCGCGTCCAGCAGAAGCCATCCGCACACTCACACCAGACAGCCTGCCAGCCAGCGGTCTGTCCGCGCGGCAGCATGTTAGGAGGACAATTTCACCGGTAGGGCACCGACAAAAGCGCGGATAGCGATGCGACGTAATTTGAGGGCAAGGGCTGGCAGGGAGGGGGTCAGTCTGACCACAGGCAGCCGATGGGGCGCGAGGTCGTGCGGGACGAGAGGTTTCGTGACCAGGCCGGCAGTTCGTGCAACAAGAACACGGTTCGGAGAGTTCCATGCCCGGCTAGCGCTACTGATCATTTCCGCAGTTCGCTACTGTGCAAACTCGCAGCTATCTCATGAGCAAACCCACAGGACGGTCACGGCCACTTTCGCAGACAGCCGCAGCACTGCACAACTGAGGCTGCCCCAATCGCACATGACGGCCGATCCCCGCCCTCGCCGTCGGCCTCGGTAAGGAAGTCGGTGGATCTCGTGAGGACGACAGCCCGACGGCACTTCTGCACCCGTCTCATTGTGTCCGTCGATTCATGCAAGTTCAAGCCGTCGAAAAGTAAATTTTAGGGCGTCGAAATCGACAAATACTCGCCGTCGAGATCATAAACTTGCAGACTGTGAACGATATCGGCGAACAGCCATACATTCCGCGAATCGTCGACTTGGAACTCGATGAACTGCTGCCGGGCTTGCCTGCCATCTCACTCGAGGGACCACGCGCGGTCGGCAAGACCGCAACAGCGCTCCGCCGTGCGCGCACAGTGCATCGACTCGATGACGAGCAGCAGTTGGAGATCGCGTTCGGCAACCCGTCGCGACTGGTGGAAGGCGAACCGCCCGTGCTCATCGACGAGTGGCAGCGGTACCCGGCGTCGTGGGACCTTGTTCGACGCCATGTCGACGACAGGGCCAAGCAGTCGAGCTTTCTGCTGACCGGCTCGGCGGCGCCGAGCGAGCGATCGAGCAGCTGTGGTTGATCGAAGAGATGCCAGCGTGGTTGCCGACCCGCAATCGGCTTCGCCGCCTGGCGTCAGCGCCGAAGCACCATCTGGCCGATCCTGCCTTGGCGCTGCGGTGTCTCGGCCTTGACGAGACGGGCCTGCTCGAAGGCCGCACCACCGATCATGCGATTCCCCGCGACGGGACCTTGCTCGGCGCGATGTTCGAGTCCTTGGTTGCCTTGTCGGTTCGGGTGTACGCGCAGGTGAACAGAGCTCGCGTCGCCCATCTGCGCACTCACAGCGGCGAGCACGAGGCCGACCTCATCGTCGAGCGCCGCGACGGACGGGTCGTAGCCCTTGAAGTGAAGCTGTCGGCCACTGTCCGTGACAGGGACGTCCGGCACCTGAGATGGCTGGCCGATCGCCTCGGCAGCGATCTGCTGGACGCTGCCGTCATCACCACCGGCCGGGAGGCCTACCGCCGCCGAGACGGCATCGGCGTGATCCCCGCCGCCCTGCTGACCGCCTGAGCGACGACCGCAGCCGGCACGTCAGGATGCGGCAAGGCCGGCAACTGGCCGCGAGGGCCGACGACCTGCTGCCAGACGGCGCGATCCCGAGGCTGCCTGACCCCAATAGGGTTCGGGGGCGAGTCGAATCGAGCGGGAGTGCATGCCATGTCGATGAAGGGGATGGAAGACGGCCAGGTGCTGTCGTTCAACAAGCAGATCATCGCCGAGTTCCGTGAGAACGAGGGTCGCTGCGGCGGCATGTTCGAAGGCAACCCGATGCTGCTGCTGACCATGACCGGCGCTCGCAGCGGGCGTCAGCTCACCAGCCCGCTCACCTACCATCGCCACGGCGACGACTACGTCGTGATGGCCTCGGCCGGCGGCCACCCGAGCCATCCCGCCTGGTACCACAACATCGTCGCCAACCCGCAGATCACCGTCGAGGTGGGCACCGAGGTGATGTCCGCCACAGCAGTGGTGCTCACAGACGGGGAACGGGATGCAGCGTTCGCGGCGATGTGCGAGGCAATGCCCCGGTTCGGCGACTACCAGGCATCGGTAGACCGGGAGATCCCGCTCGTCGCCCTGCGCCCCAGCAGCTGAGCGCGGCAACGGCACAGCCCGACCTGCGCGGCTGGTCGGCATTGCAAGGCGCGCTCTGGTACGGCACAATCGCGGACGAGCGTGAGGACGGATATCGCTGACGCCGTGTGCGCCGGCATATGGCATCCCGCTCTTTGACCGGTACAGCTCCCGGGGGTTCCCACAGTGATCATGAAGCATTTTGGCAATCGTTTCTCTTCGACGTCCGACCGGCCCTCGGACTCGGGGGGGGGGGGTGAGCAGCCCGCGTTGGCGGACGCTGCCTGGTTCGGTTGCGCTGGCGCTGCTGGCCTCGGTGCTGGTGCTCACAGGCCCGCCGACACCTGAGGCAGGCGCCCAGAGCAACATCACCGTCCAGTTCGACCGCGGCGACTACAACGCCGCCGAGGGCGACTCAGCTCACGTCAAGCTGACGTTCGGATCGGCGACGCCGTCGCAGGCGACGTTCGCGATCAATACCACTGCGGGCACGGCCATCGCCGGGATCGATTTCACCGCTGGCCCCCATTCCTGCACTGTGCCCTCAGGGCAGACCTCCCATGTCTGCAACGTCCCCGTCCTAGCCGACAGCCAGATCGAGGACTACGAGAGATTCACCATCACTCTCGGCTCGTTGCCCAATGGGTTCGTTTCCGGGACCACCGCCACAGCCACTGTGCAGGTCGTGAATGTCAGCGTCGTACCCCAAGACTGGAGCCTCAAGCCCAGCGGCGTCGGCCCCGGCGATCAGTTCCGGCTGCTGTTCAAGACCCACAACGAGCGCAACGCCACCGCCAGCACCATCTCCACCTACGACACCTTCGTGCGCAACCGGGTCAGCGGCGCGGGCACCGGCCACGCCGACATCCGCCAGTACTCGTCGACGTTTAGGGTGGTGGGCTCGACGCCGACGGTGGACGCGGCGTGGCATACCGCCACGGGCATCATGGTGAGCGGCGAGCCCAGCCACACGCCGTGGTCGACGCCGATCTATTGGCTGAATGGTCCCAAGATCGCCGATGACCACAACGACTTCTGGGACGGCACCTGGGACGACAACAGCCACGGCGCGCATCGCCGGGCCAACGGCAACGCATCCACCAACAACCGGGGCCCCAACACCGGCACCCAGACCGGCACCACCCATGCCACCGCCGGCACCAAGCGTGGCAGCAACGCGCTGGGAACCAGCGGCACCCACGCTCGATGGGGCGGCGGCGACCCGGGCCAGAACCCGATCAGCCAGGGCAACATTCCCAAGGGCGACACCAACGTCTACATCGGCCTGTCGGGCATCTTCGAGGTGGACAGCGGCGACGCGGCCAATCCCACCATCAGCGTCACGGCCGCCCAGGAGAAGGTCACCGAGGGCGACACCATCCGGTTCACCATAAGGTCTTTGCCGCCTCCGACGACGCAGAAGTCGGTCAGCGTCACGGTGGACGAGACCACCGACGGAGGCCGCAACTTCGTCCCCGCCTCCCAACGCGGTGACCGCACCGTGACCGTCCCGGCCAACACCGGCACTGTCACCTTCACGGTCCGCACGGAGAACAACGACCGCTCCGAGCGCGACGGCGGGGTCACGGTCACCGTGAACGACGGCACCAGCTACGACCCTCACGACACCCTCAACACGGCCTCGACGGTGATCGAGAGCGACGAGGAGTTCAACGAGCTGTCGGCCAGCGCGGCCCTGGGCAACGGCAGCGCCGGGCCTGCCCACCCGGGCGCCAAGGTGGTGTTCAAGTTCGATACCGGCGAGGCGCAGGCGCGCGAACTCTCCGGGATCCGCACACAGCTGGCGTGGTCGGGCGACGTGATCAGCCCGCGCTCCGATCACCGCCCGACGAAATGGGATCAGTTCTGGTATCACCCCGACACGGGCAGGCCAGGCGGCTACGTCCGGACAGGGCTCGAGCGCACCATCTACCGAAACAACACCGGTTTCGACACCGACATCTACGTCAAGAACCGTCAGGAAGCCGGCGGCGTCGTCGACGACGGCTGGATCGCCATGCGGTCGGTTGCCAGCGGCAAGACCGCTCCCCATCCGGATGCGGAGTGGGCCTGCATGGCGGTCGGCAGCGGCACCTGCCCGTCGGCATGGCCGGGTGTGCCTGCCGCCACCGTCGTCGCCTTGGACAACGGCAGAGTCATGTCGGGGGAGGACGCCCGCTTTCGGGTATCTGTCAACCCGGCGCCCGGCACCGGTGAGACTAAGCGTGTGTACCTCCGCACCTGGTATCGGTACCGTCGAGGCGGCGGGCAGAATCAGAACGAGGCGTTCCGCCATGTCGATGTCGGCTCGAGCGGCACCGCGACTTTCACGATGCCCACACGCGTCAGCCGGGAGGGACCCGGCCGCACCGCCAGAGCGCAAGTCCAAGAAGACATCGCCTACACCAACAACTCCGCGTACGCCTCCGTGGAAACCTCCCGGTTCCAGCCGTCTTCGCAGCCGTGCTGGTACGGCCACACCCACCATGCGGCGCGCTTGATCACCGTCGACGGATCTCAGGGGTACTCGCCTGCGGGCATGGGGATCACCGAGTGCCTGACGAGTGACGAGATCGACGACTGGGTCTACGGCAACGGCTCGACCCGCAACAGGCCGACTGTCTGGACCAGCTGCAAGCCGGACTATGGCCACCGCGAGCACCCCTACACCGACGGCAACGGCAATGTCCACCTACATCACAACTACTTTCCGTACATCAAGCTCGGCAACGGCTCCTGCCCCGGCGGGCAGCCCCAGACCGACGGGCAGGACTCGCAGGACGGCCAGACCGACGACCCGCCCGGTGACCCGTTCCCGGAGCCGGGAGCCATGGGCTTCTCGGACGTGACCGCGACAACCATGACGCTGTCCTGGTCCCAGCGGGAGGTCGACCACTACCTGGTCTACTGGGCCGAGAACGTAGAGAACGCCGACGTGCAGTCCGTCCAGGTGGACGCCGGCACCCACAGCCACACGCTCGGCGGCCTCAAGCCCGGCACCGTGTACGCGGTCATCGTCTACTCCCAGGACTACGACGAGGTGACCACCACCGCCTACCAGCGCACCGCTGCTCAAGCAGCGTCGTCGTGCGACCCGAACACGTCGAGCACCGCCATTGCGAAGGCGCGGGCGGCGTTCGAGTGGCACACCAACTACGGCTCGGATGCGCCGCTCTTCTGGCGCATCCTCAACAGCCTGGATGCGGACAACCTGCCCGCCAAGCCGTCGGGAGTGACCGAGGAGACGGTCTCGGCTCAGGAAGTGAAGGACTTCAGCAGCGGCAAGGGCTGGGCCGGCTGGGCACCCATCGTGGATGCCATGGAACGCTGCACCGCCGCTGCCGACCCCGACCCGGTCCCCGACCCGGTGACACCCGACCCCGACCCGGTCCCGGATCCGGTGACGCCGGACCCCGACCCGGAAATCAGCGTCGCTGCGGGCGCGGGTGTCACTGAAGGCGGCGACGCGATTTTCACCGTGACTGCCGTCCCTGCGCCGTCGGCGCCGCTGTCGGTGGACGTGTCGGTGTCGCAGTCGGGCGATTTCGGCGTCGCGACGGGATCGCGCACGGTGACCGTCGGCACGTCGGGCACCGCGACGCTCACGGTGTCCACGACCGACGACAGCGCCGACGAGGCCGACGGGCAGGTCACCGCGACCGTCGACGCCGGCAGCGGCTACACCGTGTCGCAGTCCGCCGGGTCGGCGACGGTGGCGGTGGCAGACGACGACGACCCGCCCCCGCCGCCGCCGACGGTGAACGCGACGCCGTCGCTGTCGATCAGCGACGCGTCGGCGGGCGAGGGCGGGACCCTGACGTTCACCGTGACGCTCAGCCCCGCCAGCGACCGATATGTGTGGGTGAACTACTACGCGCGGCCCGCGTACGGGGCTGCGATGTCCGCGACCTACGCCGACTTCGCGCAGGCCTACGGGATGCTCACCTTCAAGCCCGGCGAGACAGCCAAGACCGTCACCGTGGCAGCGGTCGACGACAGCAGCCCCGAAGACGACGAGACATTCGTCGTCAGCCTCTACTCGGAAGTTCAGGCAAAGGTCGCCGACAGAACGGGAATCGGCACCATCACCGACAACGACTGACACGACTGCTGCCGGCTCGCTTGGCGGTTCAGTTCTCACAGCGCCGCAGTGCGGCTGAGGATCGTAGGATTGCACCTCGGCCGCACTGCGGCGCTCAGCATTCGCGGCGCCGAAGCACCTCCAGATACTCATACGGCGCACCGCCGATGCGAGCCATATCAGCCTGGCTCGCCCAAGTTCACATCCCCAGGACGCAACCCCATGACACCCCCGTTTGCCCGATGACCACGCGTTCACAGATAGAAATCAAATATCCGTGAACTAGAAACATCGCGGGAGGAATATAGCAATCAACAGATCGAAAAATAGAAACAACTTGATACATTGGGCATATGCCAGATCGGATGCTGGAGCGTGCTATCGCTTCATCGACGACAGGCTCGCTGCTCCGCCAGCGCTTGGCGCGCTATCCCGCCGTTGCCTTGGTAGGGCCACGCCAATGCGGCAAGACCACGCTGGCACGCTCGCTCGGTGCGCGGTATTACGACATGGAGCAAGAGCGGGACCGGCTTCGGCTCGACCTCGAGTGGGCCGACGTGACCTCCGGCACCGATTTGACGGTGATCGACGAAGCCCAGGCCGCACCTGAGATGTTTCCCCGCCTGCGCGGCGCCATCGACGTGAGTCGGCGCCGCAACGGACGATTCATGCTGCTTGGTTCAATCTCGCCGGCGCTGATGCGAGACGTGTCAGAGTCGCTGGCCGGGCGTCTCACCGTCGTCGAACTCGCACCCCTGTCTGTGGCCGAGTTGCCGCCCGACAGCCGACGACGGCTGTGGCGCTGCGGGGGATACCCGGATGGAGGCGTACTCGGCGGCGACGGATTCCCTCAGTGGCAGCTTGACTACCTCTCGCTGCTGGCCCAACGCGACCTTCCCTCTTGGGGGCTTGCAGCAAGCGCCCAAACCACCCAGCGCCTGTTCGGACTGCTGGCGGCACGCCACGGCCAGCTCTGGAACGCAAGCGACGTGGGGCGTTCCCTCGGGCTCTCGTACCACACGGTCAACGCCTACCTCGACTACCTCGAAGGCGCATACCTGCTGCGCCGCTTGCACGCCTACAGTTCCAATGCGACCAAGCGGTTCACACGGCGCCCCAAGGTGTACTGGCGAGACAGCGGACTGCTGCACAGCTTGGTCGGCCTAGGTGCCGACGACGACATGACAGCGCTCTCAGCAGCAGGGGCAAGCTGGGAAGGCCACGTCATCGACCAAGTCCTCACAGCGCTCACGCAGCTCGGCCGCCGGTTCGAGGCATCGCACCTGCGCACCGCTGCCGGACAAGAAATCGATCTGGTCCTGCGAATCGGCAGCGATCTTTGCGCGATCGAGATCAAGCTGACGACCCGCCCGCGGCGCGCCGACATGAATCGCCTCGACGAAGCCGCCGGGCTCATCGGAGCGAACCGCCGTTACCTCGTGACCCGCGACCCCGAACGCTTCGGCGATGCCCGACGAATGGCCTGCGACCTCCCCGGAGTCATCGACGCTGTGACATCGCTCTAGCCAGTACCCGGCGGTGCCGCTGCCGGGTTCGTGTACTCCGCGGTCGCCGACGGAGCCGCTGCGCGGCCCGCTGCATGAGACGCTCGTGGCCAACGATTCGAGCTGGGCATCGTGCTCTACGCCGGCGAGCAGGCGCTGAGGCTCGGCGACCGCCTCGTGGCACTGCCGATCTCGCACCTGTGGAACTCTTGAACGGGCAGCGCGCCGTGAGCCTTGTTGAGCGCACAGGTTCGCGGACAGCCCACTGGTTGGGACTACTCTTCGGGACGAGTCCGCTACTTCACCGTTGACGGCGCGCGGTCTCGAGTTCGTGCAATCAGATCACAGAGGTATCCAATGGCCAAGGGTTCTTCCAACACCGAAGCAGCCGCATCTGACGACGAAGTCCGGCTGGCAAACATGGCGTGGCGCCTTGGGGTAGTCACCAGCTTGGGCTCGATCGGCTTGGGCGTGCTGATGCTGGTGTGGCCCGGCCGGACGCTGCTGGTGATAGCTGTGGTGATCGGCATCCAGTTGATCGCATGGGGGCTGGGACTGGTGGTGTCGCGCGCGGTCTCGAGCGAGGGTGCCAGCCACACGATCCTGGGGATCATCGGAGGCGTGGCTGTCATGGTCATCGGTCTGGCGACGTTGCGGGTGCCCGGCCGCACTCTGGCATTGATGGCGTTGTTCCTCGGCGTGTCGTGGTTCCTCGCCGGCGTGATGGAACTCATCGAGACGGTGCGCGACCGTGGTGCGCCCCATCGCGGGTGGCGCACCGCAGGAGGTCTCATCACCGCGCTCTCGGGCGTTGTCGTGCTCATCGTGCCGGTCGGATCAGTGCTGGCGCTGGCCGTATGGGGCGGCATTCTGATGATCGCCGTCGGCGCATCGCGGCTGCCCGTGGCGCTCCGCATGCGCAAAGCGCTGCGCTCCGGCTAGCGCCCGGAGTACACGAACGCCGCGCCTGGACGCGGGTCCAGCGAGCTGCTGACCGGCGCAGTTCTCGCAGCGCCGCAGCGCGGCTGAGGATCGCAGGATTGCACCTCGGCTGCACTGCGGCGCTCGTGCACGGGGCAACGGCTGACGCGGTGCCCGCGGGTCGGAGGCTTCTCGTGTGGGCGTTTTTGCCGGTAGGTGCCCGGCGTTTTGCCTACTAGAATTGCGGCGTCTTGCCCGTCAAGCGGACGGTGCTGCTCTTGTGGCACCGGTCGCCGTGGGCTTCGCTGCTCGTGGGTTGCCATGAGGAGGCGGCGTGTCCGAGCCTGATCTCTTGTGGTTTCATGGCGATTTCGTGCCGAGGCGTATCGAGCCGGTGCTGCGGTCGCGCATGGGCACGTTCCGGGCCGTCGCGCTGCTTGGCCCTCGCCAGTCGGGCAAGACGACGCTCGCTCGCCGAGTCGCCGACGGCGGGACCTACCTGAGCCTCGACGATCCTGACGTGTACCGGGCGGCGCTCGATGATCCGGTCGGTCTGGTCCGTGACCGTCCGCGGCCGGTCGTGATCGATGAGGTGCAGCGCGGTGGCGACGACCTGCTGCGGGCCGTCAAGCTGGTCGTGGACGCAGACCGTGCTCCGGGTTCGTTCCTGCTGACCGGGTCGACCAATCTGCTGACGGTTCCCCGTCTGAGCGAGTCGTTGGCGGGCCGGATGGGCATCGTCGAGCTTGCCCCGTTCTCGGAGGCCGAGGCAGACCGCAGCGAGACGCCCGGACTGCTGGCGTCGCTCGTGGGCGGCTCGGCGCCGCGGGTCGATGCCGACGCTTGGATCGACCAGCAGCTGGCGGCCGGCGGTTCGCCTGCCGCCCGTCGCGAGTATGCAGAGCGCATCTGCCGGGGCGGCTATCCGGAGGCGCAGCCGATGGGCGAACCGGAGCGGATGGTCTTCTTGCGGTCGCTGCTCACGACGATCGTGGCGCGCGACGTGCAGGAGTTCTCAGGAGCGCGCCGCGCTCACGAGCTGCCGCGCATAGCCGAGGCGCTGGCGGCGCGCACGTCCGGGGAGTTCGTGGTCTCCGATGTGCACCGCGACACGTCGTTCGGCAGCTCGCAGACGACGGCCGATTACATCGCCCATCTGGAGATGGTGTATCTGACGGTGCTGCTGTCGGCGTGGGCGACCAGCGCCGCCACCCGCGTCAAGCGGCGGCCCAAGCTGCACATGGCCGACTCCGCGATGGCCGCGGCGCTGCTCGGCGTCACCGCGGAGTCGCTGATGGCGCCGACTGAGCCGCTGCGCGGCCCGCTGCATGAGACGCTCGTGGCCAACGAAGTGCGCAAGCAGCTGTCGTTCGCGGCGACGGGCGCGACGCTGCACCATTTTCGCGACCGGCGCCAGCGCGAGGTCGACCTGATTGTGCGACGCGCCGACGGCAGGCTCATCGGCATCGAGATCACGGCCGGGATGCGGGCGCACAGCCGCAAGGCCGAGACGCTGGGATGGTTCCGCGACACTGTTGGCGACCGCTTCGAGCTGGGCATCGTGCTCTACGCCGGCGAGCAGGCGCTGAGGCTCGGCGACCGCCTCGTGGCACTGCCGATCTCGCACCTCTGGAAATCCTGAGCAGGCTGCGCCCCGTCTCGAGAGAACACGGCTGATCCTCGAAGCTGCCGTACTGCGTCAGCTGCTCTCCGTCTCGGCTTCGGCTTCGGCCAGTTCGGTGAAGATGGCTGTGGCCACTTCGGTCACGTCCCAGCTCTGCGTGTCGATCTCGCCGAGCCGGTCGAAGGCTTCGCCGACCTCTGCGGCTCGGGCGTCGGCGTAGCTGCGGGCGTTGTAGTGGGTGGGGATCAGGAAATGGCCGGCTTCGATGCCGTCGAACGCTCGGGCGGCCACCACCTCGGCGCTCATGCCGCGTTCGATCACCTGCTGTGCCAGCGGCTGCGCCTCTGCCGGCCCGCCGAACTGCGCGGGCCGCCTGCTGCCCGACGCCCAGATGCGGCTGGC
Source organism: Acidimicrobiia bacterium (assembly GCA_022820505.1). GTDB lineage: Bacteria > Actinomycetota > Acidimicrobiia > Acidimicrobiales > Poriferisodalaceae > Poriferisodalis. The sequence goes on along the minus strand of JAJEFK010000036.1, from coordinate 17,738 downwards.
GGTGAGCCCGGGGCACAGAACGCTGACCGCCAGATGCGGCGGCAGTTCGGCCCGCAGCGCCTCGCACACGCCGAGTACGGCGTGCTTGGACGCGGTGTACGCGCCTGCGCCCGCATGGGGCAGGCCCAGCGAATGCTCTGAGCCGGTCACCAGCAGCCGGCCCGGCTCGCCCGATGCCGCCATGAGGCGCCCGAAGGCCTGCAGCGTGGCCAGCACGCCGAAGAAGTTGACCTCGAGCACCCAGCGGGCGTCGCCGAGGTCGGCATCGAGCAGCGGTCCGCCCGCAGCCGTGACTCCGGCGTTGGCGCACACCAGGCCCGGCGTGCCGTGCTCGGCGCAGAGTTCCTCGGCGAGCTGCCCGAGCGCTTGCGCGTCGGTGACATCGCAACGCTCCGCCAGCCCCACTGCTCCAGTGTCGGCGAAGCGAATGGCGTCGGCAGTCTGCTCGGCTGTCGTGAGGTCTACATCGAGCACGGCCACGGCCGCCGCGCCCCGCCGGGCAGCCTCCAGCGCCAAGGCGGCGCCGATGCCGCTCCCCGCGCCGGTCACGACCACGAGACGGCCGCTCACTGTGTCGACGTTCATCGGTCGCCCCCCGCCGATGCGTGGGGGCAGGTGAGGACGGGCATCTCGGTGATGGCGTTGAACCACACGCTGCCCATCGGGGTGTACGGCTCGGCGAGGGTGATGTCGGGCAGCTGCCGGTACAGCTCGGCGAGCACGCAGCGCAGCTGGGTTCGCGCCACTGCTGCGCCCAGGCAGAAGTGCGGCCCGGTGCCGAACGCGAGATGCGCGGCAGCGTTCGGGCGCCCTATGTCGAACCGGTTCGGGTCGTCGAACACGTCCTCGTCGCGGTTGGCCGAGATGTACGACAGGTACACCTTGTCGCCTTTGGGGATCGTGACGCCGCCGATGTCGACGTCTTCGGTTGCGGTGCGGCAGAACTGCATGACCGGCGGCGAGAAGCGGAGCACCTCCTCGATGGCGTTCGGCAGCCGCCCGTCGAGATCTTCGAGCAGGAGCGCCTTCTGGTCGGGGTGCTCGTCCATCAGCCGCACAAAGTGCGCTGTGGTGTTGCGCGTCGTCTCATGTCCGGCGATCGACAGGGTCACAAAGAACTGGGTGATCTCATCGGGAGTGAGACTGCGCCCGTCCACCTCGCCGCGGGTGTAGCGCGCCAGCATCGTGTCGTCGTCGAGGTCGCCCTGGTGCTTCACCAGATCGTCCAGGAAGAGGTACAGCTCGAACATCGTGTGCTCGAAGTTCTCGGCGAACTCGACGTTCGCGACGTTGTTGGCGATCCGCAGATACTCGCGGCGCAGCTCCTGGGGCACACCCATCATCTGGCACAGCAGGATCATCGGCAGCTCCGCGGCCACCTCGAACACGAACTCGGCGCGGTCGCGCCCGGCCAGCTCGTCGATCACCTTCGCGGCTTCCGCTTCGATGAACGGCTCGAGCGCGGCGACGCGCCGCGGCGTCAGCCCCGGCTGCAGCAGCCGTCGGTACTGGGTGTGCTGCGGCGGGTCCATGCCCAACAGGCCTGAGCGCTGCGCCCCGATCGCCATCGGCTCCTGTTTGACGTCGACCCACAGCACCGAGTTCTCCCACGCCGAGAACCGGCCCGGATCCTTCGACACCGCATCCACATCGCCATAGCGACTCAACACCCAGAAGCCCACGCACGGAATGTGCATGTGATCAACCGGCGGCGGCGGGTTCCACCACACGGGCGCCTCGCGCCGCAGCACCTCCAAGTACTCAACCGGCGCACCGCCGATACGAGCCATATCGGCCTGACTCGCCAAATTCACATCCCCAGGACGCAACCCCATGACACCCCCGTTCCCTAGGCGACGTGCAGCCGCGACCCTACGCCAACCATCGCCAACACGAAGCCCGCTCCGCACCCGCCGTCGCTGCCCGATAACGGCATTCGTCGGCGGCTAGCGGTTCAGCCAGTCTTGGCGCGTGTAGCCCGCCTGTTTGAGCAGTCTCAGCAGGAACGGGCCAGGTATCTCGCGGTCGCTCGGTATCACCTGTCGGTGGCTTCCCCTGATCATGAATTGGTGACTTCCGCCGCCACGGGGGCCATCCCAGCCTCTCTCACTCAAGAATCGGATGAGATCGCGGCGGGCGGCTGGAGGGACCCGACGTGTCATGCAGGTGTGGCGATCTCGTCCTCACGGATTGAAGGGATCGGATGGCCGAGCTCGTGACCGAGTAAGACCCATCCCCCGAGTACCTCGCGAAGCTTCGTGCGAGCTTCCTCATGGGTAGCGCCGTATGCGGATGCGCCGGGACAGATCGAGTTCTCGGCCCACCACCCGGCCAACGAACCATCCTCGTCATAGACCTTTTCGACGGTCGCAGATGCGAGCACCGCATCGAACCACGCTTCTGACGGGACATGCAGCCGAGCCTGCGCCATGGCCGCAGTGTAGTTCCGGTTCCCCGAGCTCCTGTGTGAACCAGGGCAAATCGGGGAATGTTGCGACCGGCTGTGAGACTCGGGAGTTCCTGGCGGACTTGCTCGATGCGGTCGAGCGCTTGCTGAGCGGCCGAGGGCAGATGGCCGAGTTGCTCTTCGATGGGATCGATGCAGGTGCTTGCCATGTCGGCGGCTGTGGCCGGGTCGATCTCGGGCCGATTCAGGTCTATGGGCCGCTCTCGCTCTTGTAGAACTGGACGTGGAAGATCGCGTCGTCTGCGGGCTCGATGTGATGGGAGACCTGGGGCACGATCACGATGCGGCTGCCGGCCGGCACCGCGACGCGGCGCGAGTTCTCGTCTGCGAACAGCACGGAGCCCTCTTCCACCACTAGTTCGGCCCACACTGAAGTGAGGTGGGCGCGCCCCAGCGCAGGCGGCATCGAAGCTGCGGTCAAGCTCGGCGTGCGCCGTACCGGCGCTGCGTCACGAGGCAAGTCGATGTCTGTGTGGGTCATGTCAAGTATCGGGGCCGGTGCGCCCATATGTCGACAGGTTGCCGTGTTGCCCGCGGACGTTTGCGGCGCGGGCGGCTCCTGGTGGTCATCGGCGCCTCAGTCGTCGAAGTTACCTGCGAGCGCACTGCGCCGCTGCTTTCGGCAGCGCCGACCGCAGCATCGGCAGGCAGGACTCGTAGGCCAGGTGGGAGATGCCGACCTAGCATTGGCCAACCGCTGTTGCTGGCAAGGAGTGTTGATGCCGACTATTCACCGGCTCAAGGTCACGCTGAAGTCGGTGAGGCCGCCCGTTTGGCGACGCATCGAGGTCGAGTCCTCCATGACGCTCGCCGAACTCGCCCCCATGCTCACGGCTGCGATGGGTTGGGAGGGCTATCACCTGCACCAGTTCGACATTGCAGGCGCCGTGTACCAGCGATGCGACCTCATGGACGACTTCCCCTTCGGCCGCCGTCCGCTCGAGGAGGCCGAGCACCGGCTCGGCGACGTGCTCGCCACCGTCGGCGCCAAGGCCCGGTGGGATTACGACTTCGGCGACGGTTGGGAGCATGACGTGGTTGTGGAGGCCATCGAGGCTGCCGATCCGGACGTTTCCTATCCGCGTTGCATCAAGGGTCGCCGCGCCTGCCCGCCCGAAGACTGCGGCGGTTCGTGGGGCTACGCCGATCTCTTGGAAGCAGTCGCCGACCCGACCCATGCCCAACATGGCGAGTTGACCGAATGGCTGCCCCCGGGCTTCGACGCTGAGCATTTCGATGCCAACGAGACGACTGAGGCGATGCAATCGCCGCCGCTGAGCGAATTGTGGTGACCTGACACAGAGCCTTGCTCAAGCAACGGAGATCCTCGAGCCTGTTCGTGATTCCTGCGATCGGCATACAAGAGTGTCAGGGCGGTCGCCGATGCCGTCTTGTTGTGTTGCGGTTGCTGCCGTACTCTCGCCGTACGTGCTCGTTTCGACGGGGCTTTCGCGTACTGCCCTTGCACTGGGCTTGGTTGCGGTGCTGGCTGTGCTTGGTGTCGGCCCGGCGGGGGCCGCGGGTCGGATCACGGCGCTGAGCGCCGAGCCTTCTCAGCGGTGGCACCATGACTTTGATCTGTCCTGGCCGCTCAGCGACGACATCGGCATCGCTGGTCCGGCCAATCAGCCTCCGCCACAGGTGCCGACGACGGTGGTGCTCGGACCTGGCGAGTATCTCTCGGTCGGCCAATCGGCCACGTCGCCGAACGGTTGGTACCGGCTGGCGCTCGAACCCGACGGCCGGCTGGTGCTGCGCGCCACAGACGACGGTTTGGGGCTGTACGGCGCGCTGTGGTCGACTGGGCCCTACGAGCCTCGCGATCCCGACCATCCGGCGATGCCGCTGCTGGTGATGCGCGCCGACGGCGAGCTCGCGCTGTACGACACCGCACACCTCGGATTCGGTGAAGCAGGGTCAAGCGGCGAGGCGGCACAGCTGTGGAACACCGACACCCGCAGCGAGTCGGGTGCATCGCTGCTGCTGGGCGACGACGGCGTCATGTCGGTGGTCACGCCGCAGGGTCGAGCGCTGTGGCGCAGCGGCAACGCGGCTCCCGATGTGGGCATCACACGGTCGCGTCACGTCATCTACGACCGGGGTGGCCAGTGGGTCTGGCTGGTCGGCGCCGACGGCAGCATGATCGACAACTACCCGGTCAGCGGGCACGCCGAGTCGCCGGCGCCCGGCCGCTACGCGGTCACATCGAAGTCGGAGGATGCGATCTCCTACAACTGGCTGGTCACCATGGAGCACATGGTGCGCTTCACGACCGACGAAGAAGGCGATTGGATCGGTTTCCACTCCATCCCGCGCGGCTGGAAGGACAGGCCGGTGCAGACCGAGGCCGAACTCGGCGAGTTCGGCTCGCTCGGATGCGTGCGCCAGCGAGACGACAAAGCAGAGCGCCTGTACGAATGGGCCTCGATCGGCACCCCCGTGGTCGTGCTCGCCTGACCGCTGCGCCGAACTGCGGCAGCGTTCAGTACAGGCGCTCTCGGTTGGCCTGGTCGTCAGCGCAGCCGTGAGCGATGCGGTCCGCTGTGCCCGGCGGCGAGCACGCAGCGCACCCCGGCGCGGACCATCATGTGTCCGCAGCGCGGCTTGTCCCCGCCGGCGCTTCGCGATGTTCCCGAAGACACCGGGGCCTCGCTGGCCATAGCCGCTCCGGTGATCTGTTCGGCTGTCGGGATTCGCTGACGGCCCCATTGGGCGACGCGGATGCTCATGGCCGGTCCGAAGGTGATGACGCCGCGTGGGTCCTGTGTGATGCATTCGTTCATGGCGAGCAGGTCGGTGGCGATGCGTGCTCGGTGCTTTGGCAGGCCGCTGCCGGCCGCGATCTCGTCGAACGTTGCTGTCCCGTTGCGGTCGGCGAGCACGGCGAGGCAGAGGTGTTCTTCGCGGCTGTGGTCGTGCCAGACCTGTGTGAAGACATGGGTGTCCATGAACGTGTCGGTCTGGGCGACGGCAAACTTGGCTATGTCCAGCGTGACCGGGCGTCTTCCGCTGCTGGCGCTTTCCCATGCAGCGTCGCCGATGCTCTGCATGCGGATCGGCAGCGGCCCGGTGTGCGCTGCCATGTAGTCGAGCGCTTCTGTGTCGATGCCGGCGTCTGCATCGGCATACATCGTCTGGTAGAAGCCGCGTGCCTGGGCTGCTGAGATGGGTGGCAAGTGCACCTGGTGGGAGCGCAGAAAGAAGCTGAGCTTCTTGTCGCGTGCGAGGATCTCTTGCAGCTCGCCCAGGCCGGCGGCCAGGACTGCGACCGGCAGCTGCTTGCGTTGGGTGATGTGCTGGATGTCGGCGCAGAGGCTGCGCATTTCCTCGCGGTCCGCGGCGTGCAGTTCGTCCACCGTCACCAAGACGGCTGTCCGGTTCGCCAAGGCGTGCTGCCCGAGAGTTGTGAGCCAGCGCCGCAATGACCAGTCAGCGCTCAGGATGTGCTGGGTTTCGTTCTCGAACCATGCCGGCCCGAGGCGGAGGCCTCGCCGGTTGCTGCGTGTCTGTCTCGTCGGCGCGTCGGGCAGTGTGGGGTGCGCGTTGTGGGCGAGGGACGCTTCGCTCTTGATGCGATCCAAGAGGCCCTCGGTGGTCGCGTTCACTGAGATCACGAGCCATCCGGATGCTGCGGCTGCGTCTTCGCATTCGTCGAGCATGACTGTCTTGCCCGAGCCGCGCGCCCCGAGCAGCACGCTCACGAATCGCTTGTCCATCGGCCCGTTGTGCAGACCGCTGAGCATCTCGCGCTTGGAGGCGTCGCGTCCGACGAGCAGGTTCGGCGGGACTCCGAAGGACGGTGTGAACGGGCTGGGAGCTGCCAGGTCGTCATCGTAGGCGTCGCTGAGCAGGTTCGACACAACGACACTCTAGTACGCATATGGCCTCGAACGTAGCCACTAAATCCGTATCTGACGCACTACAGATGGATATTTGACACTAAATGCAGTCTTGCGACAGCACTAGCTGCGAACGTCAGGACAGCACTGCGCTGTTCTGTACGCGATTTCGTGCACGCGACGGCCGCGACCCTGTCGCTTGCTGCGAGCGGGCGGCGCCTGGCGCTGCGGGGGGCGGTTGTGTGGGTAGGTTCGGCCGTGCAATGCGATTTCGGGGTGAGGGAGGGCGTTGATGGAGGTTCCTGTCTGCATCATCGGCTGCGGGCCGATCGGGCTCACCGGGGCGCTGCTGCTGTCGCGTCACGGGGTGCCGTCGCTGTTGGTCGAGCGGCGAAGCGAGCTCAACACTCATCCCCGGTCGCGTTTCGTCGACACCAACACCATGGAGCTGTTCCGCGAGTTCGGAATCGACAAGGCGGTGGAGGCCACGGGGCTCGGGCCTGACTGGACCGCCTGCAACCGCTGGTCCGACAGCCTCGCCGCCGAGCCGTACGCCGACATCCCGAGTCCCACCTTCCTCAGCGTGCCGGGGCCGAACAGCCCGTGTGTGCCCGTGATGACCGCGCAGGACGAAGTGGAGATGGCGCTGATGTCCCGAGTCGCCGCGGATCCCATGATCGAGGTCCGCTTCGACACCGAGGCCGTCGACGTCGCCCAATCCGACGACGTCACCCATCTGACCCTGCGCGACACCAACACCGATGAGCGCCGGCCGGTCACGGCCCAGTACACCGTCGGCGCCGACGGGCCGGGCAGCGGCACGCGTGAGGTGATCGGGACCCGTCTCGAAGCCGAGCCGCGGCCGGTGTTCTCCCAGGACGTGATCTTCCACGCCGACCTCGACGCCTACGTCGGGGAGCGCAAGGGATCGCTGCTGTACACCACCACTCCCGACGGCGTGGTCATCTTCCAGCCGCTCGACGGGCGTCGGCGGTGGCGCTGCCAAGTCGTCGTCGGCGACGAGAACCTGATCTCCGAGGACGCGGTCAGCCGGCGCATCCGCGTGGCTCTGGGCACCGATGACGATGTCGAGTTCTCGATCCTCAGCATGCGCATGTGGCAGCCGACCCCGGGATGCGTGACCCGGTTCTCGGCGGGGCGCATCTTCCTCGCCGGCGACGCCGCACACGTCTCGGTTCCCACCGGCGGCATGGGCAACAACACCGGGTTCGCGGGCATCCGCAACCTGGCCTGGAAGCTGGCCTACGTCGTGCGGGGCCTGGCCCACGAGTCGATCCTGGACACCTACGAGGTCGAGCACCGGCCCATCGCCGTCGAGCGGATCGATTTCGGGGTCCGCACCACCGAGTACATGACCGCGATGATGGGCGGCCACATGCGAGGCCAGGACATCACCGACCACATCGAGCGCACCCACCAGTACGCCGACTACGACCACCTCCTGCTCGGCTTCGAGATGACTTCAGACCTCATCGCACCGAATGCCGAGCCCGCCCCGCCCGCCGAGGCTCGCAGCGCCGGCTTCGTGCCGGTGGTCCGATCAGGGCGCCGCGCCCCCCACGTGTGGATCGATGCCGAGATGACCGAGTCCGTCCTCGACTGGTACGGACGCTCCTACGTGCTGCTGCTCGGGCCGGAATGCTCCCGCACCGCATGGGAAGCCGCCGTCGCCGACCTCGGGCACGGCACAGCACCGGTCGCGGTGCGCCAGCTCCCCGCCGACATCTCTGCGGGCCCCTACGAAGCCGACGCCTGCGTCCTCGTGCGGCCCGACGGCATCATCGCCTGGTGCCGCAACGATCCCGGCGGCTCGCCCGACCTCGCCGAACTCTCCAGATACCTGCCGAACTGAGCCACGCCGGGCGCACGGTCGGCGCGGTCAGCAGGTCTCGAAGCGGGCGTTCTCGTGGTCGGCGGGGGTGCAGCAGCCGTACGAGCCGAGCTCAACCTCAGGTGTCGGTGAGCCAGGCGAGCAGGGCGGCGGGCACTGCCAGCAGATCGGGATCTTCGAGGTCGAGCACCGAGCGGGTGGCGACGATGCCCCGCCACGGCGAGTCTGCCAGGGTGCGGGTGGCCCGTTTCCATCGTGCGTCGACGTATTTCGACTCGATGGCGCAGCCGCCGAGACCGGCGCTGACGAAGTCGATCTCGGTTCCCGACTTGTTGCGGTGGTGCAGCACCCGGTCGAACTCCAGGCAGCTGCCGGGCGCGTCCCGCTCGAGTCCCCGCAGCAGTGCCATCCCGAGCTGCTGCTCGGACAGCAAAGAGGAGTCCGCGGCGCCGCTGGCGACAAGCCGGGTGAAGATCGGGTCGGTGAAATACAGCTTCTCCTGGGCCCGCAATTGGGGTTGCAGGTTGTGGGAGCGATGGCACGGCCACAGCACAAAGGCCTCTTGGAGGGCGGTGATGCGTCGCTGAAGGGTGCTGGCCGACATGCGCAGGTCGTCAGCGATCGCCGAGCAGTTGACCGGCGAACCGAGTGCTGCGGTCAGTCGCTGCAAGAGCGCCCCGGTCTGGAGGCTGGTCCAGTCCGTCCGGTGCAGGGCGTCGCGGTGGACCAGGTCGAGCAGGCTGCGCAGCAGCGGGGAGTCGCCGACGCGGCCCTCGATGTGGTCGGCCACGGCCTGCGGGAAGCCGCCTGCCAGCAGGTACGCCTCCCAGTCCATCACCAAGGCGTGCAGCCACGGCACGATTTCGTGGGCGGCGTCGCGCAGCCGATCGGTGCTGAGGTCGCGGACCGGCAGCGGGCCGAGGTCGTCCGGGGGGCGGCTCTCGTCTCGGCTCTGGGCCCGCAGGCCGGCGAATGTCCGGAAGCCCATCGGCAGCAGCACCCGGTCGGGGCTTGCCGCGTCTCCCCGTCGTCCCAGCAGCGTGCCGGCGGCGGTGCCGAGGTCGGTGGCGGACGACCCGGTGAGCACCACGGTGTCGTCGCCGAAGCGGCTGTCGTTGTCGCGCAGCCACTTGATCCGATGCGGCCACCCGTCGGAGACCGACGTGATCTCGTCGATGAACCACCAGCGGTGCCCAGGCGGCTGCAGCATGGTGGCGGCGTCCGCCAGCCTCCCCAGATCATCTGCCAGCCAGCCGTCGACCGACATGTAGACGACGAGACGAGGATCGGCGCCGCCAGCGATCAGTGCCTCGATGGCCTGCTTCACCGCCACCGACTTGCCCACCCGCCGCGGCCCTCGCAACGTGTACAGGCCGCCGGGAACAAGGTCGGCCAATGCTTGCGTGGTGTAGCGAAATGGGGCCACTGCGGCCCTTCTCAGGTCGGGGTCGTTGCTAGCCCAGCCGTCGGGGTCGGCCCACCACCGGTTTGAATCGCTCAGCCGCTGCTGTACCTCTCCGTGCTTCATACCGTCCCCAGACTACCTTCGGCGGCGAATTATTGAGGAGAATCCACCATGTCGTGGGGATTTTGCCTGGTTTTTTCCCCACAACGCGGTGAGTTTTCCATCTTTTTCGCCCGCAACATCATCATGGCAATCGTCAACGTCGGCATCGTGGGCTTCGCAGGCGTTCATCATCTGATGGGCCACTGTCGTCAGTAGGTCTCGAAGCGGGCGTTCAGTGCCGACATGTCGTTGCGGTCGGTGGACAGGATGAACGTGCCGAGGCGTTCGGCGACCACGGCGAAGTGTGCGTCGGCGACATCGGATGTGCCCGACGCTGCCAGCGTGCGCCCCACCGAGGTCGATTCGTCGAGCGGGTGAATGTCGAAGTGGCGCAGTGCTCGGGAGAGATTGGCCTGCCGGGCCGGGTGTGGTGGAATGGCGGCGATGAGTCGCGCAAGATGGTTCGGCGGAGCAGTGTTGCTGGTGTGCTGTGCGGCTGCGGCGGTGCTGTCGGGCGGCTCGCCCCGCGAGCTTGACCCCCTGACGTTGGGCCCGGTGTCTCACCCGTATGAGCTGACCCAGCAGGACGAGGGGCTGCTCGACCAGCACCATGCCAACGCCGTCTCCCGATGCACGGGCAGGCCTGCCAAGTGGCGAGATCGTTTGTCGGGCTGTCAGTGGTATCTGAGCGACAGCAGGGCTGGGGTGTTCGACGTCAATGTCGAGCCGGCGTGGGGGGCGACGCTGGGCGAGGGCGTGACGGTGCTGGTGGTGGATTATCCGGTCGATTATCGCCATGAGGATCTGCGCGACAACATGGATCCGGCTGACTCGCCGGGGCTGACCGAGGCGGCGGTGGTGGGCTCCGACAGCAGTCACGGCACCGCCATGGCGAGCATCATCGCGGCGCGTGACAACGCTGTCGGCTTTCGGGGTGTCGCTCCTCGGGCTGCGCTGACCTGGAGGAGCATCAACTCAGTCGAGATTCACAGCTATCTCGCTGTCGATGACGCGAACACTTGGAGCACGTGTGTCGAGGTGATCGACGCGGACGGTTCGGTGGCTGGTGCGTGGGTGCCGGGTTGCGAGTCGTACCGGGGAGCACCGGCGCCTGCGCAGTACTACACGTTCACGTTGGACTCCGAGTCGCAGGTGACGATAGAACTGCAATCAAGCAGCGGCTCCAATCTGTATGTGCGCAACGGCTACGCGCTGTCTGGCGGGTGGATCGCTCACGACTACGGCTTCAAGCGCAACTCACGGGTGAGTCGTACGTTGCCTGCGGGGGTGTACACGATCGAGGCGACGACGTACCTAGCCGAGCGCAGCACAGGCTCGTTCACGCTGCAGGTCGCCGGCTTGGACGGCGTTTCGGTGCCTGACGCCATCGAGTCGGGGCGCAGGTGGGCGCCGGTGTGGGACTCGCTGCTGGAAGCCGCTGTAGTCAACCGCAGCTACGGCCCTGCCAACTACACCCGCCCGTACAAGGACGAGAGCGGCGGTCTGAGGCATCTTCCTGCTTATGAGGTCTACGACACGATGGCCGAGCTCGGCTTCGGCGGTCGGGGCACGCTGAACGTGGTGTCGGGCGGCAAGACGTTTCCTGCGCCGGGGCTGGTGCAGTGGTCGACGCTGGCCGAGGAGCGCAGCCATCCCGCGGTCGTCGTTGCGTGCGCCGTCGATCATTGGGGCCGGCGGAACGCTCGGTCCAACACGAGCCTTGAGGGTCCGAGTCTGTGGGTGTGCGCGCCGCTCGACGGCATCGTGGAGGCGAAATTGGGCGACCGTTACTTCATCTCCAAGGGCACTCCGTCGAGTCCGGCGACGGCGCTGGTGTCGGGCGTGGCTGCGCTGGTGCGAAGCATCGACGCCAGCCTGTCATGGCGCGACGTGAAGCTGATATTGGCCGCATCAGCGCAGCACAACGACCCCGACGACGCAGGCTGGCAGCACGGTGACGCGGTCTATGGTGCGGCCCAGCAGAACTACCGGTATCACCACAGCTACGGCTTCGGGATCGTCGACGCGGGCGCCGCGGTGCAGCTGGCGCAGAACTGGCGGTATCTGCCCGAGTACCGCAGCGAGCACGTATCGGCCCCGACGCTGTCACCGGCGCTGACGGTCCCTGACGACGGCAGCACGGTCACTGCCGATCTCGCTGTTGATCCTGAGATCGACTTCGTGGAGTACGTCGAAGCCCATCTCGTGCTGGACGCACCGTGGTTCCGCGACCTCGAAGTGGAGCTGGAAGCCCCCTCAGGCACCGTGTCGAGGCTGTCGGTGCCGGTCGGCGATGTCAGGGCCGCCAAGTATGCGGGATACGACTGCAAGCAGGCGTCGGAGTGCGGCATCTCTGGCAGCTTCCGTTTCGGCACAGCGGCCCATCTGGGCGAGGACCCCGCTGGCACCTGGACGCTGCGGCTGGCCGACCGGCGGCCCAACGCCGGCGCCAACGCGCTGGAGTCGTGGTCGCTGCGGTTCTTCGGCCACAAGTCCTCGGACCCGACCCCGAACCTCGTCCCGTCGCCCACCTTCGGGCCGTGGCCGCAGGTATCGATAACCGCAGGCGCCGACATCGACGAAGGCGACGACGCCACGTTGACCATCACCGCTGATCCCGCGCCGTCGGAAGCGTTGGACGTGACCGTGGCGGTCACTGCGGCGGGCGATTTCGGTGTTTCGCCGGGTTCGCGTCAGGTGACGGTCCCCACGACCGGTACCGCCACGCTCACTGTGTCGACGACCGGCGACACGGCTGATGAGGCTGATGGGTCGGTGACGGTGACGATCGGCGCCGGGACGGGTTACACCGTTTCCGCAATGGCGGGTTCGGCGTCGGTGGCGGTGGCTGATGACGATGATGCGCCGTGTGACACTGCGGATGCCATAGCGCGGGCTCGTGCTGCGTTCGCGTGGCACACCGACAACAACGGCGGCAACGAGGTTCTGTTCTGGCAGATCCTGGCGTATCTCGGCGCGGAACCGATGCCCGCGCCGCCGGGCGGCGGTGTTCTGGCCTCGACCACTCCTGAGGCGGTGAGAGCGTTAAGCGACAGCAAGACATGGCCCGGCTGGGTGCCCATCAACGCGGCCATGAGCTGCCACACCCCGCCGCCTGTGATGAGCATCGCGGCGGGTGCTGATGTCGGCGAGGGCGGCGATGCGACCTTCACGGTGACCGCCGACCCGGCGCCGTCGGCCGCTTTGGACGTGACGGTGGCGGTCGCCCAGACAGGCGATTACGGCGTGCCGCCGGGGCCGCACACGGTCACGGTTCCCACGACCGGCACAGCCACGCTCACCATCGCCACGACCGATGACTCCGCAGACGAGGCTGACGGGTCGGTCACAGCAACGCTCAGTGCCGACAGCGGTTACACGGTGTCGGCGACCAGCGGTTCGGCGTCGGTCGCGGTGGCCGACGATGATGCGCCGCTGACGGTGTGTGTGCCGTCTTTGCCGTGGGATGCGGTGACGGTGGCTGAGGTGACTGGCTGGCGCGGCGAGCTGTCTCATGCTGCGCATCGGCAGCGCTGGGATCGGGTGCTGGCTGCTTTGGGGGTGGACACTGGCGAGACGGCGATGACTGTCGCTGACGCGCAGGCGGTCAAGGCGCGGATCGACAATGCCCGCTGGGGCCGCACGGTGCGCACGCTGCAGGCTATGGCGCAATGCGACATCGACCCGCCGCCTGTGCCTGCGGTGGACCCCGAGGTCAGCATCGCAGCCGGCGGCGGGGTCACTGAGGGCGGCGATGCGACCTTCACGGTCACGGCTGATCCTGCGCCGTCGGCGGCGTTGACAGTGAATGTCACGGTGGCCCAGACAGGCGACTTCGGCGCAGCGGCCGGCACGCGCCAGGTGACCGTCCCGACATCGGGGACAGCCGCGCTCACGGTGGCCACTGTGAACGACTCCGCGGATGAGGCCGACGGGTCGGTGACGGTGACTGTTGACGGTGGTACCGGCTATACCGTGTCGTCCGCCGCGGGCATAGCTTCGGTCGGGGTGGCTGATGACGACGACCCGCCCCCTCCTCCTGTGGTGGACTCTGTGGTGAGCATCACGGCCGTCGGCGGGGTGACTGAGGGCGGCGACGCCACATTCACTCTCACCGCGGACCCCGCACCGTCTTCGCCGCTGATGGTCACTGTGTCGGTCGCGCAGTCCGGCGATTTCGGCGTGTCGCCGGGGTCGCGGACGGTCACGGTCCCGATCTCGGGCAGCGCCGCGCTGACTGTCGCCACGGCCGGCGACAGCACCGACGAGGCCGACGGGTCGGTCACCGTCACCATCGACGGCGGCAGCGGCTACACCGTCTCTGCGACCGCGGGCACAGCCGCGGTGGCGGTGGCCGATGACGACGACCCGCCGCCGCCTCCGGTGGTGAACGCGGTTCCGTCGTTGTCGATCAGCGACGCGTCGGCGGGCGAGGGCGGCACGCTGACGTTCACCGTGACGCTCAGCCCCGCCAGCGGCCGGTATGTGTGGGTGCACTACTACGCGCGGCCCGCGTACGGGGCTGGGTTGTCTGCGACCTTCGCGGACTTCGAACAGGCCTACGGGATGCTGACCTTCAGACCCGGCGAGACAACTAAGACCGTCACCGTGGCAGCGGTCGACGACAGCCGAACCGAAGGCGACGAGACGTTCGTAGTCGTCCTGTACTCCGAGGTGCAAGCAGCAGTCGCCGACGGCGAAGGCATCGGCACCATCACCGACAACGACTGACAGGCGAGCTGGGTCAGTAGATGCCGGGAACGATGCGAGACCGGCCATCATGACTGACTACTCGCAATCACCATTGGAACTCGTCGGCGTTCTCGATGGCGGCTGCTTCGAACGCGTACGCGTGTGCTTTGGCGTTCACTTTGCCCCGTCCGGCGCTGCTGTCCAAGGGTTCGCCGTAGCGGTATTCTGTTCGTGCAGATATGACGCTGCCGCCAGCGCACAGCAAGGGCGGCGGTGACTGAAGGCATCTAGACCGGGCGTTCGAGCGAGACCGATGAGTTTCCGACCAGTGAGAATGCGCCCGACGCGGCCGATGCGAGCGGCCTGTGCTGCTGTGTTGTCGGCGATGATCGCGGTTGCTGTGCTGGGTGCGGGGATGCCTGCGGTGGCGGCGCAGACCACCGGTGACGGTGCTGGGTCTGGGCAAGACGCGGGGCCTGACGTGACTGAGGGCCTGGAGCCGGGCACGCTCGAGGGCGGCATCGAGTCCGACCCGGGGGCCGGTGCGGCATCTTTGGCCTATCCCAATTTGGGTGCCCGGCTGTCGGCGCTGGCGGTCGCCGCGGCGTCGGCCGTCGGCGGCGAAGGCGGCGCTGGCAACTCCAGCGAATCCGGCGGCTACGCCACCGCGATGGTCGGGCTGTCGATCACGTTCGACGGCGACTCGGAGCAGGCAGTGCAAGCGATCGCTGCCGTTGGCGGCGATGTGCGCAATGTGTTCGACGGCTATGTCGAGGCGTTCGTGCCCCCCGCAGCGCTGGCTGCTCTGGCGCAGATCCCCGGTCTCACTTGGGCCCGGGAGCTCGCCGAGCCGCACAAGGACAGGGGTCGCTATACCAGCGGCGGCGTCGCTGCGCACCTGGCCGACGCTTGGCACGACGCGGGCATCACCGGTGCCGGTGTCAAGATCGGGGTGATCGACGCCTCGTCGGGAGTTACAGCGAGGGACGGCTTCACGGGCTTGCGGTCGGCCATGGCCAGCGGTGATCTGCCTGCCACGGTGGTGGGGCGCTGTTACAAGGCGGTGGCCCTGGCGACCGGCGACATCGACGACTGTGCCAAAGCAGGCGGTGACAGCCACGGCATGTCTGTGGCCGCGACCGTGATGGACGTGGCGCCCGACGCCGACCTGTACATCTCCAATGCCCGCACTTGGGGCGATATGCAGCGGTCGGTGGAATGGATGAGGGACCAGGGCGTCGGGGTGATCGTTCACTCGACCTCTTGGAGCTTCCACGGTGCCGCCGACGGCACCACCCCGCTGAATCCGAGTCCGCTGAGAACGGTCAAGTGGGCGGCCGACAACGGCATCGTGTGGGTGAACTCGGCCGGCAACTCCAACGGCCACACTTGGTTCGGCGCGTTCACCGATGCTGACAACGACAATATTCACGAGTGGGCGACCGGCGACGAGTACCAAGAGTTCACCTTGAACGCCGGTGCGACCAAGCCGGCGGTGTTCATGCGCTGGGATGACACGTGGGGCGGAGCGAGCAGGGACCTGGCGCTGCTGGTTGTCAAGAACCCGGGCACGGCGTCGGAGCAAGTGGTCGACAACTTGAACGACGAGCAGAAGGGCGACCCCAACAGCGTCCCGTACGAGTTCAAGGAGTTCACGGCCCCCCACACCGGGACATACGCGTTCGTGGTCAAGAAGATGAGCGGCGCGACGCCGGGCTGGATCCAGATGGCCACGTTCGGCTCGCTCGCCCACAGCACCACCGGCCACAGTTTGCTCAGCCCGGCCGACAGCCCCCACAGCGGGATGTTGGCCGTCGGCGCCGCTTCGACCGTCGGCAGCGACATCCGGTCCTACAGCAGTCTGGGACCGACTCCCGACGGCCGCGTCAAGCCCGACATCGTGGGCGCGGACGGCTATGTGTCCGTGAGCAGCACCAACTACGGCACCAGCTATGCCGCACCCCATGTCGCCGGCCTGGCTGCTCTGGTCCGACAGCAGAACCCCGCGTTCACTGCTGCGCAGACCACCGAGTACCTCAAGACGCACGCCGTGCCGCGTGGCAACCCCTCTCCCAACAACACCTGGGGGCACGGCTTCGCGCAGCTGCCGCCGCTCGGCTGCGTCGACCGCCTCGACGGCGACAGCACAGTGTCGGGCGCCTGGACGTCGAGTTGCACGTCGGCGGTCGACGCCCAGAAGTCGAGCCGGTACTACACGTTCACGATCCCACAGCAGTCGACGGTGACGATCGACCTCTCCTCCAGCGTCGACGGCTACCTGTACCTGCGAAACGGCTACAACAACCAGAAAGACGTGGCGCTGCACACCGACGACAACAGCGGCACCGGCGCCGACGCCCGCATCAGCGAATCACTGGCCGCGGGCGCCTACACGATAGAAGCGACCACCGCATCCACGGGCCAGACCGGTGCCTTCACGCTGGCGGTGTCCGGCGGGCTGGCAGAGGTGTCTGAGGTGAGCATCGCCTCCGGCAGCGACATCACCGAGGGCGGCAACGCCGTCTTCACCCTCACAGCCAATCCCGCGCCGCCGACGGCGCTCACCGCAACTGTCGAGATCACCGCCGACGGCGACTGGGGGATCACCCCCCGCGCACAGACGGTGACGATCCCCGCCACCGGCACTGCCACGCTGACCCTCGCCACCTTCAACGACTCGACCGAGGAGTACGACGGCTCGGTCGCCATGCGAGTGGTCGGCAAGCCCGCTTACGTTGTCTCATCGACTGCTGACGCAGCCACGGTCCAAGTGTCGGACGACGACGGCGGCGCTCCGTGCACCGATCCGATCACCGGCGACGGCAGCACCAGCAGCGAGCTGACCCTCGCTTGCAAGTCGTTCACCCGAGACGCCCACGCCAACTTCTTCACGTTCTCAATCACGCAGCCGCGGGTGGTCACCATCGAGATGAACGCCTTCGACGACGGCTACAAGGAGAGCACGTATCTCTACCTGCGACAGGGCAACGGCACCCTGCGTGGGCCTGCGCTCTATGAGGACGATAACGGTGGACCTGTTAGGGATTCGAAGATTGTCGCCGTCCTGGAGCCCGGGGATTACACGATAGAGGCGACTACCGATTGGGAAATCAACCACGGCGATAACCACCTGACCAAGTTCACACTGGTGGTCAGCGGCCTCACGTCACAGCCCACCGAACCTCACATTGGCATCTTTGCCGCTGGCGATGTATCCGAAGGCAACGCCGCGACGTTCAATCTTCGTGCGATCCCCGCTCCATCTGCCAACCTCGCTGTCAGCGTCTCCATCGGGCAACGCGGCGAATTCGGCTTCGCTCCGAACGCCGGTTCAAGAACTGTCACGATCCCAACGAGCGGTCGAGCGACACTCACCTTCAC